>DASSVR010000001.1:0-8247 GCA_035705945.1 Solirubrobacterales bacterium
CCGCCAGCGCGCCGACTACGTCCCCGCCGGCTGGCTCGAGCCGGTCTACCGCGCGGCGGGTTCGGTGAGGTCGCGATGAGGGTCGTCTTCGTCTATTTCGGGCCGCTCGACGTGAACAGCGCAATCCAGGCCTTCCACTTCGGCAACGAGCTGAACGAGCGGGGCTGGGAGGTGACGCTGGCTGGCCTCGGCGATCCGAGCCGAATCGAGGCGGTCGGGCAGCCGCTCTTCGAGTGCATCTCCCACGAGGCCCTGGAGCGGCGCGCCGGCTCGATCCCGCGCGAGGAGACGATCGTCTGCGGCTGGACCCCGCGCGAGCGGGTGCGTCGCCACACGATGAGCCTGGTCTCGCGGCTGCGGGTCCCGTACGTGATCCACCTCGAGGACAACGAGAACTACCTGCTCGAGTCGGCGGCCGGGATGTCGCTGGAGCAACTGCAGCGGCTGCCGCTGCGGGCGCAGGACCGGCTGGCGCCGCCGGAGCTGATCCACCCCACCCATCACGCCGAGTTCCTCCGCGGCGCCGCCGGGATCACGGTCATCACCGAGGAGCTGAACGAGTTCAACATCGCCCGGCGCCCGCACCACGTCGCTCGGCCGGGAATCGACGCCGAGCGCTTCCGCCCCGACCGCCCCACCCGCAAGACGCGGGAGCAGCTGGGGCTGCGCCCGGACGAGTTCGTGATCGTCTACCACGGGACCATCCACTACGCCAACCAGCACGAGATGATGAGCCTCTACGTCGCCGTGCAGCTGCTGCGGCGCCGGGACCATCCGGTGCGGCTGGTGCGGCTCGGGCACAGCGAGTTCGGCGGCGTCGACCCGCGCGCCTTCCGCGCCGTCAGCGATGGGGTGCTCGAGCTCGGCCCGATTCCATGGCAGGAGGTGCCCGACTACCTGGCCCTTGCCGACGCCTTCGTCCAGCCCGGCGCCTGCGACGACTTCAACCGCTACCGCCTGCCCTCGAAGCTGCCGGAGTTCCTGGCGATGGGGCGCCCCGTTATCTTGCCCCACTGCAATATCGGCCACGACCTCACCCACGGGGAGAACGCGCTTTTGCTCGAGCAGGGAAACGCAGTCGAGATCATGGCGCGGGTCGAAGACCTGATCGCCGACCGGGAGCTGGCCGAACGGCTCGGCCGCGGCTCCCGCAAGTTCGCCCTCGAGCGGCTGAGCTGGCGCGACAACGCCGCCGCCCTCGCCGACTTCTACCGCGAGACGATGAGCGCCTCGCCCGCGGGGCAGCCAGCATGAGCAGCCTGAAAGCGCAGGCGGCGCGGGCACGGGCGATGGCGGCTGGGTCGCCGACGCTGCGCAAGGCGGCGGGCAAGGTGCTGGGGCGGGTCTCGCCGCCGGGCGCCGACAACGCCTCCGCCTGGGCGATCAAAGACGCGCCGCTGCGGGCACTCGCCGAGCGATACTGCGGGAGCTTTCCCCTGTCCCCCGCCTCCTACGGCACGGTGAAGGACTTCGCCGACAGCGTCGACAACATGCCGGGACTCGCCGGCGCCAACTTCGACATGAAGGACCTGCAGCGCTGCTGGATGCTGAAGGCGATCCTCGGCAACGTGCCGGCCGGCGGCCGGCTGCTGGAGATCGGCGCCGGCGAGCCGCTGGTCGCGGGAGCGCTCTCGCGGGCCGGCTACGACGTCACCGTCGTCGACGCCTACGACGGCAGCGGCAACGGCCCGAAAGAATTCGAGACCTTCCGCGGCGCCTACCCCGACCTCACCTTCATCCGCGAACACTTCCCGCCGCGGACGGCCCTGGACGACGACTTCGCCGCGATCTACTCGATCTCGGTCCTCGAGCACGTGCCGCTCGAGGCGATCGACGCGGTGATGGAGCGCTCGCGCGAGCTGCTGGCCAAGCAGCAGGGCGTCCAGATCCACGCCGTCGACCACGTCCTCGCCGGCTGGGGAGCGGAGGAGCACCTGGAGAAACTGCGCCGCATCGCCGCCGGCATGGGCGTCACCGACGCCCAGCTAGACGACGCCCTGGCCGAGCTGCAGGACGACCCCGAGACCTACTTCGTCTCCGCCGAGTCCCACAACCGCTGGCGCGGCGAGATCCCCTACGACCAGTACCCCATGCGCCGCATAGTCTCGGTAAACCTCTTCTCCGGCACCGGCTGAGCCGTAGGGACCAAGCACAGTCGGTAGAGGGCGCCGACACCCCTCCTCTGGAATTGACCTCCCCTCCGCTTCGCTCCGGGGAGAACCTCCGGTAGATGCTCACTCGCGAGTCCGCGAGAAACCTTGTAGAGCAAGGGTTCTCGCGGACTCGGCGGGCAGCATGTTGCGGAGCAGCCCCGACATAGGGGCGCGACAAATTCGCTCAGGGGATGACCGGACCCTGTACCGGTGGTGCTTCGTCCCTAGTCAGCCGAAGCGCTACAGCCGCTCGGCGATTCTCGGCGCCTCGCGGCGGAAGACCCAGATGCCGAGGATGCAGACGCTGACGTAGATGGTCGCCGCGGGCAGCATTGCCGCCCAGCTTCCGGCGACCGCGAGGGCGCCGGGGGCCTCGGGGTCGATGATCCAGACCCGGGCCTGCTCGAGGATCAGGGTGAGGGGGTTGGCGAGGAGGACGTCCTTGAGGAAGCTCGGTTCGAGGATGGTGATGGGATAGATCACCGGCGACCCATACAAGAGCACGGTCGCCATCACCGTCCAGATGATCGCGACGTCGCGGAAGCGGACGTTCAGGGCTGAGAGCAGGAGGGAGACCCCGCAGGTGAGGACCAGCACCAGGAGCAGGATTACCGGCAGCAGCAGCCAGGTCCA
The DNA here is from genome assembly GCA_035705945.1 of Solirubrobacterales bacterium. Taxonomy (GTDB): domain Bacteria; phylum Actinomycetota; class Thermoleophilia; order Solirubrobacterales; family 70-9; genus VAYN01. The sequence goes on from DASSVR010000001.1 coordinate 2,787, forward strand.
CATCGGCTCGACGCCGTAGGCGAGGACGAAGCCAAAGACCGCGATCATGTTCAGGCCCAGAGTGAAGAGCGCGACCAGGACCGAGGAGAGCGGGATGACCAGCCGGGGGAACTGGGTCTTGCGGACGATCCCCTCCTGCGCCAGCACCGAGCCGACCGCCCCCCCGGTCCCTTCCTGGAAGAGGCCGAAGACGACGAGGTTGAAGAGCAGCAGCACGGGATAGTTGGGCACGTCGAACCTGAAGATCCGGGTGAAGACGACGAGCAGGACGGCGAACAGCAGCAGCGGCCGCACCAGCGACCAGAGGTAGCCGAAGGCGGTCCCGTAGAAGGTCTTCTTGAATTCGGTCCAGGAGAGCAGCCAGAGAAGGTCGAAAAAGCGCCGCGAGCCGCCGCCGAGGGCAGAGGGCCCGCGGACCTCCCGCAGCTCAAGCGCCTCGCCGGCTTCGGCGCTCACCGTTCCTCCTCGACGTCGGCGGACATCTCGAAATCGAGGGCGACCACGCCCGCGGCGTCGTCGCCGAAGACGACGAAGTCGAGGACGTGCGGCGCGTGGAGGACGAGGTTGGCGTAGTTGTGGTCGCGGTGGACCCAGCACTTGACGACGTAACGGCCGGGGGCGAAGGGGTTGGCCACCGTCGCCGCGACCCGCACCCGCTGGCCGGGCATGAGCCGCTCGGAGCCGTGCCGATCGGAGAGGTTCTTGCCGACGCCCCCCACCTCGACGCCGTCGGCGTTGACGAAGACCATCCCGAAGCTCGGCTGGTTGACCTCGCGAACGGCTTCGAAGGTCGCCTCCAGTCGCAGGTCCTCGCCGGTCTCGACGCTGCTCACCTGCTTCCCGTCGGCACCCACGATCGCCGCGTCGAGGAGCCGGATGTCCGCGCCGCCGCCCCAGTCCCCCGTCTCGTCCGGCGCCGGCGCGCCTTCGAAGTTGAGCCGCAGGTAGCGCCGCGCGACCTCCGCCGGGTCACCCTCGGCTGCGATGACGCCGTCGTGAAGAAGCATCGCCCGGTGGCAGTAGTGCTCGACCGCGTGCATATCGTGCGTGACCAGGACGACGGTGCGGTCGGAGTCGCGGATCTCGTGGAAGACGTCGGCGCATTTCTGCTGGAAGGAGGCGTCTCCGACCGCCAGTACCTCGTCGATCAGGAGGATCTCGGCGTCTGACTGGATCATCACCGAGAAGGCCAGCCGCACCAGCATCCCGGAGGAGTAGTTCTTTAGCTTCATGTCGACGAACTCCTCGAGCTCGGCGAACTCGAGGACGGCGTCGAGCCGCCGCCGCGCCTCGCGGCGCGGCAGGCCCATCATCACCCCGTTCAGCTCGACGTTCTCGCGCGCGGTCAGGTCCGGGTTGAAGCCGACCCCCAGCTCGATGAACGGCGCCAGGCGACCCGCCATCCGCACCCGGCCAGCGTCGGCCGCGTAGATGCTGGCGAGGATCTTCAGCAGCGTGCTCTTGCCGGAGCCGTTGCGCCCGACGATGCCGAAGAACTCGCCCCGGTGGACGTCGAAGGAAACGCCGCCCAGCGCCCGCAGGTCCTTTACCTCGCGGCCACCCAAGGTGGTGAAGCGCTCTTTCAGCGAGTCGACCTTGTGGCTGGCGATGCGAAAGGACTTCTCGATCCCCCGGGCCTCGATCACGACCGGGGCAGCCGGTGCGACGCCGCTCGCGGGGTCGGCAATATGCTCGACTTCGGCCCTCACTCGACGCCCATCATCGAGGATGGGTCGGCTCGACGCCGCTCCGCCCCACCCCATGACCGACAGTCGATACCCCGCCACGCCGGAGGAGCTGCGCGAGAGCAGCCTGCTCAACAGCTGGTGGTACTACGACGTCGAGCTGCTGCCGGGGGTAGTGGCGAAAGGCATCTACCCGGCGGAGATGCCGATGCTGCCGCGGCTGATGCTCCGGCACTGCCGGCTGAAGGGAGCGTCATGCCTCGACATCGGCTCGATGGAGGGCCTGATGCCGGTGCTTATGAGCCGAGGCGGCGCCGCGAGGGTGCTCGCCGTCGACGGCGCCGACCACTGCCTGGAGAAGCTGGCGGCTGTGCAGCACTACTACGGAACCTCGTTCGAATACCGCACGGTGGGGCCGATGTACTCGCTGAGCGAGGCGCTGGGGGGAGAGGGCTTCGACCTGATCAACTGCTCTGGCCTCCTCTACCACGTCTTCTCGCCGCTGATGGTCCTCGCCGGGCTCCGCGCCTCGCTCAAGCGCAACGGCCTGATGATCGTCTCGACCAACGTCGTCGTCGACCGCGAGGCCTACGCCGATTTCAACGTCGCCGGCCGCCTGCAGGTGGAGCCGAACACCTTCTGGTACCTCTCGACGGGGCTCCTCGACTACCTGCTGCGGTACCTGCGATTGGTCCCGATCGCCTGCGCCCACACGCCCCACGAGGCGATGCGGACCGAGTGGCGGATGCGGACGGGGAAGCGGTCGGCCTACCTGTCGGTCCTCTGCCGCGGGGTCGACGGGCTCACCCCGGACCCGGACGACGAGTGGATGGTGGACTCCGCCGCCCGCTCCTGGGAGCACCAGTGGCACACCGACTGGGCGCGAGCGGATTCGCAGCCTGTCTCGCGGATCCGCGCCGGCCGCGGCGGCATCGGCTGGCTGGTGCGGCGGCGGGCGGCGCGACGGATCGACCTGACCGCGACCGTCGAAGCGCGGGAGCCACTGACCTCGGTCCCGCTCTCGGACTCGCACACGCTGCGGCTCGGCGACCGCGCCTAGCTGTGAAAGCCCGGCTAGCGCGGCCGAGCCGGCACGCCGAAGACGGTCGTCCCGGGAGGAACGTCGCGGGTGACCACCGATCCGGCGCCGACGACCGCCGAGCGGCCGACCACGACACCGGGCAAGAGCGACGCGCCGGCGCCGATCATCGCCTCCGCCTCGACCCTGGGACCGCGGATCCCGTCCTCGCCGTCGGCCCCGAACGAGTTGTCGTTGCTGCTGGACACCATCGTCGAGATGAAGGCCCCCGCGCCGACGACCATCTCACCGGTTATGTGGGACTTGTCCATGATCCGGGCTCGGGCCCCGATCTCCGCCGCGCGGTCGATGCTGACGCAGCGGCCGATCACCGCGCCGTCCTCGACCCTGGTCAGCTCCCTGATCGCGACCCCGTCCGCAAGCAGGCAGTCGTTTCCGATCACGACGTCGTAATAGACGACGACGTTGACGCCGATCGAGCAGGCGGCGCCGATCTCGAGGACGGGCTGGAATGTGGGCTCGCGGACGATCGCGCCGACGGCGCGCGGCTCACGGCCGAGGAAGGCCCCCGGCAGCACCTCGGTCCCCGCCCCGATATGCACCCCGCTCCCCACCACCACGTGGGGGTGAAGCCTCACCCCTTCCTCGAGCACCGCGCCCGCGCGCACGATCACGTACTCGCCGATCTCCGCGCCGGCGGCGATCGAGTCGGACTCGACCACGGCGGTGGGATGGATCGGGGACATCGTTCGCTAAGGTGCCGGCCCTCTTGGGGATCGACGAATGCAAGCTGCTGGAGCTGCCGGTGGTGGAGAACCCGGAGGGGCACCTTACCTTCATCGAGGAGCACCGCCACGTCCCCTTTCCGATCGCCCGCGTCTACTACCTCTACGACGTGCCGGAGGGAGCGGTCCGCGGCGGCCACGCGCACCGGGCGCTGGAGCAGCTGATCGTCCCGATCGCCGGTGAGCTCGACGTGATCCTCGACGACGGCGGACGGCGCGAGCGGATCCACCTCGACCGCCCCTACGTCGGGCTCCACATCCCGCGGATGATCTGGCGCGAGCTGGAGAACTTCAGCGCCGGTTCCTTCTGCCTCGTGCTGGCGTCGGCCTACTACGACGAGGCCGACTACTACCGCGACTACGACGAGTTCCGCGCCGCCGCGGACGTCGCCTGAGCGGCCCCGGTCGCCTTCGGACTCAGTCCACCTGGGGAACGCGGCCGCTTTTCCAGGCCTCGGAGTCGCTGCGGCGCGTCTCGTACTTGTCGACGACCACCTCATCGAGCATCCCCGTGCGGACGCCGATCCGCAGCATCCGCCTGCACATCGACCAGTCGTTGGGCTCCTCGTAGATCGCGTCGGAGAGCTCCGATTCGACGAAGCGCAGCCCGGCGTGGTAGATCGCGGCCTGCAGGCCCCACTCCCCAAGCTCAGGTGGGAACTTGCCGAGCGTCATCGGCTCTCCCTCGGTGAAGTTGACGAGCTGAAGGCCGTAGCAGTGCTCCCAGCGGCGCTCGCGCGCCGCCGCGAGCAGGCGCTCGGTGTGGGTCGGCCGCACCGCGTCGTCGTCGCCGAGGGCGGCAATCCAGCGTCCGCGCGCCTGCGACAGCGCCTCGTTGAAGGGAGGCGTACCGATCACGTACCAGCGCTTCGAGTGGTCCTCCGGATAGGGCCCGCGATAGTCCCGGTTCCAGTAGCGGACGCGGGGGTCGTTCAGCTGGGCGATCGCCTCCGCCGTCTCCGGCGGCGCCGCGTCGCCGACCACGATCACCTCGATGTTCGAGTACGTCTGGTTGAGGATTGAGGGCAGGGCGACGTCGCGGAGCGTCTCGTGGGAGGTGTAGGTCGGGATGAGGAAGCTGACCAGCGGCTCCTCCTCGCTGAAGGCGAGCTCGTACTCCTCGCTCTGCCGCAGCTCGTGCAACCGGCGGCGGTTCTCGGTCTCGCGGTCGAAGGTATGGCGGGCTATGCCCGCCGCCCGCCGCGCGTCGGCCTCGATTGCGCGGACCCTGTGGGTCGTCTCTTCGACTTCGCGGTGGACCCGGCCGAGGTCGCCGTGGAGGCTCCGCACCGCTTCCAGGATCCGCCCCTGCCTCCGCAACACCGGCCCAAAGAAGAACTGAGCGAGGCGGTGGACCAAGCGCCGGAAGAGGCCTGTCTTGGGAGCGCCCTCGGTCATCGCCTCGGCGGGATGCTAGATGGTCCGGGCGCCTCAGCGGCTGGCATCGAGGCCGATCGTCCCCAGGACCGCCTCCGCAACCGCCTCGCGGTCGGCGACCGGCAGCTGGGGGTAGAGCGGCAGGCTGAGCGAGGTCTCGGCCAGGCGCTCGGCGACGGGGAAGCTGCCCTCCGGCCAGGCTCCCTGCGGATAGGCCGGAGAGCGGTGCGGCAGGACGGGATAGTGGACCAGGGTCTGGATCCCCTCCTCGGCGAGGCGGCGGCAGCAGTCGTCGCGGTCGGGATGGGCGAGCACGAAGAGGTGCCAGACGGGCTCCGTCCCGGGAGCGGGAGAGGGCAGCGAGAGCTCGGACCGGCCGGCGAGGTCGGCGCGGTAGGCCTCGGCATGCACGGCACGAGCCCGGTTCCAGTCGTCGAGGCGCTTCAGCTTCACCCGCAGCACCGCCGCCTGGACCTCGGCCAGGCGCGAGTTGGTTCCCGCCGACTCGATCTCGTAGCGGTCCCGGGTGCCGTAGTTGCGGAGCAGGCGGAGCCGGTCGGCGAGCTCGGAATCGT
>DASSVR010000002.1:0-6730 GCA_035705945.1 Solirubrobacterales bacterium
TTGCTTGCGGGTGAGGGGGAACTTCGGTGCCACCTCTTGGCATCGGCGGCCGACGCAGGTCTCCAGGCGGACCAGTTGGGCGTGGAGGAAGGCGCGGATTGGGGAGAGATTGCGGACGCGGACGATGTTGTTGAGCTCGTATGGGTCCTTGGTGACGTCGTAGAGCTCTTTCTCGCCGCTCGGCCACTCGATGTACTTGTAGGGGCCGAGGCGGATCCCGACGTAGTCCTTCGGCGGGGCGACGATCGAGGCCGAGGCGCTATCGGAGGCGCTGGCTCGTGCCAGCCGCTGACCGGTCGGTTCCCCGTTCGCTTCGACGTCGTTGGTCTCGACGAAGGACTCGAAGAGGATCGGGCGGCGCGTCCGAAGATCCGGGTCGCGCAGGAACGGCACCAGCGAGCGGCCGTCGATGCTCTTCGTCGCTTTCACCCCCGCCAGTTCGAGGATCGTCGGCGCGATGTCGATGTTGGCCGCCAGCTCGCCCGTCGAGCTGCGGGGCTTGATCCCCGGTCCCCGCATCAGCAGCGGCAGGTGGGTGGCCGGCTCGTAGGCGAGGAACTTGCCGCCGGTAAGCCGGTGCTCGCCGAAGAAGAAGCCGTTGTCGGAGGTGAAGATGACGTAGGTGTTGCGCAGCCGGTGCAGGGCGCCGAGCGTGTCGATGACCAATTTCACGCCCTCGTCGACCCCGCGCAACGACTCCAGCGCCTTCTGGTAGTAGACGCGGTAGGTGTGGATCTCCTGCAGGGACAGGTATGGCGCCGCGCGGATGAAGTGGGGCTTGTCGTTGACGTTTCCCTCGTTGAAGCCCTGCGAGCGGCTGTGTGGGTAGGGGGCGCCGGCGAAGGTGTTGTAGTGGCGGGTGGCGGGCTCGGGCCCGGCCGGGCGGCGGAAGTCGCCGTGTGGTGCGGTGAAGTCGAGCTGCAGGTAGAAGGGCTGTTCGGGTGAGGTCCCGGCCAGCTCTTCGGACGCGATCCGGCTAAAGACGTCGGTTGCGTACAGGCAGGGTTTGCCGTTAAGCGGCGCGGTTGGGCAGCCAAAGTCGTCGCGTTCGCCGTATTCGCGCGTTTCCCAGCTTCCGGGGTCGCCGATCGGCCCGTCGATCGAGCCGCCGTTGTTGAGCGTGTAGCCGTAGAAGAAGTGCTCGGTATCGGCCTTGAGGACCGAGTGCCAGGCGTTCCACCCGGGCGGCACGTCGGTGCCGCTGTCGAACGGTTCGTCGCCATAGCCGTTGAGGAACTTGCCGACGTGGATGGTCCGGTAACCGGCGGCCTGCAGCCAGGTCGCGAGGTTGTGGCTGAAGGCGCCGCGGGCCTTGAAGCCCGTGTAGCCGCCGTTCGGCGGCACGTTGCCGCGATCGTTGTGGTTGTGGGCGTAGCGACCGGTCAGCAGGCTGACGCGAGAGGGGCAGCAGAGCGGGTATGGGACGTAGTAGCGGTTGAAGGTGATGCCGCGATTGGCGATCAGTGAGTGCGTGTAGGGCATCGCTTTGACCTCGATGCCGCCAACGTTGAGGCTCGCGTACAGCTGGTCGAGCGTCTCGTCGTCGGTCTGGATCACGACGAAGCTCGGTTTCTGTTTGGCCGACTGGTGGGCCCGCTTCTGGAGGGCCTTCGGCGAGAGCGGATCCGGCGCCGCGTCGGCGCTCTGGACGCCGGCGAAGACGAGGCTCGCGAGCAGCGCGCAAAGGCTCAGCGCGAGCATGACCCGCGCCGCGGTGAGGGCACGCGAAGGACCGGTCTGTGGAGCGAAATAGTGCATCGAGAACTGGAAAGGCGCCTCTACCCCCGAAACCGGCGCTTAATGCTGAGTTGCGCCCGAAAGCTAGAAGACGCTCAGGACGCGCCGAGCTTTTTGACGGCGTCGCGAAAGTTCTTCACCGTCGCGCTGGGGGCCTTGCGCCCCTCCAGTTTCTCCCCGTGCCGATTCACCCAGATCACCGGCACGTTCATCTTCAGCAGGGGGGCGACGTCGGTGGCGTAGTTGGCGCCGATGTGCACCCAACCTTTCTTGCCGCCGATCCGGCGCGCGCACTCTTTGAAGTGGACCGGGTCCGGCTTGTAGCTGCGCACTTGCTGGGCGGTGACGACCAGGTCGAGTTCGGTTCGCAGGTGACGGCGGGAGATCCCCAGCAGTTTGTCGTCGATGTTGGAGATGATCCCGATCTCGTACCTCTTGCCGAGCCGGTCCATCGCCGCGTTCGCCTCGCGGAAGGGGAGCCAGTAGGCGACGCTGTTGGGCAGGAACTGGGCGCGCGAGGGCTCGACTTCCCAGCCGATCTCGCCGGCGACCTTGACGATCGTGCGCCGCAGCACCTCGGCGTAGAGCTCGTAGGAGCCGGCCATCACTTCCGCCTGCACTTCCATGAAGCGCTCGAGGAAAGGCCCCTCTTCGAAGCTGAAGCCGTCTTTGGCGGCCTCTTTCTTACAGGCATCGATAATTCCCTTCTCCCAGTCGATCAGGGTCCCGTAGCAGTCGGTGGTCACCCAATTGATGGTTTTGAGAGCGGGAAGGGCCATGGCGGCGGCGCATTATGTCATTGGCCCAGGGGCCAGGGCGTCACCCTGGGGAGGGCGCGGCCGAGGGCCGTTCTCGGATAGGGTGCGCGCCGCGCTCCGGCGCCACCTCCGATGGATCTCCTCGAGTACCAGGGCAAGCAGCTGTTCGCCAAGCACGGCATCCCCGTGCCCAGCGGCGAGGTTGCCGACACGGTTGACGAAGCCGTCGCGGCGGCGGAGCGGATCGGCTACTCCTGCGCGATCAAGGCCCAGGTGTTGATCGGCGGCCGCGGCAAGGCGGGGGGGATCAAGATCGCCCAGAACGCCGACGAGGCGCGGGCGCACGCTGACGCGATCCTCGGGATGGACATCGTCGGTCCCCATGGCGAGGGACCGTTCCGGGTCGACCAGGTCTGGATCGAGGGCGGCTCCGAGATCGCCGAGGAGTACTACGCCTCGGTCATCCTCGACCGCGGCGAGAAGAAGCTGCTGGCGATGGTCTCGGCCAAGGGCGGGATGGACATCGAGGCGGTCGCCGCCGAGGACCCCGACGCGCTGGTCAAACGGCACATCGAGCCGACCCGGGATTTCGACGCCGCCGCGGCGCGCGCGATCGTCGCCGACGCCGGCCTCGCCGAGGACGCGCTCGACGAGGCGGCCGAGGTGCTCGTGAAGCTCGAGGAGGTGGCGCGCGAGGAGGACGCGACGCTGATCGAGGTCAATCCGCTGATCGTCACCGCGGGCCGGGACGTCGTCGCCCTCGACTCGAAGGTGACGATCGACGGCAACTCGCTCTTCCGCCACCAGGACCTGGCCGAGATCGCCGACACCGTCGACGACCTGCAGGAGCAGATGGCGAAGGAAAAGGGCCTCACCTACGTCAAGCTCGACGGCAACGTCGGCATCCTCGCCAACGGCGCCGGCCTCTGCATGTCGACGCTCGACGTCGTCGCCCAGGCGGGCGGGCGCCCGGCCAACTTCCTCGACGCCGGCGGCGGCTCGAAAGCGGAGGCGATCGTCAACGCGCTCGAGGTCATCAAGTCCGACCAGAAGGTGACGGCGATCCTCTTCAACATCTTCGGCGGCATCACCCGCTGCGACGAGATCGCCAACGGGATCGTCACCGCCTCCGGCCAGATCGACCTCGGGGTGCCACTGGTCGTGCGTCTCGACGGCACCAATTCGGAGGAGGGGCTGCGGATCCTCGCCGAGGCCGACCTGCCAAACCTGCACCAGGAGAAAACGATGCTCGACGCGGCGCGTCGCGTCGTCGAGCTCGCCGGGAGCGCCTCGTGAGCATCATCGTCGGCGAGAACACCAAACTGGCGGTCTCCGGCCTGACCGGCCGCGAGGGCTCCTTCCACGGCCTGCGCAACAAGGCCTACGGGACCGACCTCGTCGCGGGAGTGACGCCCGGCAAGGGCGGCCAGGATGTCGAGGGCGTGCCGGTCTTCGACACGATCTCCGACGCGGTCACCGTCGCCGGCGCCAACACCTCGATGATCTTCGTCCCGGCGCGCTTCGCCGCCGCTGCGATCGATGAGGCGATTGACTCCGGCGTCGAAACGGTGATCGCGATCACCGAGGGGATCCCGGTCCTCGACATGCTGAGCACGTACTGGAAGGCGAAGGAGGCGGGGGTGCGGCTGATCGGGCCGAACTGCCCCGGGGTCCTTTCGCCCGGCAAGGCCAACGTCGGGATCATCCCGGCCCAGTTCTTCGACCCGGGTCCGATCGGCGTCGTCTCGAAGTCAGGGACGCTGACCTACCAGATCGGCAACGAGCTGAAGCAGGCCGGCACCGGCAACTCCTCGATCGTCGGCATCGGCGGCGACCCGATCGTCGGCTCCGACTTCATCGACATTCTGAAGCTCTACGAGGCCGATCCGGAGACCGAGCTGATCGTGATGGTCGGCGAGATCGGCGGCGACGCCGAGGAGCGGGCGGCCGAGTTCATCGCCGCCGAGGTCTCCAAGCCCGTAGTCGCCTACATCGCCGGCTTCACCGCGCCCCCGGGCAAGCAGATGGGCCACGCCGGCGCGATCATCTCCGGCTCCTCGGGCACCGCCCAGGCGAAGAAAGACGCGCTCGAAGCCAAGGGCGTGCGGGTCGGCGAAAGCCCGACCGAGACGGCGGCGATCGCTGCCGAGATGCTGCGCTCGAGCTAGGGGCTCTCGCCGGTGGTTGCGTAGACCGGCTTCGGCCGGAGCCGCAAGCTGCGGACGATGGCTGCCATGCCCTTGAAGCTGCCGTAGGGGTTGACCGTTTCGATGAAGTCGGGGGCGGGGGGAGCGTTGACGACGACCTTGACGCCGCCGACGTCGACCCAGGCGGTGAACGCTTTCGGCGCTTCTTTGGGACAGCGCCTGAAGTTCTCTTTGAAGCCGCCATAGATCGTCGCGGTGCCTTCGGCGAGGGGGATCGTCTTGGTCCGGGTGCATTTCCACGCGGTGATCGCCCGGCTGGTCTTCGAAGCGGTAAAGACGTGCCAGGTCGCGGGGGTCCAGATCCCCAGCCGGATGTTCTCGTAGAGGACGTTCAGGGGAGCGTATGGGCCTTCTGCGAACCCTTCATGGGTTTCCGGGGTCGCCTCCTCGCTGAACCCGGAGGCGAAGAGCCGGTTGTCCGGCAGGTCGCCGCCCGGCCTGAAGTTGCGCCCCAGCCAGTAGGCGGGGACGTTGACTGCGGGATCGTCAAGGGGTACGTCACCGTCGAAGCGTTCAGAGCCCGTGTACCTAGTTGGTTTGCGGATGTGGGCCTGCTGGCGCCGCGCCAGTTCCGCAACGACACGGTCGTTGGTGGCGGAGGACCCACCCACGGCCAGGATCACAGCGACCGTGCTGCCGCTGCGCCAGACGAGAAACGAGCCCTTCTGCTTGCCGCGGATCAGGTAGGGAAACCACATCCGCGTCGTGTGGAAGAGCCGCGTCTGCGCACCGACCCTGACGCTCGTTTTCACTTCCTGTGGCCGGCCACCGAAGAGGACGCGTCCGAGCATGGTGGGGACCAGGTTCCAGGCGTCGGCGGCCGCCGCGCTGCTGCCGAGCGCCATCACGCCGCTGAATACGACCGGCGCGACCGGCTCCTGCCCAGGGATCGTGAAGAGGTTGACGTAGGCAGCGATGCAGCCCTTGACACGGTACGTGCGCGCAAACCTCGCCACCGGGTCGGGTCGGTCGGACGAGTGGCTGAAGGCTTCGCAGAAGAGGCCGTCGTCCCGCTGTCCCTCGCCGAGGTAGCCGTTGAGGTACCCCGGCGGCAGGTCGGGCAGGCGCAGGACCATGCGGGTCTGGTCGACCCGTGGCGGCCTGTAGTCAGCGTCGCTCGACGGGCTACCTAGCAGCCCGACGCCGAGCAGGGCCCCAAGCGCCGCGAGGAACACGATGGCACCGATACGAAAACCGGGCGAGACCACCATGCGGCGCGAGTATAGGCGGGAAGTTAACGGCAGGCGGCACGTTGCTAGGGTCGAGAGCCGATGCCAGCCGACACGATCTCATTCGCGCGCGGCGCTCCGAGCGCCGACATCCTTCCCCACGAGCAGGTGCGGGAGGCGGCGGCGCGGGCGCTTGCCTCCGATTGGGAAACTGCGCTGTCCTACGGGGTGGGGATCGGCCATCCCGGACTCTGCCAGTGGGTGGCGGAGCGGCACGGGCACCTCGATCCGTCGCAGGTGATGATCGCCAACGGCTCGCTGGAGGCGGGGGCGATGCTCTTCCAGCACCTGCTCGGGCCCGGCGACCGGGTCGTGGTCGAGCAGCCGACCTACGACCGAACGCTGCTCCTGCTTCAGCAGATCGGCGTCGAGCTGGTGCCGGTGCCGCTGGAGGCCGACGGGCTCGACGTTGGGGCGCTGGAAGCGGCGCTCGACCAGGGGCCGATCAAGTTCGCCCACGTCATCCCCAACGCCCACAACCCGGCCGGCTGCACGCTGTCTGTGGAGAAGCGCGGGCGGCTGGTCGAGCTCGCCGCCGAGCGCGACTTCTGGATCTTCGAGGACGACCCCTACCGCGAGCTGCCTTTCGAGGGCGAGCCGCTGGAGACGATGCTCTCGCTCGATCAGGGGGGCAAAGTCATCCATGCGTCTTCGTTCTCCAAGACGGTCAGCCCTGGCGTCCGGGTCGGCTACCTGGCCGGTCCCGCCGGGGAGATCGCCAAGCTCGCCAAGCGGGCCAACGAGACCTACATCTCGCCCAACATGCTGGCCGAGGCCGTCGTGCTCGAGCTCTGCCGCT
>DASSVR010000003.1:0-22720 GCA_035705945.1 Solirubrobacterales bacterium
GTGTGCAGGTGCGTGGCCGCCGCCGCCAGCCGCTCGCTCAGCACCCCTTCCCCCGCCCCGACCTCGAGCACGACATTGTCGGGAGCGAGCTCGGCGTCGCGCACGATCGCGTCGAGCAGATTGGGATCGGCGAGGAAGTTCTGGCCGAGCCGGACCACGCGCTACCAGCCGAAGAGCGCCCGCGCGTTCGCCTCCACCGTCCGCTCCAGCTCCTCGTAGGAGACGCCGCGCAGCGCCGCGACCTCGCGGGCGGTCTCAACAACGTAGGCGGGCTGGTTGCGCTTGCCCCGCACGGGCTGGGGCGAGAGGTACGGCGCGTCGGTCTCGACCAGGATCAGCTCGTCAGGCACCCGCGCCGCCGCCTCCCGCAGGGCCTCCGACTTCGGGTAGGTGACGTTGCCGGCGAACGAGCAGTGCCAGCCGCGCTGGGCGGCGTCCTCGACCCGCTGGGGAGCCGAGAAGCAGTGCAGGACCACCGGCTGGTTCCCCGCCTTGGCGTCGAGCGTGGCGAAGATCTCGTCGATCGCGGTCGTCTCCCCCTCCGGGTCGCGGGCGTGGATCACGATCGGCAGGTCGAGCTCGCGGGCGATCTCGATCTGCGCCGCGAAGGCCCGCCGCTGGTCGTCCCGTGAAGCGGTGTCGCGGTAGAAGTCGAGCCCGGTCTCGCCGATCGCCCGCACCTTCTCGTGGGCCCCGAAGCGGGCGATTTCCTCCGCCGCCGCGTCGTCGAAGCCCCCCGCGTCGTTCGGGTGCCGCCCGACCGCGGCGAAGACCGCCTCGTGCCGCTCCGCGCTCGCCACCGCGAAGGGATTCGAATCCGCCCCCATCCCGATCGTCAATACCCGCGTCACCCCGGCGCCGAGGGCCGCCGCGACCAGCTCCTCGTCGTCGCCCTCGCAAAGGGAGAGGTGGGTGTGGGAGTCGATCATCGGGCAGTCCAGCCTATCCTTCGCCCGATGGGGGACCTCGCCGACTATTACCGGGAGATCTACGCGCGCGGGTTGATCGGCGAGACGCCGGCGGTCCCGGTCCCCGTCGCCGAGCTCGAGCGGCGGGCGGTCGAGGCGATGGAGCCTCGCGCGGTCAACTACGTCTGGGCCGCGGCCGGCTCGGAGGAGACGATGCGGAGCAACGTCGCCGCCTTCTCCCTCCACCGGATCGCGCCGCGGATGCTGCGCGACGTCGCCAGCCGCGACCTCTCGACCACGGTCCTCGGCACGTCGATGCCGGCGCCGCTGCTGCTGGCGCCGATCGGGGTGCAGAAGATCGTCCACGAAGAGGGCGAGCTGGCCACCGCCCGCGCCGCGGCGGCGGTCGGCGTGCCGATGATCGCCAGCACCGCCTCCCACCACTCGCTGGAGGAGATCGCCGAGGCCGGCGGCGAGGCCCCACGCTGGTTCCAGCTCTACTGGCCGAACGACCCGGCCCTCGCCCGCAGCTTCGTCGAGCGCGCCGAGCGGGCCGGCTACGGCGCGATCGTCCTCACCGTCGACACCTTCATCCCCGGCTGGAAGCCGCGCGACCTGCAGGGCGCCTGGCTGCCGTTCCTGGAAGGGGTGGGCGTCGCCAACTACTTCCAGGACCCTGTCTTCCGCGAACGCCTCGAGAAGACGCCCGAGGAGGACGTCGGCGCCGCGACCGGCCAGTTCCTCGCGGTCCAGGCGAATCCCTCGCTGAACTGGGAGGACCTCGCCGGCCTGCGCGAGATGACCTCGCTGCCGATCCTGATCAAGGGGATCCAGCACGTCGACGACGCCCGCGAGGCGGTTCGGCGCGGGGTCGACGGCATCGTCGTCTCCAATCACGGGGGCCGCCAGGTCGACGGCGCGATCGCCTCGCTGGAGGCGCTGCCGGCGATCGCGGAGGCGGTTGGCGACGAGCTGACGATCCTCTTCGACAGCGGCGTCCGCGGCGGTGCCGACGTGCTGAAGGCGCTCGCCCTCGGCGCCGACGCCGTCTGCCTCGGCCGTCCCTACGTCTGGGGGCTCGCGCTCGACGGGCAGGCCGGCGTCGAAGCGGTGCTGAAGATGGTCCTCGCCGAGCTCGACCTGACGATGGCCCTCTGCGGCCTCACCCGGCCCGAGGAGATCGGGCCGGAGCTGCTCAGCTTGGGCAGCTGAAGGCGCCCATCGCGCCCGGCAGCGTCGGGACTTCGAGCACGCCGCCGAGCGTGGTGAGGACGGCGTTCAGTTTCATGTCGCCGAGGGCTTCTCCAAAGTTGTCGACCTGGTTCGTCAGCGTTGCGGCCTGGGTGCAGAGCGCGGCGACGGTCGGGACCAAAGTTTCCAGCTGTTCGACCCTCGTCAGCAACTGGTCGACCCTGTCTTCGAGCTGTTCGACCGCGACGTTGCCGGCGGTACCGGACTGCCCCTGGGGACCGGCTGAACCGGGAACGCCTGCCGGGTTCGTCGCATACCAGGAGATCCGCCGCCATTTCTTCGGGCAGCTGACCCGGGCGCCGCGGAACATCCGCAGCTGGCCCCGCTTCTTCCCCTTCGCCTTGTAGCAGGCGTGGATCTTGCCGTTCTTGGCGATCGGGAACTTCGCCGAGACCGTGGAGCTGGAGAGGAGAAGCAGCCCAGCCGTCCCGATCAGTGCCACCAGCAATGAGGACTTCATCCGTACCGTCATGGCGGCGAACCTACCCGCCGCGTTTGGCTAGAGAGCCAACTTTGGACGCCTAAGCCAAAATCCACTCAGCTTTTTTGAGTATTTGGCTAAGCCGGATCCATCTTCGGGAAGAGCGCCGGGGGGCGTTCGACCGACTGGCCCCCGGCGCGCGACCCGAGCTCGGCCAGGGCGCGACCGTCTTCCCGGAGCGCCGCCAGCAGCGTCTCGCTCGTCCGCGGCAGGTAGGGGACGAGCAACAGGGTCGTCACCCGCAGTCCCTCGACCAGGTTGTAGAGGACCTCGTCGAGCCGCTCGGGGTCGGCCTCGTCCTTGGCCAACTCCCACGGCTTGGTCTCCTCGACGAACCGGTTGAGGCGGCGGACCAGGGTCCACACCAGGTCGAGGGCCTGGGTCAGCTCCGCCCTGTCGAGCAGCGCGCTGAAGCTCTCGACCGCCCCTTCGAAGTCCTCGGCAAGGGTGGCGTCGACCTGCGCCTCCGGCACGGTCCCGTCTCGGTAGCGGTCGACCATCGCCAGAACGCGGCTGGCGAGGTTGCCGTAGTCGTTGGCGAGCTCGGTCTCGTAACGGGCCTCGAAGCCGGCGGTGGAGATCGAGCCGTCCTGGCCGAAGCTGACCTCGCGGAAGAGGTAGAAGCGCAATGCGTCGGCGCCGAAGCGCTCGATCACCTCGAAGGGGTCGAGCACGTTGCCCAGCGACTTCGACATCTTTTTCTCGCCCATCAGCAGGTAGCCGTGGATCACCATCCGCCGCGGCGGCTCCAACCCGGCGGCGAAGAGCAGCGCCGGCCAGATCACCGCGTGGAACTTGAGGATGTCCTTGGCCATCACGTGCAGGTCGGCGGGCCAATAGCGGTCGGTCAGATCCTCGCCGTCGCGGGCGAACCGCAGCGCCGTGACGTAGTTGAGGAGGGCGTCGAACCACACGTACATCCGCTGCTCCTGGTCCCAGGGCAGCCGCATCCCCCACTTCAGCTTCGGCCGCGAGAGCGAGACGTCTTCGAGCCCACCCTTGATGAAGGAGAGCGCCTCGTTGCGGCGGAACTCGGGCACGACGAAGTCCGGCCGCTCCTCATATAGGCCTTCCAGCTGCCCCTGGAAAGCGGAGAGCCGGAAGAACCAGTTCTCCTCCCGTTCGCGCTCGAGCGGGATCTCGTGGATCGGGCAGGTGTTGCCGGGCCCCAGCTCCCGCTCGGTCTTGAAGTCGGCGCAGCGGGGGCAGTACCAGCCTTCGTAGACCCCCTTGCTGACCCAGCCATTGTCGTAGACCCGCTGCATGATCTCGGCGACCTTCTCCGTGTGCCGCGGGTCGGAGGTGCGAATGAAAAAGTCGTTGGTCGCGTCGATGATCGGCATCAGCTCCCGGAACTTCTCCGCATTCCGGTCGGCCAGCTCCTGCGGCGAGATCCCCGCCTTCTCCGCCGCGTTCTCGATCGGCTCCCCATGCTCGTCGGTCCCGGTCAGGAAGAACACGTCCTCCCCCCGCTGCCGATGGTGCCGCGCCAGCACGTCCGCGGCCATCGTCGAGTACGCGTGCCCGAGGTGCGGCTCGGCGTTGACGTAGTAGATCGGGGTGGTGACGAAAAATTTCTTTGCAGCCATCCCGCTCGGGGACGCTACCGATCCTGCCAAGGGGCCGACGGACCCGCTCTACGGTTCGATGACGCCGAGCATCGCCAAGACATACGTCACGGCAACGGCGGCCCACAGCACGGCGGCAACAACGAACAGCACGGCTCCGACTCCGCCCACGAATACGGCAGCTCCGAACCACGTTGCCTGTACCGGTTTCTTCCATGCCGGAAGCTCAGACCAGGGTCCCTCGAAAAGTAGCCAGGGGCTGTCGTCCTCACCGGCGCCGCGTCTCGTCCTGATCGCGCCCTTCAGCCAGAGGGCTGGCAATCCGAGCAATACGAGAATCAGCCACCAGCTGATGACGACAGAGCTGACATCGACCGCCGTATCCACCATCTAGACGTGAGCGTCCTACCGCCGCGCCTCGCGACCCGTCAGCGCTTTGTAGAGGTCGTTGGCGCGGGTGCCGGTGAGGGCGGCGACGACGGAGGCGGCGGCGCGGGGGCGGGCGCCGGACTGGACGAGGTGGCGGAGGGCGTCGACGGCGAAGCCGACGTCCTTGTCGTGGTCGCTGGAGGCGGCGGGGCCGATGACGAGGACGATCTCGCCCTTGACGTCGCCGCGGAAGCGGCGGGCAAGCTCGCCGAGGGTGCCGCGGGCGACCTCCTCGTGGACCTTGGTCAGCTCGCGACAGACGGCGGCCTCGCGGTCGGGAGCGAGGGAGGCGAGGGCGGCGAGGGACTCCCCGACGCGGCGCGGCGACTCAAAGGCAACGACGGTCTCGGCCGAGCGCAGCACCCGCTCCATCTCCCCCGCCCGCCGCGGCAGGAAGCCCTCGAAGCGCCAGCGGTCGGTCGGCAGGCCCGATGCGACTAGGGCGACCGGGATGACCGAAGGTCCCGGCAGGACCTCCACCTCCAGCGCCCGTTCGATGCAGCGGCGGATCAGCTTGTAGCCGGGGTCGGAGATCGCGGGCATGCCGGCGTCGGAGACGAGCGCAACCTTGTCGCCGCGCTCGATTCGCTGCGCCAGCTCCAGCGCCCGCGCGCCTTCGTTGCCCTCGTGGAAGGAGACCAGCCGCGGCGCCGGTCGGATCCCGAGCTTGTCGAGCAGCCCGCCGGTGCGGCGGGTGTCCTCGCAGGCGATGAAGTCGGCGCTGACCATGGCCTCTCGGACCCGCGGCGTGATGTCTTCGAGGTTGCCGATCGGGGTGGGGCAGACGACGAGGCAGCCGGGCATCAGACCGCCGCCTTCGCCAGCTCGGTGCGAGCCATCGCCGCGGCGCCGATCATCCCGGCGTCGTTGCCAAGCCTCGCCGCGAGGATCGGGGTCCGGTTCATCGGCGTCAGCGCCCGGGCGCGGAGCTCGCGGCGGGCCGGCTCCAGCAGCAGGTCCCCGGCCGCGATCACCCCGCCCCCGACCACGATCGCGTCCGGCTGAAAGATGTTGGCGAGGCTCGAGCAGGCGACGCCGAGCCGGCCGCCGACCAGGTCGAAGACGCCGGTCGCGACGTCGTCCCCGGCCAGTGCCGCCTCGGTGACGGCCCGGCCGTCGATCTCCCCGCCCTCTGCCAGCAGCTTGCCGAGTGCCGAGTCGGGGGCGCCTTCGGCCGCCGCCCGGCCCTCGCGCCCGAGCGCGGTCCCCGAGGCGAGCGCCTCGACGCAGCCGTGGTTGGGGCAGTTGCCCTGGCAGGGCGGCCCGTCGGCCTGGATCACGATGTGCCCCAGCTCCGCCCCAGCTCCGATCGAGCCGCGGTAGACCTCGCCGTTCAGGATCAAGCCGCCCCCGATCCCCGTGCCGACGGTCAGCATCACCGTTTGGGGCCTGCCGCGGGCGGCCCCGTAGAGGTACTCGGCGAGGGCGGCGACGTTGGCGTCGTTGTCGACGAAGACCGGCAGGCCAACCCGCTCGGAGACGATGTCGCGGATCGGCACATCGGCAAGAGGGAGGTTGACGGCGGCGATCGCGACGCCGCGCTCGTGGTCGATCGTCGCCGGGATCCCGAGCCCGACCGCGACGACCTCCGGCCGCGCGTCCCGCGCCTCCTCGACCTCGCGCACCAGCAGCTCGACCAGCTCGTCCTCGGTCTGGCCCCGCGAAACCTCGCGCTGCTCGTAGAGGGAATCGGTGCCGGAGAGGACCCCGACGAGCATCTTCGTGCCCCCGAGGTCAACCCCGATCGTCTCGCTGCCGCTCACGAGGAGCAGAAGGCTGGAAGACGGACGACCGCGTGCATCGCCATGATTTCTAGCCTTTCATGGTCCCCAATGGCGAGCAGCGGCCCCCCGAGCCGCCCGAATACAACGTCTACCGTTCCCGCAAGGGGCTGTTTTCGCGCCTGAAAGGCGCCGATCTCTCGGGCCTCCGGGACCGTGCAAAGTTGCCTTCACGCCGGCCGCGGCGGGAGCGGGAGCCCGGCAGGCCGCGATCGCCGCGCGCCCCCTTCAACGTCCGGCGGGTCCTCAAATGGCTGGCGCTGGCGGCGCTCGGCTGGATCCTCGTCAGCTTCCTCGCCTTCGCGGTCTCGGCCCAGTTGCAGTCGTTCAAGCTCTCCGGCGAAGCACGGGAGACCCTTCACGGCAGCCCTTGGCTTCTGACGAGCCCGCAGACGATCCTCGTCCTCGGCACCGACGCGCGGCCACCGGGCACCGATGACGGCACCAGCACCTCCGAGGAGTGCTTCGAGCAGCAGTCGAAGGGCGAGAAACCGCACGACCCCTGCTTCCAGGGCGAATTCCGCGCCGACACGCTGATGCTGATTCGCGCCGGCGGCGGCGCCTTCCGCAAACTCTCGATCCCCCGCGACGCTTTCGCCGAGATCCCCGGCTACCCGTCGACGAAGATCAACGCCGCCTTCGCCTACGGAGGCGCCGCCCTGCAGGTCGAGGCGATCGAAGGGTTCCTCGGGATCGAGATCGACCACGTCGCGATCGTCGACTTCACCGGCTTCGAAGACCTGATCGACGCCGTCGGGGGGATCGAGGTCGACGTGCCGGAGAAGCTCTGCGCCGACATCTCCGGCGGCGCCGGCGGCGGCCAGGGCGGCCAGACCCTGCGCCTCGGCAAGGGCGAGAACACGCTGAACGGCGAGCAGGCCCTCGCCTACTCGCGGATCCGCAAGCCGAGCGAATGCCCGGGCCCGGGGGCGAGCGCCTACACGCTCGGCTACGACGACATCGCCCGGGAGAAGGCGCAGCAGTCAGTGATCAACGGGATCAAGGACCGCCTCACCGACCCCCTCCGCATCCCCTACAACTTCATCCGCGGCCCGATCATCGGCTGGGAGGCGCCGCAGGCCTTCGTCAGCGACATGGGCTTCTTCACGATGCCCCAGCTGGTTTTGGCAGCCGGGATCGGCGGCAACGCCCCCGCGGAGGTCCTCTGCGGCCGCGAACCGACCGAATGCGGCGAAGGTCCCGAAGAAGGCTCGATCGAAGTCCCCGAGTCAGTGCGGCAGAAGGCGGTCGACCGCCTCCTCAACGGCTAGCCAGCATCGCGAGTGGCGACTTTTACCCCCTATAGGGAGGAAAACTCGCCACTCGTCAGTCACCGGTCCGTTTGGTGCCGACCAGGGCCGAAACGATCAGGGCGGTGAAGCCGGCGGCGAGGGAGCCGGCGGTGTTCTGGAGGTCGGCGGTGGACGATTCGCCGGTGGCGAGTACTTCGACGGCGATCCACTCGCCGAGACCGAGGACCACCAGCACCATCAGCGCGTACGACCGAGCCGCAATCGTGTACCAGCGGGCCAGATCCCGGACCTCGTCCTCGCCGAGCTCCAGCTGCGACGGCGGATCCGGAATCGAGTGGCGACCCGTGAAGTACCGCTGCTCGATCGCCAGCGCCAGGAGCAGCACCGGGAGAATCTGCGAGACGGCCTCGAAATAGCCCTCTTTCGCCCGACCCTCTACCAGCAGACCGGTAAGGCCGAAAGCGAGGATAGGCAGAAGGATCGCCCCCAGGGCAAGGAGGAACTTCCCGAGCCAGAAGAGCCGCCGCGAGCGCTCGAGGTTCTCCGAGATCACGGCCCGGAGCGTCCCAACCCCGGCGGACGCACCCGTTGCCCAGGCTCAGTCCGCCGTCGACGCCGCCGGCTTCGAGTCGGCCTTCGACTCGCTCTTGCCGGAGTCCGACTTCGAATCCGAGGAGCTCGACTCCGAGCCCTTCGACTCACCCGATCCCTCCGAGGCCCCGTTGGCGCCGCTCTTCTTCCTGCCGTAGTCGGTGTTGTGGAAGCCGGAGCCCTTGAAGTGAATCGCCGGAGGCGTCAGCACCCGCGAGGCGTGGGCGCCGCACTCCTCGCACTCGCGCAGCGGCTCGTCGGTCATCCGCTGAATCACCTCGAAGACGTGGCCGTTGTCGCATTTGTACTCGTAGATCGGCATGGCGGTGCGGGATTATCGCAGCCGCTACGGTTCCGGCATGGCAACCGCCGAGCCGGGAACCCGCCCGACCGAGGTCTCGATGGAGGAGATCGTCGCGCTGTGCAAACGGCGCGGCTTCGTCTTTCCCTCCTCGGAGATCTACGGCGGCCTCGGCTCGACCTACGACTACGGTCACTACGGCGTCCTGCTCAAGAACAACGTCAAAGCCGAGTGGTGGAAGGCGATGCTGCAGGAGCGCGACGACATCGTCGCCCTCGACTCGGCGATCCTCCAGCACCCGCGGGTCTGGGAGGCCTCGGGCCACCTGGAAGGCTTTACGGACCCCCTGGTTCAGTGCCTCGGTAAGTGCAAGAAGCGCTGGCGGGAGGACCACCTGCGCGAGGCGGTCGACGCCGAGGGCGGCGACCCTGAGGCGGACCTGCGCTGCCCCGAGTGCGGCGGCGAGCTTTCCGAGCCGCGCCAGTTCAACCTCATGTTCGAGACCCACGTCGGACCTGTCGCCGATGAGGGCTCGACCGTCTACCTGCGCCCGGAGACGGCGCAGGGGATCTTCATCAACTTCAAGAACGTGCTCGGGTTCGCCCGCAAGAAGCCACCATTCGGGATCGCCCAAGTGGGCAAGTCCTTCCGCAACGAGATCACCCCGGGCAATTTCATCTTCCGCACCCGCGAGTTCGAGCAGATGGAGATGGAGTACTTCGTGCCACCCACCGAGGCCGAACAGTGGCACCGGCACTGGATGACCGAGCGCGAGCGCTGGTACACCGAGCTCGGCATCCGCCCCGACCACCTGCGGGTCCGCGCCCACGGCGCCGACGAGCTCTCCCACTACTCCTCGGCGACGAGCGACATCGAGTACCTCTTCCCGATCGGCTGGTCGGAGCTGGAGGGGATCGCCAACCGCGGCGACTTCGACCTTACCCAGCACGCCAAGTTCTCCCGCGAGAAGCTCGAGTACTTCGACCAGCAGACCAAGGAGCGCTACGTCCCCCACGTGATCGAGCCCGCCGCCGGCGCCGATCGCGCCACTCTCGCCTTCCTGGTCGATTCGTATGACGTCGAGGAAGTGGAGGGACGCCAGCGCACCGTCCTCCGCCTGCACCCGCGCCTGGCGCCCGTCAAGGTCGCCGTCCTCCCTCTCGTCTCCAAGGAGGGGATGCCGGAGAAGGCGCGCGAGATCTTCCAGGACCTGCGCCACCGCCTCCCCGCCGAGTTCGACGAGGGCGGCTCGATCGGCAAGCGCTACCGCCGCCAGGACGAGATCGGCACCCCCTGGGGCATCACCGTCGACGGCCAGACGATGGAAGACGACACCGTCACCCTCCGCGACCGCGACTCCCTAGAGCAGGTCCGCGTCCCGGTCGAGGGACTGGGTGACGAGCTGGTCAAGCGCCTGGGAGCTCCCTGGCGCAGCCCAAAGCTGGACTGACGCCGCAGCCGCCGAATAGGCTGGCCTCCACCCCCCGGAAGGAGAAGCCATGGCCTACGAGATGAAGATCCGCGGTACCGAGCACGAGGTGAAGGTGCGCAGTCCCTGGGCCGTGGCCCTGCTGCCAATCGTCACCCTCGGCATCTACCACCTGGTCTGGTGGTACAAGATCAACAAGGAGCTGAAGGCGTACGGCGAAGCCAAGGGCTACGACCTCGGCCAGAACCCGACGAACTCGGTGCTGGCGCTGTTCCCCGGCGGGCTGATCATCATCCCGGCGCTGGTCAGCTACTGGAGGGGCACCAAGCGGGTTCAGGGCGCCTCGAAGATCGCCGGCCGGGAGCCGGTCAGCGGCTGGATCGCGCTGATCCTCTACCTGCTCCTCTCCCCCGGCTTCTGGGCCTACCTGCAGATCTCGCTCAACAACGTCTGGGAGCAGGAGGCCGAACCGCTGCCGGGACAGGACGCGCCGCCCGCGCGCGGCGACGAGATGCCGCCGAGGCTCGACGACCAGTAGGCGGCGGCGAGCCGAACTCGCCTAGGAGCTCAGCAGTTCCACGGCGTGGACGAGGCCGTCGCGCACCCCGGCGCCGGCCTCGGGGATGCTTTTTGGGCTGCCGGGGAAGTTGACGATCAGGGAGCGGCCGCGGACGCCGGCTACGCCGCGGGAGACCATCCAGAGGGGGGTGTGCTCGCGGGAGGAGAGGCGCATCGCCTCGGCTATGCCCGGCGCCTCGCGTTCGATCACTCCGCGAGTCGCCTCCGGGGTGACGTCGCGGGGGCCGAAGCCGGTGCCGCCGGTCGTGAGGATGAGGTCGCAGCACTCCTCCGACCAGAGGCGGAGCTGAGCTTCGATCTCGGACTGCTCGTCCGGGACGAGGTCGCGCGCGACGACCACCGCTCCGATCGAGATCGCGAACTGGGCCAGAGCGGGGCCGCCGCGGTCCTCGGCTTCGCCGCGCGAGCGGCTGTCGCTTACCGTCAGGATCGCCGCCCGCACGCTCGGTCCTAAGCCGGCCGGACCCAGTCGTGCCGGCCGCCGCTCTTGGCAAGCAGGCGGACCCGCTCGACCTCGACCCCGCGCTCGACGCCCTTGACCATGTCGTAGACGGTGAGCGCCGCTACGGCCGCGGCGGTCATCGCCTCCATCTCGACCCCGGTCGGGCCGACGGTCCGTGCCTCAGCTCGCAGGGACACCAGCCCCTCCTCCGGCTCCACCCGGGCCTCGACGTCGACAAAGGTGAGCGCGAGCGGGTGCGCGAGGGGGATCAGCTCGCCGGCTCGCTTCGCCGCGCCGATCCCGGCGAGCCGCGCCGTCCCCAGCACCTCCCCCTTGGAGCCGTCGCCGTTCTCGACCAGGGCGGCGGTCTCCGGCGACATCCGCACCCGCGCCTCCGCCACGGCGCGGCGCTCGCTCGGCGGCTTGCCGCCGACGTCGACCATCCGCGCCGCGCCGGACTCGTCGAGGTGGGTCAGCCGCGCCTCGCTCACGGCAGCGTCCCCTCCACCCACCGGCTCTCTCCCGCCTCGACCTCGCGCTTCCAGATCGGCGCCTCGGCCTTGATCCGGTCGATCGCCTCGCGGGCGCCGGCGAAGGCTTCCTCGCGGTGCGCGGCGGAGACGGCGACGACGACCCCAGCCTCGCCCAGCGGCACCGATCCCACCCGGTGCTCCGCCGCCGCAGCCTCGAGGCCGTGGCGCTCGACGCACTCCTCGAGGATCCGCGCGATCCGCTCTTCCGCCATCGCCGCGTAGGCCTCGTACTCGAGCAGGTCCACGTCCCTGGTCGTCCCCTGGAACGAGACGATGGCGCCGGCCCCGGGGCGCCCCACCCAGATCGAGAGCTCACCCGCGTCGAGCGACTCCTCACGGACGCGGGCCCGCACCGCGCCGAGCGCCAGCCCGGCGCCGCCGCTGATTGGGGGGATCGCGGCGAGCTCGTCGCCGGGCGCCAGCGGCGTGTCGGGGAACGCGTACTCGCGGTTCACCGCAAGCCGCGCCGGCATCCGCTCCATCACCCCGCAGAGGCGCGGATCCATCCGCAGCGCCTGCAGCGCGTCGGCGGCGGTGGCGCCCTCGCCGAGGTCGATATCGACCTCGTCGGCGCCGGCGCGCTCGCGCAGGACCGCGAAGAGGCGCACGCTCAGCCTCACGCCAGCGCCCCCGGCAGCAGCTCCACCGCAACCGGCTCTCCGGCCCGGATCTCGGTCAGGTCCGCCGGCAGGATCGCCAAGCCTTCCGCACCCAGCATCGAGGTGAGCACGTGGGAGCCCTGCTCCTTGGTCGGGACGGCGATCCATCTCCCCCTGTCCTCGTCGAGCCGGCAGCGCACCGCCTCGGCCCGCCCGCGCTTCTTCGCGTAGCCGCACCCGAAGACCGCCTCGACCGTCCGCGGCCACGGGTCCTGGCCCTGCATCCACAGCAGGGCCGGCCGCGCGAAGAGCAGGAACGTCACCATCGCCGAGACCGGGTTGCCTGGCAGCCCGAAGACGATCCCGCCGCCGGCAAGGACCCCGAAGAAAACAGGCTTGCCGGGACGCACGGCGACCCGCCAGAACACCTCTTCGACGCCGAGCTCGGCGAGGGCCGATCGGACCAGGTCGTGGCGGCCGACCGAGACGCCACCGCAGATCACGGTCACGTCCGCCTCCAGCGCTTTGGCGAGGGCGTCCCGGGTGGCGCCTGGGGAGTCGGGGGCGTGCTCGAGGCTCGCGACCTCCGCGCCGGCCTGCGCGGCGAGCGCCGGCACCGTGAAGGAGTTGGCGTCGCGCACCGCCCCCGGCCGCATCGGCTCGTGCGGACGGATCAGCTCGTCGCCCGTGATCGCGATCCCGACCCTCGGCCTGCGTGCGCACTCGACCTTAGCCCGGGCGGCGAGGGCCAGCGCCCCCAGCTCAGCGGGGCCGATCCGGCGACCGGGGGCGAGGACCCGTTCCCCGGGGCGGATGTCCTCCCCCGCCCGGCGGACGTTGGCGCCGATCGGCACCTCGCCCAGGACCTCGACCGCGCCGTTGCGGCGCGCCGTCATCTCCACCGGCACCACCGCGTCGGCCCCCGCGGGGGCCACCGCCCCAGTTGAAATCGCGATCGCCGACCCCACAGGGAGGCGGCCGTCGGCATCGTTTCCACCCTTGGCGCCCCTATAGCGGGGCAAAGGGTGGAAACGATGCGGCGCCCCCGCCCGCGACTCGCCGGCGACCCGTAGGACCGCCGGCCTTTCCGCGCTCGCTCCGGCGATGTCGGCGGCGCGGACCGCGTAGCCATCCATCGCCGAGTTGTCCTCGGCGGGAACCGGCTCCGGGGCCACGACCTCCTCCGCCAGCACCATCCCAAGCGCCTCGCCGATCGGGACGCCGACGCTGCCGAGCACAGGGGTTCGCTCCAGCACCATCCGCCGCGCCTCCCCCAGCTCGACGAGCGGGGCGGCTGACTCGGTCAACTGCGACATTTCTCTCCGTGGACCCGATCGTCGCCATCCTCGCCGGCGGCCGCTCGCAGCGGATGGGCGAGCCGAAGCCATGCGTCGAGCTGGGTGGGAAGCCGCTGATCTCCTATCCGATCGCGGCTGCGCAGGCTGCCGGGCTGGAGTCGTGGATCGTCGCCAAGGGAAATTCGGAGCTGCCGTCGAGCGACTGCCCGGTGCTGATCGAGCCCGACGAGCCCCGCCACCCGCTTCTGGGCGTGGTGACGGCGCTGCGGGCGGCGCGGCCTGCCCCGGTGATCGCCCTCGGCGCCGACATGCCGTTCCTCACCGCCGAGCTGCTGAGCCGGCTCGGCGCCGCGGAGACGACCGCAGCCGTTGAAGCGGAGGGCCGGCTGCAGCCGCTGCTCGCCCGCTACGACTCGGGAGCCCTGGAGCCGCTGGAACGGGCGCTTGCCGCGGGCGAGCCGGCAACCGCGGCGCTGAAAGGGCTCGATCCGGAGGTGATCGAGGTGGAGGGCCTGGCCTGCTTCAACGTCAACTCGCCGACGGACCTGGAGCGAGCGGAGCGGCTGCTCGAAGCCTGACCTCATCCCGAGCCGATCCCTTCCGCGACCTCCTTCAGTCGCTCCAGCGACATTCCCGACAGGCCAGCGAGCCAGCAGGCGACAGGCGCCGCGGTTCGCTCGGAGGCATGGGCGGCGATCGCCGCCAGCTCGAGCAACGCGTCGATCTCATCCGGCGTCGGGCGGCCGATCCCGAGCTCGCCCGCGAACTCCTCGATCCATTCGTCCCTGTTCATGCCGTCTCCGGCAGCTGGTCGGCTCCCAATGCTCGGTGCAGCCCGGCGCGCGCGGCGACGACCGCCGCCCCAGCCAGAAAGCCGATCCCCAGGTTGCCGCTGAAGAGGGTGGCGAGGCCGACGCCGGCCGCGATCAGGCGGTCGTCGACCCGCTCCAGGGTCGCCGCCAGCAGCGCGTGCTGGATCCCGACATAGAGCAGCATCCCCGCCAACGCCCCCGGCGCGAGCACGGTCAGCAGGAGCGGCAGCGAGGCGCCGACCGCCAAAGCGAGGAAGAGGAAGATCGCCCCGACGGAGAAGGTCGCCCAGCAGGTGCGGGCGCCGAGCTTGTAATGGGCGGTGACGCCGCCGGCGCCATGGCAGGGCGGCAGCCCGCCGCTGAGGCCGGCTAGCAGGTTCGCAGCCGAGATCGAGCCGGCGAGACGGTTGGGGGTGACCCGCCGCGCCCGCTCGCCGAAGTAGGCGCGCTCGACGTCGGCCGTCGCCACCACGGAGTTGCCGAAGGTGAGCGGCAGCTGGGCGAGGAGCAGGGCAGTGAGCGCGGTCCCCCAGTCGGCCCCAGTCGGGACCGAGAGACCGACCGCAGCGGGGCCCGCCTCGACGCCCTGCGGAAGCCCGCCGACGACGAGGCCGATCGCGACTCCGGCCGCCAGGACGATCAGGCTCCCCGGCAGCCAGCCGCTGCGCCGGCAGGCGAAAAGCAGCGCGCAGGCGAGGACGGCGATTCCCAGGCTGAGGTTGGGATCTATTGGCGGGAGTCCAGGCCAGTTCCCCTTTTCCGCCAGCTCGATCGCCGCTTTCGCCAGCAGCAGGGCGACGCTGGCCTGAATCCCGCGCACGAGAACGATCGGGAACCGGGCTGCGATCCGGTCGGCCAGACCGAGCGCCGCCAGCGACCCCATCACCGCGGACATCATCAGCGCGCCCGCCGCGATCGTCGCCGCGTCGAGACCGAGGGCGATCGCCGCCGCCGCGAAGGCCTTCAGCGGCTGCACCGAGACCGGAACCCGGAAGTAGAGGGCGGTCGCCATGTAGAGCAGCCCGACGCCGCCGAAGACCGCGGTGGCGTTGAGCCCGTTGACCGCGATCATCGCCACCGCGAGCGGGATCAGCATGCCGACGTCGCCGAGTCCCCCTGACAGCTCGCGCAGCGCCTTCCGCACTTCAGCCCCCGATTGCGCTCATCGTCCGCGCCGGCTGGCGGAAGTCCGCCTCGCCGATCCGGTGCCGCAGCTCCTTGCGGGCCACCGCGGCGCGGATCAGCTCGGCCAGCTCGTCGTCGCCGGCGCCAGCCCGCAGCGGTCCGCGCAGGTCGACCTCCTCGTGGGAGAAGAGGCAGGTCCGCAGCGCCCCCTCCGCGGTCAGCCTGATCCGGTTGCAGTCGGCGCAGAACGGCTCGCTCACCGGGTTGACGAAGCCGATCTCGCCGCTTCCGTCGCGGAAGCGGAACACCCGGGCGGTGGCCGAGGGCTCCCGGGGGACCTCCTCGAGGGGGTGGACGGCGTCGATCATCGCCCGCAGCTCCTCGCCGCTCAGCACCGCGTCCTCGCTCCAGGCCCGGTCGCCGTCGAGGGGCATGAACTCGATGAAGCGGACCTGGAAGTCGGTAGTTCGGGCGAACTCGGCGAAACGCAGCGCCTCGGACTCGGCGAAGCCGCGCATCGCCACCGCGTTCACCTTCACCCTGACCTGGGGAAAGGCGGCGAGGACGTCGAGGCCGCGCAGCACCTGCGGCAGCGCGTCGCGCCGCGTGATCTGAAAGAAGCGGTCGCGCTCGAGCGAGTCGATCGAGACGTTGACCCGGCCGATCCCGGCGGCGACCAAATCTGCCCCGTCACGCTCGAGCAGGTAGCCATTGGTGGTCAGGGAGAGGTCCCGCAAACCCTCCACCGCAGCCAGCATCGCCACCAGCCGCGGGAACTCGCGGCGAACCAGGGGCTCGCCGCCGGTCAGGCGGACGTCCTCGACGCCGAGCGAGACGAAGAGCCGAACCAGCCGCTCGATCTCCTCGAAGCTGAGGATCTCTTCCCGGTCGAGCCAGGGCAGGCCCTCCGCCGGCATGCAGTACTGGCAGCGGAAGTTGCAGCGGTCGGTGACCGACACCCGCAGGTCGGAGATTCGGCGCCCGTTGCCGTCGCGCAGCTCCACTACGTGAGCGTCACCTCGACCGCCCCTTCGCGCACCTCGACGCGATGGGAGGCGACGCTCTCGCCGCCGCCCAGGCACTCGCCGGTGCGAAGGTCGAAGCGGCGGTCGTGGAGCGGGCAGGCGACGCAGTTGTCGGCGACGATCCCGTCGGCCAGCGGGCCGCCCTGATGCGGGCAGGCGGCATCGAGGGCGAACCACCCGGTCGGCGCGTTGAAGACCGCGATCCGCCGGCCGGCGACGGTGACGGCGCGGCCCTCGCCGAGCGGCACGTCGGCGGCCCGGCAGACGACGTGGGCGGTGGCGACGCTCACAGCTCCGCCTCCACCGGGGGTCCGACCGGGTCGAGCTCGCTGAACTGGCGCGGGTGGTAGGGATCGTCCCGCTCCAGCCAGGGATCAGAAACCGCCGCCTTGGCGATCCGGAAGCGCTCCAGCAGCTCGGCGGAGCGCTCGGGGTCGCGGACGATCGCGCGGATCTCCTCCAGCCCCACCCGCGGCACGAAGTCGTAGAGGCGTTCCTTGTAGTCGGCGTTCTCGCGGTAGTACTGGAGGACCACGGTCGCCGTTCGGATCACCTCGGCCGGCGTCTCGACCGTCTCCAGGACGTCGGCCTCGCGGACGTTCGCCCCGGCGGCGCCGCCGACCCGGATCTGCCAGCCGCCCTCGACCGCGACGACGCCGATGTCCTTGACCGTCGCCTCGGCGCAGTTGCGCGGGCAGCCGGAGACGCCGGCCTTCACCTTGGCCGGCGTGTAGAGGCCCTCCCACTCCTTCTCCAGGGCGATCCCGAGGTCGATCGAGTCCCCCAGGCCGAAGCGGCAGAAGCTTTCCCCGACGCAGGTCTTGACGGTGCGGACCGCTTTCGCGTAGGCGTGGCCGGAGGGCATGCCGATGTCGCGCCAGATGTCCGGCAGGTCCTCCTTGCGCACCCCGAGCAGGTCGATCCGCTGCCCGCCGGTGACCTTGACCATCCGCACGTCGTAGCGTTCGGCCGCGTCGGCGATCCGGCGCAGCTCGTCCGGCGTCGTCACTCCCCCGTACATCCGCGGCACCACCGAGAAGGTGCCGTCGTTCTGAATGTTGGCGTGGACGCGGTCGTTGATGAAGCGGGCGGCGCGCTCCTCGCGGTGGCGGTTGGCGTTTACCTCCGAGACCAGGTAGGCGAGCGCCGGCTTGCACTGGCCGCACTCGCGCCCGGTGCCGCAGGTGTCGGCCACCTCGCTGACCGCCTCGAGGCCGCGCTCGCGGATCACCGCCGCGAGCTGCTCCCGGGTCTGCTTGCGGCAGGGACAGAGGTAGGCGGGCTCCTCGACCAGGCCGCCGGTCTCGATCGCGACCAGCTCGGCCACCGCCTCCTTGCAGGAGCCGCAGCCGGTGCCGGCGCGGGTCATCGCCATCACCTCGCGCGGGGTCGCGCAGCCGCCCTCGCTGACGGCGGCGACGATCTCGCCCTTGCAGACGCCGTTGCAGTTGCAGATCTGGGCCTCGGGCGGGAGGTCGGCCGCGGTGGCTTCCGCCGAGGCGGCCAGCCGGGCGAGCGGGTCGGTGACCTCCTCGCCGGCGGTGATCGCGTTCAGCAGGTCCTCGCTGCCGCGGGTGTCGCCGAGCAGGATCGCTCCGGCGGCGCGGCCGTCGGCGAGAACGAGCTTGCGGTAGGCGGGACCGCCGGCGTCGGCGGCGACCGCCTCCTGCGCTCCCTCCGGGAAGCCGATCGAGACGAGGTCGACCCCCATCACCTTCAGCTTCGCCCACTGCAGCGAGCCCTCGTATGGCTCCACGGATTGCCCGAGCAGCGAGGCCGCGGCCACCGCCGCCTGCTCGTGGATCGGGGCAACCAGGCCGTAGACGGTGCCGCGGTGCTCGGCGCACTCGCCGACCGCCCAGACGGAAGCGGCGCTGGTCCGCATCTCGTCATCGACCAAGATTCCGCGGCCGACCTCGATCCCGGCCGCCTCGGCAAGCGACGCCTGGGGGCGGATCCCGATGCTGATCACGACCAGGTCGCACTCGATCTCCTCGCCGCCGGCGAAGCGCAGCCCTTCGACCTTCTCGGAGCCGAGGATCGCCTCGGTCTGGCGCTCGAGCAGCACCTCGACCCCGAGCTCCTCCATCGCCGGGCGCAGCAGCGCCGCCGCCGGCGGGTCGAGCTGCCGCTCCATCAGCCGGTCCATCAGGTGGACGACGGTCACGGCGCAACCCTGCGCCGCCACCCCGTAGGCCGCCTCCAGGCCGAGCAGGCCGCCGCCGATCACCGCCACTCGCGCCGCCCCGCCGCGGGCCGCAGCGCGAATCTCCTCGCAGTGCTCCGGCCCGCGGAAGGGCAACACGCCCGCCAACTCGAGCCCCGGCAGCGGCGGCAACAGCGGCTCGGAGCCCGTGGCAAGTACAAGCTGGTCGTAGGGGATCTCTTCCCGATCGTCGAGGGTCAGCCGGCGCAGGGCGGTGTCGAGATGGGCGACCCGGCGGCCGAGCAGCGTCTTCACGCCGCGGTCTTCGTACCACTCGCGCGGCCGCAGGGTGAGCGTCTCGGCAGCCTCGTCGGAGACCAGGAGCTCCGAGAGGCGAACCCGGTCGTAAGGAAGGCAGGGCTCGCCGCAGACCATGGTCAGCGGCAGGGACAGGTCGCGCTCGCGGAGCTCCTCGCAGAGCGACTGCGCGGCGATCCCGCCTCCGACTATGACTACTCCGGAGCTCATGCCGGGATCCTGGGGCGGCCGCGTTTCGCCACCGTCACGTCTCTGTTTCGAGTCGATGAATCCTGCTCACGGGCCGCTTCGCGTTCGCGCAGGATCGCCTCGATCTCGCTTTGGCAGGAGCCGCACCCGGTCCCCGCGCGGGTCTCGCGGCCGACCTCGGCGACCGAGCGGAGGTCGCGGGCGCCAATCGCGGCTTCGATCTGGCCGCGGTTGACCGCGTTGCAGCTACAGATCAGGTCAGCGGGCTCCGGCGCCCGGGGCGCCGTGGCGCCGCCCGGGGGGGCCAGCAGCTCCTCCGGCGCCGCCTCGCCGCTGCGCAGCAGCGAGGAGAGCTCGCGGGCCCCGCTGACGTCGCCGAGCAGCGTCGCCGCCGCCAGCCGGTCCCCCTCCAGCACCAGCCGCCGGTAGACGCCGCGGCGGCCGTCGATCCAGACGAGCTCGTCGCCCTCCTCCCCGTCGGCGCCGCCCGCGAACAGGCTCACCCCCGCGACCTTCAGGTTCGTCGCCGGTACCTCGCGCTGGAAGACGGCGGCGTCGCCGGCGACCGATGCGCCCGCCACCCGCGCCTGCGCGGCGACCGGTGCCCACAGTCCGTACACGGTCCCGTCGTGCTCGGCGCACTCGCCAACCGCCCAGACCGAGGGCGCGCTGGTTCGCATCTCGCCGTCGACGAGGACACCGCGGCCGACCTCGATTCCCGCCTCGCGGGCGAGCGAGGTCTCCGGTCGCACGCCGGCGGCGACGACGGTCATGTCCGCCTCGATCTCCTCTCCGCCCCGCAGCGTCACTCCGTCCGCTCCGCAGCGCTCGGCCGAAACCCCGCAGACGCTGCGGATGCCGAGACCCTCAAGCGCCTTCGCCAACATCGCCGCGGCGGCAGGATCGAGCTGCTGCGGCATCAGGTGCGGGGCGGCCTCCACGACGGTGACCTGGAGCTCGTGGCGACGAAGCCCCGC
Source organism: Solirubrobacterales bacterium (assembly GCA_035705945.1). Taxonomy (GTDB): domain Bacteria; phylum Actinomycetota; class Thermoleophilia; order Solirubrobacterales; family 70-9; genus VAYN01. The sequence goes on from DASSVR010000003.1 coordinate 20,036, forward strand.
CGCCGCCTCCAGCCCGAGCAGGCCGCCGCCGATGACAGCGGCGCGGCGCGCGCCACCCGCCGCCGACTCGATCGCCCGCACGTCGGCCGTGGTGCGGAAGGCGAGGACCCGGGGGTCATCGACGCCCGAGATCGGCGGCACGAAGGGCCGCGAGCCGGTGGCGACGACGAGCGCGTCGTAATCATGGCCGCAGCCGGTGGCGTCCGTGACCCGCTGCCTCGTGACGTCGATCTCCCGGGCCGGGCAACCTCCACGCAGGTCGATGCCCCGCCGCGCGAACCAGTCCGGCGACCGCAGCTCCAGGGCCGGAACCTCGGTTTCGCCCGCGAGGAGCTTCGAGAGCAGGATGCGGTTGTAGGGGGTTCCGGGCTCCTCCCCCAGCATCGTCACCCTCCAGGCATCTTCGGGCGCCCGGTTGCGCAGCTCCTGCACCGTCTCCAGCCCCGCCATCCCGGTCCCGATCACCACCAACCGCCGGGGGCGAGTTGCCGGCCGCGGCCGTGCCGCCACAGCCGTCTCGGCGACCGGCTCGATCCGCACCGCCGCCGCCTTCAGCTCCGGCTGCTTGGAGACGGGATCCACAACGGGGTTGGTGGCCGCGTTCGCCTGCCCGCCACCGGCCGGCGCATTGCGCGAGCCCCAGTGGAAGGGGACGAAGGCAACTCCCTCGCGCCCCCCCTCGACGATCGTCACCCGCATCACCATCTCGCCGCGCCGCGAGACGATCCGCGCCCGCGACCCCTCCTCCACGCCGATCCGCTCGGCGTCGGCGAGGCTGAGCTCGACCAGCGGCTCCGGTGCCAGGCGGTTTAGGAGGGATGACTTGCCGGTGCGCGACATCGTGTGCCAGTGCTCGGCGACCCGCCCGGTGGTGAGGATCAGCGGGTAGTCGCCGTCGGGCTCCTCGGCCGGCGCCGCCTGCGGAGTCGGGGCGAAGCGGGCTCGGCCGTCGGCGGTCGGGAAGCGGGCGGTCTCGTACAACCGCTCGGTCCCCTCCGAGTGCGGGCTCGGGCAGGGCCACTGGACGCTGCCCTCGCGGGCCAGGCGCTCGTGGCTGATGCCGCTGAGGTCGCAGGGCCGGCCGGCGGTGCAGGCGGCGAACTCGGCGAAGACCTCCTCCGGCCCCTCCCAGGCGAAGTGCTCGCCGTAGCCGAGCGCACGGCCGAGGCGGGCGAAGATCTCCCAGTCCGGCAGCGCCTCCCCCGCCGGCTCCAGCAGCCCGCGGACGAGGCCGACGCGGCGCTCGGAGTTGGTCATCGTCCCCTGCTTCTCCGGCCAGGCGGCCGCCGGCAGGACGGCATCGGCGAGGGCGCCGGTCTCGGTCGGGTGGTGGGCGTCCTGGACGACGAGCAGCTCGGCCGCTTCCAGCGCCTCCCGGGCGCGGCCGGAGTCGGGCAGCGAGACGGCGGGGTTGGTCGCGACCACCCAAAGCGCCTTCACCTCGCCGTCGCGCACCGCGTCGAAGAGGTCGACGGCCGCCAGGCCGGGCTCGGGCGAGATTCCCGCCCCGCCCTCCTCGATCCGCCAGTAACGCTCCATCTCCGCCCGGTCCTCGGGGCTGTCGACGCGCCGGTAGCCGGGCAACAGGTGGGCGAGGCCGCCGGTCTCGCGCCCGCCCATCGCGTTCGGCTGCCCCGTGAGCGAGAGCGGCCCGGTCCCGGGCCGCCCGATCTGCCCGCTCGCCAGGCAGAGGTTGATCAGAGCCCTGTTCTTGAGCGTGCCGACCCGCGACTGATTGGCCCCCATCGACCACAGCGCCATCGAGCGTGGCCCGCTGCCGAAGCGCTGCGCCGCCTCCTCGATCAGCGCTGCCTCGATCCCGCAGACCTCCGCCGCCCGCTGCGGCGACCACTCGCGGGCAACCTCGCGCGCCTGCTCCCAGCCGGAGGTGCTGCGGGCGATGAAAGCCTCGTCGAGGAGGCCGTCGCGCTCGAGCACGTGCAGCATCGCGCTCAGCAGGGCGAGGTCGGTGCCGGGCCGCACCGGCAGGTGCAGGGTCGACTCCTTCGCCGTCTGCGTGGGCCGCGGGTCGACGCAGATCACGCAGGCCCCCTCCGAGCGCCGCTCGCGGACCCGCGACCAGACGATCGGGTGGCAGGCGGCGGTGTTGGTGCCGAGCAGCAGCAGGCAGTCGGCGAGGCCGATGTCGGCGTAGGAGGGCGGCGGTCCGTCGAAGCCGAAGGCGCCGCTGTAGCCGGCGACCGCCGAGGACATGCAGAGGCGGGAGTTGGAGTCGACGTTGTTGGTGCCGATGAACCCCTTCGCCAGCTTGTTGACCGCGTAGTAGTCCTCGGTCAGCAGCTGGCCGGAGATGTAGAAGGCTACGGCGCGCGGGCCGTGCTCGGCAACGATCTCCCGCAACCGCCCGGACAGTCGCCCGATCGCCTCGTCCCAGCCCGCCTCCCGAAACCGCAGGTCGCGCCGCTCGCGCAGCAGCGGCACCGTCGCCCGGTCCGGCGCGTGGACGGCGCTCGCCAGCTCGAGCGGCTTGCGGCAGGTCTTGCCGCGGTTGACCGGATGGATCGGGTCCCCCTCCACCCCCACCAGCCTGCCCTCGCTCGCCGTGGCGACGAGGCCGCAGCCGACACCGCAGTAGGGGCAGAGGGTGTGGACCCGGTCGGGCATCGCCGGATCGTTCCGGCCGACGGTTTCGCCGCCGGGTCCGCCCGGTTTCCAGCGTGAGTC
>DASSVR010000004.1:0-41306 GCA_035705945.1 Solirubrobacterales bacterium
CAGGAGACCGAGGGCGGCGACGGCTTCGCCCTGGTCGGCCCCGTCGCCCACCTCAACGCCGGTGACCGGGCCGAAGTCAGCGGCGAGTGGCAGACCCACAGTCGCTATGGGCGTCAGCTGCGCGCCCAGGGGGCGCTGCCGCTCGACCCGGCCGACCGCGAGGGGCAGGTCGCCTACCTGACTTCTCTGCGCCACATCGGCCAGAAGCGGGCGGAGCGGCTCTGCGACGAGTACGGCGAGAGTGTCCTGCAGGCGATCTCCGCCAATCCCGAAGCGGTCTTCAGCTCCCTGCGGGGGGTCAGCCCCGACCAGGCCGCGGCAGCGACCCAGTCCTGGTACGCCAGCCGCGCGATCCGCGACCTCCACGTGCAGCTGGCCCCGCACGGCCTCGCCCACCTCGCTGCGCCGATCCACGCTCGCTATGGCGAGCAGTCGATGACGGTTCTCCACGAGGACCCCTATCGACTGACCGAGGTGCCCGGGGTCGGCTTCGCCCGCGCCGACAAGATCGCCCTCGCCGCCGACGTGCCGCCGGAGTCGAGCCGGCGAGCGCAGGCCGCGGCGCTCTACGCGCTGATAGAGGCCGAGCAGCAGGGCAACAGCTACCTGCCGCTGGAGGATCTGGCGCGGCGCACCGCCCGGCTGATCGGGCTCGCGCCCGACCCGGACGTGCTGGTCGAAGCGCCGGGGCTGGTCGACGACGAAGGGCGTGTCTACCGCGAACTGACGCTCGCCAGCGAGCAGGCGGTCGCCGCCACCCTGGCCGTGCGGGCCGCCGCTTCGCCCCACCTCGACCACGATCCCGGCGAGGAGCCCCGGAACGGCCTCACCGACGAGCAGTGGGCGGCGGTGCGGGCCGCCTTCGCGGCGCGGGTCTCAGTCCTCACCGGCGGCCCGGGCGTGGGCAAGACGAAGTGCACGAAGGAGCTCGTCGCCGAGGCTGAAGCGGCGAACGCGACGATCGCCCTCTGCGCCCCCACCGGCCGGGCAGCGCGGCGTCTGGAGGAGACCACGGGGCACGAGGCGAAGACGATCCACCGCCTGCTCGAATGGATGCCGGGGCGCGAGCCGGCCTTTCGACCAGGCCGTCCGCTCCCAGCCGACCTGGTGATCGTCGACGAGTCCTCGATGCTGAACCTCCGCCTCGTTGAGGTCCTCCTCGGCGGCCTTGCCGAGACGACCCACGTCGTCTTCGTCGGCGATGCCGACCAGCTGCCCCCGATCGGCGCCGGGAAGCCGTTCGAGGACCTGATCTCCGCGGGGATCGCGCCGGTGGTGCGGCTGACGCAGATCTTCCGCCAGGCGGCGCGCTCGATGATCACCACCGCGGCCCACGAGGTGAACCAGGGACGCCCGCCCCACCTCGAGCCGGGCCCTGACCAGGACCACGATTTCTTCTTCGTCGAGCGAGGGACGCCGGAGCGGGCGCTGGAGACCGTGGTCGAGGTCGTCGCCGAGCGCGCCCCGGCCAAATTCGCGGTCGATCCGGTCCGCGAGGTGCAGGTGCTGGCGCCGATGTACCGCGGGCCGGTCGGCATCGACGCCCTCAACGAGCGGCTGCAGGCTGAGTTGAATCCCGACGGTAGGCCGGCGCTCAGCAACCGCTTCCGGATCGGGGATCGCCTGATCCAAACCCGCAACTCCCATGAGCTGGGCCTGATGAACGGCTCGATCGTCTTTCTCCGGGACGACGACCCGGACGAGGAGACGATCGTTGTCGACACCGATGACGGCGGCAGCCTGGCGATCCCCTACGGCGAGACCGGCACCCTGCGTCTCGCCTACGCGATCTCGGTTCACAAGGCGCAGGGATGCGAAGTTCCTGTGGTGGTGGGCGTGTGCCACCGCTCGCATTCGCGGATGCTCAACCGCCCGCTCCTCTACACCGCAATCACCCGCGCCCGCAACAGCTGCGTGCTGGTCGGCGATCGAGCGGTGTTGGCCGCTGCAGTCCGCCGCGACGACAGCGGGGGGCGGCACTCCGGCCTGGCGGAGCGGCTGCGGGACTGAGCCGAAGCCGTCGCTCCGTCCCCCACCCCCGCACATAGCCTTCCGGCGGTGGAGGAGCGCCGTCTGCCGTTTGCCGAGATCGCCGTCACCCTGGCGGGCATCGCCATGCTCGCCGTGCTGGTCGCCGCCGTCGACCCGCTGCGGGACTCGGTCGCCGCCGCGGTTCAGGGGGACCACGACGAGGTCCGCGAGCACGTGGATCGGCTCGGGGCCGGAGGCCCTCTCCTGATCCTCGTCCTCTGCCTCCTCCACAGCGTCGTCTTCTACCCCGCCGAGATCGTCGACGCGGCGGCTGGGTTCGCCTACGGCTTCCTCCCGGCGCTGGTCCTGGTTATGACCGGCTGGTTGCTCAACGGCTTGACCTGCTGGGCGATCGGTCAGCGAATCGCCCGTCCGCTGCTCGATCGCTGGTTCGGCCAAGAGCGGTTCGAGCGGATCGAGAGGTCGATCGAGCGCGGGGGGCCGACCCTGCTGTTGGCGATGCGGCTGATCCCAATCCTCCCTTTCAGCGTCGTCTCCTACGCGGCCGGAGCGGCCCGCGTCCCGCTCTGGCGCTTCGTCTGGACCACCGCCGTCGGCTATCTCCCGATTACGGCGATCTCCGTCTACCTCGGTACCCGCCTCGAGGGCCTCTCGCCGACCGACCCGCTGGTGTTCGGCAGTGCCCTGGCGCTGCTGGCCCTGCTCGGGGCAGGGCATTGGGTAATGCGGCGCCAGAACCGACGGCGCTCCGCGTAGGTCAGGCGACCCGCTTGACCCTGAAGCGGAAGACGGCGGGCGTAAGGTCGACCAGCCCAGCAGCGTTTCGAGCCTTCACCTTCACCACGTGGCGGCCGACCCCGAATTTGCGGGCGAGGCGGGGGCCGCAAATGCGGAAGACCGCGCTATCGACTTTGCAGAGGAAGGTGACTCCAGCCTGGTTGGACGTGAAGCGGAAGACCAGCCGCACCCTTGCCTGCCGAGTGCGCACGACGCTCGGTGGATGCCTGGAGAACGACGTGGCCGGGGGCGGGGGCGTCTGGGTTGCCGGGACAGAGCTCGGGGTCGTCGGCGCGGGCGGCGGCGGTTGTTCCAGGCCCCAGTTGCCGGGTGCGACGAACACCGCGCCGGAGGCGTTCGGCGGCGAGCACGATCCCGCCGCAGGCGGTGAGATTTCGCCGTTGATCGCTTCGAGGGCGCCCACCGATTCGATCAAGCCGCCGCCGACGGCGCAGGGGCCGAAGGCACCGACGGGAGAAGCGGTGTCGGCCAGGGCGGCCTCGATCTCGGCGGGGGTGGCCGCGAGTTCGCTATCGAACATCAGTGCGGCGACGCCGGCCGCGTGCGGCGCCGCCGCCGAGGTTCCGCAGAAACGCCAGACGCCCGGGGAGGACTGGAAAGCGAAGAAGGTGGTCCGGCCGCAGTCGGTCGCGGCCACGTCTGGCTTGGAGATCACTTCCGGCGAAGGGAGAGTGGCGGCGGGGCCTGGTCCTTTTGCCTCCTCGAAGTAGTGGGTGACCGGGCCGCGCGATGAATAGGGCTCGGGTTCGCTGCTGTCGTTGAAAGGGACCGCCCCGACCGCGATCGTCTCGGAGGCGCCCGCGTGACCGAAGATGGACGGACCCATCACGTCCCCTCCGCCCGAGCGCGGATACTCGACCCCACTCACCCCGCCGCCGTTCTGGAGCAGGATCGACTTGAGCCGGGGGTTTCCGCCGGAGAAGCGGTTGATCACCAGCTGCACGGTCTGCGTAGACGACGTTCCGTTGAACCACCCGAAGATCTCCACCGGGCGCTGGGTCAGCAAGTTGAATTCGGCCGAGCCAGCGATCAATTCCCCGTTCGCGTCCAGGAGGAAAGCGTCGATATCGGTTGCCACTCCCTCCCAGGGTTCCGCCCATTGGAGGTCGAGGAGGAGGACTTCCCCGGATTCGACTTTGATGCCGAAGGTGCGATCGACTCCGCTGCCCGGGCGGAAGTCCATGCAGTGCGAGGCGTTGAATTCGGAGCCGAGGGCGGCGATTTCGGCTGGGCAGGCGCCGGAGTCACGGTAGCTCGGCGCCTCCCAGGAGGCGATTTCATTGCCTTCGCCGTCGAACAGGTTGTCGTTGCCGGCTGACGAGAAGTAGCTGGCGCCAGCGCCGGTGACTTTTTCTATTGCGACCGCGACCGGTCCGTCCTGGAAGAACGGCTCTTCGAAGTAGGCGACGTCGTCGACGATCACGTCGGCGCCTTGGGTCGCGAGTTTTTCGATGTTTTTGGCGAAGCCTTCTTCGCTGGCGAAGGCGGTGGCGAAGGAGAGGTCGGCCTCGGGGGCCATGTCGTGGACGATCTGCAGCATCGCCCGGCCCTCGTCGCTGCCTTCTTCGGGTCCGAGGTCTTCGATCACGTCAACGTCGGTTTCCTGGCCAACGCATTCGTTTTCCGCGCCCGGCAGGTCGGCAGTTTCGACGTCGTCTTCGGCCGTCGTTGCCGCATCTCCATTGCTGTCGTAGGAGTCTGAGAGAACCCCGACCTCGATGCCGCTGCCGTCGACGAGGAATTCTTCGCGAGCTTCTTTGGCGTTCAGCTGTTCGACTCCCTCGGAGATCACCGAGCCGCCTTCGCAATCGACCGCGAAGAGCATTGGCTCCCGCACCGGCGTTACCGAAGCGACGTTCGGCAACGCCGCCAGCGATTTCAGGTCGGCGGGGTCGATCGCGACGGTGGCCGTCTGGTAGTCGCGGCTGGCGCTGAGCACCCGGCCTCCCCGGGCTCGCACCTCGTCCCTACTGGCCACCGCCCCGTGCTCGAAGCGCACGCCGACGAGGACTCTCCCGCCCCGGCGCAGCAACGCGCCGGGGCCGTCCGCGGGTACTCCGAGGATCGCCGCCTGCCGCGCCGTCGGTTGCGAGCGCACCGCCGGCCGCGCCAACTCAGCAAGGACAGGTGAGAGCGAGCCGGCACTCTTCGGCGGGATTACCGCCGCGCCACCCGCCGCCGGCAGTAGCACGAGGAACGTGGTTGCCAGCGTCAGCGATTGCGCGGCGAAGCGAGTGGCGGTCCTGCCCGTAGACATCGCTCCCATTCTTATCGACCCCGGAGGCGGTCACTTGAGACCGACGTTGTCGTGGCGCTGGCGGACGATCCTGCTACCGTCCCGTCCGTTAGGGCCGGGTAATACCGGCGAAAGTTGTGCGTAGCGCTCGCAGTCGTTGCTTTTCGCATCCTCCGCGTTCGCAGCACAAGAAGTGGAGGCAATGCATGCCGACCGGAACTGTTAAGTGGTTCAGCGACGACAAGGGCTACGGGTTCATCACTCCCGATGACGGCTCTAAGGACGTCTTCGTTCATCACAGCGCCATCCTCGGAGAGGGCTTCAAGTCCCTGACCGAGGGCGCCAAGGTGAGCTACGAGTCCGAAGAAGGCCCCAAAGGCCCGGCCGCCGCGAGCGTTCAGCAGCAGTAGTTTCGCTAGACGCTTCCAGCAGTCCGAAGCCCGCCGCTACGGCGGGCTTCGTCTTGTTGTGGCCTCCGATCCCCGTTCCCCTACTCTCTGCAACCTGATGAGCACCGCTCGAGAAGACCTGCGCAACGTGGCGATCATCGCCCACGTCGACCACGGCAAGACGACGCTGGTCGACGCGATGCTGTGGCAGACCGGGACCTTCCGCAAGGGGCAGGAGGTCGCCGAGCGGGTGATGGACTCGATGGACCTGGAGCGGGAGAAGGGGATCACGATCCTCGCCAAGAACACGGCGGTCACCTACGGCGAGGTGAAGCTCAACATCGTCGACACGCCCGGCCATGCCGACTTCGGCGGCGAGGTGGAGCGGGCGCTGACGATGGTCGACGGGGCGCTGCTGCTGGTCGACGCCTCGGAGGGGCCGCTGCCGCAGACGCGCTTCGTCCTGCGCAAGGCGCTCGAGCGCAAGCTGCCGATCATTCTCGTCGTCAACAAGGTCGACCGCCCGGACGCGCGGATCGCCGAGGTGGTCGACGAGGTCTACGAGCTTTTCCTCGACCTCGACGCCGACTCCGAGCAGATCGAGTTCCCGATCGTCTACACGAACGCCAAGGCCGGCTGGGCGGCGCTGGAGGAGGGGGTAGAGGGAAGCGATCTCTCCCCCCTGCTCGACCTGATGGTGAAGGAGATCCCGGCGCCGCGATACGACCCGGATGCGCCGCTGCAGGCGCACGTGACGAACCTTGACGCCTCTCCTTATGTGGGGCGGCTGGCGATTTGCCGGGTGCACGAGGGGACGATCCGCTCAGGGCAGCAGATCGGCTGGTGCCGGGCTGATGGCAGCGTCGAGCGGGCGGCGGTGTCGGAGCTCTACGTGACCCAGGGGCTGGAGCGGGTGCCCGCCTCGGAGGCCGGGCCGGGGGAAATCATCGCCGTGGCCGGGATCGAAGAGGTGACGATCGGGGAGACGCTCGGCGACCCGGAGGACCCGCGGCCGCTGCCGGTGATCACCGTCGACGAGCCGTCGCTGTCGGTCGTGGTGGGAATCAACACCTCCCCGCTGGCCGGGACCCAGGGCGGCGACAAGCTGACCGCCCGGCAGATCCGCTCCCGGCTCGACGCGGAGCTGGTCGGGAACGTCTCCCTGCGGGTCAACGACACGGAGCGGCCCGACGCCTGGGAGGTGCAGGGCCGGGGCGAGCTGCAGCTGGTGGTGCTGCTGGAGCTGATGCGGCGCGAGGGGTACGAGCTGACCGCGGGACAGCCGCAGGTGGTGACGCGGGAGATCGAAGGGCAGATCCACGAGCCGGTCGAGCGGCTGGCGATCGACGTGCCGGAGGAGCACGTCGGCGACGTCACCCAGATGCTCGCCGCCCGCAAAGGTCGGCTCGAACAGATGGTCAACCATTCGACCGGCTGGGTGCGGATGGACTACCTCGTGCCGGCGCGCGGCCTGATCGGCTTCCGCACCGAGTTCCTCACGGTCACCCGCGGCAGCGGGCTCCTGCACCACGTCTTCGACCGCTGGGAGCCCTGGGCGGGCGAGCTGCGCACGCGCCAGACCGGCTCCCTGGTGGCCGACCGCCGGGGGCAGACCGCGAGCTACTCGCTGCTGAACCTGCAAGAGCGGGGGAAGCTTTTCGTGGGTCCGGGCGAGGAGGTCTACGAAGGGATGATCGTCGGCGAGAACTCGCGCTCCGAGGACCTCGACGTCAATCCCACCAAGGCCAAACAGCAGACCAACATGCGCGCCGCCAGCGCCGATGTGCTGGTGCGCCTGGCGCCGCCGACGCGGCTCTCGCTTGAAGGGGCGCTCGAGTTCGTCCGCGAGGACGAGTGCGTCGAAATCGCCCCTGAAGCGATCCGCCTGCGCAAGGTCGAGCTCGACAAGATGAAGCGGCTCAAGGCTTCGAAGAAACGGGACGCGGCGCCTGCTCGCTAGCTGGGAAGTCCTCGCTGCTCCAGCAAAAGGGCGACTCGCCGGATGACCTCATCCGGTTCGCGTTCGAGGCGCGGCCCGGTCACGCGCGTCATCGCGATACCGGCCAGCAGCAGCCCCTCCTGCCGTTCGCGGTCGCGCTCGAAAGCCGCCCGGCTCCCGTGCGTCTCGAAGACATCGAGTTCGACCGCGAAGCGGAATTCCGGCCAGTAGACGTCAAGCTCGAATCCGTGCTCGACGTAGTTGGTGCGCGGCTGCGGCAGACCGGCCTCAATCACCAGCCCCAGGAAACGCCGCTCCAGCCCGGAGCGCGTGAAGCTCGTCGGTTTGTAGAGGGCAATCGCTTTCCGCAGCCGACCGTGACCATGGTGGCCGACGGTTCGGGTGAGCAGGTCTTCGACCGCCCGTAAGTCGAACAGCCCAAGCTCTTCGCTCCGCTCGACCATTCGCTCCAGCCATTCGAATCGAACAGAAGCAGCGAGATCGAGCAGGGTTCGAGGCAGGGCGGTAACTGGAATCCCCTCACGCAGGACCCGGTCCTCAGGCGTGAGCAATCGAGCCTCATGAAGCCGAATCGGGGGTCTCGGTCTGCGGTGGAAGGGAGTCGTAACCGAAGCAGGCAAGGGCGACGTTTTCGTGAGATCCCAAAGCCACGCCGCGGAGATATGGCTAAGAAGAGAGTCGGGTCCGCAGGCAAGGACCGCCGCAATGCAATGCCCCTGGCGTGAGATGTTCGTGTGACCCACCGCAAAAACTCCCCGATGGAGCCGATGCAGATGACCCGCCGCTACCGCGCGATAGACAGCACTATGGGAGAAGCCGAGCGCTCCGATCAACTGCTGAACCGAGACAACTCCGTGCTGCCGCTCGGCGAGATTCGCGAGCGACCCAGATGCAACAGAAAGGTCCGCCGGCCCTTTGTTCCGCATAGCGGCTAAAAGGACCGGCGGACCTTTTTTCTCCCCCTACCCAGCTGTTTTTTCTCCTTTGGGAACGCTCCGAGCGAAGAAAAGCCGCCGGCCCGGGAGGCCGGCGGCTTTGGTGGCACACCGTCCCTTGCGGGAAGCGCGGGCGCGACTAAACCGTGGCGGCGGCCTGCTCGGACTGGCTGTCCTCGGAGGCCTTGGCGGCGGGATCGGGGGTCGGGGCGCTGTCTTGGCGCGGGAGCAGCACTTCTTTGGCGATCACCAGGCGCTGGATCTGGCTGGTGCCCTCGTAGAGCTGCATGATCTTCGCATCGCGCATCAGTTTCTCGACCGGGTACTCCTTGATGAAACCGTAGCCGCCGTAGACCTGGACGGCGTCGGTGGTGACCTCCATCGCCGAATCAGCGGCGAAGCGCTTGGCCATCGAGGAGACGCGGCTGTTGCGGAGGCCCTGGTCGAGCATCACCGCGGACTCCCAGACCAGAAGCCGCGAGGCCTCGACCTTGGTCGCCATGTCGGCGATCATGAACTGGATCGCCTGGTGCATCGCGATCGGGACCCCGAACTGGACCCGTTCTTTGGAGTACTCGGTCGCGTACTCGAAGGCGGCGCGGGCGATGCCGACGGCCATCGCGGCCACACCTGGGCGCGTGCGGTCGAGGGTCATCATCGCCAGTTTGAAGCCCTTGTTTTCCTCAGCCAGCAGGTTCTCGGCCGGGACCTCGACGTCCTGGAAGGAGATGGTCGCGGTGTTGGAGGCCCGCTGACCCATCTTGTCCTCCTTCTTATCGACGGTCACTCCGGGGGAGTTGGCGTCGACGACGAAGGCGCTGATGCCGCGGTGGCCCGCCTCGGGATCGGTCTTGGCGTAGACCGTGAACCAGTCGGCGTAGGTGCCGTTGGTGATGAAGCACTTGGAGCCGTTGATGACGTACTTGTCGCCCTGCTTGACCGCGCGGGTCTTCATCCCGGAGACGTCGGAGCCGGCGTCCGGCTCGGTCAGGCAGAAGGAGGCCAGCTTTGGCCCCTCGCAGAGCATCCCCAGGTACTTCTTTTTCGTCTCCTCGGAGCCGCCGAGGGTGACCGGCGCCGAGGCGAGGCCGTTGGCCATCAGCGAGGTGCCGATCCCGGAGCAGCCCCAGCCGACCTCCTCCTCGATCAGGCAGCCGGAGAGGTAGTCCAGTCCGGGGCCGCCGTAGGCCTCGGGGATGTGGGTGTTCATCAACCCGACCTCCCAGGCCTTGTCGATGATGTCCTGCGGCCAGGTGCCGTCCTTGTCGTACTCCCAGGCAACCCGGCGCATCTCTTTCTCCGCGAAGCTGTGGGCCAGCTCGCGCAGGTCTTTCTGCTCGTCGGTAAGAGTGAAGTCGACCACCGGTCGGCGCTCCTTTTCTTCGCGGTTCCTCTGAAGTCTGTGGGAGCGCCGCCGGCAGGGCTGGCGTTCCACCGATTGACTGATCAGTCAATCGGCCCTCTAGGTTAGCGGACGAACCAAAGGACCGAGCCGGTTTACCCTTGGTACATGGACGTCGCCCTGGCGCTGACGGCGACCCAGAAGGGCGCCATCCTGCTCGCGATCTCCGGCATCGCGGCCCCGATCGCCGGCTACCTCTTCCATCGCTCGGCGGCGGCCTGGCGCTCCTTCGGGCAGGGCCCGTTCTCGATCGTCAGCGACGAAGCAGGGGCCTCCAGCCGCCCTGGCTTACCGCCGCCGCCCGTCGATCCCGCGATCCAGGCGGCGGAGGTGCGGCAGATGCTGGAGGCGAAATCGGAGCGGCGGCAGCGGCGAGGCGAGGCCCCGCTCGACGTCGATGCCGAGACGCAGCGCCTGCTCGCGGCGGCAGAGCGACCCAGCCACGAGGACGCGATGGCCGCCGAGCTGCGCGCCGAAGTGCGCCAGCTCGTCGTCGCCCGCAACGACCGCCGCTTGCGCCAGGGCCTGCGGCCGCTCGACGTCGAGGCGGAGACGGAGCGGCAGCTGGGTGATCTCATAGGATCGCGCTGATGGCCGCCCGGGACGAGAACCTCTACGAGGTCGAGGAGATGCTGGTCCAGCCGGGGACCTACTTCAACCCGCAGACCGAGGTCGTGGTGGTGGTCGACGACTCTGCCTCGCTCGACCAGGAGGTCTTCAACCTGGAGGCCTACGAGGGCGCCGACTGGGTCCGCATCGCCGACGAGACGCCGATCGACGAGGAGGGCCGGGACCGGCTCCTCGAGGATTTCCAGTCCGAAAACCATTCCGGCGGCTCGCTGCCCCCGACCGCGCTCGAAGAGAGCGAGGACGACCTCGAAGAGGAGGAGGAACGGCCGGAACCCGACGCGGAGCCGGAGGAGTAGAAGTTGCTCTCCGAGGGAGCCAAGGCGCCGGACTTCGCCCTAGCCGACCAAAACGGCGAGGAGGTCAAGCTCTCCGACCTGCGCGGGCAGACCGTCGTTCTCTACTTCTATCCCCGTGCCGATACGCCCGGCTGCACCGTCCAGGCGTGCGGCATCCGTGACCGCGGCGCCGACTACGCGGCGGCGGGTGCGCGGGTGATGGGGATCTCGCCCGACGAGGTGGGCGCGATCGACAAGTTCGCCGGCAAGTACGACCTCGATTTCACCCTGCTCGCCGACGCCGACCACTCGGTCGCCGAGGCGTACGGGACCTGGGTCGAGAAGTCGATGTACGGGAAGAAGTACATGGGAGTGCAGCGGGCGACCTTCATCGTCGCTCCCGACGGCAAGATCGCCAAGGTCTTCCCCAAGGTGTCGCCGAAAACGCACGACGATTTGGTGCTGAAGGCGCTCGGGGATCTCGCCGCAGCCTGATCAGGCGCTGAACGCCACCGCAGCGATAAAGCTGGCGTACAACACGAACCAGCCGATCACCGCCGGCAGTTTGAAGCGCCCCGCCAAGTGCAGGCTCTCGTAGGCGAGCACACCGCCGGCGAGGCCGAGGCCGATCGAGAGGACCGCGGTCCAGCTCAGCTCCCAGTCGGTGAAGATGAGGCCGATCCCGACCGGGATCATTGACTGGAACACCATCGCGCCGGTGATGTTCCCGAGGGCGAGGGCGTCCTTCCCTTCCCGCACCCAGAAGAAGCTGTTGACCTTCTCCGGCAGCTCGGTCGCCAGCGGGGCCAGGATCAGCGCCAGCACGAGGGCATCGACGCCGATGTCATCGGCGATGTGGAGCAGCTCCTCGACGAAGAGGTGGGCGCCGCCGACCATCGCTCCCAGCCCGACCAGGAGCTGGACCACGCAAAGCAGGATCCCTGGGTCTTCGCGGAATTCGGAGCGCCGCTCGAAGATCAGCGGGTTGAGCGTCTCTTCGTCCTGGACCTCGCCGCCGCCGCGCAACGTCATCGCGATGTAGAGGACGTAGGCGACGATGAACGCGATCCCGACTGGGATCCGCACCTCCGGGGGCGGGCCCCACGCCAGCAGCCCGCCGAGGAAGAAGAGGGCGAGGAAGAAGAGGAGGTCGCGCTCCAGCGTCTCGCGGTGCGCCCTCAGCTCGACTCCCTGCTCACGTTTGTTGCGGTAGAGGTAGGCGAAGAGGCCGACCAGCCCCATGGCCAGCGTCGCGAGCAGGAAGGGGGCGCCGACTATCGCCCCGATCGCCACGTCTTCAGACCCCTCCTTGGCCCCGACCAGCGCAACGATCGCGATGAGCGTCTCCGGCATCGCCGTCCCCACAGCGGCGAGGATGCTGCCCACGGCCCCCTCCCCCACCGCCAGCTTGTGGCCAATCCACTCGATCGCGTTGGTGAACAGCAGCGCCCCGGCGAGGACGACGGCGAAGCTGAAGAACAGCAGCAGCGCTTCCATCAGGCGAAGTAAAAAGCGAGGCCGAAGAGGAAGTAAAGGGCGAGCAACTGGACGCCCTCGAACCAGTTCGACTCGCCGTCGCCAGTCACCTGGCTCGCGACCAGTACGGCGATCAGGATCGCCGCCAGCTCGAACCCGTTGAAGACGAGCGCCAGCGGATGGGGACCGAGGAAGAAGGAGGCGATGACGATGACGGGGGCGACAAAGAGGGCGATCTGGGCGCTCGACCCGATCGCGATGTTCACCGCCAGGTCCATCTTGTCTTTCACCGCGACGAGGACCGCGACCCAGTGCTCCGCCGCGTTACCAACGATCGCGACGACGATGACGCCGACGAAGAACTCGGAGAGGCCGATCGACTCGGAGGCCTCGCTGATCGACCCCACCAGGACCTCCGACATCAGCCCGACGAGGACGCCGGCGACGGCGAGCGCGATCACCGAGGCGCGGATCGACCAGCCCCAGGTGTCCTCCTCCTCGTACTCGGGGTTGAACAGCGCCCGATGGGTCTTCATCGAGAAGAAGAGGCCGGCCACGTAGGTGGCCATGAGGACGATCGCGACGGCGAGCGAGAGGTCCTCGACGGTGCCGCCGTAGTCGATTGACTCAGCGGTTGGGCCGGGCAGCCCCTTGCCCTCGACCAGCTCGAAGATCGCCGGCATCACCAGCGCCGCGGCGGCGAGCATCAGCATCGTCGTCTGGACGCCCGCGCTGGTCCGGTTGAACGTCTGCTTGTCGCGTCGCAGGCCCCCGGCCAGCATCGCCGCCCCGAGCACGAGCAGCATGTTGCCGAGGATCGAGCCGACGATCGAGGCCTTGACCACCTCCTGCAGCCCCTGACCAAGGGCGAAGAGGGCGATGATCAACTCGGGCGCGTTGCCGAAGGTGACGTTGAGGAAGCCGCCGATCCCAGGCCCGGAGCGGGCGGCGAGCTCCTCGGTGGCACGGCCCATCAACGCGGCGGTTGGGACGATGCCGAGAGCCGAGGCGGCAAAGATCAGCGTCGCCGAGGCGTGGGCCAGCTCGAGCGCGACCGCGACCGGGATCAACGGCGTCAGCAGGTAGGGCCAGCCGTGGGCCGTGCCGAAAAAGGAAGGGCTCAGCCGCGGAGCGCTCGAATTCACGAAATCAGCTGAGCCTGCCCGCTATTCGAGCAGGCTCGCACACTTCTCAATGTCGGCTGGAGTATCGGCTTCCTGCAGGCATTCGACGTATTCCTCCTGGCTGGGGACTTCGCCGCCGCCGGAGCCGCCCGTTATCCCTTCAAGCAGGCCGCCCAGGCCTTTGCCGCCCTGAGCCGCTTCCAGAAGTTCGAGCGGGTTGACGCCGAGCTTCTTGAAGAGCGCTTCAAGCGGCTTCGCGCCAGAGGGGGTGGAGAACTCCTGTTCCTCGTTGACGCCGCTGAGAGAGACTTCCAGCTCCAGCTCGACCTTTTCGTCGGCCGCCTCCGGCGGCACGATCGTCAGTTCCGCCGCGATCCTGCGGACGATGTCATCGTCACCGACGTAGAGATCGACGTGTGCTTTTTCGATCACCTTCGACAGTTCGCCCTTCGCTTCTTCCAGTTCGCCGATCGGGAGGGGGCCGGCGGCTTCCAGCTGCGCGGCGCATGCCGGGCTTTCGGTCAGCTTGATCAGCGCGTCGACCGCCCCCGAGACGTTCAGATCGCCGCTGACCTTCGTCGTCGAGGTCCCCTCGACGTCAGCGCTTCCTTCGTTCTCGAGGTTGTCGGCGAACTGGCTGAATTCGATTCCTTCCGCCGCTTTCTGGCAGGCGGTGACGTCTTCCTCGCCGCCTTTCTGCTGGGCCCGTTCGAATGCCGATTTGAGAAACCCGAAGGTGGTCGGGTCGACTTCGTAGGTGGTTCCTTCGTAGTCGATGAAGGCTCGATCGGTGAGCAGCGTCAGGCCGCCGTCGAAGTCGATGTCCTCACCCCCACTCGAGCCGTCGACTTCCAGCGCGATTTCGGCCTGGGGCAGTTCGCCTTCGGCACCTTGTTCGAACGGGCCCGACAGGCTGATATCCACCTCGCCGCCCTCTTCGCCTTCCGATTTGACGTGCAACGAGAGGCCCAGCTCGCCGCTCTTCACGCCCTTGAGGCTGGCGCTTTCGACCACCTTCCGCGGGTCTTCGCCACTGCCGCCACCGTCGTCGTCTCCGCCGCCGCAGGCCACCAAGCCGGTCGCCAGGGCCGCCAGGATCGCGAACAGCGCAAGATTTCGGAAACGGGTCAAGAGATGGGGCTCCTCGTGCTCGGAGAACAATGCCGGGCGGATTCTACGGAGGCGGGGGCGGGGGCGGGTCCTGTCCCCAGCGCCGCATTCCGCCTTCGATCGCCTCGATCACGGTGCGCACGACCTCCACCCGCGCGTACCGCTTCGACTCGGCCGCGATCACCCGCCATCGGGCGTCCGGGGCATCAGTCCGCTCCAGCGTCTCCTCCACCGCCGCCTCGTATTGGGGCCGCCTCTCGCGGTTGCGCCAGTCCTCGTCGGTCAGCTTCCAGGATTTGAGCGGGTCCTTCGCCCGCGCTTCAAACCGCTTCAACTGCTCCTCGGGAGAGACGTGCAGCCAGAGCTTGACGATGATCGCCCCCTCGTCACCTAGGGCACGCTCGAAGGCGTTGATCTCCTCGTAGGCGCGCTTCCACTGCTCCTCGCTGGCGAAGCCCTCGACCCGCTCGACCAGCACCCGCCCGTACCAGGAGCGGTCGAAGACCGTCATTCCTCCCCACCCCGGCAGCGCCGGCCAGAAGCGGCCGAGGAAGTGGTGGCGCTTCTCGTCAGGCGTGGGAGCGGCGAACTGGGCGACGCGGACGTGACGCGGGTCCAGCGGCGCCACCAGGCGCTTGATCGCCCCGCCCTTGCCGGAGGCGTCCCAGCCCTCGAAGACGACGACCAGCGGCGGCCCCAGCCGGCACTCGCCGATCAGCCCACCCAACGTCAGCCGCAGCTGCGCCAGCCGACCGCCCAGCTCCTTCAGCCCGCGTTCCTCCTCCTCGCGGCTGAGCCTTAGCGTCAGATCGACCTCCTCCAAGCGTCCCATGGCCCAGTTTCTACCCGGCGTTCGTCCTTTATTCCGCGGAAGGCGAATAAAGGACGAACGCCGGCGTCATTCGCCGGCGTTGTCGCGCGATTCCTCGATCGGCGGCGGGCGGTCGTCCGTGGTCAGGTTGGCAACCAGCGGAAAGAGCAGGGCGCCGAGGAAGATCAGGATCACGCCGGCGGCGACCAGCCAGCGGGCGCGGGTGAGGTGGCCGAGGATGCCGATCGCGAAGCCCGCCAGCATCAGGACGATGTAGGGAGTGGGGCTGTGCGGGAGCAGGGCGGCAAGAATCGGTTCGAGGCCGAGCACGGCCCGGGATTATCATCGGCGGCCATGGCACATGGGTCCGTCGCAGAGGTGAAGCAGGCTCTCGCCGACGTCGGCTACCTCGCCGACGAGCCGGCGGCACTGGTCTCCTTCCTCGCCCAGCAGCTGGGCAAGCCGGTCCTGGTCGAGGGTCCGGCCGGGGTCGGCAAGACCGAGCTGGCGAAGGCGCTCTCCCGCGCCACCGGCCGCGAGCTCGTGCGCCTGCAGTGCTACGAGGGGCTCGACGAGGCGAAGGCGATGTACGAGTGGAACTACCGCAAGCAGTTGCTGCGAATCCAGGCTGGCGGCGAGGCAGGCTGGGAAGACGTCCAGGAGGACATCTTCAGCGCCGAGTTCCTGCTCGAGCGGCCATTGATGCAGGCGATCGCGAGCACCGAGCCGGTGGTGCTGCTGATCGACGAGATCGACAAGACCGACCAGGAGTTCGAGGCGATGCTGCTCGAGCTCCTCTCCGACTTCCAGATTACGATCCCCGAGCTGGGGCAGATCTCGGCGACGACGATGCCGATCGTCGTCCTCACCTCGAACGACTCCCGCGAGCTGACCGAGGCGCTGAAGCGCCGCTGCCTCTACCTCTGGCTCGACTACCCCGAGCTCGAGCGGGAGATGGAAATCGTCCGCTTGCACGCGCCGGAGATCTCCGAGACCCTGGCCCGGAAACTGGTCGAGGTGATCCGGATGGTCCGCTCGCTGGACCTGAAGAAGCCGCCCTCGATCGCCGAGTCGATCGACTGGGCCCGGACCCTGCTGCTGATGGGCGCCGAGGACATCGACCGCGAGACCTTCACCCAGTCGATGTCGATCATCGTCAAGCACCGCACCGACATCGATCTGGTCGCGGAGAGAGTCGGGGTGAAGCTTGCCGACCCCCTACGGACCGAAGGCTGACGCCGGGCCGCCCGGCATCGCCGCGAAGCTGCTCGGCTTCTGCGAGGAGCTGCGGGGCGAGGGGGTCGCGGTCGGCACCTCCGAGCTACTCGACGCCTTCGCGGCGCTCGAACACGTCGACTGGACCTCGCGGGCGGACTTCCGCGAGGCGCTGGCGGCGACGATCGCCAAGTCACAGGACGACCGGCGCGTCTTCGAGCTGCTCTTCGACCGCTACTTCTTCCGCACCGCCGAGGCAGAGGCCGTTCAGCGCGGTGTCACCGAGCACGGCGAGGGCGGCCCGCCGGCTGGCGAAGGCGAGCGCTTCGACCTTGACGAGCTGAGCGAGGCGATCCGCGAGGCGATCGCGGCCGGCGACGAGGACCGCTTGCGCGACCTGGCGCGGCTGGCGATCGCCGCCTTCGGCCGCGGCGAGGGCTCCGGCGTGGTCGGGGTCGACGTCCAGCGCATCCGCCGCACGCTCGGCCTCACCGCCGGCTCGCAGCCGCCGACCGAAGACGGCAGCGAGCGGCCACCGATCGACCGCGAGCAGCTGAACAGCTTCGAGCGCCACCTGCGGCGCGAGCTGGAGCGCGACCTGATCGAGCGCACCGAGACCCTGCCGCCGTCGCGCCCCCTTGCCGAGCTGGACCGAGCGCTGCCGACCAGCCCGACCCAGGACCTCGCCGCCGTCCACCGTGCCGTCTCGCAGATGAAGCGCCGCCTCGCCACCCTCGGCCACGAGCAGCGCGGCCGCCGCAAGGGGCGGACGGTCGACGTGCGGCGGACGATGCGCGCCTCGCTGGAGACCGGCGGCGTGCCGCTGCGCCTTCGCTACCGGCCAAAGCGCCCGCGGCGGCCGGAGATCTACGTCCTCTGCGACGTCTCCACCTCGGTCACCTCGGCCAGCGTCTTCTTCCTCTCCGTCCTCCACGCCCTCCACGACTCCTTCCGCAAACTGCGCAGCTTCGTCTTCATCGAGCGGATCTCCGAGGTGACCGAGGTCTTCGAGCACGAGCGCGACTTCGCCGCCGTCGCCCAGCGGATCTCGAGCGAGGGCGGGGTCGCCGACGTCTCCGGCTACACCGACTACGGCCGGGTCTGGCTCGAGTTCCTCGAGGAGATCTCCGAAGACCTCGACCCACGCTCGACCGTGATCGTCCTCGGCGACGCCCGCACCAACGGCCGCGAGCCCCACGCCGAGGTCTTCGCCCAGATCGCCGCCCGCGCCGGCCGCCTCTTCTGGCTCAACCCGGAGCCGAAGCTCTACTGGAACTACGGCGACTCGGTGATGGCCGCCTACGAGCGCCACTGCGACGGCGCCTTCGAGTGCTGGACCACCCGGCACCTGGAGAACTTCGTCGACGTCGTCGCCGGCGCCGCGCCGGCCTCCGAATGAGGGCGCTCTTCCTCCGCCACGGCGAGTCGGTCCACAACGCCGACCGCAGCGGCGAGCCGGCCGCCGGCTCGGAGAGCGATCGACTTACCGAGCGCGGCCTGGAACAGGCGCACACCGCCGGCGCCGCCCTCCGCGACCATGGGATCACCCGCCTGCTCAGCAGCCCGCTGCGGCGGGCGCGGGAAACGGCTGTCGCGGTAGGCGAGTCGCTCGGCCTAGAGCCGGAGGAGATCGACTACACGCAGGAGCTCAACTCCGGCGAGACCTTCGAGCAGGCGATCGAGCGGGTGCGGCGGCTGAAGGCCGAGCTCGAGGCCGGTGAGGCGGGCGAGCGGCCGCTGCTCGTCACCCACGGCATCTTCACCCGCTTCTTTCTCCTTGATTCCGTCCTGGGCGACAACTTCGAGGCGCCAATGGCGGCGGGGATCCGGAACCTCGGATCCCACAACTGCGGCCTCAGCACCTTCGCCTACGGCGAGAGCCACGACCCGCTCGGGCAGCCGATCCCCGGCTGGACCTGCCTCACCTGGATGGAGCGACCGTGGAGTCGCCCGTGACGATCCGCACCGGATCGTCGGGCGAGAGCTGCCACTGCTCGTTGACGATCGCGCCCTCGGGAGGGGCCACCGGCCCCTCCAGCAGCGGGTCATCGGTCTCGCGCATCCAGGTCTCAAGCCGCTCCCGCAGCTCTGCGCGCACCTCGGCCCGCGCCGGGTTCTCGGCGACGTTGCGGCCCTCCTGCGGGTCGAGCACCAAGTCGTAGAGCTGCTCCTCCGGCACCACCTGCTCCCCCCACCCCGCCGCGACCAGGAGGTCCTTGGTATCGCTGTCGTCGCAGTTAGCGAGGACCGGATGCGGGTATTCGTCAAATCGCCTTATGTACTTCCAACGCTCGGTCCGGATCGCCCGGTGGGGCTGGTAGGCAGCGTGGTAGGTCGTCTCGGTGAAGATCGCGTCGTGGAGGCTCTCGACCTCCCCGCGCACGAGCGGCATCAGCGAGGTTCCCTGCAGCCAACCGGGGTGCTCAGCGCCCGAGAGGTCGCAGAGGGTCGGGTAGACGTCGAGGTGGCTGACCGGCGCGTCGACCACCTTGCCAGGCGGGAAGCCGGGGCCGCGGACGATCATCATCACCGCGGTCCCGCGGTCGAAGAGGGTCGCCTTGGCGTTGGGGAAGGCAATGCCGTGGTCGGTGGTGCAGATCACGACGGTGTTCTCGACCAGGCCAAAGTCGTGGAGGGCGTGGAGGACCGCGCCGATCCCCTGGTCGAGCGAGCGGGCGCTGGCCTTGAACTCGGCCATGTCGCGGCGGGTGACGAGCGTGTCGGGGAGGTTGCTCGGCGCCAGCGAGTAGAGCGTGTCGCGGACCGAGGTGGGGGCGGCGAATTCGCGGTGCGTCTCGAAGAAGCCGACCGACATGAACCACGGTTCCACCGGTGCCTCTCGCAGCGTCTTGATCGTCAGCGGGGCGACGAAGTGGGCGTGGCTCTGGTCGACCGGGACGACCTCGTCGTAGCCGATCACCCCCGGGTCGAGCGAGATGTGCTGCTCGCCGATCAGGATCGAGCGATACCCGACCCCGCGCAGGGTGTGGACCCAGTGCTGGCTGTAGTCGTTCAGCTTCCAACCGCGGTGCGCGAGCCCGAGCATGCCGTTGTTGTGGCAATAGAGCCCGGTGAGGAGGCTGGCCCGGCTGCCGGAGCAGGTCGGCGCGGCGCAGAAGGCCTCGCGGAACAGGACCCCCTGGTCGGCCAGCATCTGGATGTTCGGAGTCGGGACCTGGAAGCCGTAGGGCTGGACATAGCGCCCCGTGTCGTGAGAATGGATGTAGAGGATGTTGGGCGGCATCACCGCCTTCAAGACTAGGAAATTCCATGGAACCGAATTGCTCCTACCTGGTCTGCGCCACCCCCCGCAGCGGCAGCACCCTGGTCTGCCATGCGCTCGACGAAACCGGCGTCGCCGGCCGCCCCGAGGAGTACTTCGAGGCGCTGCGCCACAGCGGCCGCCCCCGCCGCCCCGAGGAATACTTCCTCGGGGTCGAGGACCAGTCGATCCGCGACCACCTCGGCGAGCGCACCGTCGGCAGCGACCCCCAGCCTCGCTCCCCACTCTGGAGCCGCGCCGCCTACGACCGCTACCTGGAGTGGGTCTTCGAGACCGGGACCACCGAAAACGGCGTCTTCGGGGCGAAGCTGATGTGGGGCTACTTCGGCGAGTTCGTCAGCCTCCTGCGCAACATCCCGGCCTACCGCGACGTGCCCCTCGCCGAGCTCCTCCCCACCGTCTTCCCCAACCTCACCTTCGTCCGCGTCGTGCGCGCCAACAAGGTCCGCCAGGCGGTCTCGCTCTGGAAGGCGGTGCAGACGGCGACCTGGCGCGAGGACGACCTGAGCGCCAAGCTCGGCTCGATCGAGGAGGACGGTGGCCCGGCCTACCGCGGCTTCATCGAGGAGCACAGGCCGCAGCTGCGCTTCCACTACCGCGCGATCGACCACCTGCTCGAGCAGCTGCTGGTTGAAGAGGCTGCCTGGGACGCCTTCTTCGAGCATTCCGGGATCGAGCCGATCCTCGTCCTCTACGAGAACTTCGCCGCCGACTACGAGACCAGCACCCTCAACCTGCTCGAGCGGCTCAACCTCGCACCGCCCGACGGCTTCGAGTTCGAGCCGCGGATGAAGCGCCAGTCGGACCGGATCAACGACGACTGGACCAGGCGCTACTGCGAGCTGCGGCTCGGCACCGACTTCGACCTGGTCCCGGTCCGCGTCGAGGAGCGGGCGCCCTAGCGCGCGACCCAGGCGTCTGGCCTAGCGGTCAGCTCGCCGACGATGCCCGGCAGCTCGCCGGAGACGAGATCGGCGAGGGTGACCTCCTCGAGCACGTTGCGGAGGCTCGCCCGGACGGCGATCCAGACTTGCTGCAGGTGCTCGGCATTGCCGCGGTACTCGATGTCCTCGGGAGGGCTCGACTGTACGTGCGCGATCGGGCCCTCGACGGCGCGGACGATCTCGGCGATCGTCACCTCGTCGGCGGGGCGGGCGAGCCAGTAGCCGCCCTTGGCGCCGCGGCGCGCTCGGACGATCCCGTGGTGCTTGAGCTCGAGCAGGATGTGCTCGAGGAACTGCAGCGGGATGTCCTGCGCGTCGGCAAGCCGCTCGCCCTTGACCGGGCCCTCGTCCCCGGCCGCCGCAAGCTCGGCAGCGGCCCGCACCGCGTAGTCGGCCTTTGCGGAAACTCGCATTCAACTAGTAAATCAATCAGCCGATTACGTCAGGTGCGAGATCGGCGGAGCGGTCGCGCGCTTGCTGGTCGGCCGCTTCCCGCTGCACCCGCCGCTCGTTCCACCAGCGCGGGAACCAGATCAGGAGCAGGAGGCCGATTCCAGCCACCGCGGCGGCGATCGGCCAGACGACCGGGTCCCCCTTCTGCACGGTGACGATGCCGGAGGCAACGAGGACGACGCCGAGCGCCGTACGCAGGAACCCGGTTGGAGCCCGGGCGGCGAAATGGGAGCCGAAGACCACCCCGGGCACCGAGCCGAGCAGGATGTTCCCGGCGAGGACGAAATCGACGTTGCCCCCGACCCAGTGGGCGATGCCGGCCGCCCAGAGCAGGATCGCGGCGTGGAAGACATCGGTGCCGACGACTTTCACGGGGGTGAGCCGGAAGACGGCGATCAGCAGGATGGCGATCACCGTGCCCGATCCGGCGGAGGTGATCCCGATCACGAAGCCGGTGGCGACGCCGATCGACACCGCGGCGATCTTGTGGCGGCGCTGCAGCTTGAAGCCGTCGCGCTCTTCGATCAGGTTGCTGAGGATCAGCGCCCGGGCGAGGGTGATCACACCGACCATCAAGAGAGTGCCACCCAACAGCGCGTAGACGATCGAGTCGAGCTCCTCTTCGCCGATCTTGCTCTGCAGGATCGAGATCGCCCAGACCCCGGCCACCGCGGCGGGGACGCTGCCGGCCGCGAGCCAGTAGGAGAGCCGCAGGTTGACCGTGCCCATCCTCAGGTGGCGCCAGCCGCCCACCGTCTTCGTGACCGCCGCGTAGAAAATGTCGGTGCCGATCGCGGTAACCGGCTTGACGCCGAACAGGAAGATCAGCAGCGGCGTCATCAGGGTTCCCCCGCCCATGCCGGTCATTCCGACCATTGCTCCGATGCCGAAGCCGAAGAGGACGATTGCCGGGTCCATGAATTAGCTCTGGTTGTTCCGCACTAACCAGGATTTCCCTGGATTTCGACTTTCCTGACCTTCTTGGTCAGGAGTGCGGAGTGCGCCAGGATACCAGCATGCAGCCCGAAAGTCGGGGGTCTCAAACCGTGGGACCCCGCCCGCCGCAGGAAGAGGGACCAGCGGACTCGATCCGCCTGCGGAGGGTTTCGCACTTCTACGGAGCGCTGGAGACGATTCGCGGGATTGACCTCGACGTAGGTGCCCACGAGGTAATCGGACTGGTCGGCCCCTCCGGCTGCGGCAAGTCGACGCTGCTGGAGCTGATCTGCGGGCTGCGGGAGCCGAGCGCCGGGACGATCGAGGTCGGCGGCGCCGCGCCGGCGAGCGGACGCCTCGCGCGCTGCGCCTTCATGCCGCAAAGCGACCTGCTTCTCCCCTGGTACTCGGCGATCGACAACGCCGCGCTGGCGCTGCGCAACCAGGGGATGAGGCGGGAGCAGGCACGCCGCGCCACGGGGGACCTCTTCGACCGCTTTGGGCTCGCCGGCTTCGAGGCCGCGCGGCCGAGCGAGCTCTCCGGGGGGATGCGGCAGCGGGTCGCCTTCCTCCGCACCCTGGTTGCGGGCAAGCCGGTGCTGGCGCTCGACGAGCCGTTCGCCGCGCTCGACGCGATCACCCGGGCCGAGATGCAGGAGTGGCTCGCGGCCGCCCTTCGTTCAGACCCACGCACGGTCGTCCTCGTCTCCCATGACGTCGAGGAGGCCCTCTACCTCGCTGACCGGGTGGCAGTTCTGTCGGCTCGCCCGGGCCGAATCGTCGCCGAGCTGAGGTCGCCGGCGCCGCGCTCGCTGGACCGCGACGCAGCCGTCACCGACCCGGAGTTCGTCGCCGCCCGCGAGGGGGCGATGCACGCGTTGCGGGAGGGATCGAGATGAGGCGCTGGCTGCTCCCGGCGCTGCTGCTGGTCGGCCTGGTCGGTGCCTGGCAGGTCGCCGCCTCCACCGGCGCGATCGCAGACGCGCTCAGCCTCGAGGACTTCCTCGTCCCCTCCCCAGCCGAAATAGCCAGCTCGCTCTGGGAAGACCGCTCGCTGCTCGCCGAGAACGCCTGGGTGACGTTGCGGGAGATCCTCTTCGGGATTCTCAGCGCACTCGTGGTGGGAATCGCGTTCGCGGTTCTGATGCACCGCTGGGGGGTACTCCGCGACGTCGCCTACCCGCTGATCGTCGCCTCGCAGACGATCCCGATCGTCGTCATCTCACCGATCCTCGTCGTCTGGTTCGGCTACGGGATCGGGCCCAAGATCCTGATCATCGCCCTGATCTGCTTCTTTCCGATCACTGTCAACGTCCTCGACGGCCTGCGCTCGGTCGATCCCGACGCGGTCAAGCTGATGCGCAGCCTCGACGCATCCCGCTGGCAGCGGTTCTGGCGGGTGGAAGCGCCCGCCGCCCTGCCCAACCTCTTCACCGGCACCAAGATCGCCGTCGTCGTCGCGCCGATCGGCGCCGTCTTCGCCGAGTGGGCGGGCTCAAACTCGGGCCTGGGCCGCCTGATCCTGTCTGACCTCGCCAACTTCCAGGTCGCGCGGCAATTCGCCAGCGTCGTCGTCCTCTCGGCCCTCGCGCTGGCACTGATCGGAATCGTCACGGTCGTAGAGCGGCGCGTGGTCACTTGGCGATAGAACTCCGCCCCGATGACTAGCCACCGGATCGCCGCGATCGCCTTCGCCACCCTCGCCCTTGCCCTCCCCCTCGCCGCCTGCGGTGAGAAGTCAGAGGAGGGAACCGCGGAGCGGCAGAGCTTCCACCTGACGCTCGACTTCTACCCCAATCCCGATCACGCGGGGATCTACATGGCGGAGAAACTCGGTTACTTCGAGGAAGCCGGGCTCGACGTCGAGATCGAGACGCCCACCGACCCCGCGGCTCCGGTGAAGCAGGTCGCCGCCGGCCGTTCGGATCTCGCCATCTCCTACCAGCCGGAGGTGGCCCTGGCGCGGGAACAGGGGCTCGATGTGGTCGCCGTCGCCGCCCTCGTCAACCGGCCGCTCACCTCGATGATCTGGCTGAAGAAATCGGGGATCAAAGGCATCGGCGGCCTCGAGGGCAAGACGATCGCCACCGCCGGGATTCCCTACCAGGACAAGTTCCTGGAGACGATCCTCGCGCGGGTCAAGCTGACGCCCGATGACGTCAAGGTCGTCAACGTCGGCTTCAACCTGCTGCCGGCCGTCGCCGGCGGCTCCGCCCAGGCGATGCTCGGCGGGTTCCGCAACGTCGAGGGGGTGGACCTGCGGCTGCGCGGCCTCTCCCCCACCGTGATGCCGGTCGACCAGCTCGGCGTCCCCACCTATGACGAGCTGGTGCTTGTCGCGCGGCCCGAGAGCCTCGAAGAGGACCCGGATAGGTTCCGCCTCTTCCTCGCCGCCCTCGCTCGGGGGACGGATGCGGCCGTCGAAAATCCGGGGGCCGCGACCCAGGCGATCACCGAAGCCAACCCCGACCTCGAACCGAAGCTGACCGCGGCGGAGGTGAAGGCAACGCTGCCGCTGCTCGGCGCCCGCGTCGGCGACCAGCCCTTCGGCTACCTCGACCCTGAGAAATGGTCGACCTTCACTGGCTGGATGCGGGACAACGGCCTGCTCGAGTCGCTGCCGCGGACGAGCGAACTGATCGATAACGGCTATCTGCCCTCGGGCGAGATCCCGGAGTAGCCGAGGGCGCCTTCGGCGATCAGCCGGCCGACCTCGCGCTCGGGCATCGCCGCGTGGAAGAGGTGGCCTTGCGCGTAGTCGCAGTTCAGCCGGCGCAGCTCCGATAGCTGCACCTCGCTCTCCACGCCCTCGGCGATCACCTCCAGCGAGAGCGCTCGCGCCATCCCGATGATCGCCTCGACGATCGCGGTCGCCTCCTGCTCGATCCCGAGCGCGTCGACGAAGGAGCGGTCGATCTTCAGCGCGTGGAAGGGAAAGCGGTTGAGGTAGGCGAGCGAGGAGTAGCCGGTGCCGAAGTCGTCAAGGACGAGCCGCACCCCGAGCTCGTTCAGCGCCTCCAGCGAGGTGATCGCCGTCGCCGACTCCTCGACCAGCACGCTCTCGGTGATCTCCAGCCGCAGGTGGACGGGGTCGATGCCGGTGCGGACGATGATCTCCTCGACCGTCGCCGGCAGGTCGCGGTGGGCGACCTGGCGGGCGGAGAGATTGACGGCGACGTCGAGCGGCCGGGAGTCGGGGCGCAGCTGGTGCCACTCGAGCGCCTGCCTGCAGGCGCGTTCCTGCACCCAGCGCCCGATCGGCTCGATCATCCCGCTGTCCTCGGCGATCGAGACAAACTCGGCCGGATCGAGCACCCCGCGCTCGGGATGGCGCCAGCGCACCAGCGCCTCCAGCCCGGTGATCTCCCCCGAGCGCAGGTTGACGACCGGCTGGTAGAAGAGCGCCAGCTCGTCGCGCTCGAGCGCGTGTCGCAGCTCGCGTTCGACCTCGAGCCGCTTCATTGCCCCGGCCCGCATCTCGGCGTCGAAGAGGACGCAGCGGGCGCGGCCCTTTTCCTTCGCCCGGTACATCGCCGCGTCGGCATCCCTGATCAGCAGCTCGGCGTTGATCGGGCGCTCTTCGGAGGCGCGCGAGACAGCGACGCCGATACTGGCGGTGACGAAGTGGTCGACGCCGTCGAGCGAGAAGGCCTGGGTGAAGGCGTCGGCGACGCGGTCGGCGATCGCGATCGCCTCGCCTTCGTCGGCCAGGCGATCGATCAGGATCCCGAACTCGTCGCCGCCGAAACGGGCGACGATGTCACCGGGGCGCAGGTGCGAGCGCAGTCGCGGCGCCACCGCCCGCAGCAGCGCGTCGCCGGCGTGGTGGCCGAGGCTGTCGTTGATCAGCTTGAAGTGGTCGAGGTCGAGGAAGAGGATCCCCACCGGCGACCCCGAGATCGCCGCCTTGGAGAGGGCTTCGCCCAGCGCCTCGACGAAGCTGAGCCGGTTGGGCAGGCCGGTGAGAGAGTCGTGGAGCACGCGGTAGCGCAACGCCTGGTCGGCGGCGTGGCGCTCGATCGCGTCGGCGAGCACGTTGGCGGCCGCCTGCACGAAGGGGACGTCCTTGGCGCTGAAGCGGTGCGGTTCGGTCGAGTGGACGTCGAGCACCCCAAAAGGCCGGTTCTTGCCGTCGATCACGACGGCGAGGCTGCTGGCGGCGCCGAAGACTCGCAGCACAGGCGGCATCGCGTGCCTGTTCTCCTGCTCCCAATCGGCGACGATCGCATGGGTGCCGGAGTCGAGCGCGGCGCCGACGTGGGATTCGCGCGAGGCGGAGACTCGGCGGCCGGCCCCCACCGCCGCTTCCTCCAGACCGGCGCGGAGGTTGAGTCGACGACCGTCACGTCCGAGCTCCCAGATGCAGGCGTTGTGGACGCCGGG
This sequence comes from Solirubrobacterales bacterium, assembly GCA_035705945.1. Lineage (GTDB taxonomy): Bacteria > Actinomycetota > Thermoleophilia > Solirubrobacterales > 70-9 > VAYN01. Next base: position 26,353 of record DASSVR010000004.1, read on the forward strand.
GACCTTCCCGATCAGCTCCGTCGCCGCCTCCATCAGCTCCTGCGGATCGCTGTTCTGCAGCGCCCGCTCGCCGAGGCGGGCGACGACCGCCTGCTGGGAGAGAGCGCGCTGCAGCTCCTGCTCGGTCCCCTTGCGCTCGCTGATGTCGTAGAGCACCCCGTGCCATACCGGGATCCCGTCCTCGTCGGCTTCGAGCACCGCCTCGTCGTGGATCCAGACGACCTTGCCCTCGCGGGTGCGCATCCGGTATTCGATTGGGACGGTGTCCCGATTGCCGAGGCACTCCTGCGTTTCCATCGCAAGCGCGCGGCTGCGGTCCTCCGGATGCAGGAGACTGGCCCAGAGGCCGGGATCGCGGACGAAGTCCTCCGGCCGGTAGCCGAGGATCTCCTCGACCTGGGGGCTGACGTAGCGCCAGCGACCTTCCTCGCCGAGCTCCGCGGCGTAGACGATCACCGGCAGCCGCTCTACCAAGCGCTGGAAGTCGTTCCCCCCGGCGGCGAGCTGGTCGAGGAAGAGCTTGACCTCGTGCTCGGGCCAGTTCCTGTCCACGGGGTCACGCATCCACCACGCTTATCGGGCCGGGTGACAGGGGGCTTGAGTAGCGGCGGTCAGGCAGCCAGGCGCAGCGGCCTGCCGTGGCCGACGAAGCGGTAAAGCCCAGCCAGGGTGAGCGCCCCGACGAGGCCGCGGTATGGCTCGTAGGGCGCGTAGAAATCCTCAACCTCCGGGATCGTGGCGCGGCGCCCTTCTCCCTTGAGGCGGCCGACCAGCTTGATGTAGGCGAGGTCCCCCGCCGGGAGCGAGTCGAGCTCGTTGCGGCCGTAGAGGCCCAGGCACCGCACCGTCCAGGGGCCGATCTGCGGCATCGCCAGCAGCCGGCGGTCGTCGGCGGGGCTCTCGATCCGGCAGCGGCCGCCGGTGACGTCCCGCGCCAGCCGCCGCAGCGCGATCGCCCGCTTGCCGACGAGGTCCATCTGCTCCAGTTCGGCGGGTGCGCGACCGGCGATCGTCGCCGGGCCGGGGACGTCGCGCAAGGCGTCACGCCCCTCTCCCAGGCGGGTGCCCCAGCGGCCGACGATGCGCCGCTCGATCAGCGCCGCCCGCTCCGCCTCGATCAGCTGCCCGACCACGGCGGCCGCCAGAGCCTCCCAGGGCCACGGGCGCCCTTTCGGACGGAACCAGGGCATGCCCCGGATAAGTGGACCGACCAGTGGGTCACGCCGGAAACGACGGTGGAAGCCGGAGAGGTCGACGTCGACCCAGAGGGCGCGCCGCATCGCCGCGATCGCCTCCTCCAGATGATCGGGACCAGCCGGACCAGGACAGGGAGGCAACGAAATCCGCGGCCGCGAGACGCGGTCAGGCTCGACCGGGTCGGCCCGCAGGCGCACCCGGTCAAGCGCGGGCTGCCAGGCGCGGACCAGCACAGGACGCTCATCGACGTGGAGCAACCGGCTGGCGACCCCACCCCGCACCCGCAGCGTCCGGTCGGAGCTCCCCCGGGGCATCCACCAAGGCGAAGGCGGCCTCACCTCGACTTCGACGGCTCGGGCCATAGGTCCTAGCGGCCGAGAAGATGCACGTCGACCAGGAAGGAGCGGCTGGCGACGATGTTCTGGCGGTCCCGGCGACGGCGGCGGGCCAGACGCCGCGGCGATCGTGCCTTGGCGGCCTGTCCGGTGACCGCCCGCACCGCCGCGACGGTGGCAGCGCCTGCGAGGACTCCGCCAGCCGCGGCGATCGCCACCGTCCGCGCCTCCGGCCGCAGCACCAGAAGGGACGAGCCCCCGGTGGCTTCGTAGCCGCTCGGCAGCGGACGAACAGGATCGGCAGCGTCGCCCGGCGCCGCGTCTTCCTCGGCCAGAACCTCGCCGTCTACATGCAGCTCACTCACCCGAGCGACTCTACCGAGGGCCGAGGTCGCCCTTCGCTGGATATCGCGTAAACAGCGGAAAGTCGAGGGATGGGCCGGGAGGACCGAAAAGCCGCCCCTCACGTGAGGGGCGGCTCCCATCGCTCGCGTGGTCTTCTCACCTTCAGCGTCGGTCTATGCCGAAACGCCAAGCCCTGTTGGGCTTGTGACGGTGTAAGTGGCTTCCCATTTTGCGGAGGGTATGGAGCCGCAGTTGAGGACGGCATTGATGTCCATCGTCGCATGGCCTGAAGCGGTGCCTGTCAGGGTGCCGATGTTGGTTGTTCCTTCGGTATCGCAGGTCACGTAACCGATGAGCGGCACTCTAACTGTTACTTCGGCTTCCTCGGAGGCCACCATCCCATTTGTGTTGGAAGTCCTGGTGATCTCCAGCTTGCCCGGATCGTGGGCTGTGACAAGTCTCGTGCAGCTGCTGAACGATAGAGTTGATATCGGTCCTGTCACGCTTGAACCGGTGTACGGGCTCTGCGTGCTCGCATGCACATGCGACGCAGTGCATGTGTTTTGGCTGAATCCATCTGTGTCCTTCAGACTCGAAGAGCTACTGCTTGAGAGACTCGCTGTGATTGTGACTTGCTCGTTTTTAGCTTCGCCACTGACCTCAAGTGTGGTGCCCGGCGTCGAAATACTACCCAACCCTGTCGGACTTGTGACAATGTACGTGGCTTCCCATATTGCGGAGGGAATGATGCCGCAGTCAAGCACAGCTTTCACGTGAAGGGTTGCGTGGCCTGACGAAACGCCTGTCAAAGTGCCCAAATGGGTTCCAGAACCAGTGGTGCAAGTTGCGTATCCAATGAAGGGTAAATTCACTGTGACTTCGGCTTCCTCCGAGGATACTGTTCCGTTTGTGCCGGAGATCCAATGAATCTTCAGTTTGCCCGCAGTGTGGACTGTGACCGCTCTCGTGCAGTTGCTGAACGAGAGTTCGGTGATTTGACCCGAGACAAATGTGCTGGAATATGGATTTTCGGTATTGCCATGCACATGCGACGTGGTGCATGTGTTTCCGATTTCGTCTTCTGTGTTCTTCAGGGACGTAGTAGAGTCAATTTTAAGGCTTCCTGTGATTGTGACTTTTTCGTTCTTCGGTTCGCCGGCTACCTCGAGTGTGGTGGTACCCTCGACACTACCTAGTCCTGTCGGGCTTGTGACGGTGTAGGTGGCTTCCCACCTGGCGGAGGTAATGGCGCCGCAGTCGAGCACCGCAAGCACGTCCAAGGTCGCGTGACCTGAGCCGGTACCTGTCAAGGTACCCAGGTGCTGTGTGGTATGGGTTCTGCAGGTCACATACTCGAAGAAGGGCGAGTCTACTCGCGTTGTTATTGTAGCCCCCTGAGAATACACTGTCCCATTTGTGCCAGAGGTCCAATGAATCTCCAGCTCGCCTGGGTCGTGGACTGTGACAGATTTCGTGCAGTTACCAAAGGATAGACTCGTGACCGGCCCTTTCACCAATGTACTCTTGTAGGGGCTTTGCGTATTTCCGTGAATATGCGATTCGGTGCATTTGTTCAGAATTTCGCCCGATGTGCTTTTCAGGACCGCCGTCGTGCCAGCTTTCAGGCTGGCTGTGATTGTGACTTTTTCGTTCTTTGGTTCGCCTGCGACCTCAAGCATGGTCGCCGAGGCGCTGTCGGCCCCCAATAGTGCGGTGACGATCATTGCCGCTGTTGCCATCAACCCGATCATCTTCGGATATCTCATTCCGTATCTCTCCTTTGCGTGCGAGCTCTGTGGCTTGCAAAGCCGACTTTTCGCTGCCGAGGGCGGCTCTGGAAGCATGGCTATTTGATTAACTACGCCGAGAGGCCAAGTCCATCAGGAGTTGTGACGAGGTAGGTGGCTTCCCAAGTTATGGAACCAAAATAGCTGCAGTTGATTCCTGCACTGATATGCAGGGTGGCCTGGCCTGACGAGACACCTGTCAGGGTTCCCACGTGAGTTGTTTCTGCCGGCGGGCAAAGCACATAGCCGAGGATTGGCACTCTAATTGTTACTGTTGTGTGTTCCCAGTACACTGTTCCGTTTGTGTGTTCGCCGGGGATGTAATGTATCTCTAAGGTGCCGGGGTTGTGGACTGTGACCAATCTAGGACAGTTGCTGAAGGTCAGTTCCGTAAGCGGCCCCTTTACGGTTGTGTTGGAATAGGGATTCGTCGTCTGTCCACGCAAATGGGACCCGGTGCATGTTGCTAGAACAAATTCTTCTTCACCTCGGGCTTTTGTCACCAAGCTCGTTCCTGCTTTGAGGCTCGCTGTGAATGTGATTGCTTCGTTCCTTGTCACTCCGCCGACCTCCAATGTGGTTGCCGACGCGCTGCTCGCTCCGACGATTGCGATCGCGGCCGCCGCAATCGCGACAACTGCGGGTTTCTTCAAGCGTCCCATCTGCGCTCTCCCTTTCCGGTCGACGCCTCTTGGCGCCGGGGGGTTTGGGTACGCCTGAGGTTTTAACGTCTAATCGGCGCTTGGTCAAGAATGCTCGGGTATTTAGAGCCTAGGCGCGACTCGCCAACCGCCGCTCGAACAGCCGGTACTTCTTGACGACCTTGCCGCCCATCCCTTCCATGGCGCGGTTCATCGGCTTGTTCGTCTCCAGGATCCAGCCCATCTCGCCCCAGTGGATCTTGTCGGGCTGGGCCGCCAGCTTGATGTGCTCTAGGTAGAGGCCGGCTGCTACGCCGGTGTGGCGGTAGTCGTGCTTGACGCCTAGGGCGAAGACGCGGAGGCGGTCGATCTTGCGCTTGCCTAGGAGGAACTTGGCCCAGCCGAATGGGAGCAGGCGACCGTTGAGGTTCGCCATCACCTGGTTGATGTCGGGGAGGGTTAAGGCGGCGCCTACGACCTCGCCTTCCTTTTCGGCGATGAAGGTCCACTCCTCGTCGAGCACCTGCTTCAGGTTCTTGGCCTGGAACTCGACCTCGGCGTCGGTGATCGGAACGAAGCCCCAGTTGTCGCCCCAGGCCTCGTTGTAGACGTCCATGAAGCGGCGCACCTCGGCGGCCATGTCGCGGCGGCGCATGTTGCGGATCGTGATCCCTTCGTCGCGCAGCGCCTTCTCCGCCGCGGCGTGGATCGAGGGGTCGAATTTCTCCCCCTCCTTCAGCTCGCCCATGCGCAGCTCCCACATCAGCACGTCCATCGCCTTCTCGAAGCCCTGGGCTTCGATCAGCGCCCGGTAGTAGGGCGGGTGCCAGGGCTGGAGGATCATCGGCGTTCGCTCGAAGCCCTCCACCAAGATCCCGATCTCGTCGTTGGTGGTGAAGTCCATTGGCCCGAGGATCCGCTCGCGGCCTTTGTCGGCTGCCCACTCGGTCGCGGCATCGAAGAGCGCCCGCGCTACCTCTGGGTCCTCCACCGTCTCGAAGAACCCGAACATCGCGTCATTGCCCCCCTGGTAGGAGTCCCAGCGGCTATCGACATGCGCGGTTACGCGGCCGACCGGCTCGCCGTCGCATTCGGCGATGTAGTACTCGGCCTCGCCATGTTCGAACCAGGGGTTCTTCTTGCGATCGAGGAACTGCATCCGCTCGAAGACCAGCGGCGGCACCCATTGCTCGCTCTCGCGATGGAGGTGGAACGGGACCTTGACGAAGCGCTTCAGCTGGCGGCGCGTTCGCACCGGCTGGATCGAGACGCTTGCCATGGGGGCCGCAACCTACACTTTCGGGAGATGAGCGAGACCGCGAAGTCCCCGGTCGACGTCTTCGAGAAGGCCCGCAGCCACGATCGCCTCGAGCAGCTCGAAGCCGCCAAGGAGCACGACCTCCTCCCCTACTTCCGCCTGCTGACCTCGCAGGCCGGCCCCGTCGTCGAGATGGAGGGACGCGAGACGATCATGCTCGGGTCCAACAACTACCTGGGGCTGACCGGCGACGAGCGGGTGAAGGGAGCGGCGCGGGAGGCGCTGGAGACGTTCGGCACCGGGGTCACCGGGTCACGGCTGCTGAACGGGACGACGCCCCTGCACCTCGAACTCGAGCGCGAGCTGGCGGAGTGGATGCGAACCGACGACGCGATCGTCTACACCACCGGCTACCAGTCGAACCTCGGCTGCATCGGCACGATCCTCGGCCCCGGCGACACCGTCGTCTGCGACTCCGGCAACCACGCGTCGATCCTCGACGGCTGCCGCCTCGCCGGCGCCAAGCTGCGCCCCTTCCGACACAACCGCATGGACAAGCTGGAGAAGATGCTGCAGCGCGCGTCGGAGGACGGCGGCGGGGTCCTCGTCATCGTCGACGGCGTCTTCTCGATGGAGGGGGACGTCTGCGACCTGCCCCGGATCGTCGAGCTCTGCAAGGGCTACGGCGCCCGGCTGATGGTCGACGAGGCGCACGGGGTCGGCGTCCTCGGCGCCCGCGGCGCCGGCGCCTGCGAGCTGTTTGGCCTGGAGGACGAGGTTGACCTACGGATGGGGACCTTCTCCAAGAGCCTCGCCTCCTGCGGCGGCTTCATCGCCGGGCCGGCGGACGTGATCGAGTACCTGCGGGTCTCCTCACGCTCGTTCATCTTCAGCGCCTCGGCCGTCCCGGCGGCGGTCGGCGCGGCGCTGGCGGCGCTGCGGGTTATCCGCTCCGATGGGCCGGAGCTGTTCCGGCGCCTGCTCGCCAACGCCGACTACCTGCGCGAGGGGCTGCGGCATCTGGGCCTGAAGGTCATCGAGCCCGGCCGCCTCCCCGACGGCACCGTCGCCACCACCCCGGTCGTGCCGGTTATCGTCGGCGACGACTGGCAGGCGGTGCTCCTTTGGAAGGCCCTGTTCGAGGCCGGCGTCTACACCAACGTCGCCATCCACCCAGCGGTCCCACCCGGCGGAGCGCTGTTGCGGACGAGCTTGATGGCGACCCACGAGCGCGAGCACCTCGACGCGGCGCTCGGAACGATCGCCCGAGTCATCGAGGATTTCCCGGACCTTCCCCGCACTTAATTTTTTGGGCAACAGGATCTTGACATCCCCCGGCGGGGGGAGTTTCAGGCTTGTCCGGATTCGAACAAGCTGGCCGGAGCGCCGAAATTGTTGCTCTTAGCGAATGGCCCGGACGTCATTTTGGCAATGCCGGGTTGACGGCAGGTACCCGGAAGACATAGCTTGGCCTCCTCGCCGATCGACCCAGGCGGGGCGTTCGGGAAGAGAGAAGTCGGTCCGGCAGGACCAGGACCTCGAAGGGCGGGTCCCTAGCCGGACGCGACATACCCCAGTAATCGATTCCTTGAAGGGAGGAGTCCAGTGAAAGCTGCCTCAACGGCACCCGCAACGACTATCGCAGCCTCAGTAGAGGCCCCACAGCACATGAGGGCGCTGGAACGAGCCAACATGGTGCGACTGGCCCGGGCGGAGCTGAAGCGCGCGATCGCGCGGGGAGACAGGGATGCCGCGGAGGTGGTTCGCGATTGCCCGTGGGAGACCGAGAGCATGACCATCGCCGAGCTCCTGACCAGCCAGCGGCGCTGGGGACGCACTCGCGCGCGGAAATTCCTGATGCCGCTGGCTCTGAACGAGAACAAGCAACTGGGGACGCTTACCTCCCGGCAGCGGCGACTGCTGGCTGCTGAGCTGGCGAACCGCTCGGCAGGGCGAGAAGCTCTTACCGTTTAGGCGGGCGGGTCCTGTCACGGGGGAGGACCCCCCGTGCTCTACAAACTGACTGCGCGCGGGGGGTCCTCCCCCGCGCCACCCGCCCGAGATGACGCAGATCCCCTCAGCTGCGCAGGCCGCCGATTCGGTAGCTGAGTCCGCCGGAGGCGCGCTGAAAGGCGCGGCGGGCGAGGAAGAAAGCGATGGCGAAGGCGACTGCGCCGCAGGCCAGGGCCACGGTGAGGATCTGGTTGCCGACGTAGAGAACCAGGCCCGTGGTGAGGATGAAGATCACGCCCGCCAGCAGGGTGGTGTGGGAGCGGTAGCCGGCGAAGTGCTCGCGGATCGCTACCTCGAGCCCGCCCAGGCCGGCCAGGGCGATGCCGGCGAAGACCCAGGTCGGATTGCCGCCGATCATCCCGACCGCGAGTGAGACGATCCCCGCGAAGATAACCAGCTCGGCCAGGGGAGCTGAACCCCACGGAGCCGGTGGCCGCTCATCTGGCGCGGAGACCCGCTTCGCGGGCTTCGCCTTCGCGCTCAACGGCCGCAAGCCGCCCGGCTAATGGGCATCCCGAGGAGACCTTGACCCGCCACCAGCCCATCAGCATCCCGATCGGGCCGAGTCGCGGACGCGAATGCCAGTGCCCGCAGCCGGGCAGTCCCATCTCTTCCCTGGAGACGCGCACCCACTTGAAGTCCCGTGGCGCGGCGAGCATCTTCCGCACCAGCTCGCGGTTTCCCCGCTCGACTCGCTCGCGCTCCGCCAGGGCAATGCGAGCGTCGGCGATCCGGTCGGCCAGGCTGTCGCGGATCGCCTCCAGCTCTCCGAGGTCGAGGACGCGCGGCGACGCGGCTTGGGCTTCGACCCGATGGGGAATTTCCGTATGACCGAACGCGTTGCCGAAGAGGTTCCCCAGCTCCCCCTCGAGGCGCGCAATCTGACGGCGCAGTTGCAGGCGAGCGTCACGCTCATCAACCGCCGTCTCGAGCCCGGAAAACGTCTCTCGTTTCAGCAGTTCGGGCATCACAGAAAGTGTAGTCATGCTGCCTCCAGCGTCGCCGCGGCCATCCACAGCGCCTCCTCGACGGCGATCTGAGGGACGCCGTTGACCTGGACCGCGGCGACGGCGATGCGGCGGCTGGCGCGCTCCACGCGGCAACCCTCAGCCGTCTCCCCGAAGAGGAGGCCGATCGGCCTGTGGTCATCGGCGATCGTCAAGGTGCCCTTCGCCATCTCGCCGGCGGCTCCGTCAAGCGACTCCCCGGGGCCCGAGTCGCGGATGCAGAGCTGACCCTGGATCCCCTCCGCGTCGAAGGCCCGCAGCGCGACACCGGTCTCGACGATCGCGATGTTGAGCGCGTCGGCCGGCATTCCGTTGCTGCGGAAGCCGCCGTCGTGCAGCCGCTCGAGAGTGAGCCGCTCGACCGGCGTCGGGGTGCGGTCGGGGTCGAGCCCGATCTGGCGGTAGAAGACGCGGTAGGCCCAGGGGATCGGCCGTTCGCGCAGGCGGATCGCCTGCGAGCCGTAAGTCCGGTCGGAGAGGTCGCGGAGGCGACGGCGCACCGGCTCCGGGCTGCGGCCCGGCTTGGCGTCGACCTCCAGCCAGGCGATCCCCAACCCCGGGAACTCGGAGGCGATGTGGGGGGCGACCCAGCCGTGGCGCGGCGCCGGCACCCATCCCATCCGCGGGTCTGCCGCCCCGGCGGGCACCTCAGCTCCCTTCCGCCGCCGCGGTGGCCTCGAGTAGCCGATCCACCCGCTCGCCAAGCTGCGCGTCACTGAGGTCGCCGATGCTCGCGTCCTGCAGGGTCCCCCCGGGGTAGACGAAGGCGAAGGTGGGGCAGCCGCCGACTCCGTAGAGGCTGGCGACGGCGCCGTCGCGGTCGTAGCCGACCGGCATCGTCCACCCCCGCTGACGGATCAGCTCGCGCAGCGTTCCGCGGTCGTCGCGGATGTCGAGCGAGAGGAAGCCCACCCGACCACGGTAGCGCCGGAAGACGCCCTCCACCACGTCCTGCTGGTCGACGCAGCCGCCACCCCTGCTGAACCAGAACGAGATCACCAGAGGCCGGTCGAAGAAGTCGCAGACCCGGATCGCTTCAGGCGTATCTATCCGGCAGGCGGGCGTCCGCTGGGAGCCCTCGGGGCAGGGGATGTCCGAGGTCTCGCAGTCGTCCTGGGCGACGTTGGCGTCGCCTTCGAGCTGCCCCGCTCCGGCCGGAATTGCGAACTCGGGCAGCGGCCAGCGCGCCGGCAGCCTGTCGAGCCCCAGCGTCCCCCCTCCCCCACCGCCGCCGATGGTGTCAACCGTGGCAATGACGATCACCGCCAGGAACAGCATCCCGACGAGGATCGAGTACCGGTCCCTCACCGCCGCTCCAGCAACAGCAGGGTCGCCGGCAGCACGAGCAGGACGCCGACCAACGCCGCCGCGAGGTCGACGACCGTGACCAAGCCGAAGTCCCGCAGCATCCGCACGTCGCTGGCGATCAGAACCGCGAACCCGGCGATCGCCGTGGCTCCGGACGCCACAACCGCGGCCCCGGTCCGCGAGTAGGCCCGCACCAGCGCCTCCTCCAAACCTGCGCCGCCGCGTCGCTCCTCATGGAAGCGCCCGCTCAGCAGCACCCCGAACTCCGTAGCGATCGCGATCGTCAACGCCCCCAAGGCAGCCGACATCGGGTTCAGCGGAATGCCTGAGATCCAGAGCAGCAACGAGGCCCAGCCCGTGGCGAGCACGGTCGGCACCAGCGGCACCAGCGTACGGCGCCAGGAGCGGTAGATCAACAGCAGCGCCAGGCCAACGGCCAAGATCCCGGCCAGCGTCAACCAGTAGCGGCTGCTGGAGAGGTCGGAGGCCGATTCGGCCGCGATCACGGAAAGCCCAGCGAGCTCGACCTCCACCCCCGCCGGCGGCTCACCGATCTCCTCCCGCACCCGCTCAACGAGCTTCTGCTGATCCTCCAGCGACTGCGCCCGGATCCCGAATGAGATCAACGCGGTGTTGCCAACCTGTCCGGTCTCCGGATCGAGCGGCGCCACCTGCCGCAGTGCATACGGCGACAGCGCCGCATACGTAGCCTCGATTCGCTCCCGCGTCGGCTTCTCCCCACCTCGGATGAGGAAGTCTGAAACAGCCGGTCCGGGACAGATCTCAGCATCCAGACAGCTCGGGTTTTCACCGCTGAACCCGCCGTTCTCGAGGACCCGCTTCTTGAACCCGGCCATCCATTCGATCGTCGCCGGATCGGTGAGGTCAGGGGCCTCGATCCTCACGTCCAAGGAGCCAGACACGCCCGTCGTCTCCTGCAGCTCGTTCAGCCCCTCGACCGCCTCAATGCTCTGCGGAGCCAACTCCCGGATGTCAGACACGGTCTCGACCTGAGTGCCAGCTCCCCATCCCATGACAGCCAGACCGATGCCCACTCCGAGGACTGCCACCGGATAGGTCAGCGCTATTCCGAGAAGGCGCTCCGGCGGGCGGGTGGCGCGGGGGGAAGACCCCCGCGCGCAGTCAGTTTGTAGAGCACGGGGGTCTTCCCCCCGTGACAGGACCCGCCCGAGATGCGGCCGGCGGCTCAGCGCTGCAGATCCGAAGACCAGCGCAAGGACAAACGCGATGGCGATGCCGACGATGAGGACCCAGCCGAATTCGCGCACCATCGGTACAGGGGACAACTGCAGCGCGAGGAACCCGGCAGCCGTGGCCAAGCAGGCTGCCGCAATGGTGGGACCGCTCCGCGCCGCCGCGGTCTCAGCCGACCCAGTCTCGTCACACCGCGCTTGGAACTGAATCGCGTAGTCCACTGCGAGGCCGATGAGGATCGGCAGCGCCGCGATCGAGGCCATGGTCAGGGAGCCGCCGAGGAGGGCGAGCAGGCCGAAGGTGATCCCAGCCGCCGCCAGCGCGATCGCCAGCGGCAGCAACGGCCACCGCGAGCGGAACACCAGGAACAGCACCGCCGCCATCACCGCCACCGCAACCGCGAAGAGCACGAGCAGCGCGTCCTTCAGCGCCCGCGAAACCCCGTCGATCACCACCGGCGCGCCGGAGACGACGTAGCTGCCGCCTTCCAACTCGAAGCACGGCGCCGGCCTCTTGTTCACGGCACAGGCCTTCCGCGGCGTGGTGTCCTCGATAGCCGCCTCGATCAGCTCGATCGCCCGGTGCCGCTCCGCCTCGCTCAGGTCCGGCTTCAGCCGAATCACGATCTGCGTCGACCGCGCGTTCGGGAAGAGGTAGGCGAGCCGCGCCTTCGGCGTCCCGCGCGGACGGGCGAAGTCGAAGACGACGGTGGCGACGAAGTCTTCGTTGGCGATGCTCGGGGCGCTGGTGATCCCGTACCTGGTCGCCACCGCGAGCAGGTATTCGCGGAAGCGTTCGGCGGGGACGTGTTCGGCGAGGCGGCGCAGCTGATTGTCGATCTGCACCACCGACTCGTTGAGGAAGGTGGCGGGGCCGGTGAGGAACTCGACAGCGCCGAGCTCCGCCAGTTCGGTACAGGGCCCGGGGATCGCCTTTGCCCCCTCCGGCACCTTGCCCGAGAGGCAGCCCTCTAGTCGCAGCAGCTTGAAGAGGTTGTCGGTGAGGACGAGCTGGGGAAGTTCTCCCTTGGCGAGAACGACGATCGGTTCTTCTCCGAACCGCTCTCGCACCTGTTGGGTCGCCTCGACGGTGGCCGAGTCGGAGTCGGCAAGAGTGTCCACGCCGGCGTCGGTGGAGAGCCTGGTTGCTCCCAGAGCAGCGGCGACCGCGACAATGAGGCTGAGGGCGATCAGCGGCCGGGCATGGCGGGTAGACCAAGCCGCGACGCGCCCCAGCCAGGTACCCGTGCTCAACCTCAGTCCATCGAGAGCGGCCCGGTGACGTCAGCGTTGAGGAACTGGCTGACGAACGGGTTGCTCGAGTCGAACAGCTCCTCTTTCGGGCCCGACTCGACGATCTTGCCGCTCCAGAGGACGGCGATGAAGTCGGCGATCCGGCGCGCCGTGCCGAGGTCGTGGCTGATCACCAGGTAGCAGCCGCCGTTCTCGGCGTGGACCTCGCGGATCAGCTCGCAGAGCAGCGCCGTACGGACCGGGTCGAGGCCCGAGTCGGGCTCGTCGAACATCACGATCGCCGGTTCCAGCACCAGCGCCCGGGCGAAGCCGGCGCGCTTGCGCATCCCGCCGGAAAGCTCGTTCGGCATCTTGTAGGTGGCCTCGGCGAGGCCCACCTCTTTGAGCCGGCGGTTGACGATCTCGCCGATCTCCTCCTCGCCTTTGTCGGTGTGCTGCCGCAGCGGGAAGGCAACGTTGTCATAAACGTTCATCGAGCCGAACAGCGCCCCGTCCTGGAAGAGCAGACCGAACTTTTTCCGCACCTCGAAGAGTTCGTCGTCGGTCATGTTCGGGATCGATTCCCCGTGCACGAGGACGTCGCCCGAGTCCGGGTAGAGGAGGCCGACGATGTGCTTGATCAGCACGCTCTTGCCGGTCCCCGAGGGGCCGAGCACCATCGAGACCTGGTCCTCCGGCAACCCCAGGTTGATCCCGTTGAGGATGCGGGCGCGGCCGAACTGCTTGACCAGGTCGATGATCTCGATCGCGTCCTCGCCGCCGTGGTCGCGCTTGACGCCGGTGTGGAAGCGGTAGGGGTCCTGCTCGGCGGGATCGACCCCGGGGATGACGAAGTCCCGCCCCATGATGGCGCCGTCCTCGCTCACGTAGGGGCCTTCGTTCGGCACTTCGCGTTCGTCCCTGCGGATGTCGTCCTCGTTCGACAAGTCAGCCTCCTATTGGCGCGCGCGGGTTTGCCCCCCAGAAGACCAGGGTCCCCAGCATTCCGATGATGTGGACTAAGACGATGTTGAGGACCATCGACTTCGCGGTCGCGGTCCCCACGCCGACGGGTCCGCCCGAGGCGGTGTACCCGTAGTAGCAGCCGACCAGCACGATCGCCGTCGCCATGAACATGCCCTTGATCAGGCTGAAGATCAGGTCGGGCGGGTTCTGGAACATCCAGAAGATCAGCAGGTAGCCGCCCGAGGAGACGTCACCGATTTGCTCGACGACGGCGAGGTAGCTGGCCAGGTACATGATCCCGATCCCGACCAGGTAGATGAACGGGAAGGCAATCCAGGCGGCGAGCAGGCGAGTGGCGCAGAGGAAGGTAATCGGCGGCACGCCCATCACCTCGAGCGCGTCGATCTCGTCGGAGATCCGCATCGCCCCGAGCTCGGCAACGATCCCGGTCCCCACCTTCGCCGCCAGCATGTAGCCGAAGGCGTAGGGCATGATCTCGCGCAGGTCGCACCAGGCGGAGAAGACGCCGGCGTAGGCGGGCGCGCCCTGGGCGCGCAGCAGATAGGCCCCCTCGATCCCGCACTGCAGGCCGAGGACGAAGACGAGGCCCCAGATGATCAGGGCCGACCCGAGTATCAGGATCCCGGCCTGGCGCAGGCTCTCGCCGAAGAAGCGCAGCACCCGGCCGGAGTAGACGAGGCCGGCGATGCGGGCGCCGAAGCGGGCAATCTCGCCGAGCGAGTCGAGCCAGCCGCGCGGGACGTCGAGCCAGGCGCTCATCGAATCGTCTGCAGCTCCGGGTTGGTGGCCAGCAGGGTCTGGGTGAAGACGTAGTTGAAGGCGAAGACGCCCATGAAGGAGATGACGACGGCCTCGTTGACGGCGCGGCCGACGCCGGCGGCGCCACCGGAGGCGGTCATCCCCTTGTAGGAGCAGACGACCGCGATCAGCGCGCCGAAGAGGGTGCACTTGACTACCGAGCCCCAGAGGTCGGTGATCGAGGCGTTGGAGAAGAGGGTGGCGAAGAAGCCCCCGAGCGGCTGGTTGTAGAGGATCTCGGTGAGGATGCCGCCGCTGATCCCGAAGACCAGCGCGTAGATGTCGAGCAGGCCGGTGATCAGCATCAGCGCCAGGAAGCGCGGCACGACCAGGTTCTTGATCGGGTCGACGCCCAGCACCTGGAGAGCGTCGAGCTCCTCGCGGATCTTGCGGGCGCCGAGGTCGGCGGTGATCGCGGTGCCGGCGACGCCGGCGACGACGACCGCGGTCACGAACGGCGCGAACTCGCGCACCGAGGCGAGGATGAAGAAGCCGCCGAGGCGATCGAGCGCGCCGAACAGGCTGAGGAAGTTGGCCGCCTGCAGCCCGGGGGCGCCGAAGCCGAAGGCGACGGTCGAGATCAGCATCGGGAACCAGCAGAGCTGCAGGGCGAAGAGGAACTGGCCGACGAACTCGGTGCCGTACGGAATCGGGGGCCGGACCGCGGAGACCAGCGTCTTGCCGGTCAGGATCATCATGTTCCCGACCTGCTCGAAGATCGACTTCGCAGGCAGGAAGGCTCTAACGGCGACGGTTCTGACCATCTGTCTCCTCGGCGGCCCGATCCCCTACCCGGGCCACCGGTAGGAAAGGTAATTCATCCGTCCCCCG
>DASSVR010000005.1:0-8424 GCA_035705945.1 Solirubrobacterales bacterium
TCACCAGACACTCAACCGCGAGCCATAGCGAGCGGTGTCTGGAGAGGGACACCCGACCCCTCCCACCTACCTACTGAATCTAAGCCCCGCGACGCGGCCGTTTCGGCCGCCGCGCCGGCGGCCCGACGATTTTCTCCGGACCCTGGCGCTGCTCCAGCGGCAGGTACTCCAGCTCCCGCTCGCCGGTGAAGATCTGGCGCGGCCGGGAGATTTTCTTCTCCGGGTCTTCCTGCATCTCCATCCATTGCGCGACCCAGCCGGCGGTGCGGGGGATGGCGAAGATCACCGTGAACATGTCGGTCGGGATCCCCATCGCCTCGTAGATGATCCCCGAGTAGAAATCGACATTCGGATACAGCTTTCTCGAGGTGAAGTACTCGTCATCGAGGGCGCGCTTCTCGAGCTCGCGGGCGATCTCGACCAGCGAGTTGTACTCGGTCGCCTCGAAGACCTCGTCCATGTGCTGCTGGATGATCCGCGCCCGCGGGTCGTAGTTCTTGTAGACGCGGTGGCCGAAGCCCATCAGTTTCTCCTCGCGCTGCTTCACCCGCTCGAGGAAGTCGGGGATGTTCTCCGGCGAGTCGATCCGCCGCAGCATCCGCAGCACCGCCTCGTTGGCGCCGCCGTGGAGCGGCCCATAGAGCGCCGCTACACCCGCCGCGACCGCCGAGTAAGGGTCGACGTCGGAGGAGCCGACCCCGCGCACCGCGCTGGTCGAGCAGTTCTGTTCGTGGTCGGCGTGGAGGATGAAGAGGACGTCGAGCGCTTTCGACAGCGCTTTCTTCGGGATGTGCCGGTCCTCGGTCTTCTTGAAGACCATCGAGAGGAAGTTCTCGGCGTAGTTGAGCTCGTTGTCGGGATAGACGTAGGGCAGGCCCATGTTGTGCCGGTAGGAGAATGCGGCGAGGGTCGGCACCTTGGCGATCAGCCGCACGGCGGCCATGTAGCGCTCTTCCGGGTCGCCGATCTGCTTCGCGTCGGGATAGAAGGTCGAGAGGGCGCCGACGCCGGCCAGCAGCATCCCCATCGGGTGGGCGTCGTAGCGGAACGCCTCGAAGTAGTGCTTGAGGTCCTCGTGGACGAAGGTGTGGTGGGTGATGTCGTAGACCCAGCGGTCGAGCTGGGGCGCCGTCGGCAGATCGCCGAAGATCAGCAGGTAGGCCACCTCGAGGAAGGTGGAGCGTTCGCAGAGCTGCTCGATCGAGTAACCGCGGTGTTCGAGGACGCCGGCGGCGCCGTCGATGTAGGTGATCGCCGAGCGGCACGAGGCGGTGTTGGTGAAGGCCGGGTCGTAGGACATCAGCCCGAATTCGTCCTCGGAGACCTTGATCTGGCGCAGGTCAATCGCCCGCACCGTGCCGTCGGAGATCGGCAGCTCGTAGGTCCTGCCCGTCCGATTGTCGGTGATCGTCAGCGACTCGTTACCGGAGGCGTTGGCGTCGGCGGTCGGGTCCTGCGTCTGCTGCTCGGTGGCCATCGCCCTCCTTCGTGACTGGTGGTCGGAGGACGAAGTATCGCAGTTCGTTCGTTTCACCCGGGTTACGGAGATGTGCGCTGAGCGATCAGCCCCGGGGTACGGCGGGACCCTCGAACTGGGTCATCGAGCGCAGCTGCTCGAAGCGCGCATCGATCTCCTCGCGGCTCAGCCGCGCCACCCGCTCGGTCCCGAACTCCTCGACGTTGAAGGAGGCAAGCACGGTGCCGTAGCCCATCGCCCGGCGCAGCTCGGCATCGTCGAGCTCACCCTCGACGCTGTCGAGGTAGCCGAAGAACCCGCCGGCGAAGCTGTCGCCCGCGCCGGTCGGGTCGCGCACGTCCTCGAGCGGGAAGCCGGGGAGGGCGAAAAACCCCCCTTCGGTGAAGAGCGCCGCCCCGTACTCGCCCTGCTTGGTGATCACCGCGCGGGGGCCCAGGTCCATCACCGCCCGCGCCGCCCGCGCCAGGTTGGACTCGCCGGTCAGTTGGCGGATCTCGGCGTCGTTGACGACGAGGCAGTCGACCTCGGCGATCGCCGCCGTCAGCGAGTCCTTTGCGGTCTCGATCCAGAGGTTCATCGAGTCGAGGCCGCTGAGGCGCGCGGCGCTGCACTGGGCGCGGACCTGCCGCTGCAGCTCCGGCTGGATGTTGGCGAGGAAGAGCGTGTCGGCCGCCTGCGAAGCCTCGGAGAGCTTCGGCTCGAACTCGGCGAAGACGCCGAGCTGGGTGTCCTCGGTGTGGGCGAGGTTGAGGTCGTACTCGTAGCGGCCGCGCCAGAAGAAGCTCTTCCCACCCTCGACCCGCTCGATGTCGTCGGTGACGATGCCGCGCGCCTCCAGCACCTCGAACTGCTCGGCGCCGAAGTCGTCCCCGACCGGGCCGACTGGCCGCACCTGCGTGAAGAAGCTGGCGGCGAGCGAGAAGTGCACGGCGGCGCCACCGAGCATGCGGTCGCGCTCCCCGAATGGGGTTTTCACCGCGTCGAAGGCGATCGATCCGACTACCGTCAGCGACATGCGGACGGCAGCCTAGCGCTTGCCCTGCGAGACTCAGCGCCCCGTGAAGGCGATCCGCATAGAGGAATTTGGCGGGCCGGAGGTGCTCGAACACGTCGAGGTCCCCGATCCCAATCCGAAACTGGCCGAAGTTGTCGTCAACGTCATGCGCAGCGGCGTCAACTTCGCCGACACCCACGCCTCACGCAACGACTACCTCGCCGAGCAGACGCTGCCGCTGATTCCGGGAGCGGAGATCAGCGGCCAACTGGGTGACGGCCGCCGCGTCGCCGCCCTGCTCGGCAGCGGCGGCTACGCGGAGAAGGTGGCGGTGCCGCAGTCGCAGTTGATCGAGCTCCCCGACGGCGTCGACTACGACCAGGCCGCCGGCGGGCTGCTGCAGGGGCTGACGGCGATGGCGCTCGTGCACCGCTGCGCGCGGATTGAGCCGGGGGAGTCGATCGTGGTTGAGGCCGCCGCCGGCGGCACCGGCACCCTCGCGGTCCAGCTCGCCAAACGCGCGGGCGCAAAGGTGATCGGCCTTGCCTCGAGCGAGGAGAAGCGCGAGCTGGTGCGCGGGCTCGGCGCCGACGCCTGCGTCGATTCCCGCGCCGAGGACCTCGGCGCGGCGATCCGCGAGGCCAACGAGGGTAAGCGCGTCGACGCGGTCCTCCACATGAGCGGCGGTGAGGCGTTCGAGGCTGAGATGGGCGTGCTGGCGCCGCTCGGCCGGATGGTCGTCTTCGGGATCGCCTCGCGGGAACAGCGCCAGATCTCCACCGCCTCGCTGCTGCGGGGCTCGAAATCGGTGATCGGCTTCTGGCTAGCCCACCTGCTAATTCGCCAGGACCTCCTGGGCCCGATGATCCAAGACCTGTTGGCGGCGATCGCCGCCGGCGAGCTGACGGTTACGATCGGCGAGGTCTACCCGCTCTCGGAAGCGCGGCGCGCCCACGAAGACCTGATCGCCCGCCGCACCTCCGGCAAGCTCCTCCTGGACCCCTCTCGATGATTTCCCCTAAGTGACCGCATTCAAAGACCTCGGCCTCTCGCCTGACATCCAGCAGGCGCTGGACGAGCTCGGCTTCGAGGAGCCGACGCCGATCCAGGAGCAGGCGATCCCGGAGCTGCTCGGCGGCCACGACGTGATCGGCCAGGCGCAGACGGGGACCGGCAAGACCGCCGCCTTTGGGCTGCCGCTGCTGCAGTACCTCGACCCGGCCAACGACGAGGTGCAAGCGATCGTCCTCACCCCGACCCGCGAGCTCTGCATCCAGGTGACGCAGGCGCTGCGCGCCTACGCCGAGCACCTGCCCGTCGAGATCGTCGCCGTCTTCGGCGGCGCCCCGATCCGCTCACAGCAGTCGCAGCTGCGCTCCGGCGCCCACGTAGTCGTCGCCACCGTCGGCCGGATGATGGACCTGATGTCGCGGCGCTCGCTGGTCCTCACCGCGGCCCGCTACGTCGTCCTCGACGAGGCCGACGAGATGCTCGACCTCGGCTTCATCGATGACGTCGAGAAGATCCTGCGGATGTGCCCGAGTGGGCGTCAGACGGCGCTCTTCTCGGCGACGATGCCGCCGCCGATCAAGAAGCTCGCCGAGAGCTACATGTACGACCCGACGACGATTCGGATCACGCCGAAGAAGCTGACGGTCGATGCGATCCAGCAGGCCTACGTCGAGGTCCCGGCCAAGGAGAAGGCCTCGCGGCTGGTCGAGCTGCTCAAGGTCGAAGAGCCCGAGCAGGCGATCATTTTCACCCGCACCAAAATCGGCGCCGGGAAGCTGGAGAAGACGCTGAAGGACAAAGGGCTCGACGTGAAGGCGCTGCACGGCGACCTCAGCCAGGGCGTCCGCGACGGCGTGATGATCTCCTTCAAGGACCACCGGGTGCGGCTGCTGGTGGCGACCGACATCGCCGCCCGCGGGCTCGACGTCGAGCACGTCACCCACGTCATCAACTATGACGTCCCGAACTCCTCGGAGACCTACGTGCACCGGATCGGCCGCACCGGCCGAGTCGGGCGCACGGGCCGAGCGATCACCTTCGTAACGCCCGATCAGCGCGACGAGATCGGCCGCATCGAGCGCGACGTCAACACCACGATCGGCGAGTGGGAGACGCCCGAGGAACGGCTCGAGCACGCGCCGCGCCCGCGGCGGCGGCAGCGCGAGCGGGGTGCGCGCAGTGAGCAGCGGCCGGCGGCGGCAGCGGCGGAGAACGGCGCCGGAGCGGCCGCAGCCGAGAGCGACAGCGCGAAGAGCACCAAGCTCTTCGTCAACCGCGGCGAGAACAGCGGCATCGACGAGGAGGCGTTGCGCTGGGCGTTGCGCGAGGGAGCCGTCCTTCCCGACGAGGCCGTTCACGACGTCCGCGTCCTACACCGGTTCTCCTTCGTCGAGGTTGACCCCCGCCTCGCCGAGCGCACCGTCGAGTACCTCGACGGCACCAAGCTCGAGGGCAAGGAGATCCGCCTCGAGATCGCCAAGAGCTAGCGGAGCTGGGGTTAGGTCAGCTCGGCGATCGTCTCCAGCAGCCGGTCGAAGTCGATCGGCTTGCTGAGGTAGCCGTCGATCGAGAGGTCGGTGGGGGCGTCGGCGTCGCCGGGGTTCTGGTGGGCGCTGACGATCAGGGCGGGCACCTCCCAGCCGGCGGTGCGCAGCTCGCGCAGCGCGTCGATCCCGGATTTGCGCGGCATCATCGCGTCGAGCAGGAGCAGGTCGGGGGTGACCCCGTTGGAGATCTGGTCGAGCACCTCCTGACCGTCGGCGGCGGTCGCCACCGAGTGCCCGGCCATCTCCAGGCGGGTTCGCATCAACAGCAGGATCGTCTCCGAGTCGTCGGCGACGAGGATGTTCGCCATCAGCTCGCCTCCGCCGCGGCCCTACCGGGCCCAGTTGCCGCTCCGTCGGCCTGAGGCGGGGGAGTGGTCGCGATCGGCAGTCGCACCCTGAAGGTGGCTCCGTGCCCGACCGTCGATTCGGCGCTGATGCTGCCGCCGTGCAGCTCGACCAGCGATTTCGAGATCGCCAGGCCGAGGCCGGTTCCGCCGACGCGCTGGGTGAGGCCGGCGTCGCCGCGCGTGAAGCGGTCGAAGATCCGCTCGAGCTGGTCCTCGGGAATGCCCGGTCCGTTGTCGCTCACAGTGAGCTCGACTTCGGCGCCGGCGGTCCGCGCCGTGACCTCGATGGACGCACCTTCGGGCGAGTACTCATGAGCATTCGTAAGTAGGTTCACGAGAATTTGGCGAATTCGGTCCGGCTCGACGTTGATCACCGGCAGGCCGGGCGGGACGCTTTCGCTGAGGGTCTGCCCGGCGGTCTCGGTCTGGGCGCGCATCGTACGCACGACGTCTTCGATCAGCGGCCCGACCTCGGTCGGCTCTGGACTGATCGCCAGCCGGCCGGCATCGCTGCGGGCGAGATCGAGCAGGTCGTTGAGGAGTCGGACCAGATGGCGGCAGTTGTCGAGGATGATCTCGACCGTCTCGACCTGGCGCGGCGTCAGCGAATCCCTGTCGAGCATCAGCAGCTCGGCGAACCCCAGTACCGAGGTGAGCGGGCTGCGCAGCTCATGGGACGCGGTGAGGACGAACTCGTCTTTGAGGCGGTCGAGTTCCTGGCGCCGAACCTCCTCCTGCTCGAGCTCCTCCGCCATCTCGTTGAAGGCGGCGCCGAGGGTCGCCGTCTCGGAGAGGCCACCGACCTCGACGCGGGCGCCTCGGTCGCCTTCGGCGAGTCGGCCGGCGGCGTCCACCAGCTCCTCCAGCGGTCGTCGCATCGAGGAGATCAGGCCGCTGAAAAGGAGCAAAGCCCCGGTCAGGCCGGCCAGCAACCCGGCGGCGACGAGCAATGCCGTATCGCGGGTGTCAGCGGAGATCTCGTCGCGCAGGTCGCTGCGGCGTTGCGCCTCCTCGGTAACCGTCGCCCGCGCCGCCTCGCCGCCCGTCCCCTGGGCGATTCGCACCCGCGCGTCCATCTCCACCTGATAGGAGCGGGCGATTCGGTCCTCAAAATCCTGTCGCTGCTGGATGAAGCGGCCGACGCCGACCACCGCCATCGCCGTGAGCACGGCGAAGCCGATCGCGAACCCGATGCGGAGCCGGTTGGCAAGGGACGGGCTCAGCCTGCGAGGGGATCGTGAATATGCTTGCGCGGCTATGGGGGACGAGGCTACCGAGAGGGACGGCAGCGTCGCGGCACCAGAGGGAATCGAGCCGCGCCCGCTGGAATCCTGGTTCGGCGAGAACGTGGGGGGGGCCGACTCACCGCTGCGGTTCGAGCGGATCGCCGGGGGCCACTCGAACCTCACCTACCGTGTCACCGATGCCGCCGGGCGGAAGTGGGCGCTGCGGCGCCCGCCGCTGGGCAAGCGGCTCGGCTCCGCGCACGACATGGGCCGCGAGTTCAAGGTCGTTTCGGCGCTGGGAGGCACCGAGGTCCCGGTCGCGCCGGTCGTCGGGCTCTGCGAGGACGAGAGCGTCAACGGCGCCCCCTTCTACGTGATGGAGTTCGTCGAGGGACCGATCCTGCGGGGGCTCGCAGAGGCGGAGATCTTCCCCGACGAGGGCGATCGCCGGGCGATCGGCGAGCGCGTCGCCGACACCCTGGTCCAGATCCACGCCGTCGACCCCGATGCGGTCGGCCTCGGCGACCTCGGTCGCAAGGAGGACTACGTTGCCCGCCAGCTGCACCGCTGGAAGGGACAGTGGGAGAAGTCGAAGACCCGCGAGCTGGAGTCGATCGACCGTGTCCACGAAGCGCTTTCCGCGCGCGTCCCCGAGCAGGGCCCGGCGACGATCGTCCATGGCGACTACCGCCTCGACAACATGATCCTGAACAGCGCGGGCGAGGTCGCTGCCGTGGTCGATTGGGAGCTTTGCACCCTCGGCGACCCGCTCGCAGACGTCGGCCTGCTGATGGTCTACTGGCCCGAGCGCGGAGAGGATCCGGTCGGCCTCGGGATGCCGGCCAACCTCGCCCCCGGCTTTCCCAGCCGCGAGGAGCTGGTCGCCCGCTACGCCGAGCACTCCGGCCGCGACCTCTCCCACCTCGACTTCTATGTCGCCCTCGGCTATTGGAAGCTGGCGATCATCCTCGAGGGCGTCTACGCCCGCTATGCCGCCGGCGGCTACGGAAAAGTCAACGAGGGAACCGAGGCGTTCGCCCGGCTCGTGGAGCGGCTGGCGGACGAGGCGGAGCGGGTCGAGCGTTCAGGCATTTCTGCGTAGCCGGATGGCAGCTTGACATTGCGCGGCGGAAGTTGAAAGGGTTAGTGAGGAATCCCTGAGTACAAATCGTCGCATTTCCAGCTCAGGACGTCTCGCCACGCAAACTGATTGAAGGGAGAGCTTCCGTGAAGCACATTCGCAAGCGGCTCACGTATGCGAACGTGATGTCGTCGATCGCGGTGTTCGTCGTCTTGGGCGGTGCGGCATTCGCCGCCGTGCAGCTGCCCAAAAACAGCGTCGGCACCAAACAGCTGAAGAAAAACGCCGTATCCAAGGCGAAAATCAAGAAAAACGCGGTTGTCGGGTCGAAAGTCCAGAACGGGTCGTTGAGCGCGGCCGACATCGGCGGCGCGGTGAACGACTCGAGTGCCCTTGGCGGTAAAGCGGCCTCGGCATACCAGGGCAAGGAGCACTGGGCTCTGGTCCACGCCAACGGGACCGAAATCCTCGCCCAGTCCGGCGGGATCTCGCTGGTCGGCCACATCACCGGCGGCTACGGGATCCGCTTCCCGGTCCCCACCGAAAACGCGGCGATCCAGGCGACCCCGACGACTGCCGGCTTCGCGGGGACCCCGGCCGGCGCTCCGCTCACCCTGAAGTCTGGCCCCTGCCCGGCGTCGATCGACTGCACGGCGATCACCGGTCTCGAAACGGCCAACGACGCACTCGTGATCACGTTCAAAGCGGAAACCCTGACGGACATGGGCTTCTACATCACGC
>DASSVR010000006.1:0-12214 GCA_035705945.1 Solirubrobacterales bacterium
GATCAAGGCGCTGCCGATCGTCGTCGAGGGCCGCGGCCTCGTCCTCGTCCTCGTGCGCGGCGACCACCGGCTGAACGAGGTGAAGCTGCGGAACGGGATGGGCTCCGACTTCCGCCAGGCGCGGGTCGAGGAGATCGAGGAGAAGCTCGGGCCGGCGGGCTTCATCGGGCCGGTCGGCGCCGACGTGCCGATGATCAAGGACGCCGCCCTCACCGGCAACTCATACATCTGCGGCGCCAACAAGCCGGACGCACACCTGCGTGGCGTCAACCCCGCCCGTGATTTCGAGGCCTACGAGATGGACGTGCGCACGGTCGAGGCCGGCGACACCGCGCCGGGCGGCGGCACGATCGAGATCGAGACCGCGATCGAGGTCGGCAACATCTTCAAGCTCGGCACTCGCTACTCGGAGCCGCTCGGCGCTACCTACCTCGACGAGAACGGCGTCGAACACCCGATCGTGATGGGCAGCTACGGGATCGGCCCGGCGCGGATCGTCGCCGCCGCGATCGAGCAGCGCGCCGACGAGCGCGGGATCAGCTGGCCGGCGGCAATCGCCCCCTGGGGGATCCACCTCGTCTCCCTGGCGAAGGCCGGGGAGCCGGAGCGCGAGGCGGCCGACAAGCTCTACGAGGAGATGCGCGAGGCCGGAGCCGAGGTGCTCTACGACGACCGCGACGCCGGGCCGGGCGAGAAGCTGACCGACGCCGAGCTGCTCGGCTGTCCGCTGCGGGTCGTCGCCGGGCGACGCGGGCTCGCCAACGGCGTGGTCGAGGCGGCCGAGCGCGCCTCGGGCGCCGAGCATGAGCTGCCCCTGGAGGACGCCGCCGCCCGGGCGCTGGCGCTCCTCGATGACTGATCGGGACCCCTTCGGCCGCGGCCGCGTCCGCCGTCTCTTCGGACTAGACCGCAGCGGCCCGCAACCGCGCCAGACCCGCAGGGGGGAGCCGCTGCACCCGTGGACGATCCCGAACCTCGTCGGCTACCTGCGACTGGCGGCGCTGCCGGTCTTCCTCGTCCTCGCCTACGACACGGACGACGGGACCTCGGTCCTCTCGGCGATGGTCTTCTGGGCGATCGCCGCGGGCGACTACCTCGACGGCCTGCTCGCCCGCCTCACCCGCCAGTACAGCCGCATGGGGGCGCTGCTGGACCCCTTGGTCGACCGTCTCACTGTCCTCGCCGGCGCCGCGGTTTGCTGGAGCTTCGAGCTGCTGCCGCGCTGGGCGCTGGTGCTGCTGGCGCTGCGGGAGCTGGCGATGCTGGTGCTCGCCCAGTACGGGCTCCGCCACGGCGTCGACATCGAGGTCAACTGGCCGGGTCGGATCTCGGTCTTTCCCCTGATGGGAGGTATCTGGCTCGCGCTCCTGGCCCCAGGTTGGGTCGCCACGGCCCTGGTCATCTGGGGGCTGGTGATGGCGATCGTCGCCACCGTCCTCTACGCGCGCAGCGGCCTGCGCGCGGTTCGCGCCGCCCAGGCCGCAAGCTGACGCCCAGGTTCACCTGAACCTTCAACCTAGGGTTGAACCTTGGGCGGGGGTGGAGCTATGATCGGCACCCGCGCAAAACGGAGGCACCTGCCTCCTCAAGTTAGGAGCACGATGGAGGACACCTTTCCCGATCTCGGGTCCCTCAGCGACAAGGAGCTGAAGGACATGATCGACACCCTGACCGCGGAGGAGAACGAGATCTCCTACAAGCGGCGCGTCCTGCACGGGAAGATCGACATCCTGCGCGCGGAGCTGGTCAACCGGCTGCGCCAGAAACGCGAGGCCGGCGATTCGCTGATCTCCGGCGACGACGTCGAGCAGCTGACCCAGATCCTCGCCGGCAAGGCCCAACCGCACCCGGAGGACGAGCCCGCCGCCTGAGCGAGCGGGAGGCGAGATGGCCGTTCACTGTCCCGAGTGCGGGTTCGCCAACCCCGAGGGCGCCAACTACTGCCAGAAGTGCGGGGCCTTTCTCGGCGGGCCGAAAGAGGCCGGGGAGGACCCGACGACGATGACCTACCGGGTCGAGGAGACCGGCGAGATGACCCCGGTCGACATCGACGAGGTGGTGTCCGAGAGCGGCGCGGCGCTGGTGATCCGCTCCGGCGGCGGCCGCGCCGGCGAGAGCTTCAGCGTCTCCGAGGAGCGGGTCAGCATCGGCCGCAGCCCCGACGCCGGCGTCTTCCTCGACGATGTCACCGTCTCCCGCAACCACGCGCTCCTGGTGCGCCGCCGCGACGGCCTCTACATCGACGACCTCGGCTCGCTCAACGGCACCTACGTGAACCGGCGCCGGATCGAGTCGCACCGCCTCGCCGACGGGGACGAGATCCAGATCGGCAAGTACAAGCTCAGCTACCTGGAGCGCTAGGTGACCTGATGCCCGTCTCCGAACAGTCCGGACGCACCGCCGAGGCGCCGAGTCGGCCCCGCAAGGCGCTGACGATCGGCGCCGTCTGCAAGATCCTCCAGAACGAGTTCGACGACGTTTCGATCTCGAAGATCCGCTATCTCGAGGACCAGAAGCTGCTCAGCCCTCGCCGGACCTCCGGCGGCTACCGCCTCTACAGCCAGTCGGACGTCGAACGGCTGCGGACGATCCTGCGCCTGCAGCGAGACGAGTTTCTGCCGCTGCGGGTGATCCGCCAGGAGCTCGCCTCCGGCGGTGACCTCGTCCTCGGCGGCGACGGCGAGCGCAAGCCGGCGAGCGGTGCCGTGCGGCGCGCGATCCTCGTCGACACCTCGCGCGCCTACCTGACGCTGGAGGAGATCGTCGAGGAGACCGGCGCCCGCGAGGAGCTGATCGCGGAGCTCGAGAACTTCGGGATCGTGCAGCCGGAGAAACGCGAAGGGAAGGCCGTCTACGACGAGACCGACCGGGAGATCGTCCGCGCCGCCAACGAACTCTCGCGGGTGGGCGTGGGAGCTCGTAACCTGCGCGTCTTCCGCTCCTCGGCCGATCGCGAGGCGAACCTGCTGGAAGCGTTGCTGGGACCGTCGCTGCGCTCACGCAACCCCGAGCGGCGCAAGGAGGCGCTGGAAAGCTTGGAAAGCCTGGCGGCGACGGTGAGCCATCTGAAGCACCTGCTGCTGGTGCGGGACCTCCGCCGCCTCGCGGGCGAATAGCTCGCCCCGTGCCCCGCGTCACCCGCACGCGCACCGTCGAGGCGTCGCTTGCTGACGTCTGGAAGCTCGTCTCCGACCCCTACAACCTGCCGCGCTGGTGGCCACGGACCTCGCGGGTGGAGAACGTGGTCGGCGAGGGCGGGCGACGGACTCGCTGGACGAAGGTGCTGGAGACCGCGGAGGGACGCGGTGTGCGGGCCGACTTCCGCTGTCTCAGCTCAGCCGAGGGCGAGCGCTACGTCTGGGAGCAGGAGCTCGGGGGAACGCCGTTCGAGCGTCACCTGAAGGACCTGCGGGTGGAGGTCGGGTTGCGGGAGCAGAACGGGGGAACCGCCGTCAGCCTCACCGAGGAGCAGTCGCTGAAGGGCATGTCGAAGCTGGGCTCGCCGCTGATGCGCCGCGCCCGCGGCGACGTCTTGGACGAGGCTCTGGACGGCATCGAGAGGGCGCTGGGATGAAGTGGTGGGGGTGGGGTGATCCGTCAGTCGAACCTTCGCTCGACGATGAGGCGCTGGGGGTGCTGCGGGATCGAATCGGGGAGCTGGAACCCTGGCCGCTGGCGCGCACGCTCGAGGAATTCGAACTGCCGGCGGCGGAGTCGCTACCGGGGGCCCTGCGGGATGCGGTGGGGGAGGGGAATCAGCTCGACGGACACGAGGACCGGTTGCGCCACGCGACCGGGCGCGGCTACGCGGATCTGGCGCGGCTGCGGAACGGGGCCCTGGACGCCGCCCCGGATGCGGTCCTTAGGCCGGCGGACGCCGAAACCCTGCGGCGGGCCATGGACGTCTGCGCCTCCGAGGGGATCGCGATCGTTCCATTCGGCGGCGGAACCAGCGTCGTCGGCGGGGTCGAGCCGGTCCGCGGGGCTCACCCGAGGCTGATCAGCCTTGACCTCGGCGCCCTGCGCCAGGTCGAGGTCGACGAGCGTTCGCTGACCGCGCGCCTTGGGGCCGGCCTTCGCGGGCCCGAGGCCGAGGCCGCGCTCGGCCGCGAGGGCCTCACCCTCGGCCACTTTCCGCAGTCGTTCGAGTACGCCACCATCGGCGGCTTCGCCGCGACCCGCTCCGCCGGCCAGGCGTCGAGCGGCTACGGCCGCTTCGACGAGCTGGTCAGCTCGGTGCGCCTGGTCTCTCCGACGGGCGATCTGTCAACCCTGGAGACGCCGCACAGCGCCGCCGGACCCGCCTTGCGGGAGCTAGCGATCGGCTCCGAGGGCATCCTCGGAGTGATCCCAGACGTGACGGTGCGGGTGCGGCCCACGCCGACGGCGAGGCGCTACGAGGCCTGGATGGCGGAAAGCTTCGAGGCTGGGAGCGAGATCGTGCGGACGCTGGCCCAGGGCCCCGGCTTGCCGGAGATCATCCGCGTCTCCGACAAGGAGGAGACCGAGGGCACGCTGGCCCTCTCGGGCCCCAGGGGGCTCAGCGGGAGCCTCTTCGACCGCTACCTGGGCGTCCGCCGCCGGCGCGGCGGTGCCCTGATGATCGTCGGCTACGAGGGAGACGAGGAGTCGGTCGCGCGGCGGCGGGCGCTCACGGTGCGGGCGCTGCGTGCCGGCGGTGCCGCCTACCTCGGACAGGCGGCGGGCCGGGCTTGGGAGCACGGCCGCTACCAGGGGCCCTACCTTCGCGACACCCTGATGGAGATGGGCGCGATGGTGGAGACTCTGGAGACCTCCCACATTTGGAGCCGCTTCGGCGAGCTTCACGCGGCGGTCGGCAGCGCCATCCGCGACGCCCTCGCCGCGCAGGGCACGCCTGGCCTCGTCTTCTGCCACCTTTCGCATGCCTACGCCGACGGCGCCTCGCTCTACTTCACCTTCATCTCCCGCACCCGTCGCGGCGCCGAGCTGGAGCAGTGGGCGGCGGTCAAGCGCGCCGCCTGCGAGGCGATCGTCGCCCATGGAGGCACGATCACCCACCACCACGCGGTCGGCCGCGACCACGCCGCCTACATGGAGTCGGAGGTGGGGGAGACGGGCCTCGAGGCACTGCGGGCGCTCAAGGATCAGCTCGACCCCGCCGGGATCATGAACCCGGGGAAGTTGTTGCCGGACGGTTAGGCGCTATTCGGCTTCGAGCCGGTCTGCCGCCCCTACGATTGGGCCGGTGACCTCTCCGCGCAGCACCTCGGTGCCGGTGTAGACGGGGGCCTTGCGTTCTTTCGTCGCTTTGCCCAGCGAAGCTTCCAGCTGGGAGTCGTCGGTCTTGGTCACGGCGATGAAGCCGAAGGTTTCGTTGGCGAGGTAGGCGAGGACTTCGACCGGGACTTCGACCTGGGCCCGAATCCGGCCGTCAGCTTTGACTTCCGTCGAGGCCAGCGGCAGCATTTTGTCCGGCGAGGCCGAGAGCCAGATCGTGTAGGACTCGCCTTTCGGGGTCGCTTCGAGCCCCTCCGCGAGGACTTGCAGCGCGAGGCTGTTTTTCACCCTGCCGAAGATCGCCGCCCCGGACGCTTCGCTGCCGTCGACGGGGTTCAGGACCGCCTTGGTGACTTCTTTGCCTTCGCGGGCGGCGGCGCGTTCCAGTGCCTGGGTGGCGCCGCCGGTAGTCGTCTCGCCCTCGTCCGAGCCCTCATCGCCGCCGACGAACACGAAGACGAGGAAGATGGCGACGATGGCGACCCCGGCCAGGATCGCCCAGAGCCCCCGGTTCTCGAGCAGCTTCAGACGGTGGGCATCCTCCTTCAGCGTGTGATGGCGGTGCACGTCGCCAACAGGCTTCTCCGGCGGTGGCGGCCCCTTCGGCCTCGCCCGCGGCGTCTCCGACGAGTACGCCCTCTCAGGAGGAGGCTCCTGAGGCTCCGCCGGCACCGTCGGCGGAGGAGGCTCCCCCGGAGGGGCCTCCCCATCTTTTGCGACGGAGGGGGAGCCTCCTCCGCCCCCCGAAGGCCTAGGAATCGCGGGCGCCGGAATCCCTTCCGCTTCAAGCTGCTCCGCCGCCTGCTTGGCCCGCCGGTGAACCTCCGCCACCGAGACCCCCATCAGGGCAGAGAGATCTTCGTATCCCTGCTCTCCCCGCTGGTTGAGCAGGCGCAGGATCGCCTTCTGGTCGTCGGACAGCGCCACCGGGTCGGAAGCCTATTAGGGTGCGTGGCCGTGAACGACGACGCTCAGGTTAAGCCCGCGCACTTCGACGAGCTGGTCGGTACCGAGTGGCTTGGCGACGACCCGGACGACGCGCGGGTGCGGCTGGAGATCCGCGACGAGCTTCGCCAGCCGTTCGGGCTGATGCACGGGGGCGTGATGTCGACCCTGATCGAGAGCGTCTGCTCGCGCGCGACCGCCGGCGTCGTCTACGAGCAGGGGATGGCGGCGATGGGGCAGTCAATCAACGTCAGCTTCATTCGCCCGGTGACCGAGGGTGCGATCGAGGTCCGTGCGAAGGCCCGCCACCGCGGCCGCACCACCTGGCTCTGGCAGGTGGAGGTCGTCAACGACGAGGGCAAGACGTGCGCCCTCGCTCAGATGACCATTGCCGTTCGTCCGCGGCCGAGTTAGCCGCCGAATCGGTTGGTGATCGGTAGGCGGCGATCCTTGCCGAACGCCTTCGGCGTGATCCGGATCCCCGGCGCCGCTTGGCGCCGCTTGTACTCGGAGCGGTCGACGAGGCGGATCACCTCGTCGACGGTCTCGGCCGGCAACCCCGCCGCGATCATCTCCTCGCGGCCCTGGTCGCCCTCGACGTAGGCCTCGAGGATGCGGTCGAGCAGGTCGTAGGGCGGGAGCGAGTCCTCGTCGCGCTGGTCGGGGCGCAGCTCCGCCGAGGGCGCCCGCTCGATCACGCTCGCCGGGACGAGCTCGTGGCCAGCCTGCGCGTTGCGCCTCTTGACCAACTCGTAGACGAGTTCCTTCGGCACGTCCTTGATCACCGCGAAGCCGCCCGCCATGTCGCCGTAGAGGGTCGCGTAGCCGACCGACATCTCGCTCTTGTTGCCGGTCGTCAGCACCAGCCAGCCGTGGCGGTTGGAGAGGGCCATCATCAGGTTGCCGCGGATCCGCGCCTGCACGTTCTCCGCCGTCAGGTCCGGCTCGGAGGGTTTGGTCGGATCGCGGGGCACCGCCGCCTCCGGCTCCTCCAGGTAGCCGCCCAGCGCCCGCGCGTAGCTCTCCATCATCGGCTCGATCGCGATCTCGATCAGCTCGCAGCCGAGGTTGGCGGCGATCCGCCGTGCGTCGGCCTGGGTCTCGGCGCTGGAGTGGGGGGAGGGCATGACCACGCAGGTAAGTCGCTCCGGACCGAGCGCATCGGCGGCCAGCAGCGCCACCAGCGCCGAGTCGATCCCGCCGGAGAGCGCGACGCCGACGTGCCTGAAGCCGTTCTTGGTCACGTAGTCCCGCAACCCCAAAGTCAGAGCGGCGTAGACCTCGTCGAGGTCGGGGAGCGGCTCCGCCAGCGGGCAGGGCCGCTCGTGCGGCACCTCGCAGATCAGCAGCTCCTCCTCGAATTGGGCGGCGCGGGCGATCACGCTGCCGTCGGGCCCGATGACCAGGCTCTGGCCGTCGAAGACGAGCTCGTCTTGGCCGCCGACCAGGTTGCAGAAGGCGAAGTAGGTGCCGTAGGCGCGGGAGCGTTCGGCGAACATCGCCTCCCGCTCGCGGCCCTTGCCGCGGTGGTAGGGCGAGCCGGAGGGGTTGGCGATCAGCGCCGCACCCGTTTCGGCCTCGGTCTGGGCGGGCGGTCCCGCCACCCAGACGTCCTCGCAGATCGTCAGGCCGACCATCTGCCCCGCCGCTTCGATCGACATCGGCGAGCTGCCCGGGACGAAGTAGCGCTGCTCGTCGAAGACGGCGTAGTTGGGGAGGCGGTTCTTGCGGTAGATGCCCTGGAGCGACCCGTCGGCGAGGACGGCAAGCGAGTTGTGGGCGCGGCGCTCGTCCGCGTGGCCGCCGACGGGCTCGGCGAAGCCGACCAGAGCGGTGATCCCCGCGGTCGCGCCCGCGAGCTCCTCGATGGCGAACCGGTTGGCGGCGAGGAAATGCCGCTTCAGGTAGAGGTCCTCGGCCGGGTAGCCGGGGATGCAGAGCTCCGGGAAGATCACCAGGTCCGCGGCCTCGGAGCGGGCGCGGCCGATCCACTCGGCGACCTTGGCTGTGTTGGCCTCGATCGCGCCGACCGTCGGGTTGACCTGAGCGAGGGTTAGGCGCATCGCGCTCCCGGGCGGCTCATACGCGCAGTATCTCCGCCGCGTCCCCGGAAAGAACTGCACCCGTCGCTAGGGTTCGCCCACGATGCGAGCGTCTCCTCGGCAGGCGAGCGGTCTCGCGGGCGCTCTGGCAGTGGCGCTTGCCGTCGTGGCCCCCATACCCGCCGCGCCAGCGTCGATGGGCCTGAAGCCCCCTCATATGGCGGGAATTCGGCCCATCGAGCAGCCGTTCATCGCTCCGCAGCCGCGGCCGACCGATGCGAGGTCGCGGCCGACCGACGTCGAGGATCCCAACCGCAATGCCTACGCGGTGCCGGAGGCGTCGGCATCCCCGGCCTGTTCGCGGCACTTCTGCGTCCACTGGGTCGCCGAGGGGCTCGACGCGCCCAGCCTCGCCGATCGCGACGGCGACGCCATCCCCGACTTCGTCGAGCGGGTGCTGCGGGTGGCCGAACGGGTCCACACCGTCGAGAACGAGAAGCACGGCTGGCGGGAGCCGCGCAGCGACGGCCGCAAAGGGGGGAGGCTCGGCAAGACCGACGTCTATCTGTCCCAGATCGGCGGCGAACTGTTCGGCTACGCGGCGCCGGACCTGGGACAGGCGACGCATGAGCACCGCATTCCCCGCCGCCTGCACGGCTACCTCGTCCTCGACAACGACTACAGCCTCTTCGAGTTTCCTGGCACCAGTCCGCTGGAGGACCTGCAGGTGACCTTCGCCCACGAGTACAACCACATCCTCCAGTTCGGCTACGACGCCTACCAGGACCCCTGGTTCGCCGAGGCCAGCGCGACCTGGATGGAGGACCAGGTCTACAACCGCATCAACGACTACCTGCGCTACGTGAGGCGCTGGGTGCGGCACTGGGAAACGCCGTTGACGACCAACTCGATCAAGGAGTACGGCAGCGCGACCTGGAACCAGTGGTTAGCACGGCGCTACGGGGCGGCGATCGTGCGCCGGGCCTGGGCCGGAGCGATCGACGCCAAGCCCGGCGGCTTCTCGGTCGCCAGCTACGAGCGGGCGATTCGCTCGGCCGGACCGTCCAGCCTCAGCCACGACTTCACCCGCTTCGCTGCCGCCGTCGCCGAGTGGCGCACCGGCCAGGGCTTCCGCGAGAGCCGGCTCTTCCCGGACGCCAGGCGCCAAGGGCACCTGCCGCTCGGCGGCCGCCGGCTCACCCGTCCGCTCAACCACATGACGTTCCAGCTGCTGCGGGTGAAGCCGCGCCGGGGGCGGGCAATCGTCGTGCGCCTGAACGCGCCTCTCGGCACCGCCGCCGGGCTCGCCCTGGTGGGCCGGATAGGAGCGGAGCGAGGCGGCCACGCCGCCTACCGGATCGCCTTCGAGCGCGGCGGCGGGCGCCTGTCGGTGCGGCTGCCGCGGCCGGAGCGCTTCCAGCGGATCACCGCCGTGGTGGTGAACGCCGACGCCCGCGCCCGCGGCTTCAGCGTCCGCAGCCTTGACTGGAACTACCTGACCGACGGGCTGCCGTTCGAAATCAGCGGCAAGCTGATTCGCTAGCTGCGCGACTCGGCGGCGACGGGAGCGGCGCCGTTGGCGGCGGCTGACGCGGCCTTCCGCTTCCTCGCCCGCTTTTTGGCGGGAACGGTGGCGACGACCTCCTCGGTGGCGGCCTCGAGGTCGAGGGCGAAGCTGTCGAGGTCGGCCATCGCGTCGTAGTCGCCGATCAGCCCGAAGTTGACCTGGCCGTTGTAGGACATGATTCCGACGCAGAGCGCCTGCCGTCGCGCCAGCGGCACCATCGGGAAGATCGACTCCATCTTGCGCCCAAGTACGTAGAGCGGGAACTGCGGACCGGGGACGTTGGTGACGACGAGGTTGAAGAAGCGCTGCGCCGGCTGCAGGCGGGCGGCCTGGGAGACGATCGTGCCGGGCGCGAAGTCGGTCAGTTTGGTGAGGATCTCGGCCCCGACCGCCTGGCCGGAGGCCTTCAGGTCGCCCATCTCAGCGGTCGTCAGGCGCAGCCGCTCGACCGGGTCCTCGCACCAGACCGGCAGCGGCGCCATCATCGCCGAGATCCGGTTGCCGAGGGCGCCGTGCTCATCGGGGGCGCGGACGCTGACCGGGACCATCGCCCGCAGCTCCAGACCGTCGGTGTCGTGACCGCGGGCGCGCAGGTACTTGCCGATGCCGCCGGAAACGATCGAGAGGATCACGTCGTTGACGGTGCCGCCGTGCTCGTCCTTGACCCGCTTCAACTCGGCGAGGTCGGTCTGCGTCATCTGGAAGCGGCGGTGGGGGCCGATCTCGACGTTGAAGACGGAGTCGGGGGCGGACATCCCGGCGCTGATCACCTTCGAAGTCGCGCCGAGGCCCTTCAGCACCTGCCGCGGTCCACGCAGCGCCGCGCGGAAGCCGCGGTATATCTCCCTCGGGCTCGTCACCCGTTCCTTCAAGGCTTCGCTCAGCAGCTGCAGGTCGCTCGGTTCGGGACTGGCCAGCCAGGGCGGTGGCTTGTCGGGGGTCCCCTGCGGCTCCGGGTCGAGGTCGAAGAGGACGGTGGTGATGTCGACCCCGGAAACGCCGTCGACCAGCGCGTGGTGGCTCTTGCCGATAATCGCGAAGCGGTCGTCGTTGAGACCCTCGACCAGCCACAGCTCCCAGAGCGGCTTCGAGCGATCGAGCTGCTGGGAGAAGATCCGCGAGGCGAGGTTACGCAGCTGCTCGTCGGAGCCCGGTGCCGGAAGCGCGGTGCGGCGCACGTGATAGTCGAGGTTGAGGTGGGGGTCGTCAACCCAGACGGGGCGGCTCTGCCCGAAGGGCACAAAGCGCAGCTTCTGGCGGAAGCGGGGGATCAGGTGGAGGCGAGAGGCGATGTGCCCGCGGAATTCCTCCTGGGTCGGCGGCGACCCGGCGAAGATGCTGGTCGAGGCGACGTGCATGTGGGCGCCGGAGCGCTCCAGGTGGAGGAACGAGGTGTCGAGGCCGCTGAGTCGTTCGGGCTGCGTCACCAGGCCATCTTCGCATACGAGTCCAGACCGGTTTGTGAATGCCTGAATGCCCCTCCAGAGCCGGATTTTCAAGGAACGTTGCAGTCTGAGCAGCATGTGAGTCAGGTCACACGGGAGCTCCCGCGGCGCCCCTAGCGTGTTCCCTTCGAAACGAGCTAACCAACCGCCGAGTCCTCCCGCCGCCAGGCGGAAGGAGCGGGGGACCCACCGCCGCTAGCTGGATCGTTTCCACCCTTCTCCTCGCCATGGCGAGGTCAAAGGTGGAAACGACCGGTCGCGGCCGGGGCGAATCGGGCGGCGAGCCGCCCGTAGCGAGAGTCGGGAGTACCGGCGCTCGCGAGCCCGTCAGCTAACCCCGTAGGCGCTGAGAAAGCGAGCGATAACAGATGCGACAACTCCTGCCCGCGGTGGCGGCTGCCGCCGCGCTGACGGTTGGCCTGGCGCCGGCCGCGGCACAGAGCGAGCGAAAGGACCGTCCCGAGCGCACGCGCTCCCACCTCTCCCTCCACCTCTCGACGCACGCGGTGCTGAAGGGGAACGGTCTGGCGCTGCGCGGAAAGGTGCGCCCGAGCGGGCGCCACCGGGTGAAGCTGGTCTTCCGCGGCCGCGACTCCGGCGTGCGCGGGGTGACGACGAAGGCGAATGGGACCTTCGCCCTGCGCTGGGTGCCACGGCGCACCGGTAGCTACGCGGTGCGCGCCTATGCCGTCCACGACCGGCGCATCCGCGCCTCCCGCAGCGCTCCGCGCACGCTGACGAGTTACCGGCTGGCCGGCGCCTCCTACTACGGTCCCGGCCTCTACGGCAACGGCGTCGCCTGCGGCGGGACCCTGCTGCCGGGGACGATGGGCGTCGCCCACAAGACGCTCCCCTGCGGGACCAGGGTGAAGCTGCGCTACCACGGCCGCAGCGTGACCGTGCCCGTGATCGACCGCGGACCCTACGTACCGGGGCGGGACTACGACCTCACCGAG
>DASSVR010000007.1:0-17191 GCA_035705945.1 Solirubrobacterales bacterium
CCCTCCTTGATCTGCATGGCCGCCTCGAGGGCGTGCGTGTCGAAGGGGTTGAGATTTTTCTCGCCGCTGCGGTCCAGCCGCATCGTGTTCGGGTCGATGCGCTTCTGAACGGCGGCGTCCGGGACCTCCTTGACCAGGACGCAGATCTTCAAGTTCAAGCCTCCTTGGGGATGATTCTCTGCTCTTCGCGGGCGGCGGATTGCGCTTAACGGGCCGTCGCGGGCGCGATCTTAACGCTTCAGTTGACTGACGAGTCAATCAGGATGATAACCGGCACGGCGGAACCTATGCACCGATCCGTGTCGAATGTCACACGGATAGCGTGCGGCTACCTATTCCTCGCTGTGGCGGGCACTCGCGCGCTCCTGGATGAACTCGACGATGTCGTCGGTTCCGGCGCCGGGGGTGAAGACCTCGGCGACGCCGAGCTCCTTCAGCTCAGGGATGTCGTCGGCAGGGATCGTGCCGCCGACCGTGACGAGAACGTCGTCCACCCCCTGCGCCCGGAGCAGCTCGACCACCTTCGGGACCAACGTCATGTGGGCTCCCGAGAGGATCGAGAGGCCGACGGCGTCGGCGTCCTCCTGGATCACCGTCTCGGCGATCTGCTCGGGGGTTTGGTGGAGGCCGGTGTAGATCACCTCCATGCCGGCGTCCCGCAGGGCGCGGGCGATGATCTTGGCGCCGCGGTCGTGGCCGTCGAGGCCGGGCTTGGCGACGACGACGCGGATCTTCCGTGCGGTTGCTGCCTCCATTGCCGACGGGAGCCTAGAACACAAGGCTCCCGTCGTAGGTTCCGGCCTGGCTATGCGACCCAAACGTCTGTTTCAGTGATGCCGCCTTCGGCATAGCCTCTGATTATGGGCGTGGCGGTAAAGGTGCCGTTGTTTTTGTTGTCAGCTGTAGAGCATTTTTTCGATCCCGCCCCTTCTGTCTGGCTGTATTTGATCGAGCTCAAGCTGATGTCGACTTCGTAATATTTGATGTTTTCGTCATTTTCTTTGTTTGTAAATACGGTGCCTGTGCCCAGTTCCTGTTCAGGGATATGGATCGTGCAGGCAACGGTCGCACCTTCTTTTGCTGTGACTGTTATTTCCTGATTCTCCCCACAGGTGATCTTCGTCACGGCGTCGAATTTGCCGTTTTCTGTGTTGTTGTCCTGGTCGAATTTGAATGTGCAGCCGTTGTCGTGAACTTCGGCCTCGAGCGCGCCGAAGGTGCAATTTTCGAATTGCGGTGAGAGGATGAGCGCTTGCGTTTTTTCACCGCCCTGGGTGCCTTGGTAGGTCGCCTGTTTGCACTGAAGTTCGCCGCCATCGAATTTCCATTTCTCGCTCACCATCGGTTTGGACTCACCTCTGAACACGGTCACCGTCCCCCCATCGGACCAAAATTCGAATTCTTTGGCCGACGCCGTGGAGGTCGCTACCGCAGTCAGCGCGAGAAAGGCGACCAAGGCGGAGCTGAGCCTTCTCAAATTGCGGGCCATCTGCCTCTCCCTTCTTCTTGCGGACTCGGGCTGGGTTCGCTAAACGCGTGCTCTCGAGTCCGCTATTAAATAAGAAAATTAGAGTAATCTAAAGAAGCGAGTATTGCGCCTACGGCCGCGGCGGAAAGCGCCGCCGCGGAGGGAGCCTGCGGCGTGCCGCGACCCGCGAGGCGCCGAAGCCGGCGACCGTCGCCAGCAGGGTGACCGCGAGGGCGACCAGCCGCCGACCGAGGCGCTCGAAGCGGAGGACCTGCCACTTCTCCTCTCGTGCGATCGCAACAAGGGCCGGGTCGGGATTGACGACCACGGGGTTGCCGACCGCGCGCAGCATCGGCAGGTCGGAGAGCGAGTCGGAATAGGCATAGGACTGGGCGAGATCGATCTCGTGGTCGGCGGCGAATTCCTCCATCGCCGTGACCTTTCCCTCGCCGTAGACGAAGGGGCCGTCGAGGCGGCCGGTGAAGTTGCCTTCGGCGTCAGCCTCATAGCGGGTGCCGATGCCGCCGTCCATCCCGAGCACGTGTGCCAGCTGCTCGACGACGCCGTTGCCGGCGGCGCTGACGATGAAGGTCGGCCGGCCGGCGTCCTGGTGGGCGTAGACCTCTTCCAGCATCTGCGGGTAGACGCGCGGCAGAATCGCCGCCATCACTTCCGGGCCCATCCGGTCGACGGTCTTCGCGGGAAGGCCGGAGATCAGCCCCCGCGCCACCTTCAGCACCTCCGCGGTGCGGGCGTCGGTGGTGCCGCGCAAGCGGTAGCGCAGGTGCTCGAAGCCCCAACTGGCGAGCTGCCTGCGCCCGACGATCCCCTGCTTGGCGGCGATCCGGGCGAACTGCATTCCGCTCGACCCCGCCATCAGGGTCTTGTCCAAGTCAAAAAACGCTGCAGCCCGCGGCACCGCTTCGCTCGCGGGCTGCTCGCTCATGGGGACTAGGCCCCGTTGACCTCGATCACGATCGCGTCTCCCTGGCCGCCGCCTGAGCAAATGGCCGCGCAGCCCAAACCTCCGCCCCGGCGGCGCAGCTCGTGGACCAGGGCGCCGACGATGCGGGCGCCTGAGGCGCCGATCGGGTGGCCGAGGGCGATCGCGCCGCCGTTGACGTTGACCTTCTCCTCGTCGACGCCGAGCATCCGCACCGAGTTCAGCGCAACGGAGGCGAACGCCTCGTTGATCTCCCAGAGGTCGACGTCCTCGGGGCTCTTGCCGATCTTCTCCAGCGCCTGCTTGGCGGCGTTCGCGGGGGTTTTCGCCAGGTAGGGGAAGTCGTCGGCGACGGTGCCGTAGGAGAGGATCCGCGCCAGCGGCGTCTTGCCCTCCTTCTCCGCCCACTCTTCGGAGGCAACGACGATCGCCCCGGCGCCGTCGTTGACGCCCGGGGCGTTGCCGGCGGTGTGGGTCGCGTCATCGCCGCCGATGGCCTTCAGCTTCGCCAGCGTCTCCAGGGTGGTGTCAGGGCGGATCGCCTCGTCGGCCTCGACCGTCGTCTCGCCCTTGCGGGACTTGACGGTGACGCCGACGATCTCCTCGGCTAGGCGGCCGGCGTCGGTCGCCTCGGCGGCGAGCCGGTGCGAGCGCTCGGCGAAGCGGTCCATGTCGACGCGGCTGATCTCGAGCTCGTTGGAGACCTCGCTCGCCTCGTTGATCATCTGGTTGTCGGTGAAGGGGTTGGTGAGACCGTCATGGGTCATCGCGTCGAGCGCCTGCACGTCCCCCATCCGGAAGCCAAAGCGGGCGTTCGGCAGCAAGTAGGGGGCCTTGCTCATCGACTCCATGCCGCCGGTGACCGCGACGTTGGTGTCGCCGGCGCGGATCGAGATGTCTGCCAGCCCGAGCGAGCGCATCCCCGAGGCGCAGACCTTGTTGACGGTCTCCGACGGCACCTCCTTCGGGATACCCCCCTTGATCTGGGCCTGGCGCGAGGGGATCTGGCCCTGGCCGGCTTGGAGGACCTGGCCGAAGACGACCTGCTCGACCTGCTCGGCAGCGATGCCGGAGCGCTCCAGCGCGGCCTCGATCACGTGGCCGCCGAGATCGGTGGCATCGAGGGACGAGAGGCCTCCACCCATCTTCCCGAAGGGGGTGCGTGCGGTACCGAGGATCACTGAGCTGGCCATCTACTGCCTTTCCTTTCCGAAGTTCGCTGGCCTGGCCCCTGTCTGCCAGGTCCAGCGGTTGACGATACCGACAGGGCATAGACTCGCGGCCGATGAAGGTCGAGGTGAGACAGGCTGGGCCGCGGGAGGCGGGGGCGGATCTGGTCGCGGTCGGGCTGCCGGAGGGCGCCGAGCTGCCAGCCGAGCTCGCTGCGGCGAGCGGCGCGGACGCCGTGCGTTCCGGCTTCAAGAAGCTGACGCTGCTCCGGCCTGACGAGGGCGCGCCGGTGCTGGCGGTCGGGCTCGGCGCGCGCGACGACCTCGACGCCGAGAGGCTGCGAGTCGCCGCCGCCGTCGCCGCGAAGGAGGCGACGCGTCTGGAGGCGCGGGCGATTGCCTGGGCGCTGCCGGAGAGCGACGATCCCCCGACGGCGGCAGAAGCTGTCGTGACCGGGACGATCCTCGCCTCCCACCGCTTCGACCGCTTCAGGTCCGGCGACCCCGACGAGGCGCCGCCTCGGCTCGGCTCGCTGACGCTGCTGGGACCCGCCGAGCTGTCGGAGGCGGCGGAGACCGCGCGCATCGCCGCCGAGGCGCAGAACCGGGCACGGGACCTGCAGAGCACGCCCGCCAACGTCGCCACGCCGACCTTCCTCGCCGAACGCGCCGAGGAGATCGCGGCAGCTTCGGAGGCCATCGCCGTCGAAGTCCTCGGCCGACCCGAGCTCGAAGAGAAGAAGATGGGCGGCCTCCTCGCGGTCAGCCAGGGCGGTCCCCAGGACCCGAAGCTGATCGTCCTGCGCTACTCCGGCGGCGGCTCGGGGCCGACGCTGGGGCTGGTCGGCAAGGGCGTCACCTTCGACACCGGCGGCATCTCGCTGAAGACCGCCGCCGGGATGCACGAGATGAAGATGGACATGTCCGGCGCCGCGGCGGTGCTCGAGGCCGTCGAGGCAATCGGTGAGTTGGGGCTGCCGATCGACCTGATCGCGGTCGTCCCCTCGACCGAGAACATGCCCTCCGGCGCCGCGGTCAAGCCCGGCGACGTCATCACCCAGTACAGCGGCAAGACCGTCGAAGTGAACAACACCGACGCCGAGGGGCGGCTGATCCTCGCCGACGCCCTCGCCTACGCGATCGAGCTCGGCGCTGAGCGGGTGGTCGACCTCGCGACCCTGACCGGCGCGGTGACGATCGCCCTCGGCTCCACCTATGCGGCCCTTGTCTCCAACGACGACACCCTCGCCGCGGAGGTCGCCCGCGCCGGTGACGAGAGCGGCGAGCTGGTCTGGCGCCTGCCTCTGCACCCCGAGTACAGCGACCTGATGAAAGGGAAGGTCGCCGACCTCTCGAACCTCGCCTCCAAGCGCAAGGCTGGGACGATCACCGCGGCCTCCTTCCTCTCGGAGTTCGTCGGCGAGACGCCGTGGGCGCACCTCGACATCGCCGGCACCGCCTGGGATGTCGGCCGCGAGTACACGGGCAGCGACGCCAGCGGCTTCGGCGTCCGGCTCCTGGTCGAGCTGGCGCGGCACCTTTCCACCGCCTAGCTGGAGCGCGGGGAGCTCTTCAGCGGCCGCGACTCCCGCGGCTGCGCCGGGTAGTGAAGGTCGGCGCTGATCTCCGCCTCGCTGATCGCGATACGGGTCTTCTGGTGCCGGCGCCGGTTCCTGGTCCTCGGGATCAGCCTCATGGTTGCCTCCGATCGGCTGGGTTGGCTCGGTTGCATCAAGCAACTCGTCTACCCGCGAGCCTACTCGAGCGAGTTGCTTGATGCAACCAACTGTGCGAAGATCACAGAGTGCTGCGCCGCGACTATCCCGGCCTCGACTGCTCGGTCGCCAAGGCCCTGGAGGTGATCGGCGAGCGCTGGTCGCTGCTGATCGTCCGCGCGATAATGCACGGCCACCGGCGCTTCGGCGAGATGCAGGCTTCGCTGGGCATCGCCCGCAACGTCCTCTCCGCCCGGTTGGACCGTTTGGTCGAGGAGGACATCCTCGAACGGCGCGCCTACCAGGAAAGCCCGGCCCGGTTCGAGTACTTCCTGACCGAGAAGGGCCTCGACCTCTGGCCGGCCCTGATCGCCCTGCTGCACTGGGGCGACCGCTACTCACCAGCGCCCAAGGGGCCGCGGCGGCTGATCATCCACAAGGAGTGCGGCGGCACGGTCAGCGAGCGCGGCATCTGCGAAAGCTGCGGCAAGGTCCTCACCGCGCGGGACGCGAAGCAGGTTCCGGGTCCGGGGGCGAAGGTCCCCGTGGGCGCGGCAGGGGCCGATTAGCTGGGCTCCTCCGCTTCGCGCTTGCGGATCTCGTCGGCGAGGACGATGTACTCCTCCAGCATGTTCCGGTCTTTGGGCCGGTTTGCTGCGCGCTTCATCGCGATCAGATGATCGAGAGAGGCGACCCGAACGGGCAGTCCGTAGACCTCCCTCTCCTCAGATGCCGCCATCAACTCGTCGAACGAGCGAATCCCCGCCACATCGGCGAGGACATCGAAATCCCCGAAGGGCGTGACGAAGGTGAAGTTGGCTCCATTTTCGATGGTCCGCTCGTCGAGCTGGAACGGCAGATCGGCAGGCCCACCCCGAAGGCGAACCCCTATTTCCCCCAGCGCTGAGACCAGACGTCTTATGTTCGCCTTATCTCGCGCGTAGGCGACGTCCAAGTCGTAGCTCGGATAGCTGGATCCGCGAGCTATTCCTGCCATGCCTCCGATCAACACGAAGTTGACCCCGTGACGAATCAGGCGCTCGAGAAGTTGCCGCACGTCCGGTGCTTTGGGGGGAAGCGTTTCCATCATTTCTCCCAACCTCGTCTCTTCGGCAAAGGACTCATCGCAATGACCTGATCCGCAAAAGCACGGCCGTACTCGATGCGATCCTCCTCGCTCATTCGCAGACGCTCATCGATCAGCGTTCGATCGATTCCCCAGTCTCGAAGCTCGGTCGAAAGAACCAAGTCCTCTCCAAGCAGGTGAAGCAGCTCCGCCAGCGTTTGCACGGTGGGCGACACCCGTTCCTGCTCGATTCGCGAGATCGCTGACTGGGTCGTGCCGGCACGGATAGCCAGGCGCTCCTGACTGAGGCCATGGCGGATCCGAGTTTCACGCAGCAGTTTTCCTGGCTCGAGTTCCATAACTTATCAGCGATTATCGCATATAAGTAATTGTTCCCCTCTACGGTCTGCCCGCTACCGTTTGATCTCCAGCAAAGGGGACGAGGAGGAACGATGGCGACGGCGGCTGAGCTTCAGGTCAAGGACAGGATCTTCATCGGCGGCGAGTGGGTCGAGCCGAGTGGCGGCGAACCGATGCAGGTGGTCAATCCAACCACCGAGGAGGTGATCGGAACGATCCCCGGCTGCGGGCCGGAGGACGCCGATCGGGCCGTTTCCGCCGCCCGCGGGGCGTTCCCGAGTTGGTCTGAGACGCCACTGGAGGAGCGTGCTCGTTTCATCGCCGCTATCGCCGAGGGACTGAACGAGCGCGCCGACGAGATCGCCGCGACGATCACCCAGGAGCTCGGAATGCCCCTGAAGCTGAGCCGGATCATCCAGGTCGGGCTTCCCGCCTCGCAGTTCGCGGCGACGCCGCAGCTAATGGAGGAGGTCGAATGGGAGGAGGAGGTCGGCAACTCCCGCATCCTCCGCGAGCCGATCGGGGTGATCGGCGCGATCACCCCCTGGAACTACCCGCTGAACCAGATCGCGGCCAAGGTCGCCCCGGCCCTCGCAGCCGGCTGCACGGTGGTGCTGAAGCCGAGCGAGGTGACGCCGCTGAACGCCTTTCTGCTGGCCGAGGTGATCGAGGCGGCGGGACTGCCAGCGGGGGTCTTCAACCTGGTCACGGGCACGGGCCCGGTAGTCGGCGAGGCGATCACCTCGCACCTCGGGGTCGACATGGTCTCCTTCACCGGGTCGACCCGCGCCGGGCGCCGGGTCAGCGAGCTGGCCGCGGCGACGGTAAAGCCGGTGGCCATGGAGCTCGGTGGCAAGTCCCCGAACGTGATCCTCGACGACGCCGACCTCGAGAGGGCCGTTCCCGACGGCGTCGCCAAGTGCTTCCTCAACTCCGGCCAGACCTGCAGCGCCCTGACCCGGATGCTCGTCCCCCGGGAGCGGCTCGGCGAGGCGGAGGAGCTGGCCCGGGCGACGGCCGAGACCTTCACCCCCGGCGATCCCTTTGATTCCTCGACGCGGCTGGGGCCGCTCGTCTCCGACCTCCAGCGCGACCGCGTCCGCGGCTACATCCAGAAGGGCGTCGAGGAGGGCGCGCGGCTGCTCACCGGCGGCGCCGAGGCCCCGGACGGCCTCGAGCGCGGCTACTTCGTCCGCCCCACGGTCTTCTCAGAAGTGACGCCGGAGATGACGATCGGGCAGGAGGAGATCTTCGGGCCGGTGCTGGCGATCCAGCCCTATGAGGGCGAAAACGATGCCGTCCGAATCGCCAACTCCACCCAGTACGGCCTCGCCGGCGGCGTCTGGTCAGCTGACACCGACCGCGCGATCTCCGTCGCTCGCCGCATCCGCACCGGGCAGATCGAGATCAACGGTGGTGCCTTCAACCCCCTTGCCCCCTTCGGCGGCTACGGCCAGTCCGGCCACGGCCGCGAGAACGGACGTTACGGGATCGAGGAGCTGCTGCAGGTCAAGTCGCTGCAGCTTTGACGCCCGCTCAGGGTTCCTCCGCCGCGAAATCGTTTGTCAGCAGCTCGGAGATCTCCAAATCGCTCTGGATCATCCCCTTTTCGAACATCCAGTCGACGAGACGACCTAGCTTGGCTGGATCCGTGTAGCCGCTTTCGGAGAGGAGTGGAAGCGTCT
Source organism: Solirubrobacterales bacterium (assembly GCA_035705945.1). Classification (GTDB taxonomy): domain Bacteria; phylum Actinomycetota; class Thermoleophilia; order Solirubrobacterales; family 70-9; genus VAYN01. The sequence goes on from DASSVR010000007.1 coordinate 8,407, forward strand.
CTTCGACGCCGGCGAGAGTTAGCTTGTACCCCCATTTAGGAGTCGATTCGACGCTGGCGTCGAGCGCTTTGGCGCCGCCCTCGGGGTCCTTGAGCGCCGCCCCCGTCCCTTCGGCCAGCGCCGACATGAAGTCGCGTATCAGGTCCGGTTCCTTCGCGATTACGTCGGCTCGAGCCACCAGAACCAGTTCGTCGTACTCGGGGATGTCGACATCTTCAACCGTGAGTCCGACCGGCTCCAGCCCTCGAGATTCGAGCTCCACTCCCTCGACGTTGAAGGAACCGCCGAAGATGGCGTCGGCGCGCCCGCTGACGAGGGCGGGCACTAGGTCATTTCCAACCTTCAGCACCTCGACGTCTCCAAGCGTCAATCCCTCGTGGGCCAGAGCGATCCGGAGAAATTCCTCCTGAAAGGACAAGCCGGGGATCGCGATCGTCTTTCCCTTCAGGTCGGCGATGCTTTCGATCTTCGTATTCCTCAGCCAGATCAATCCCGCGGTGGGCTGTGAGACGAGAGCGCCGACGATGCGAATCGGGGCTCCCCTGTCCCTCGCCATTACGGCCTCCGGTCCATGAGCCACCGCCAAGGCATCGGCCCCGTTGACCACGTCTGGGATGGAAAGCGCCGGGGTGACGGGGCTGAGGGTGAAGACGCTGAGCCCGACGTCCGAGAAATAGCCGCTTTCAGACATCACGATGCCTACGGTTTCGGGACTATCCCAGCCGTCCATAGCGACATTGAGGCTGCGAACCTTTCCGGGCTCTTCAGGCTGCGTTTCGGCAACTTGATCCCCGTCCCCCCCGCCGCATCCAGCCAAAAGCAGGGATACCAGCGCCACCCCCAAGGCCCCGCAGGCGATCTTCATAAAATAAAATTCTACTTAGGAATCGGCGGAGTCGCGGTCACCGCCCCGACCGCGCGAGTGACCACCTCGGCAGCCCGGCCCACCTTCTCGCCGATGCCGAAATGGGCGCAGATCGTCAGCTCGTGCTCGCGGCGCAGCGGCCGGGTGGGGTCGACAACCGGGGCGCTGCGGACGTCGTCGCCCTCCTGTGCGACCCTAACGCCGAAGGGGGCGCCGGCGCAATTAGAGAAGGGGATGGCGACGACGCGGGCGCGGCGGCGGCGCCCCAGCCTCGCGACCACCCAGGCCGGCTCGCCGCTCTCGGCGTCCACGTAGAGACCGTGGACCTGACCGACGACGCCACCACCGAGCTCGGCCAGCTCCGCTCCGATCCAGCCCATCGCCTCAGTGGTGCTCAGCGTGGCGCCGGCATCATCCATCGGCATGTTTCTCCAGCAGCTCGCTCGCGGCGGTGGCGGGGTCGATTTCCCGCCGCACAACTCGCTCCAGCAGCTCCACCGTCGCTGGGTCTTCCGACACCGTCTGCTCGAGCCGGCGGCGCATGCGCGAGGTGGCGATGCCAAGCACCTCGCTGCGCAGGTTGCGCGCGCGGCGCTCGGCCAAAGTCCCGGCCTGCTCGATGAAGGCGCGGTGCTCGTCGATCTTCGCGGCCAGATCCTCGATCCCCTCGCCGCGGGCGGCCTCCGTTCGCAGGATCGGCACCTTCCAGCCTTCGGGATCCTGCGAGAGGGCGAGGACGCCGCGAACCTCCCGCACCATGGTGTCGGTCATCGGGTGATCTGCCTTGTTGACGACGATCACGTCGGGGATCTCCATAACGCCCGCCTTCAGCGCCTGAATCGAGTCGCCTGACCCCGGCATCAGCGCCAGCACGATCGTGTCGGCGTGGTCGACGATGTCGATCTCCGCCTGGCCGACGCCGACGGTCTCGATCAGGACGTCGTCTTTACCGGCGGCGTCCATGATCAACGCCACCTGCAGCGCCGCCTCGGAAAGCCCGCCGAGGGCGCCGCGCGAGGCCATCGAGCGGATGAAGACGCCGGGGTCGAGGAAGTGGTCCGTGAGCCGGATGCGGTCGCCGAGCAGGGCGCCGCGGGTGAACGGGCTGGAGGGGTCGATCGAGAGCACCGCGACCTCGCGTTCGGTCTTGCGCAGCTCTCCCGTCAGCGCTCCGATCAAAGTGCTCTTTCCTACCCCCGGCGGGCCGGTGAAGCCAATGATGCGGGCCTTGCCGGTGCGCGGGTAGACCTCGCGGACGAGCTCCCAGCCGGCGGGATCGTCCGACTCGATCAAGGTGATCGCCCGCGCCAGCGCGCGCTTTTCGCCGGCGACTAGGCGCTCGGCAAGCGGAGCGGTTTTGGCGGCGTCGGGCAAGCGCGGCCCAGTCTAGTCACGGCCTCTAGAGTTGGCTCGCCGTGCTCCGTTTCCTGGCTCGCAACCAGATGCTGACCCCGCGCTACGCGCGGCTCTTTTGGCGCTACCTCTGGCGCCGCCTGCTGACGCCGGCGGGCTGGCGCTGGCGTTCGAGCGGTCCTATCTTCCTCGGCAGGCGGCTGGAACTGAAGATCGAGCCGCGCGGCGAGGTCCGCTTCGGTCGCTTCGTCTGGATCGGCGACGGAACCAAGATCCGCTGCCACGAGGGCACCGTCGAGATCGGCGAAAAGACGGTGATGGGCCAGGAGTGCACGATCTCGGCCTACCAACGGGTGTGGATCGGGGAGGAGTGCGTGATCGCCGATCGGGCGATGTTCATCGACTTCGATCACGGGATCGTCGAGGTCGAGCGTCCAATCCGCCTGCAGGGGATCTACAAGCGCGACGTGGAGGTCGGCAACAACGTCTGGATCGGCTACAACGCCTGCATCCTCCGCGGCGTCCGGGTCGGCGACAACTCGGTGATCGGCACCAACTCCGTGGTCACCAAGGATGTCCCCGCCAACGCCGTCGTCGGCGGCATCCCCGCCCGCATCCTTCGGATGCGCGAGGAACCTCGCCAGCTGCGCTGGGAGAGGCCGGTCGAACCGGACCCGGAAGCGTGGACGACGATGCAGCCGCCGGAGCTCACGCACGGCGAGTAGCAACCGCCTGCAAGAACTCGGTCAGGTCCGACTTGTATTGTCTGGCCGACAATGAATTCCAGACGAAACAGTGCCTGCATGGCCGACGGGAGACTTCGATCCGAGGAGGTCGCGATCAGGTTCGGGCGCAACCTCTTCCGCTGCCGGCGCCGCGCCGCGATGTCCCAGGAAGAGCTGGGCAACCTCGCATCTCTGCACCGGACCGAGATCGGGATGCTCGAGCATGGCACCCGCCTCGCCCGAGTCGACACCCTGATGAAGCTCGCGGGCTCTCTCGGGGTCTCGCCGCTGGAGCTGCTGGAGGGCATCCATTGGGTCCCCGGCAACAGCGCCGAGGGCAGCTTCAGCATCAGCGAGCGAACCCTGCAGCGCCACCGGGGAGACAGCTGCTGAGTCGCCTCTTTCAGGCGGTCTTGGCGCCGGCCAGCTCGGCGTAGATCGCCGCCGTCTGCTCGGCGACGTCGCCCCAATCGAAGCGCCGCAGGTGCTCGTAGGCTTCGGCGACCAGGCGGCGGCCGAGCTCGTCGTCGGAGAGAACCCGGATCGCCACCTCCGCCAGCGCGTCGGGGTCGTGGGCGCGGAAGCGGAGCCCCGCCTCCTCGTGCGGGACCACCTCGCGCAGTCCACCGGTGTCGGCGACGATGCATGGGCATCCGGAAGCCATCGCCTCCAGGGCGACCAGCCCGAAGGGCTCGTAGATCGACGGCACCACGGTGAGGTCGGCGATCCGGTAGAGCGAGTGCAGCACGTCGTCGCCAATCCAGCCGAGGAAGGTGCCGTGGTCCATCAGCCCGAGCTCCTGCGCCTGGCGCTTCAGCTCGGCCTCGTGGGTTCCCGAGCCGGCAACCAGGAAACGGGTCCCCGGCGCCTCCTCGAGCACCCGGGGCATCGCCTCCAGCGCCAGCTGGAAGCCCTTCTCGTAGACGAGGCGGCCGATCAGCAGGACCAGCTTCTCTTCGGGCGCGGCGAACTCCGAGCGCAGCCGCGCCAGGTCCTCAGCCGGCTGCGCGGGCAGGTCGTCGGGGTCGATGCCGTTCGGGATCACGCTGATCCGCGCCTCCTCGACCGCGAAGATGTCAGCCACCTGTTCGCGCATGTAATGGGAACAGGTGATGACCCGGTGCGAGCGGTTGGTGATCCACCGCTCGACGCCGTGGATGTAGGCCTGCGGATGCTTGTCGACCCAGCCCTGGTGGCGGCCGTGCTCGGTGGCGTGGATCGTCGTCACCAACGGCGCCTGGAAGCGCTTGGCTAGGTGGTCGCAGGCGTTGGCGACGAGCCAGTCGTGACCGTGGACGAGGTCGTAGCTGAAGCGGTCGCCGAGCTCGACCCCCGCCGCCAGCATGTCGGAGTTCATCCGCTCGATCCAGGCGACGAACTCACCCAGGTCGGTCGGCCGTTTCGGCTCGCGGATGCGGTGGATGACGACGCCTTCGCGCCGCTCCTCCTCCGGTGACTCCTCCCCTCCCCGGGTGAGGACGTGGACGTCGACGTCGCGCTCGACCAATGCCTCGGAGAGCTTGCGCACGTGGCGAGCCAGCCCACCCTCGATCAGCGGCGGGTACTCCCAGGAGAGGATCAGGACGCGAGTGCTCAATTCGGTGGCTGGGTCAGGGCTCCAGGAAGGGAGCGGTGCTGAGGTCCGGGGAGAGTGAACGCATACGCGGATCGGTGGCGCGGTCGCAGTCTATGGCCTCCAACATCGCCCGGGAGTGGTCGGTCGCTCTTTGGTACGCGTAATCACCGGCCTGCTTGCGCTGGTCGAGGAATGCCCAGTCGCTCGCTTGAGCGGCAAGGAGCTCTCGCGCCGCCCGCTGCAGGGCGGCTCCCCGGAGGCCCTCGGACACCGCCCGCAGCAGGCGCAGCTCCATCCGGCGCGCGGCGTTGGCGAGATCGGCGACGGCCGGCGAGTCCCACGTCCGCAGATCCTTGCCCTCGCCCCAGGTCGAGGCGTGGAGGAGACGCTCGACGGGGTCGTGCTCGGCTAGGGCCTGGGGAACGGTCAGCAACCGGACGCCCGCCCCCTCGGCCCCCTCGAGCACCGCGCGCAGCCAGACCGGCCCCTCCGACCACCAGTGGCCTAGCAGCTCGGTGTCGATCGCGAAGACGAGGAGACCGCGGCGACCGCGACTCTCCGAGTAGTCGCGGAGCCGCCCCGCGACCGCGGCCAAGAACTCCCCCGCCTGCCGTCTCGCCGCCGCCTCGGCCACGGCCGGCTCGTAGGCGCCGCCCCCGACCCGCCAGATCCTGATTCCGCGCAGCGACTTACCTGCGAACTGCGCATGGGCGGGATCGGAGGGGTAGCCGTCGAGCGACCAGAGCCAGGAGATCGCCTCCCAGTCGATCGGCAGCGCCACCGGACCCGCCTGGGTGCGTATCGGCGCGAGTGCCTCCAGTGGCTCGGTGTGCTCGCTCTGGTCGACGCAGAACCACCGCACCCCCTCCTCGGCCAAACGCCACTCGAGTCCGGGAGCGTAGGCGCACTCCGGCAGCCAGAACCCCCCGTTCCAGCCGAAGCGACGCCGGTGCGAGCGAATCCCGGTCTCCAGCTGCAGCCGCACCCCCCGCCGCGTCGCCAGTAGGGGCAGCACCGCGTGCGTCGCGGTGGAGGCGGCCAGTGCGATCCGGCCCTCCCCCGCCGCCCGCTGGAAAGGGGCGAGCGGGTTGCCGCCGGCCGCGTCGAGCAGCTCCAGCGCGTGGCCATAGCGCCGCCGCTCCCCCTCGCAGGCCGCCCGGCACTCGGCCGGCACCTGGGGAAGGTCGGCCTCTGCGGCGCCAATCCGCCACTCGACCAGGAAGCGGCGCAAGCGCTCGGCCGCGCTCCTGTCCTCGAGCTGGTCGGCGAGGACCGGCGTCACCGTCATCGTCAGCTCCCGCGCTACCTCCAGCACCGGCAGGTAGGAGCGGACAACCGCGTCGAACAGCCACTCCTCGCCGAAGGGGTAGGTCCCGAAGCCCTCGACGTAGGGCATGTGGCTGTGCAGGACGATCGCCAGGTCGCCGGCGGTCTTCGCGCGGCTCATGCCTCCGGGCGACAGACCGCGAGGAAGTCGAGGGCGCGGTCCAGGTTCCCCTCCCGCAGGCGGAAGTCGGAGGCCGCAATCGCCGGGGTGAAGCGATCGTAAAAGGCCTTGGTCAAGCCGAGGCGCTTGTGGACGGCGTCCCAGCCGACCTTGATCGCCAGCTCGTGTGCGCGCAGCTTGCGTGCGTGGAATAGACCGAGCAGGTCGACCCGCGCGAAGTGCTCTTCGCAGAGCGCCCGGAACTCCTCGGCTTGGTACTCCTTCACGTGCCAGGGATTGTCGGACTTTTCAGCCCCGGGCGACGCCAACGTCAGCAGGTTCGGAGTCGACACGTAGGCGACCCCGCCCGGGTCGAGCATCGACTTGAAGTGCTCGAGGATCGCGCCGGGGTCCTGGACGTGCTCGATCGTCTGCAGGAAGACGATCGCGCCGCACCGCTCGGAAAACGATTCGACCAGGTCCCGCTCGAAGCGCAGGTTCGGCCGCCGGTAGCGGAGCCGCGCGTGCTCGTGGGCTTCCGGGTTGGCGTCGACGCCGACCACGGCCGCGGCGGCGCCGGCGAGGACGTCGGAGCCGTAGCCCTCGCCGCAGGCCATGTCGACCACTCGCAGGCCGCCGACACGCTGGGCAATCCATTCGTAGACGACCAGGTGGCGGCGGAACCAGTAGTTCTCCTCCGGCACATCGGGCAGCGTCCGCTCGCCGGTCAGCGGCAGCGGCGGCACCCCCGGCGGCTGATCGAGCTGGACGTAGCGACGCTCCACGACGGGGACGCTATTAGAGTTCCCGCGCGATGCCGGCCTCCCCCACCGCCAGTCCCGAGCACATTAAGGACGTCAACACCCGCTACCACGACGCGGCCGCCGAGGAGTACGACGCCAAGTGGGGCATCGACTTCGGCGAGGTGGGACAGCGGCAGGTGCGCCTGAAGCTGGTCAAGGCGCTGGGCGGCCTGGAAGGCCGCTCCTTCGGCGATGCGCTGGAGATCGGCTCCGGGACCGGGTACTTCTCGCTCAACCTGGTCCAGCTCGGGGTGATCGAGCGGCTGACCGCGACCGACATCTCGCCGGGGATGCTGCAGCGGCTGGCGGCGACCGCCGAGGCATTGGGGCTTGATGACGTGGAGACGGTCACCACCGAGGCCGAGGTTCTCCCCTTCGAGGACGAGAGCTTCGATCTCGTCTTCGGCCACGCCGTCCTTCACCACATCCCGGACCTCGAAAGGGCTTTCGCCGAATTCCGCCGCGTCCTGCGGCCCGGTGGCTTGCTCGCCTTCGCCGGCGAGCCCTCCCGCTACGGCGACCGCCTGGCTGCGATGCCGAAGCGCGCCGGTCTGGCGCTTGCACCCGTCTGGCGGCGCCTGAACGGCGCCGCACCGCGCGCGGTCCCGGAGTCCGAGCAATCGGATGGCCACTCGCTCGAGGGCGAGGTCGACGTCCACGCTTTCGCCCCCGCCGACCTGCGCCGCCTGCTCCGCGACGGAGGCTTCGAGCAGCGTCGGGTCGGGGGCGAGGAGCTGCTCTCCAACGCCTGGGGGTGGTGGCTGCGCACGGTCGAGTCGAGCGCCGAGCCCGAGTCGATCTCGTTCCGCTGGCGCCGCTTCGCCTTCCGCAGCTACATCGCCCTGCAGCGGGTCGACACCCGCCTGCTCGAGCCCCACCTCCCGGCCGAGCTCTTCTACAACCTGCTGGTCTCGGCGCGCAAGCCCGCCTAGCGGCGAAGCCGCGGCTCTCGGTCCTTGCCTTCGCCGGGGCTGCGCGCACGGAACAGCTTCACCCGGTAGTCGAGCCCCTTGAGGCGCCGTTCGCCCACGTAGGAGTAGTCGAAGCCGTCGCCGGCCGCCTCTTTAGTCGCCTCGTCGACGACGACGCTGCCGGGACGGGCGACGTTGGTGATGCGGCTGGCGAGGTTGACGGCGCGGCCGTAGTAGTCGCCCGACTGCGGCAGCGTCGGCCCGGTCGCGAGCCCGCCGCGCAGCCAGGGGAACTGCTGCCCTTCCTCCTCGGCGGCCTGGATCAGCGCCAGAGCCGCCGCGAGGATCGGCTCGGGCTCGGTCGAGACGAGCATCACCGCGTCGCCGATCGTCTTCACCAGCCGCACCGGCGGCTCCGCCACCGCGGTCGCCATCTCCTCCAGCCGTCCGGCGACCATTCCCAGTTCCTCGGCCGCGATCTCCTCGCCCAGGCGGGTGAACTCGACGAGATCGGCGAAACAGACGGTGAGGTCGACGGTGCCGCCGATCTCCCCCGCAGCAAGGTCCGCCGTCCCGATCACGTCGTGGCGGATCTGTTCCAGCAGGTGCGCCTGCAGCGCGTAGACAACCGTCGGCCCGGCCAGCGGCAGCATGTACTCGGCCGCGGCGGCAAAGCGAACGGCGAGATCGCGCTCGGTATCCCCCGGCTGGGTCAGGGTGCGGATGATCAGCTCGCGGTTGGCTTCGGCGATCCGCGCGGTCCCCATCCCGATCGTCCGCGCCACCTGCAGCATTCCGTCCTCCGGCAGGCCGAGCTGGAGGAACTGCTTCATCCGGCGGGCAGCCTCGAGGTCGGCCTCGGTCCCGCGCCGCTCGTCGGGGTCGGGGATCGGGATCCCGAGGGCCGAGCGGAAGCGAAGCAGCGTCTCGAGGTCGATCCCGGCGATCTCGGCGATCTCGCGCGCCGTGTACCGAGAGCCTTCGCCGGCGACCGCCCGCTCGACGGGCAGCAGCGTCAGCCGGCCCGCGGCGACCGCCTCCTTCAGCTCCTCGAGCGAGCAACCTTCCTCGGCCAGCTGCTCGAGCAAGTCCAACCTCGCCTGGCGAAGGTCTCCCTCGAGACCGT
>DASSVR010000008.1:0-14589 GCA_035705945.1 Solirubrobacterales bacterium
CGCGCGGCGTCTTCTTCCTCGGGGCCGCCGCGCGGCGGTGACTGCGCTCCTCCTCGCCTGCGTCGCTTTTGCCCTGCCGGCGTGCGGTGGCGACGAGGAGACGAGCGGCTCGAATACCGTGACCGCGCCGAGCGAGCCGCAGAGCTCGGCCGGCTCTAAGTCCGAAAAGAAGGGTTCGGGCAAGAGCGGCAAGCAGGGTCGCAGCGACGACGCGGGGGGTGCTGCCAAGAGCGGCGAGCCGCAGGAGAACAGCGCCGACGGCGCTTCCGACGGCAGCTCCAAGGACGACAGCCCTTCACGGAAGGGCAAGGCTGGTGCAGGTGGACGTCCGCGTGGCGACACCGCGGTCAGCTCTGACCCCTCCCAGAAGAAGCCTCCGAAGAATTCACGACGGACCGATCTCGCGGGCGGGGCCCAAGAAGCCAGTCCCGAAAAGAAGCCGGCACCCCAGCCTTCCGGCGACCTCGGTTCCTGAACTCCTTGGGCTGCTGAGACCATCCGCGGCGAGTGCCGCGGCTCCAAATTTCCTTCGGCTTCGGCCTCGGCGCGCTTGAAACCTCCGGCTTCGGCCGGGGCGTCCCTCTTTTGCACGCCCGGCCTTCTTGACAAGACTCCCAGAGTTCTGAAAGGTTCCCAAAGGATTCCTGAGCGAATTACATAGATCCACTTAGGAATCCTCATTCATCCAGAGAAGGGGGAACTGCTGTGAAGGGGATACGGATGCACCTCACGTATGCGAACGTGATGTCGTCGATCGCGGTGTTCGTCGTCTTGGGCGGTGCGGCATTCGCCGCCGTGCAGCTGCCCAAAAACAGCGTCGGCACCAAACAGCTGAAGAAAAACGCCGTCGTTTCGTCGAAAGTGAAAAACGGCTCGCTCAAAGCCGCTGACTTCGGCGCCGGTCAGCTGCCAGCGGGCCCGCAGGGCGCCGCCGGCCCCCAGGGCCCCCCAGGGCTGAGCGAATTGCAACTCGTTTTCGAAGCGACCGAATTCGACTCGACCTCGAGGAAGTCGGTCATCGTCGAATGTCCTTCCGGCAAGAAAGTGGTCGGAACCGGCTTTGACATCGATGGCGCCAACGACGAAGTCGGAGAAGACGAAGTCAAGGAAGCGACCATCGACGAAGTATTCATTTTCGAAGATCTGAGCGGCGCGGAATTCGACGGCTACGAGCAGAAGGGCGGAACCGCCGAAAGTTGGAGCCTGGAAGGCACGATCATCTGCGCCAAAGTGAGCTGACCTGGATCGCAAGGTAGTCGTGCGAGGTCGATTCCACGAGAGGGCCGGGCGCTTCGCCCGGCCCTCTCATCTCGCCTATCTGGTTGTGGGGGTGGTCGCCGTCTTGATCGGGACCGCGTTGATCGCCTGCGGTTCGAGCGAGCAGACCGCATCTGGTCCTGAGCGTCGTACCGATGCGGGCCCAACTTCGGAGAGAGAGGAGAAGGCTGCCGGTGATCGAGACTCCTCGAAGGAAGGTGGTCCCGCTCCTGGGGACAAGCCTCGGGAGCAGCGCAAGAAGGTCTCCTCCGCGCCCAACGACCCCAGGCGCCAGGCGGGTCAGCGGGCTTCAGCGCGGAAGAGCGAGCCAGATCGATCTCGGAAGCAGAGTCGCGCTGGGGAGCGAGACGTCGACGAGGTGTCGCGTAACTCCAGCAAGAGCCGCTCGGAAGGGGGACCTTCCGGATACGAGCCAAGCTCCAGGGACGATGCGGGCCAGCCCGAAAACGCGAACGAATCCGGCTCCGGCGGCGGGCAGCGCGCTGGAGGCGTCGACGACTGAGTGGAGCTCAGACCATCCGCGGCACGTGCCGCGGCTCCAGGTTCCCTTCGGCCTCGGCCTCGGCGCGCTTGGCCCAGCGGTTGAGCTCGCGGCGGGCGAGGACCATCTTGTGGACCTCGTCGGGGCCGTCGGCTAGGCGGAGCATGCGGCTGAAGCGCCACATGATCGCCAGCGGGGTGTCGTCGGTCATCCCGAGGGAGCCGTGGACCTGGATCGCCCGGTCGAGCACGTCCATCACCATGTTCGCGGCGACGATCTTGATCGCCGAGATCGCCTGGCGCGCGGCGCGCTTGCCCTCGGTGTCCATCTTCCAGGCGGCGTAGAGGGTGAGCAGGCGGGCCTGGTCGATCTCCATCCGCGAGGCGGCGATCGACTCCTGGACGAACTGCTTCTCGCCCAGCGGGCCGCCGAAGGCGCTGCGTTCGTTGGCGCGGCGGCACATCATCTCGTGGGCCCGCTCGGCGGTGCCGATTGCGCGCATGCAGTGATGGATGCGACCAGGCCCGAGGCGGTCCTGGGCGATCGCGAACCCGGCGCCGCGCTCGCCGAGCAGGTTCTCCTTCGGAACCCGGCAGCCTTCGTAGCGGATCTCGCAGTGGCCGGGGCCGCCGGCATGGCCCATCACCGAGATCGGTCGCACGAGGTTGAAGCCCGGGGTGTCCGTGGGGACGCAGATCATCGAGGCGCGCGCGTAGGGGTGGGCGTCGGGGTCGGTGACGACCATCGCGATCGCCAGGTCGGCGCCGACGGCGCCGCTGGTGAACCACTTGTGGCCGTCGATCACCCACTCGTCGCCGTCGAGCTCGGCCCGGGCCTGCAGCAGGGTCGGGTCAGAGCCCGACACCTCCGGCTCGGTCATCGAGAAGCAGGAGCGGATCCTCCCCTCCAGCAGCGGCTCGAGCCAGCGCTCGCGCTGCTCCTGCGTCCCGTGCTCGGCGAGGATCTCCATGTTGCCGGTGTCCGGCGCCGAGCAGTTGAAGGCCATCGGCGCGGCCATCGGGCTGCGGCCCATCTCCTCGCAGAGCAGTCCGTACTCCCAGTTCTTCAGGCCCGGCCCGAAGCGCTCGTCGGGCATGAAGAGGTTCCAGAGCCCTTCGCCCCTCGCCTTCTCGCGCACCTCGACCAGGCGCTGCGGGTAGGGGACGCCCGGCCCGACCTCCGCGTCGAGCGCTTCCATGATCTCGCGCTCCCGCGGGTAGATCTCGGCGTCCATGAAGTCGAGCACGCGCTCGCGCAGCTGCTCCACCTCGGGGCTGGGGTTGAAGTCCATCGGGTTCCTCTCCTCGTCCGCTCGGGAACGCGAACGGTATTCGATGCCGGGCTCAGGACCGCCCGTCGCGCCGCCGGTAGCGGGCGAAGAGCTCGCCCTCCTCCTCCAACAGCCAGGCGAGCTCGAGTTCCGCTATTCCCGGCAGCGATCCCTCGACGATCCGCGGCGCGCCGCCCCCGCTCAGCTTCGGCGCGATCGTCAGGAAGAGGTCGTCGACCAGTCCGTCCGCCTGCATCTGGGCGTGGAGATGCGGGCCGCCCTCGGAGAGCAGCGCCCGGATCCCCCGCTCCTGGCGCAGGTGGCGCAGGGCCTCGGTCAGGTTGACGGCTCCCTCGTGGCGGACCACCTCGACCGCCGCCGCCGTCTCCGGCGGCTCGGTCTCCGTCGCGGTGAAGATCAGCACCTCGCCGCCTTGGGTGAAGAGCGGGGCGTCCCAGGGCAGGTCGAGGCGGCCGCTGACGATCACCATCAGCGGCTTCATCGGCCCGTAGCGCTCCACCCGCATGGTCCCGGCGCCGATCATCACCGCCTCGAAGCGGGTGCGCAGGCCGACCAGCATCGCGGTGTCGGCCTCCGAGCCGATCGGCCCCGAGCGCCCTTCGATCGTCGCCCGCCCGTCGACGGTGGCGACGAAGTTCATCGCCACCAGCGGCCGCTCCTCGCGCGCTTCCTCCCACGGCCGGTAGGCCTCCAGCTGCTCGGAGACCGTCGTGGGCCCCGGATCTGGCATCAGCCGCAGCATTGACACCGAATCTACCCGCGCTTCCGAGATTGACCACACCCCGGTGTGGCGAAAGTCGGATGCGCGATCAGCTGTAGTCGTGCCAGCCGGCGAACTCGCGGCCGGCGAACCTCTGCAGCTCGGCGACGTCCTCGCCGAAGCGGCCTCGGATCGTCTCGAAGAGGTCGTCGGGAAGCTTCGGCTTCGGCGCCGGCGGCTTCTCGGGATCGTGGACGACCTTCTCGACGATCCAGCGCATCGACTCCGGCAGGCGGTCGAAGTTGCGGTCGAAGGAGCGGAAGCCCGGCAGCTTGATCAGCTTCTCCATGAACTGGTATTTGTCGCCCTGCTTGGCGCTCGACTTCTCCCACTCGCGGTCGAACTGCTCGGAGGTGAAGCTCTCGTCGACGCCGGCGAAGGCGAAGGCCTTGCGCATCGTCTCCTCGCGTTCGGTCTGCAGCTCCTCCTGGGTGATGATTGCGATCTGCTCGCGGCCGAAGCGCTCGAGGTAGGGCTGCAGCTGCAGCCAGTACTTGGAGCGGTTCATGTAGGAGGTGTCGGGCTGGGAGAGGACGTCGACCAGATCGCCGGTCTCGTATCCGGCGCCGGTGGCGTGCACCCAGTGGGAGAGGATTCGCTTGATCGGGTCGCGAACCATGTAGATCAGGCGCGCGTCCGGGCAGTGCTGCTTGATCCGCTCCGGGACCCCCTCGAAGCGGGGCAGGTTGGTGTAGTGCGGGGAGGACTCGCCGCGCACCTTGAAGCGGTCGTCGAAGCGGCTCGCGTACCAGTCCAGGCCGAGGTCCCAGTTCAGCTCCTCGACGAAGAAGTTGAGCTCCTTCGGCTTCGACATCTGGATTTCGGGATGGAGCCCGAGGTAGTGGTGGATGCTCGTCGTCCCGCACTTGAGCCCGCCGACGATGATCAGGTTCGGCAGCTGCGCGTGGCGTTTGCGCCGTTTGCGCCAGCGGCTCCCGCGGTCGCCGGTGTAGCGCTCGCGGGCACGGGCGCACATCGCCTCGTCGGCGGGGTCGGGAGCGGCGGTCGGGGGCAGCGTGTGCGTGTCGGTATCCGGCACGAGCGTGGCTAGTCTAGCTGCGATGGTCTTCGCCGATCTCCAAGGCAACTTCGAGGCGTTCTTCCACCGTGCCGCGGAATTCTTCCGCCACCTCTCGGAAATCGAGTGGACGGCCTTCGGGGTCGCCCTGCTCTGCCTGCTGGGGATGCAGCTCGCTCGGGCGTGGGCTTGGCGCAACGTCCTGCGGGCCGCGTACCCGGACAAGCGGATCCCCTTTCTGCCCCTTTCGGCCGCCTACCTCGCCGGCGCCGGGATCAACGCGATCGTCCCCGCCCACGCCGGCGACGTCACCAAGGTGTTCCTCGTCAAGCGGCAGATTCCCGACTCCTCCTACCCCGCGGTCACCTCCTCCTTCCTCGTCCAGACCGTCTTCGACACCACGGTCGGGGTCCTCGTCCTGCTCTACGCGATCACCCAGGGGCTGCTGCCGCCGCTGCCCCGGCTTCCGCACCTGCCGGCCTTCGAGATCTCGTTTTGGGCCGATCACCCGAAGGCTTTCGCGATCACCACCGCGGCGCTCCTGATCGCGATCGCCATTGGGATCTTCCTCCTCGCCCACCGGGTGCGTCGCTTCTGGGCAAGCGTTCGGCAGGGGGTGGTCATCCTCACCGAGCCAGGCCGCTATCTGCGGGAGGTGTTCGCTTGGCAGGGGGTTGGTTGGCTCTTCCGCTTCGGAGCCTTCTGGTTCTTCCTCGAGGCCTTCGGGATCGGGGGTTCGTTCGGCAACGTGATGTTGGTGATGAGCGTGCAGGCGATAGCCAACGTCGTCCCGCTCACCCCTGGCGGCGCCGGCGCCCAGCAGGCCCTCCTGGTCGCGACTCTCAGCGGTCCTTCGCGGACGGCGGTGCTCTCGTTCTCGGTCGGGACCCAGATCGCGATGGCTGCCTGGTCAGTGGTGCTCGGCTTCGCGGCGATCCTGCTCGTCTTCAAGACGAGCGACTGGCGCGGCTTAATCCGCGATGCCCAAGAGGAGGCAGAGAGCGACAAGGCAGCGCGGGCGGCCAGTCCGCCCTAGCTCGAACCAGCGCGGCATCGATCCGAATCCGACACCTCTGAGGTGTCGGATTCCGGTTTCGATCAGCTGGACCACCCCGGATAGCGGCCGGCGACGTGCCATTGCCAGGGCGGCTGCTCGGAGGCGGGGAAAGCGAAGTGGTTGCGGCCGGGGAGGGTCTCGAGTGGGACCAGGGCGGGGTCGTCTCGCTTGAGGACTTCGACGTCGGCGGCGGCTTCTACATCGACTTGGGTTGCCCGGCGGACGACGCGGTCCCACCCGATGGATGGCCGGTAGAGCCAATAGACGACTTCGACCCAGCCACCGGTGTGGCGGCGGTCGCGGATCTCGGTGAAGGCGGTGGTGCGGCGGCCGGAGACGGTGAGGTGCGGCCCGGCCGCCACGGCGCAGCTCTCGCGGCGGCAGCGGCGGAAGTCGACCGGCACGAGGGGCAGGCCGGAGGGTCCCGGTAGCGCTTGGGGCGGCGGCGCCAGGGCCCGCGCCAGGCGCGCCAGCGGCCAGCCGTAGGCGGGAACCAGCGGGTGGTGGCGGCAGGCGTCGGGCAGCCGCGGCGCGCAGGCGATCTTCCCGCCGATCGCCCCCGCCAGCCGCCGGCCGGCGTCGATCTCGCCGCCGGAGGCGATCGCCGAGATCGCGGCGACCAGGAGCAGGGCGACGAGGGCCGCCAGCCCGGCCTGCTCCACGCTCGCAGACCCCCGCTCGCCGCCGCCGAGCCCTCGCCCGATTTCATCCCTTCCGGTCATGCCGCCGACGCTACGGGGCGCCGGCGCGCGGGTGGCGCGCAGAAAGTGCCAACTCCGAATCGACGGTGAGGCGGTTCTGCTTACATGCAGTTGATGGAGGGCTTCAACCTCTTCGGCGACCCAGAGGAGTTCCGCGCCCGGATGGAGGAACTCTCCGAGCAGATGCAGTCCTCGCAGCGGGTCGCCTGGGCCGACAACGCGATCAAGCTCGCGGTCGAGATGACCGTCGCCTCGATCGGCCGCCTCGACCTCACCGGCACCGCCGACGAGCAGGCGATGCAGGTGCGCGACGCGATCCGCGTCCTCTTCCCCGAGGCTGTCACCCTGGTCCGAGAGGCCAGGGAAGGCTTGAGCTAGAGCAGCTCGGTCCGCAGCGAGATCACGGCGCCGCGGCCGGCGAGGCCCCCGGCCAGCTCGATCGGGATCGCCAGCAGCAAGGCCGGGATCGCGAGGACGACGCTGGCGAGGGCGTCGATCCGTCGCTGCCAGGCTTGCGCCCCCGGCATCGCGGTTGTCTTGCCGAGCGCGCCGAGGGCGACGTCGTGGCCGAAGGTGACGCTGTTGAGCAGCGTCTGCCAGGTGGCGGCCAGGCCGGCCAGGGGCCGCCACCGCTCCGACTTCACCACCTGGTCCCGGCGAGCGACCAACCGCCGCACCGCCTCTGGGGTGAAGAGGTAGCGAGACTCAGGCTGCAGGGCGGACCAGCCGGCGCCCCCGAGCGAGCTGGCGAAGCTGGCTCGGTTGGCAATCCGGATCGTCTCTCCAGCCCGCGATCCGTCCAGCGCCCGCAGCGCCTCCTCGGCGTCGCCCGGCTGGCCGACGACCCCGAGGCCGCAGCTCTCACACCGCCGCACCGCTCCGGAAAGCCCACGCTTCCTGCCGATCCAGCCGAAAAGCGGCTCCCCGCAGGCGGGACAGGGCGGGTTGTCGGGGCCGGCGCCGGCCTCCAAGGGAACGACGCGGGTGCCCTCGACTTGTTTCATGCTCGATAGCGTACGGCTCGTGCGGCTGAGCGAGATCATGACCTCCGGCGTCGTCACCGCGAACGGGCAGGCGAGCGCGCTCGACGTCGCCCGGCTGATGCGCGAGCACCACGTCGGCTCGGTCCTAGTCGTCGACTCCGCCGACGAGCCGGTGGCGATGCTCACCGACCGGGACCTGACCCTGCGCGTCCTCGCCGCTGGGGTCGACCCAACCTCGCCGGCGGCGGACTACGCCTCGCGGCCGCTGATCTGCGGCGACCCGGAGATGGAGCTGGACGAGGCGGCCGCCCTGATGGTCCAGCACCGCGTCCGCCGGCTGCCGGTGGTCAGCGGCGGCAAGCTGGTCGGGATCGCCACCCTCGACGACATCGCCGTGCGCAGCGGCAATCTCGAGGTGGCGCAGAAGATGACCCAGGATGTGATCGAAGGGGCTCTGCCCCAGTTCTACTTCCACGAGAGGGGATAGGCATGGGAAAGAGCAAGGCTGAGGTCAAGGCCTGGGAGGCGCGCTGGGCGATTCCGGTGGCGATCGGTGGCATCGTCGGCGCGGTTCTGTTGTTTGCCTCGACGCTCGCGGACCCGGTGAGCGGGAGCGGCCAGGCAGAGCTGCTGCGCTCGGCGGACGCCCACAGCGGCGGCGTCCTGGCCTCGAAGCTGATGCAGGTCCTCGGCTTCCTTCTGCTGACCCTCCCGCTTACCTATCTCTTCCGCGCTGTCCAGGCCCGCAGCGACCGCGTTCGCGGCCAGCTGATTGGCCTGGTCGTGGTGGCGCCGATCTTCCTCGCGATCTCCTCCGGCCTCAGCATCGGCGCAACCAACGAAGCCGCCGACGAGTTCGTCGCTGGCGAAGCGAAGTCGACGCTGACCAAGCAGGAAGCAAATGAGGAGTGCGTAGACGAGCGAAAAGACGAGGGCGGCGACTTCCTCGTCGACGAGTACGACCCGGCGAAAGGGGAGGCCCCGTTGCGAGCCTGCGAAGACCGCAAGCTGGAAGACGACCAGGCCTCCAACGCGGTCGGCGAAGCCTCGCTAGCGGGCGCCGTCTCCGGCCTCGGGCTCGCCGGCGCCTTCGGCTTCGCGATCGCCCTCTTCTACACCGGCCTCTGGTCGATGCGAACCGGGGTCCTCTCCCGCTTCTGGGGGTCGCTCGCGATGGTCGCGGGGATCGCCCTCTTCCTCGGGCCGCTCTTCTTCATGGTCACCCTCGTCTGGTTCGTCTACTTCGGCCTTCTCGTCCTCGGAGTCTTGCCAGGCGGGCGCCCCCCGGCTTGGGAGGCTGGCGAAGCCGTGCCCTGGGAAACCCCAGGCGAGAAAGCGGCCGCGGAACTGGAGCCGGAAGGGGGCGGGCAGGAAGGCGACCACGAGCCTCCCTCTGAGCCCTCCGACCGACGCAAGCGCAAGCAGCGCGGCTAGCGCCTCCCGTCACCCTCCCCGTGGCGCGCTACTCCGCTTGCCCGGCGCCGACCTGCTTGCGGTGGGTGCGGATCTCGCTCATGATCCGCTCCAGCCGCGGCTCGACCGAGGTGTCGACATGGGTCATTGCCGCGGCCACGCCGGGGTGGACGGCGGCGATCCGCTCATGCATGGCCTGGGCCACCGCCCGGTAGGTGGGGTGGCCCTCACGGCCCGAGCGCAGCTCGATCAGGTGCATCGCCTCGCGGGCGTTGAGGTCGAGCGTGTAGCGGATCCGGTAGGCGAGGCTGAGCGCGTACGGCGCCTGCTCGGCGAGGCCCGCGGCGTGCAGGCGCTCGTACTCCTGGCGAGAGAGCTCGAGCGCCCGCTCGAACTCGTCGCCGACGCCGGCTTCGCGGACCTCCTCCGGGATTCCCGCGCCCAGATCCGGGGTCAGCCGCTGCCACTGGCAGGTCAGCAGTCGGTGCCGCTGTAGGTCGCGGAAGGCGCCGTAGTCGGAGACGATCTCGAAGCGGTAACGCAGCGCCTCGAAGCCGCGCCCCGGCCGGTAGCGGCGGTTGGTCCGCTCGCCAACCAGGGCGCCGAGCAGCTCCGCCCGCTCGTCGCGATCGAGGACGTCGATCCGGGCGAGGATCTCGGTCTCCGGGGCGCTCGCGGACTCGAAGAGCGAGGAGGCGAGGAGGTCACCTTCGCTGCCGTCGACGTGGAGCAGCTCCACCGAGGGGGCGTCGTCTTCCTCGCCGCGGCGGTCGAGCCCGAGCCGGGCGACCCAGCGCTCGGTCCGCTCGCGGCGGCGATCCAGATAGGAGATCCACTCACCGCCGCGGTCCGGCCGCTCGACCCGGGAGACGAAGCTCGGCATCACTTGCTTCAACTCTCCCAGGATCATCCCGCCGTACTCGCGCGCCTCCGGCAGGGGGGAGGCCAACAGCCGCATGATCAGCTGCTCGTAGGCCTGCCCCGTGGCGTAGATGCCGACGTGGCTCAGGGTCGCCGCTGGCAGCAGGCCGCGCAGCAGGTCGAGCGCCTTGGCCCGGATCGAGCGCCGCCAGGCCGCCTCGGGCTCTTCGTCTCCGCGCGGCCAGCGCTCCGCCGCCCACTCCTCGACCGTTGCCAGCGACCGCGAGTAGATCGCGAAGATCTCGTCCATAGCGGCGGCGAACTCGGGACCCAGCTCCCCGTCGCGGTAGAAGCGGTAGCCGCCGTCCGGCAGCGGCTTGTCGTAGGGGATGTATCGGGTCGACTGCTCCAGGTAGGCGGCGAGGCGGCCGCGCTGGAGGACCTTGGTGAGGATGTTCGAGACCCACTCGCAGGCGATGTGGGCGCCGCCGAGCTGGGCGATCGAGTCGTCCCCGTAGCCGGCGAACACCCGCTCGTACAGCTGGGCCGCGCGGGCCCCCTCCTCCTCGTCGAAGGGACGGCCACCGGGCGGCACGTCGGCTGCGAACTCCTCGAGATAGAGCCGCCTGACGGTCCCGGAATAGCGGGAATAGCGGGCAAAAAGCGCCCCCTTGACCGTCTCCGGCAGGTTCACCAGGGCGAAGACGGGCCGCTCGAGGTTGGTGAAGTGGGGAGCGAGAAGCGCCCGCTCCTCGGCGGTGAAGTCTTCGACCGGATAGCGCACCTGCGCATCGTAGTGAGGGGTGGCGACGGCGCGGGTCCAGGGAGCCTCCAGACCGTAGTCTTTGCGCATCAGCCGACCAATCGATTCTTCGCGTAGGACCGTGGATCCGGTGCGACCCCACGACGGGCAGCGGCTCGTGCCGCTCAGGGCCACCTACCTGCTAGCGGCGCTGCTCGCAATCGCCCTGGGTCTGCTGGCGCCGCTGGTGTTCGGCGGCTTCTCTCGTCGGGACGAGATCATCCTCGCGCTGGCCGAGGCGGCCTGCCTCGCCGCCGTCGCGGTCGGGATCGTCCTCCTCGTTCGCCGCCTGCGGGCCAGCCACGGAGCGCTGTGGGCGCTGGCTCGGCGCGACGAGCTGACCGGCGTCGGGAACTACCGGGCCCTGCACGAGAGGCTCGCGGCGGAAATCGCCCGCCACCAGCGCCACGGGCGCGAGTTCGCCCTCGTCCTCCTCGACCTCAACGGCTTCAAGGAGGTGAACGAGCGCTACGGGCACCTCGAAGGCGACCGGCTGCTCGCCGAGATCGGCGGCTCGCTGCGCAAGGAGGTGCGCGGCGAAGACTCGGTCTTCCGGCAGGGGGGAGACGAGTTCGCCGTGATCGTCCCCGAGGTCAACGCCGAAGAGGCTGGAGAAGTGGCGAAGCGGCTGCGCGGGCGGGTCAGCGTCCGCGGCTTCGGCAGCGACGAGATGAGGCCGCTCACAGCGACCACCGGTTTCGCGATGTACCCGGCCGACGGCCGCACCGTCGACGAGCTGCTCAGCGTCGCCGACGCCGACCTCTTCTCGGCCAAGCCGGGCGGGCGCACGCGCGGCGAACGGCCGGTCGGCTAGACCCGAGCCGGGGGCGGGGCGGCCATCAGCTCGACCCGGTGGCCGCCGGGGGCGATCGCGAGGGCACGCGGCGCTCCCCAGTGCTCGCGTTTGGGTTCGACCTCGAAGCCCCGCTCGCGCAAGCGGGCGACCGTCGCCTCGAAGTCGGGCGCGACCACCGCCAGGTGACCCGGCGCCGGCACCGTCGGCTTCTCCTCCGGCATCAGGTGGACCTGCGGCCCCTCGCGCTCGAGCCAGGTGTATCTGCGGAGCGTCTCCGGCGGCTCCACTCGCTCGAACCCGATCAGCTCGAAGAATGCGGCGGCTGCCTCGACGTCCGCGGGCCTGACCTCGATTGAAACGTGATGGAGCATGTCGAAAATTTACAGAGACGTTTCAATTACGTATGCTTTTGTCTGCTACGGTCCTGGCATGGAGGCAGCGGTCGCGGACGGGGAGGTAGAGATGACGGATTGGAACGACGGGCGCCTCGACGAACTCAGCAAACGAGTCGATGACGGATTCGCCAAAATGGATCGCAGGTTTGAGCAGGTGGACTGGAGTCTTGGCCTCGTTCACCAGCGCCTTGATGGACTGCAGATGTCGTTGACTCGGATTTCATGGACTTTCGGCATTGGGATGCTGGGCTTTGCCGCCGCTCTGCTCGGCCTGATCGCCGCGAAGCTCTGATCAGAGCAGCAGCGACCCGAGCGCCGCGAGCACCACGATTGCGGTCGACCACGTGACGGCCTCGGCGGTGATCTCCATGTCGAGTCCGTAGGCGTGGGCGACGACGAGGGAGTTGAGACCGGAGGGCATCGCCGAAAGAAGACGGTAGGCGGGGGGAAGGTCGATTAGCGGCCAGGCCAGCAGCATCAACAGCGCCGGGACGACCGCCAGGCGGGTGGCGATCACGAGCATCACCGGCCGGGTCAGCGGCGGCGGCATCGGCAGCTCGCCGTGCTCGGCGTTCTCGGCCAGGGTGGCGCCGACGGCGAAGAAGCCGATCGGCAGGATGGCGACGATCAGGATCTGGGAGAGGTCGACGAGGATGTCGGGGGCGAGGGCGTCCGGCGCGAGCAGGCCGGCGATCGCCGCGTAAAGGGGCGGGTTGCGGGTGAAGAAAGCGGCCACGCGCTGGCGCGGCGTTTCCCCCGCCTTGGTCCCCAGCGCCGCGCCGACGGCGAAAGCGCCCAGCAGCAGGCACGGCCCGCTGACGAGGACGTCGTAGAGGACCGCGTCCGGCAGCTCGTCCCGGCCCAGCAGCGCCACAGCAAGGGGATAGCCGAGGTAGCCCGTGTTGACGGTTAGGACGGTGCAGACGACCGCTCCGACCTGGGGATTCGTCAGGTCCAGCAGCCGGCTGGCGGCCAACCAGGCGAGCAGCGCTCCGAGGGAGGAGGCGACGATCCCCAGCACCAGCCCGACCCCATGGCCGACGTCGATCTCGCTGCCGGCGATGTTGAAGAAGATCACCGGCGGCAGCAGGACGTAGAGCAGCAGCGTCAGCGCGCTCCGCGACGCCTTCGCCGCCCCCAGCGGCCAACGTTGCTCCGACCAGACGCCGATGGCGACGGCCGCGACGATCGCGAAGGTGGTGAGGAGGACGCCGATCGGGCGTTTCTATCCAAACAGCGAAGCGCCGGCTTGTTCGGCGAACTCCACCAGGGGCTGCGGGATCACGCCGAAGAAGATCGTCGCCGCGGCGGCAAGGAGGGCCGGGCCGACCAGGTACCAGCGGCGGCCGGCCTCCGCGTCGACGGGGTCGGCCTCGGGAGAGGCGCCGGCGATCACCGGCGTCGTCCCCCGCGCGACCTCATCCTCGGGCCCCATCCACATCGCCGCCACCACCCGCAGGTAGTAGGCGAGCGAGATCATCGTCCCGACTGCGATGAAGACGGCGAGCCAGGTGTAGTCGCCCTCGACCAGCGCCTCGATCAGGTAGAGCTTGCCGATGAACCCCGCGGTCGCCGGCAGCCCGGCGAGGGCGAGCATCGAGATCGTCAACGGCCAGGCCAGCAGCGGCCGCTCGGCGCCGAGGCCGCGCACCGCGCGGATGTCGTCGCCGAAGGGGGTTTCGCGCTCGCGGGCGACGATCACGGCGAAGGCGGCGAGGTTCATGAAGGCGTAGGCGGCGAGGTAGAAGACCAGGGCGCTGACGCCGGCGTCGGAGACGACGACTACGCCGCCGAGCATGTAGCCGGCCTGGGCGACACCGGACCACCCCATCAGCCGCTTCAGCGAGTCCTGGCCGAGGGCGCCGACGTTGCCGACGACGATGGAGATCGCCGCAAGGGCGGCGAGCGCCGGCTGCCACTCGTCCAGCTGCGAGCCGAGGGCGACGTCGAAGAAGCGGAGGAAGACCGCGAACGCCGCGGCCTTGGTCGCCACTGCCATGAAGGCGGTGATCGGGGTGGGAGCCCCCTGGTAGACGTCCGGGGTCCACTGGTGGAAGGGGGCGATCGAGGTCTTGAAGGCGAGCCCGACCGCCGCCATCGCGATCCCGATCAGGATCAGCGGGTCGCCGTCGAGGCCGTTGCGGGCGATCCCGTCGGCGATCCCGGCGAAGTCGGTCGAGCCGCTACCGCCGTAGATGAAGGCCATCCCGTAGAGCAGCGTCGCCGAGCCGATTGAGCCGACGATCAAGTACTTCAGCCCCGACTCCAGCGAGCCCTCGCGCCGCAGGTTGGTGGCGCAGAGGATGTAGAGCGGAATCGAGAGGATCTCGAGGGCGACGAAGAAGCTGACGAGGTTCGTGGCCTGGGCCAGCAGCGTCATCCCCAGGACCGAGCCGAGCAGCAGCGAGTGGTACTCGCCAGAGCCGGCTTCCTCGGTCGCCCGCTCGCGCAGCGAGAGGAGGACGCAGGCGGCGGCCGTCAGAATCGCGATCAGCGAGATTGAGATCGCCAGGTCGTCGAGCCGCAGGGCGCCGCTGATCAGGCCCCGGGGGTCGTTCCAGCGCCAGATCAGCAACCCGGCGGTGACGCCGAGCGTGGCCATCGTCAGCAGCGGCGCGGTCCGCCGCAGCGGCTTGAAGACGGCGCTGAGGAGGACGACGCAGATCCCGACCGTGAGCGCAATCAGCGGCGAGATGCCGGCGTAGTCCAGATGCGGCTCGTTGAAGTTCATGGATCCTCCCTTACCGCCAGCC
>DASSVR010000009.1:0-4767 GCA_035705945.1 Solirubrobacterales bacterium
CCCTCGCCAGACACTCAACCGCGAGCCATAGGCGAGCGGTGTCTGGAGAGGAAGCCCCGCGCCCCTCTCCCACACCTACGCCGCTTGATTCTTGAAGTAGTTCGCGTTGATCTCGGCGTACTTGGCCCACTCAGCCGGAAGCTGATCCTCGGCGAAGCAGGCGTCGACCGGGCAAGCCTCGACGCAGGCGTCACAGTCGATGCACTCGTCCGGATCGATGTAGAGCTGCTCGACGTTGTCGTAGTCGGGCTCGTCAGGCGTCGGGTGGATGCAGTCGACGGGACAAACCTCGACGCACGAGTTGTCCTTCTGGCCTATGCATGGCTCGGCGATGACGTAGGTCATTAAGGAGGTTCTCCTAGCTCGAATTCCGGGGTGCCCGCCGGGGGCCCCGGCCAAGCGCGTACGCATATTTTAGGGATGATGCGGCGATGCTGCTGTTGACCGGGGCGACCGGAAGCATCGGATCGCGGCTGCTGCCACTGCTGCTGGAGAGCGGCGAGGAGGTGCGCTGCCTGGTGCGGGAGCCACGGCGGCTGGGGGCGCGGCGGGTCGACGTGCAGATCGCGCTCGGCGACCTGGGCGAGATGTCGGACCCCTATCTCGTGCGGCAGGCGCTGCGAGGAGTCGACACGGTGATCCATCTGGCCGCCTCGATCCGCGACCAGCCGCCGAAGCGGATCGAGGAGCTGAACGGGCTGGCGACCGTGCGGCTGCTGCGAGCGGCGGAGCGCAGCGGGGTCGAGAGCTTCCAATTCTTCAGCGCGCTCGACGCGCAGGCGGCCCAGCGCACGCGTTTCTTCCGGGCCAAGTGGCTGGCGGAGCAGGCGGTGCTCTCCTCGCCCCTGAGGACGACCGTCTTCGCCCCCTCGATCGTCTACGACCACAGCGATCCCTGGATCACGCTGCTGCGGCGGTTCTCGTTCCTGCCGGTGCTGCCAGTGTCGGGCAAAGGGCAAGCGCGCTTCCAGCCGATCTGGGCAGCGGACGTGGCGCGCTGCGTGGTCGCCGCCCTGGAGCGTGAGCGCGGTGGGGGCGAAGTGACCAGACGATTCGAGCTGGCGGGGCCGGAGCCGCTCACCTACGACCAGATGTCGGACCTGGTCAGCCGCATCGCCGGGCGG
Organism: Solirubrobacterales bacterium; assembly: GCA_035705945.1. Lineage (GTDB taxonomy): Bacteria > Actinomycetota > Thermoleophilia > Solirubrobacterales > 70-9 > VAYN01. The sequence continues at coordinate 1,125 of DASSVR010000009.1, forward strand.
CCGCGCCCGCTGGTCCACATTCCTCTGCCGCTCGTGCGCTACGGACTGCTTGCGCTCCGCACCCTTTTCGGCGAGGCCGTGTTCGCTACCTGGGAGGAGGCCGAGCTGATGGAGGTCTCGATGGTGAGCGAGCGAGGGCCAGCTGACGCGCAGGCGCTCGGTGTCGAACCGCGAAGGATGAGCGATGTACTGGAGAGCGCTTAGACCGATCGTCGTGGCGGCCGTGGTGGCGGCGCTGCTGACGCCCGCGCGGGCCGCGGCGCTCTCCCTGGCGCCTCCGAAGCCCAACGTCTTTCTCGGCGTCAGCGACCGCGGGACGACCGCCGAGTTCAATGAATTCGCCGAACTCACCGGCAAGCGCCCCGCCCTGCTGGCGACCTTTCACCCCTGGGGCAACAGCGTTAACAATGCCTACGAACGCTGGCGGGAAACGGCGACGCGGCCGATCCTCCACATCTCCACCGCCGACGACCAGACCCTGGCGGAGCTGATCACCCCGCAGCAGATCGCCCTCGGCGGGGGCGACGATTACCTTCTGCAGCTGAACGACTTCTTCGCCGCCTATGGGCTGCCCGCCTACATCCGGCCGCTGGGCGAGCCGAATCGCTGCCTCAACGCCTGGTCGGCGTTCCACTGCGACGGCAGCCGGAAAGGCGGCGAACACACCCCCGGCTGGTACAAGCAGGCCTTCCGGCGCATCGCCGCGATAGTCCGCGGCGGCCAGAGCCTGGAAGGGGTGAACGCGACTCTGGCGGAAATCGGCCTGCCGCCCGTCAACCGAACCAAGGGACCGCCGCCGACGACCCTCCCAGCCGCGCCGGTAAGCATCGTCTGGAGCCCGCTCCCCGGCGGCTCCCCCCGCGTCAAAGGCAACTTCCCCGGCAATTACTGGCCCGGCCGCCGCTGGGTCGACTGGGTCGGCACCGACTTCTACTCCGAGTATCCGGTCTGGAAGGACCTCAACCGCTTCTACCGCGCCAGGCACTGGCGTGGCAAGCCAGTGGCGATGACCGAGTGGGCGGTCTCCGGCGCCGACGACCCGCGCTGGGTCAAGCAGGTGATCGCCTGGACCGTGAAGCGCCCCCGCGTGCGCATGCTCGTCTACTACGTCGGTTTCGGCCCCGGCAACGCCTACGACCTCAGCCTCTACCCCCGCACCACCAACACCCTCCGCAAGAAGATCCGCCGCCCCACCTTCCTCGAATACGCCGACTACAACGCCGCCCTCTTCCCCCCGCTCCCGCCGAAAAACTAGGGGCCACAGGCAGCCCCCCGCCGACGGGCCGATTTCCCGACATATAGGGAGGTTTCAGGCCCGTCGGCGAGCTGAGCCGCGGGAAAGGAGGGAGCGGAGCGTGTGGCTTAGGCGCTCTGGTTCATTCAGAACCTGGCGCCAGGTGCAGCGGATCACGGTCCAGCCGGCGGCGGTTAGGCGTTGATCGCGACGCCGATCCTCCTCGAAGGCAGTCACCGTCCCGTGCACTCGCCGGCTGTCGGCTTCGACGACCAGGCCCGCGTCGCGCCAGAGGAAGTCGGGCATCATCGAGACGCCGTTGAGGACGAGGTGGCCGTTCACCTCCGGCGAGGGCAGACCGGCCTGTCGGCAGAGGTCGAAAAATCTCGCCTCCAACTCTCGACGCGTCAGCTGTTCCCGAGGCTCGTGATGAGCGATCGCCTCTCTCAACCGCGCGATTCCCCTTCTTCCTCGGCTGCGACCGAGGAGCTCGTTCATTGCAACGAGATCGAACTTCCGCTCGACTTCGGCTTGCGTCACGGCATATCGAAGCTCTCGACCGGAGACCACCGCCGCGAGATCGAGCAAGGTGCGGGAAACGGACGTACAGGGGATGCCATCCACCGAGGTGCGATCGGCAGGTCGAAGGGAGCCGTGGCGGTGGGCGTCGATCCCCGCCGGCATGCGTCCTCGCCGTCCAGGCGCGGTGACGTCAATGCGGTCGCGACTGTCTTCCCGCAATCCCCAAAGAGCTGCCGCGGACCTGTGGGAGAGCACCGCTTCCGGACCGCATGCGATCACCGCCGCCATCCGGTGGCCGTGAAGGGTGAGAAGAGAATGACCCACCGCGTAAACGCCCTGATGCACCCGATGCAGCCTGCCGGCATCGACCCGCTTGTCGACAACTGCGGGATGTAGTCCAAATTCGACCAACTGCCATAAGGCCACCACCCCATGCTGCCTTCTCGCAAGCTCCGCGACCTGCCGGTCAACTCCCTCCCTCTCCAGCCGACGGGCCGATTTCCCGACATATAGGGAGGTTTCAGGCCCGTCGGCCTGGTGAGGGTTCGAGGCGCGTGTCATGCCTCGAAGGGTGGCGGGTTGGGGCGCGCGGGTGGTGCGCAGGGTGTGCCAGTTGCGTCACGGCTTTCGCACGACCTTGAGACATCGCGCCCCTCACGCAGAGGGCCCGGCATTTGCCGGGCCCTCGAAGGCGACTCGCCTGTTAGCGCCGAGTATGGCGCGCAACGGGCGTCGCTACATCATGCCGCCCATGTCGGGCATACCGCCCGGCATGCCGCCGGCGCCGTTTTCCTCCGGCGGTTCGGCGATGATCGCCTCGGTCACGAGGATGTTCTTCGCGATCGAGGCGGCGTTCTCCAGAGCGGAGCGGGTGACCTTGGTCGGGTCGATGACGCCGTCCTTGATCAGGTCGCCGTACTCGCCGGTCGCCGCGTTCAGGCCTTCGCCCTCCTTCAGCTCCCGGACCTTGTTGACGACGACCGAGCCCTCGAGGCCGGAGTTCTCGGCGATCTGCCGCACCGGCTCCTCCAGCGCGCGGTGGATGATCCGAGCGCCGGTGACCTCGTCCGGATCGTCCTGAGTCTCCGGGTCGAGGCGGGCCTGCGCGTTCAGCAGCGCTACGCCGCCGCCCGGCACGACGCCCTCCTCGAGCGCGGCGCGGGTCGCCTGCAGCGCGTCCTCGACGCGGTGCTTCTTCTCCTTCATCTCGGTCTCGGTGGCGGCGCCGACCTTGACCACGGCAACACCCCCGGCGAGCTTCGCGAGGCGCTCCTGGAGCTTCTCGCGATCGAAGTCGGAGTCGGTGTTCTCGATCTCCTGTTTGATCTGCTTGATCCGGCCCTTGATGTCCTCCGGGTCACCGCCACCGTCGATGATCGTGGTGGTGTCCTTGGAGACGACGACGCGGCGCGCCTTGCCGAGCTGGGAGATCTGGGTGTTCTCGAGTTTGAGCCCCATCTCCTCGGTGATCACCTCACCGCCGGTGAGGATGCCAATGTCCTCGAGCATCCGCTTGCGGCGGTCGCCGAAGCCCGGCGCTTTGACCGCGACGCCGGTGAAGGTGCCTCGGAGCTTGTTGACGACAAGGGTCGCGAGGCACTCGCCCTCGACGTCCTCGGCGACGATCAGGAGCGGCTTGCCGCCCTGCATCACCTGCTCCAGCACCGGCAGGATGTCCCGCACCGAGCCGATTTTCTGGTTTGCGATGAGGATGTAAGGGTCCTCCAGCACCGCCTCCATGCGGTCCTGATCGGTGACCATGTACGGGGAGATGTAGCCCTTGTCGAACTGCATCCCCTCGGTGAACTCCAGCTCCATGCCGAAGGTCTGGCCCTCCTCGACGTTGACGACGCCATCTTTGCCGACTTTCTCGATCGCGTCGGCGAT
>DASSVR010000010.1:0-6069 GCA_035705945.1 Solirubrobacterales bacterium
TGCTGGTCGCGGTCGGCCTGCTGAGCGGCCAATCCTGGGTCGCGATCGGGATCGTCGCCGCGCCGAGCCTCTCGCTGCTGGTGGTCCCGTTCGCCCTCGCGCGGCGGGCGAGGAAGGAGCGGGCGAAGGCGCAGGCCGACGCGGATCGAGAGGCGATGACGATGAAACAGGGCGGCGGCTTCGCCGCGGCCGTCCTCGTGATCATGTTCAGCGAACAGGCCTTCCTCAACGCCGGGCCGCTGATCACCCGCGGCCTGCAGGACGCCGAGGCGGCCGGCTTCATCTTCAACGTGCTGATGATCGCCAGGGCGCCGCTTCAGCTCTTCCAGGCGGTCTCGACCAGCATCCTCCCCCACCTGACCAGCCTCCACACCTCGACCGCCCCCGACAGCGAGCGCGAATTCCACCGCTCGGTGCGCGGCGTCCTCCTCGGCGTCGCCGCCTTCGCCGCCTTCACCGCGATCGTCGTCCTCATCGCTGGACCGCAGCTGATGCAGCTCGCCTTCAGCGACAAATTCGAGTACGACAGAGTGGGGCTGCTGCTGGTGACGCTGGGGATGGGGCTCTACCTCGGCTCGGTCACCCTCAACCAGGCCTGCCTCGCCCAGGGGCAGGTGCGGCGGGCGGCGGTCCGCTGGATCTCCTGCGCGGGCTTCTTCGTCCTCTGGAATCTCCTGCCGATCGTCGGCGACGAGTTCCGCCGCATCGAGATCGGCTTCGCGCTCACCGCCGGGGTCCTTTTCGGGCTGCTCTACCTCGTCTACCGCGATCCGCACGGACGGGCGGAGGACATTCCGCGGGACGGCTCGACCGAGGAGCTCGAGGCGCAGCTGGCCTCGATCGACGAGAACGCCTAGTAACGAAACCCTTTTTGAGAGGGATTCGCCCTTCTACTAGGGTCCGCGCACGATGGGGGGCCACGACGCCGAGCTGATTCTGATCGCCGGTGTCCTCCTGGCCGCGGGAATCGCCGGGGCGCTGCTGGCCGACCGGGTGCGGGTGCCCGGTCTGCTGATCTTCCTCGCCCTGGGGATGGTGGCCGGATCGGAGGGGATCGGCGGCATCGAGTTCGATGACGCCGAGCTGGCGCGGACGCTGGGCACGATCGCCCTCGTCCTCATCCTCTTCGAGGGTGGGCTGACCGCCGGCTGGTCGGAGATCCGCCCCGTCCTGGGAACCGCCGCCTCGCTGGCGACCATCGGCACGGCGGTGACCGCGGTAGTGGCCGGGTTCGCCGCGAAGCTGCTCTTCGACTTGACGACCCTGGAAGGGATGCTGGTCGGCGCCGCGGTCGCCGCGACCGATTCCGCCGCGATCTTCGCCGTCCTGCGCCGCTCCACCCTCGAGAAGAAGCTGGCGCGCTCGCTCGAGGGAGAGTCGGGGATGAACGATCCGGTCGCGCTGCTGCTGGTGATCGGGTTCATCGAATGGATCCAGGAGCCGAGCTACGGGTTTGCGGACATGGCGGGGCTGCTGGCTCTGAAACTGGGCCTCGGGGCGGTGATCGGAGTCGCGTTGGGGCGGCTGGCGGTCGCCGCGCTGGATCGGATTCAGTTGCCGAGCGACGGCATCTATCCCGTCGCGACGATCGCGATCGCCGGTCTCGCGTATGGGTTCGCCGAGGTCGCCCACGCCTCCGGCTTCCTCGCCGTCTACCTCACCGCGTTAGCGCTGGGCGGGGCGCGGATCCCCGCCCAGCGCACCGTCGTCGCCTTCCATCAGGGGCTCGGCTGGGTTGCCCAGATCTCGCTCTTCATCATGCTCGGACTGCTGGTCTTCCCCTCCAGCCTCGACCAGGTCGCGATCGACGCGCTGGTCCTCTCGGCTGTCCTGATCCTGCTCGCCCGCCCCGTCGCCGCCTTCGCGGCCACGGCGCTGGCGCCGCTGAAGGCCAAGGAGCGGCTGATGCTGGGCTGGGCAGGGTTGCGCGGGGCCACGCCGATTTGGCTCGCCACCTTCCCCGTCGTCGCCGGGATCGGCGCCGGCGATGAACTCTTCGCGATCGTCTTCTTCGTGGTGGTCAGCTCGACTCTCGTCCAGGGCGCGTCCTTCGAGCCGCTGGCGCAGCGGCTGGGGCTGACCACCGACGAGCCGGCGCTGCCGCGACGGCTGCTCGAGTCGGGTCGCATCCGCCGCATGGGCGGCGACGTGATCTCCTACCGAGTGCCGAAGGGGGCCGCCGCGGCCGGGCACCCGGTTCGCGAGCTGGAGCTGCCGCGGGAGGCGCTCGTCAACGTGATCGTCCGCGACGGCAGCGCGATCCCGCCGCGCGGCTCGACCGAGCTGCGGGAGGGCGACGAGCTCCACATCCTCGTCCGCAGCGAGCTCCGCGACGAGGTCGAGTCTCTGACCCGCAAATGGGTCGAGGGCCCGATCGGCAAGCCACCACCACCGCCCCTCCCTCGCCGTGCCGCCTCCCAGGTCTTCACCGTGCGACCGGCGCCGCCGGACGGCGAGCCGAAGGAAGAAGTCGACGGCATCCCCGTGGCCTCTGTCCTCCGCAGCCGCGACGAGCAAGGCACCTATCTCCTCGCCCTCGCCGACGGCCGCTACGCCGTCATCGGCGCCGGACTTATCGCGATTGGCGGCCGGCGGGCTCTAGCCGGCTGGTGCGAGCGCCGTGCTGAGCGTCCCGATGTTGACGCCGCAGAGAGGGCCTGGTGGCAAGAGGTAACGGGAGCACTGATCGCCCGCGGCTGAGGGGGCGGGGTGCCTCTGCCAAACACTCAACCGCGAGCCATAGCGAGCGGTGTCTGGAAGAGGCACCCCGCCCCTTCCCAACCGGCTTCAGGCAGCACCCGCAGCCGCTGCTATCTCGGCGTAGGCAGCCGCCGGGTCAGCCGCCCCGAACACTGCCGACCCGGCCACGAAGAGGTGGGCGCCGGCGGCGGCGAGAGGAGCGGCGGTGGTCGCGTCGACGCCCCCGTCGACCTCGATCCGGGCCTGGCCGACCAGCGGCGCTAGGCGCTCGAGCTTTTCGGGGGAGGTATCGATGAAGGATTGGCCGCCCCAGCCGGGGTTGACGGTCATGCAGAGGACGATGTCGGCGAGGCCGCGCAGCTCCTGCACCGCCTCGACCGGGGTGCCCGGGTTGATCGCGACGCCGGCCAGGCAGCCGAGCTCGCGGATCGCGGCGAGGGTGCGGTTGGCGTGCGGCGTCGCCTCGGCGTGGAAGGTGATCGAGTCGGCCCCGGCTCTTGCGAACTCGGCGATCTGCCGCTCGGGCGCCTCGATCATCAAATGGACGTCGAGGACGCCGCCGGCGTCGTGGACCTGGTCGGCGATCGCCCCGGCGACCAACGGCCCGATCGTGATCGGCGGGACGAAGTGCCCGTCCATCACGTCGACGTGGATCACCCGCGCGCCCGCGTCCATCACCTCGTCTACCTGTGCCCCCAGCCGCGCGAAGTCGGCGGAGAGGATCGACGGCGCCACGCGGGGGGCGCTGAGCAGGTCTCGCATCCGCTCCGACACGGCGCTCAGCCTACTGAGCCCGTCCGGACGCGCTCAGGCCGCGCGAAGCATCGAAGCGCCACACGATTGGCATTCCATGTCAGCGGTGTGGCTCATCCGGGCGATCGTCTGGTGTTCGCCGCAGTTGGGGCACTGCGAGACGAGTTCGAAGCGACTGAGGCAGTTGACGCAGCGCAGCCGGCCCGGCAGCTGGGTCGGGCGCAGCCAGGGCTCGCCGCAACTGGGGCAGGGGGCGCGGCCCAGGGGATTCGACTCCCCCGAGCCTGACTGGTTGGGGTGGCTCATCCGGTGAATCATGCCTGTTCTTCAGTCGCTCCTCCTAAGACGAGCGATGAAGAACCCGGTCGTGCGGTCGCGGTCCGGACGCAGCTGGAGGCAGCGCGGGTCGGCGGGCGAGGCGAGGGCGGGAGCGCGGGCGCCGAGGTCGTCGAGCTCGAGCGGCGGCGCCTCCCCGGCCTCGGAGGCGCGCATCAGGGCGGCGATCCGATCCTCGTTCTCGCGACGGGAGATCGTGCAGGTCGAGTAGACGAGGGTGCCGCCGGGGGAAAGGAGAGCGGCGGCGCTGCGCAGCAGCTCGCCCTGGACCTCGACGAGACGCTCGATCGCCCGCGGCGACTTGCGCCAGCGGGCATCAGGACGGGAGGCCAGGGCCCCTAGGTCCGAGCACGGCGCGTCGAGCAGGATGCGGTCGAATCCGGAGCCGAGCGCCGCCTCCCGCACGTCTGCCTCGACCACGCTGACGCTGCGGAGGTCGAGCCGGCGGGCCTGGGCGGCGACTTCGCCGGCGCGCGCGGGGTCCAGCTCGACCGAGATGACCTCGCCGCGGTCGCGCATCCGCTCGGCGATCTGGCCGGTCTTGATCCCTGGGCCGGCGCAGAGATCCAGCACATGCTCCCCTTCCCGCGGATCGAGCACCTCGATGACCGCCGCCGAGCCGCGGCTCTGGGGAGTCAGGTCTCCGGCGGCCACCGCCTCGGGCACCGCCTCGCCGGTGCGTCCCACGATCACGGTCAGCTCCGGCGCGGCCAGCGGCCACGGCGCGTCCGGCTCGCGCGCCTCGACACCCGCTTCGCGCAGGCGGGCCAGCGCTGTCGGCCGGTCCGCACGCAGCGCGTTGACCCGCATCGCCACCTCGGCGGGCCGGTTGCAGGCCGCGAGCGTCGCCCGTGCCGCCTCCTCCCCCAGCTCCCGCCACCACATCTCCGCCAGCCACCTCGGAGCCGAGTCGGCGACCGCGGCGGCGGCCGGGGTGGAGTCGTCGTCGAGGAGCTCTGCGGTTAGCCCCGAACGTTCGCGGACGGCGCGGCGGAGGACGGCGTTGACGAGGCCGGAGGCGTGACCGGCGCCCGCGGACTTGACCAGCTCGACCGCCTGGTCGACGGCAGCATGGTCGGGGGTGGCGTCGGCGAAGATCAGCTCGTAGAGGCCGAGGCGAAGGGCGGCGAGAACCGGCGAGTCGAGGAGGCGGGTGGAGCGGCCGGCCAGCCGTTCGATCGCGACGTCGCTGGTGCCGCGCCGCTGCACGGCCCCGTAGGCGAGGCGCTGCGCCTGGGCGCGCTCACGGCCGCCGAGGTTGAGGCGGTCGGCCTCGGCGCGGAAGGCACGCTCGGTGAAGGCACCGTCCTCGAAGGTGGCGCGGATGGTGGCGAAGGCCAGCGCGCGGGCCGGGGAGATGCGGCCGGAGGTGCCGCCTTTCGCCCCGGCATCGCCCTCGAGCCGATCGCTCATCCGTCCGGCAGCGCGTGTCCGCGCAGGTAGGCGTCGGCGGGCATCGCCTTGCCTCCCGGCGGCTGGACGAGCTCCAGCCGCAACGCCCCCTCGGCGGTTCCGAGCAGGAGGGCGCCATCCCGAGCCTCCAGCTTCCCGGCGTCCAGGCGCTCCTCCACCGCGCGGGCGCGGCGGACACCGAGGCGCTCGCCGTCGGCGGCTTCCAGGTAGGCGCCGATGTGCGGGGTGAGGGCGCGGACCTGCGCCGCCAGCTCGCGCGCCGGGCGATGCGGGTCGAGGCGCCGGTCCGCCGGCTCGATCTTCTCCGCGTAGGTGACGCCATCGGAGTCCTGCTCGGTGAAGTCGAGTGCCCCCTTGGCCTGCAGGCCCAGAGCGCGGACGAGGAGCTCGCCACCGAGCTCGGCCAGGCGCGCCGAGAGCGAGCCGAAATCCTCTTCGGGGTCGATCGGCGTCTCCTCCACCAGCGCCACCGGGCCGGAGTCGAGGCCGGCGGTCAGCCGCATCACGCAGACGCCGGTGGTCTCGTCCCCCGCCATCATCGCCCGCTCGATCGGCGCCGCGCCGCGCCAGCGCGGCAGCAGCGAGGGGTGGACATTGAGCATCGGGAACTCGGAGAGGAGCGGCTCGCGGATTAGCTGCCCGAAGGCGCAGACCGAAACCGCGTCCGGCCGGGCGGCGCGGATCTGATCGAGCGCCACCTCATCGTTGACGCTCTCGGCCTGCAGCAGGTCCAGCCCCAGCTCCTCGGCGGCGACGGCGGCCGGGGGGGGGTGAGCCTTCCGGCCGCGGCCCTGTCGCCGGTCGGGCGGGGTGACGACCAGCGCCGGGCGGTGCGGCGAGCTCGCCAGGCGCCGCAAGACGATCGCG
>DASSVR010000011.1:0-6913 GCA_035705945.1 Solirubrobacterales bacterium
GGGAGTGTCTGGAGACCCCTCCCCCGGCTCCCTCATACTCAGCGGCGGTGGACGAGCAGCTTTTCGATACTGGCCCGGTTGAGGGTTCGGAGCCGCGAGGTCCGGCTGGGCAGATTTCGCCTGATGCGCCGTTGGCGGTGCGGATGCGGCCTCGGTCTTTGGAAGAGGTGATTGGGCATGAGCATGTGCTTGCGCCCGGCTCGGCGCTGCGGACGGCGATCGAAAGCGGCAAGCCGCACAGCGCGATCCTTTACGGGCCGCCGGGGTCGGGGAAGACGACGCTGGCGCGGATCGCGGCGGCGGGGGCGCAGGGGGCGTTCGAGGAGGAGTCGGCGGTCAACGCAGGCAAAGCCGAGATCCGCGGCGTGATCGAGCGGGCGCGGGAGCGGCGGCAGGCGAACGGCCGGCCGACGATCCTCTTCCTCGATGAGATTCATCGCTTTAACAAGGCCCAGCAGGACGCGCTGCTGCCGGCGGTCGAGGACGGGTTGCTGACGCTGGTCGGGGCGACCACCGAGAACCCCTACTTCGAGGTCAACTCGGCCCTGCTTTCTCGGGCGCAGATCTACGAGCTGCGCCCGCTCGAGCCGAGCCAGGTGGAAGAGCTGCTGCGGCGGGCGCTGAACGACCGGGAGCGGGGGATCGCAAATCCGCCGCCGGTCAGCGACGAGGCGATCGAGATGCTGGCCCGGCGCAGTGGCGGCGACGCCCGCGTCGCCCTCTCCGGTCTGGAGCGCGCGGTCGAGCGGGCCGACGGCGAGGTCGACGTCGCCGCGGTCGAGGACGCGCTGCAGCGCAAGGCGCTCGACTACGACCGCCAGGGAGATCGCCACTACGACTTCGTCTCGGCCTGGATCAAGGCGACGCGCGGCTCCGACGTCGACGCCTCGCTCTATTACCTGGCGGTGATGTTGGAGGGGGGTGAGGACCCGCGCTTCATCGCCCGCCGTATGGTGATCCTCGCCTCCGAGGACGTCGGCAACGCCGACCCGCAGGCGCTCCTGGTCGCCGACGCCGCCGCCCGCGCGGTCGACCGCGTTGGGCTGCCGGAGTGCGCGCTCAACCTCGCCCAGGCTGCCGTCTACCTGGCGATGGCGCCGAAGTCCAACGCGTCTTATAAAGCGCTCTCCGCTGCCCGCGCCGAGGTTCGCGCCAACGGCGCCAAGACCCCACCCGACTACCTGCGCGACGCGCACTACCCGGGCGCGGCGAAGCTCGGCCGCGGCGAGGGGTACCGCTACGCCCACGACGAGCCGGACGCGGTCAGCGACCAGCCGCTGATGCCCGACGAGCTGCGCGGCCGCCGCTTCTACGAGCCGACCGATCGCGGCTTCGAGCAGGAGCTGGGTCGGCGCCTGGAGGAATTGAGGAAAAAATTAGACAGCTTGTAAAACAACCGCGCAACTTCTAGGTCCCCATCGGGTTTTCAGGATCGGCTCGCCAAGCTATAGCCAGGGAGAGCCGAAGGCTCGGCCGGAGGCCGGGAGTGGGGACTCCGGTCGGGCCTGAAAAGGGGATGAGGGCGTCGGGTGGACTGGGCTCGGCGCCCTCTTGATTCGTCGCCGCAAGGTGGACCCTCGAATCCCCTATCGTGGGCGCGTGCCTTCGCAGCAACCCGAACGGCTCCGCCTCGGTGGGATGGCGCTTCGCAACGGCCTCCTGATCCACGGCCCCACCCACTGGGCGGCGGCGGTGCGGGACGCGGAGGGCCGGATCGAAGTCGCCTCCGACCGCAAGCCGGAGCTGGCGCCGGGCCTGGTGGCGAAACTGCCGGGGCTGCGCGGCCCGGTCAAACTGGCGGAGGCGTTGCTGGTGCTGCCGCTGGCGCGACGGCGACTGCCCGCGGCGAGGCTGCCGTTCGAGGACGGCCGCGTCCTGGCGGCGGTCGCGGCGACTCTGGCGGCGACCTCACTGCTGCGCCGGCGAGCCCGGGCGAGCGCCCTGCGCGAGGGCCTGGTGCAGGCGATCGGAACCGTCCCCGCGCTCGTCGCCTTGACCGACCGCGACCTGGCTGCCTACCACGGCGTCGAGCACAAGGAGATCGCCGCCTACGAGCGCGGTACGGAGGAGGTCGCATCGGTCCCGAAGGAGCACGACCGCTGCGGCTCCAACCTGATCGTGCCGATGATGCTGCTCTCCGCCGCAGGGACGGTTTTGCTCGACCGGCTGGTCGAGAAACCCAGCGCCGCGGCGCGCGCCGGTGTCGGCCTCGGCGGCGCCTCGCTCGCGGTCGAGATGTTCGCCTGGAGCGATCGCCACCACGGCGATCCCCTCGCCGAGGCCTTTCACACCCCGGGCCGGGAGATCCAGCGCCGGATCGCCACCAAGGAGCCGACTTCTGAGCAGCTCGAGGTCGGAGCGGCGGCGATGAGGGAGATCCTCAGGGTCGAGGAAGGGCCGGCCGGCGAGGAAGAGGCTTAGCCGCCACCGGCCGCATAGACTTCGCGCCCTTGTTCGGAAGGATCGACCACATAGGAGTCGCCGTCGAGGACATCGAGGCGGCGATCGAGCTCTACCGCGACGGCTTCGAGATGGAGCTGGCCCACCGCGAGACCGTTGAGTCCCAGGGCGTCGAGGCGGTGCTGCTCGACGTCGGCGACGGGCATGTGGAGCTGCTGCGGCCGCTCGGTCCCGATACCCCCGTGGGCAAGTTCATGGCCAAGAACGGGGCGGGCCTGCACCACGTTGCCTATGCCGTCGAGGACATCGACACCACCCTGAAGCGCATCGCGGCGGCCGGTATCCGGCTGATCGACTCCGAGCCGCGGACGGGCATCCGTGATAGCCGCGTCGCCTTTCTCCACCCCCGCTCGACCGGCGGGGTGCTGACCGAGATCGTCGAACCGGCGGGAGGGCACTGATGGCTGAGGCGCAACGAGTCGAGATCGGCTTCGAGGGCGGCCAGGTGATCTCCACGCGGCTCGCCGAAGATGACCTCAAGGACCTGCGCAAGCGGCTCGAGCAGGGCGGCTGGCACGACCTCCACACCGAGGATGGCGTGATCGCCATCTACCTCGGCAAGGTGGCCTTCGTGCGGATCGACTCCGGCGAGCACCGGGTCGGCTTCTCGCTCGGAGCGTAGGCCCTCACACGCCGCGAGGCACCGCTCCCGCGGCGCGGGCGATGTAGACCGCCTTCGTGTGGGCGACCTCGTCGAGTGGCTGCTGGGGGATCGCGTCGTGATGGTGCCCGTACACATCGAGGCACTCCAGCCCCGCCCGCTCCAGCGCTGCCAGCACCTCGGCTTCCGGGAAGTGGCGCTCCCGGTGGAGCTCCGGGGGGATCGCCGCACTTGCAGACTCGGCGAGGGGTTCGACCTCGAAGCTAGCTTCCGCGATCGACCCCGGCGGCGCGTCGGGGCTCGTCATGCCCTTCCAGATCAGCCGCTTTTCCTCGCGCTCGAGGACCACGTCTTCGGCGAAGAAGGTCCGGTATGACTGCATCGTGTTGAGGTCGAACATGATCAGCCCGCCAGGTCCGAGGTTGCTCCGCATTCCCTTCAGCGCCGCTTCCATTTCCTCGGTGCTGAGCAGGTAGTTGATCGCGTCGTCGAGGCACCAGACGACGTCGAATTCGCCGAAGACCGGCAGGTCCCTCATGTCGTCGACGGTGAGCTCCACCCGGTCGCCGACCTTCTCGCGGGCGAGCTCGACCATCGCCGGAGAGATGTCGCAGGCGGTCACTTCCCAGCCGCGGTCGAGCATCGGGATGAAGCTCTTGCCCGTCCCGCAGGCGACGTCGAGCAGGCGCTTGCCGGGAATGCCGTGGACGTCCAGCTTCGGCAGCAGCTGACCCAGCCATAGCTCGTAGTTGTGGTGTGCGGTGAACTCGTCGTAGACCGGGGCGATCGCCTGGTAGGCGATTTCGGCCCAGTTCGGCCGATTTTCCCCTGCCATTTTGGCCACGGTCTTGAGACCTGCGCAAGTTCGGAACAGTTTCACCGGTGGAAATAACTATTTCGGTGTAGGTTCGTCTTATCAGCGCTCCGATAATGCATCGCCGCGGGAACGACGATGGCTGGGAGTGGGGTGAGGCACAGAGGGTCTGTCTTCGCATGGCCTATCGCTACGCGAGCAATCCGAGCGAGGCCGAGGACATTGCTCAGGATGCCTTGCTCCGGGCCTGGCGTCGGCGCTCGACCCTGCGTGACTCCGAGCGGCGCAACCAGTGGCTGGCGACGATCGTCCGCAACGAGGCCTTCCGCGAGCATGCCCGGGTTCGGCCCGATCCGACGGCGGCAATGGAGCTGCGCGAGGGGGCAGAGGACGACCAGGTGCTGGCGGCGGTCGAGACCGCCGACCTGCACGCGGCGCTGGACGGATTGAGCGAAAGGGACCGCAGGCTGCTCGAGATGCGTTACGAGGAGGACCTGACCCAGGGGATGATCGCTCACCGGCTCGGCATCCCGGAGGGGACCGTGAAGGTGAGGCTGCACCGGGCGCGCAACAAGCTGCGGAGGCTGTACGCCGGGGCGAGCACGGCGGGCTGAACTTCGGACCGCTGTACAAGGCCGGGGGCGGGCGCCGCGACGAACATTTCTTCATGGAGTCACCTGCCACGGCCACGAAGGTGCGGCGCATACTCGCCCTTGGCGGTCACGACTTCAGCTCCCGGCCTTCGGACCGGGCGGTCTGTGAGTTGTTACTGCGGCTCGCCGCAGAGCGGGGCGGCGGACGGCCGCGGATCTGCATCCTGCCGGCGCCGAGCGGCGAGGCTTCGGCGCAGGTCGCGAGCTTCTACTCCGCTTTCGGGGTCCGCCCGTGCGAGCCCTCCGACGCCTCCCTCTTCCGGCTCGGGCGGCGGCCGATGGCGCTGCGCGACCACCTCCTCTCCCAGGATCTCATCTATGTAGGCGGTGGCAGCCTCGTCAACCTGCTGGCCGCCTGGGAGGCCCACGACGTCGCCTCGATCCTCAGCCTCGCCTGGCGCCGGGGGATCGTCCTCGCCGGCCAGAGCGCGGGAGCCATGTGCTGGTTTGAGGCGGGGATCACCAAGTCGTCCGGCAAGCCCCTGGCCGCCGCCGGCCTCGGCCTTCTCGCCGGCAGCCTCTGTGTCCACTACAACGATGAACCTGAGCGGCGCGCCGCCTACCTCGATGCCGTCGGCGACGGGATGCCCGGCGGTTACGGCCTCGACGACCACGCGGGCCTGCTCTGGGAGGGCGAAGGGTCGCCGTCGGCGCTGACCGCCCGGAGGGGCGCCCGGGCCTACCGCGTCAGCAAGCGCGATGGCGAGGTCGCCGAGTCACCTCTGCCCGCGAGGTTCCTGACGGCTCCCGCTCCGGCTGCCTTGCGTGAGGACATCGCCGAGTTCCGCCGCATCAAGACGCTGCGCAAACGCGCCGGCTGGCTGGGCTGAAGTCACGCAATCGGCACGCTTCCGTCGCGGATTTTTTACTTTCCGCGCGCTAGACGTAGCAACTTTTTGTCTACGGTTCTGTCATCATGGAGGCACTGAAGATGGAGAGGCCGATGGACAGCTGGAACGACGACAGGCTCGACGAACTCAGCCGGCGCGTTGACGAGGGGTTCAAGGAGATGCGGGAGGGCTTCGCGCGTGTCGATCGGGACATGAAGGAGGGCTTCGCGCGGGTCGACCAACGGTTCAATGAGGTTGCTCCGCGTAAGGAGACCGAAGACGTGATCGGAGAAATCAGGGCCGAGTGCCGCCTCATCCACGAAAAGCTCGATCGACTGACCCACGCCCTCATGGTGGTGGGACTGAGCTTTGGAATCACGATGTTCGCTGCCCTTGGCGGGGTGATCGCTACTCAAGCCTGAAGCTGCGGCCTGAGCCTCCAGCGGAAGCCGATCTCCTCGATCGCCGGCTCCAACGGGCTCTTCTGGAGCCCCGGCTTCGTCGCCTTCTGCGGGTCGTTGTAGCCGCTTGGGGCGACGTCGTTGGGGGTATCGGGATGGAAGATCGAGGCGAGGTACTGGATCTGGCCGCGCCCCTGGCCGAGCTCGCTCTGGCCGCCGCCGTAGGCGCCGATCCCGCGCTCCTCGCAGTAGTCGTAAGCGGCGAAGAGGTTGCGGATCGGGCCGAAGCGGGAGGGCTTGACGTTGACCACCTTCGGCGGCGACCAGGGCATCGCCTCGATGTCGGCGATCGAGTGGATCGGTGCGTCCCAGGTGACGCGGTCGGAGACGGGATCGAGCAGCGGTTTCGTCTCCTCGGTCACGTCCGGGTCCTCGAGCCAGGCCTCGGGGAAGGTCTCGATCAGCTTCGCGTAGAGCTCGGGGTCGGTCTCGACGTCGACCACGGTGCCTTTGTAGAAGCCCTTGAGGTCGAGCGAGTCGACCGCGCCGGTCTCGGCCAGCGCCGCGATCAGCTCGTCGTCCCAGTCGTTGGCGGGGTCGAGCTTGAAGCGCAGCGATGGGTAGACGGCGAGCCGGGCCAGCAGCGGCTCGATCGAGGAGCGTTCCCCCTCCTGCCACCCGGCGAGCCGCATCGAGTTGACGAAGTTCACCGGCCGCGGCTCGCGGCCGAGGGCGGCGGCGAGGTTGGTGCCGGCCTGCCGCAGCGCCAGGTCGAGCGCGGCGGACTCGAAGGCCCAGCGGCGGTAGGCCGGCGAGATCTCCTCGCGCACTGGGGGCCCTGCTGGGAAGAGGTCGATCCCGTCGAGGCGGTCGGAGAACTCGGCGAACGTGAACCTGCCGGTCAGACCCTCAGCAGGCCCATGGTCCTGCTGAGCGATGTGGTCGATCGCGTCATAGACGACGTCCTCGCCGACCCCCTCATGCCCTCCACCGCGTAGCTTGACGACCGTCGTCAGCCGCTCCATCGCCCCCAAATCGAGGCTTAGTCCTTCGAACTCACACTGCTCGATCTCCAACTGCAAATCAGCGATCGCGTCGAAGCTGCCCACCGCCGCAGCGTAGAGGAGGAGTCGGGGGAGGGTCCGCCGGACCCT
>DASSVR010000012.1:0-37112 GCA_035705945.1 Solirubrobacterales bacterium
GGCGCTGATCGAGGTCGACGCCGGGGGTGAGCGCAGGGTCCACCATTTCGGCGAGCTCTTCGCCCGCTCGGCGGGGCTCTCGGGCGCCTTCGCGGCCCAGGGAGTGCGGCGCGGCGACGTGGTCATGACCCTGGTCGGCAGCCGGGTCGAGTGGGTGCTCTCGCTGCTCGCCTGCTGGCGGATGGGCGCGGTGGCGCTGCCCTGCAACCCACAGCTGCGCCGCAAGGACCTGGAGCTGCGCGCCCGGGCCGCCGCCCCGAAGCTGGCGGTCGGCGAGTCGCGCTACCTGGGCGAGCTGCCCGACGGCATCCCCTACATGGACATGGACGAGCTCGCCCGGGTCTTCGACGAGGACCTGGACCAGGAGACGCCGGCCTCGCTCGAGAGCCTCTCCCCCGCCGACCCGGCAGCGATCGTCTTCACCTCGGGCACCACCGGCGAGCCGCGCGGGGTGGTCCATGCCTACCGCTACCTGATGGGGCAACGCCTCCAGGCCGAGCAATGGTTCGGCTCGCGCAAGGGCGACCTCGCCTGGTGCACCACCGCCACCGGCTGGTCGAAGTCGGCCCGCAACGTCTTCCTCGCACCCTGGCTCACCGGGGCCGCTGCGGTCATCCACAACGGCAGCTTCGAACCGCCCGAGCGGCTCGACTTGGCCGATGAGCTCGGCGTCAACGTCCTCTGCCAGGCGCCGACCGAGTACCGGATGCTGGCGCGGCGGACCGCGCTGCGGCCGCTGCCATCTCTGCGGCGCCTGGTCTCGGCCGGCGAGCCGCTCGATCCCGAGACGATCGCCGCCTTCCGCGAGGGGACCGGTCTCGAGCCCGCCGACGGCTACGGCCAGACGGAGACCGGGCACGTCACCGCCAACCTGGTCGGCGAGCCGGTGCGGCAGGGCTCGATGGGCCAACCGCTCCCGGGCCTCGAGACGCGGATCGCCGACGGCGAACTCCAGCTGCGCACTTCCTCCTGCCCCACCTTCTTCTCCCAGTACCTAGACGGCGAGCGCTTCGAGGGGGAATGGTGGCCAACCGGGGACCTCGTCCGATCCGACGAAGACGGCTACCTCTGGTTCGAGAGCCGCGGCGATGACATCATCCTCTCCTCCGGCTACCGAATCGGCCCGACCGAGGTCGAGTCGGCACTGCTCTCGCACCCGGCTGTGGCCGACGCGGCGGCGGTCGCCGCCCCCGACCCCGAGCGCGGCTCCGTCGTCCGCGCCGTCGTCGTCCTTCGCGACGGCGACCCCAGCGACCAACTTGTCCGTGAGCTGCAGGAGCACTGCAAGCGCGAGACCGCCCCATACAAGTTCCCCCGCATCGTCGAGTTCGCCGGGGAGCTGCCGAAGACGAGCAGCGGCAAGATCAAGCGGGCGCAGCTGCGCGGCTGAGCGCCTTGGGCTATGCGAGCCGGCGCTCGATGTCGGCCAGAGTGAATTCCGGCTCCGTCTGGAAAACGGTGATCATGCTGTGGCGGAAGCGTTCGTAGCGGCGGTAGGCCTCGCTGCGCCTGCCGCGCCGCAGGCAGATCTCGATCAGGAGCTGTTGGGCGTCGGTGTCGTAGGGCTCCAAATCCGCCAGCCGACGGGTCACCTCCGCCGCCGGGTCGAGCTGGCCGAGATCGATGTTGATCCGAGCCAGGCTCCGCAGCGCCTGCGCCGCCAGCTCTCGCAGCCGCTCCTGCTCTGCGAGGACCCACTCGGCATAGGGGTCCTCGGCGAGGAAATCCCCTTTGTAGAGCCGCAGAGCGGTCGCCAGGTGCTCTCCCGCCAGTTCATGGCGGGTGCGCTGGAAGGCGGCCAGACCGGCGCGGGCTTCGCGCTCGAACTCATCGGCGTCCACCCAGACCTCGTCGGTGTCGAGCTCGTATCCGCCAGGCCGGGAGACGACGTAGCGGGCTGGTGAGCGCCGGTCGCGCTCCGGCTCGATCCTTTCCCGCAAGGCATGGACGTTGTAGCGGGTGCGGCTCCTCCCTTCGTCGAGGCCAGCCTGCGGCCAGAGCGCCTCGACCACCTGATCGCTGGGGACAACCCGACGGCGATTGCAGAGGAGGTACTTGAGCAGCTGCCCGGGCCGCTGATCGAGCCACTGCCCGCCGATCGGACCCCTTCTCCCCTCGACCTCCAGCTTGCCCAGCGTGGATATCCGCAGTTCCTGCCCCGGACGCGAGTTCGACCGCCCCCTCCAATCGACCAAAGTACGGCGACGGCGATCCCCGGTTCTGCCGGGGCGGAGATGGAACAGGACCCGAGAGTTCTCATCGCCCAGCGTCCATACGCTCACCCAAGCGGCGGTGGTCAGCCGTTCCCGCTCGATGTCCACCCGCACCTCCGGGACCTGCTCCTTGCAGAAAAGCGCCCGCTCGGAGAGGCATTCGTGCTCAAGCAGCGGGCTCAGCCGGCCGCAGATCAGGTCGCAGCAGCTCCAGCGCCCCGTGCCTTCGGCATCGGGGGGCAGAAGCAGTTGCCGAGCCTTCTCGTTGAGGTACAGGAGGCGCCCCCCACTGTCCGCAAGGGCCAGGCCAAAGGGGAAGTGCTCGACCAGGCGGGGAGTGTTGAAGAGCTCGCCGGCGGTCAGGACCGATGTCATATCGACGGGGTGGGCGGAGAAGTCCCTCGCCTCGGGGGAAGATTTCTGCCGAACATCCCGGTTTTTCTAGCGATCGTTCCCGTACCCCACAACCTCACTTTTGGGGACCTCGCATCCAGCTCGCTGGTCAATTGCTGGGCCTTTTGACCATATGTCGGATCTTTGCCCCGCCTTTTCGCCTAATCGACAGCAAACAGGCGAGCAAACCCCGATCAAGTAGCGGCCTCATAGGTTCGCTCCCGTCCTACGACGTGGAGGAACCGAATGGACCCGTTTACCGAGGTTGCGCACGCAACGCCGGCCGGACAAGGACGGCCCGATGGGGAAGAACGACGCCTTGACGAGCATCGATCGAGGCTGATCGCGATCGTCGGGCTCGGCTATGTCGGGCTCCCGACCGCCCTCGCCATGCATCAAGCGGGGCGGGGGATCATCGGCATCGACGTTTCACGGCAGAGGTTGGGAGAGATTCGCGAAGGGCGCTGCGATCTGACTCCGGCCGACCAGGGTCGTCTGGTCGAGGCGCTGGCCGACGGCGACGGGTTTCGGCTCAGCGGCGATTGCGCCAGCATCGCCGAGGCCGACGCCGTGATCATCTGCGTCCCGACGCCGATCGACGCGCACCAGGTGCCGGATCTGCGCGCCCTCACCGCGGCCTGCGACGGCGTCTGCCGTCATGCCCGCGCGGGCCAGACGATCGTCCTCACCTCCACCACCTATGTCGGCGCCACCCGTGACCTCCTGATAGTGCCCCGGCAGGAACGGGGCTTCACGGTCGGGGGCGACATCTGTGTCGCCTTCTCGCCCGAGCGGATCGATCCCGCCAACGCCGCCTACCCCCAGGAGGTGGTGCCGCGCGTGCTCGGAGCGACCAGCCGGCGCTGCGCCGAGATGGCGCGGCAGGTCGTCTCCACCGTCGCCCCGGTGGTCCACCTCGTCTCCTCCCCGGAGGCGGCGGAGATGACCAAGCTCTACGAGAACGTCTTCCGCGCGGTCAACGTCAGCCTGGCCAACGAGATGGCCGAAGCGTCCCGGGTGCTCGGCCTCTCCCCCACCGAGGTCGTCGACGCCGCCGCGACCAAGCCCTACGGGTTCATGCCCTTCCAACCAGGCCCCGGGGTGGGCGGGCATTGCATCCCCTGCGATCCCCATTACCTGCTCTGGCAGCTGCGGCCGCACCACTCGATGCCGCTCGTCGAGCGGGCGATGGCCGGGATCGCGCAGCGGCCGAAACAGGTCGCGGACAGGGCCGGGGAGGTGCTGGCGCGGATGGCCGGACGCGGGCTGTGGGATGCGCGCGTCCTCCTGGTCGGCGTCGCCTACAAGCCGGGTGTAGCGGACGTCCGCGAGTCCTCGGCGGTCGCCTTGATCGACCACCTGCGCGATCGCGGCGCCCGGGTCGAGTACCACGACCCCCTGGTGCCGGTCGTCGAGCGGTATGGCGAAACCCTGATCGCGGTCGCCGAGCCGGACCCGACCGAATACGACCTTCTGATCGCCCACACGCTGCATCCCGAAGTCGACTACAGGTTCCTCGACGGGAACTGGCCGCTGCTCGATTGCACCTACCGGCTGCCGAGCAGGAATGCGGCGCTTTGATCCGGGTTCCCGGTAAAAGGCTGATCTCACCGGAGACCTTGCTCTGGCTTCGCGCCGGGTTCGTCCTGCTCTGCCTCGCCCCCGTGACGGTCTTGCTCGGACTCCGTCTCGCCCATCTGACCCACGATCCGCTGCTCGCCATCTACGGCGTCGTCGTCCTCTTTACCACCGCCGAGGTGATGTTCGTCGCCTTCAGCTTCTACCGCGATCCCGCCCGGCGCGACGCCAAGGCACCAGCGGCCGAGAAACCCCTCGTCTCCTGCGTCGTCGCCTGCAAGGACGACGTCGACGTGATCGCCCGCTGCGTCAGCTCGATGCTCGAGCAGAGCTACCCGAACCTCGAGGTGCTGGCGATCGACGACGGGTCCACCGACGGGTCCTACGAGGAGCTGGTGGACCTGCGGGAGCGGCACCCCGGACGGTTCACGCTGCTCCGCAACGAAACCTCGATCGGCAAGAAGCGGGCGCTGGTCAAGGCCACCGCGGCGACCCTCGGCGACTACCTCGTCTTCACCGACTCCGACTGCGTGCTCGACGGCGAGGCGGTCGAGCAGATCATGCAGGGCTTCCTGCGCGACCCCCGGATCGGCGCCCTCTCCGGCGACGCCCGCGCACTCAACGCCGACAGGAACCTCCTGACCAAGATCCAGGACACCTGGTACGACGGCCAATTCGCGATCTGGAAGGCGACCGAGTCGGTCTTCGGCTCGGTCTCCTGCGTCTCGGGGCCGCTCGCCGCCTTCCGCCGCGAGGCGATCTGGAACTACCTGCCGGCCTGGGCCGAGGACTCGTTCCTGGGGCGCGAATTCCGCTTCGCGACCGACCGGCAGCTGACCGGCTACGTGCTCGGCCAGGAGTGGATCGGCGCCAAGCTGAAGGAGAGGCACACGACCTCCCTCTTCGTCAGGGGCGTCGACTACCCGCCGCGGCGCTGGCGGGTCGAGTACGTGAAGTCCGCCAAGGTCTGGACCAACGTGCCGCCGACGCTGCGGCTCCTCACCCGCCAGCAGGCGCGGTGGAAGAAGAGCTTCATCCGCAACCTCTGCTTCACCGGCGGCTTCTTCTGGCGCCGCGGCGCGCTCCCCACCGCCCTCTTCTACTCACACGCCCTCTTCGTCATCGCCACCCCGTTCATGGCCTTCCGCCACCTGGTCTGGCTACCTCTGGAGGGGGCTTGGATTCTCAGCGCCCTCTACGTCGCCGGAGTGGCGATCAAGGGCAGCATCTGGGCGATCGCCTACCGGGTCCAGAACCCGGGCTGCGACCGCTGGATGTACAGGCCGCTGATGAGCTTGATGGGCGCCTTCTTCTTCTCGCCGCTGCTGCTCTGGTCGCTCGCCACCGTCCGCCGACAGGTCTGGGTGCGGGGCTGATGAGAGCGCGAGTCGTATCTCTGCTGATCACGCTGCTGATCGCCTTCGTCTACCTCGTGGTCCTCACCCGGGGCCACCTGACCGTGATCCCGCACTGACGATGGAGTCGCCGAGGACCAAGAGGACCAGCAGGGTGCTGCTGAACCTCGGGGTGCGCGGGCTGGGCGTCGCCCTGCTCCTCGGCGGCCTCGCGATCCCGGCCTACGCCTTCTACTACGCGACGCGGCCACCGGTCTACGACCCGGCCGACCAGGTCACGGTCCCCCTGCCGCAGCAGCATCCGGACGTCGACGTTCCTCCCTATAGCGACGGTGTGTTGGTCCTCTGCTACCACGACCTCACCGACCGCCCCCACAACCAGTACACGGTGACCCCGGCCGCCTTCGCCGCCCAGATGGCGGCGCTGCGCGACGCGGGCTTCCACACGATCGACGCCGCCGAGTTCACCCGCTTCTACCAAGGTCGGCCGGTGGCGCTGCCGAGCCGGCCGCTGCTGATCACCTTCGACGACGGCGCCAAGGGAACCTGGATCTACGCCGACCGGGTGCTGCGACGCCTCGGCTTCGAGGCCACCGTGTTCCTGATCACGGCCGACGTCTCCCACCACCAGCCCTACTACCTCAACTGGGCCGAGGTCGAGGAGATGCAGGCTTCGGGCCGCTGGAGCTTTGGCTCACACACCGCCGACGGTCACGGCCTCGTCGCCTCCGACAACAGCGGCGGCAGAGGCCCGTTCCTGACCAACCGGATCTGGATGCCCGACGAGAACCGCCTCGAGACCCTCGGCGAATACGAATCCAGGGTCAGGGGTGACCTCGACGATTCGATCGCCGACATCGAAGCCCACGGCCTCCCCACCCCAAAGGTCTTCGCCTACCCCTTCTCAGCTTCGGTCAGGCCGACCAACGATCCCGCGATCGGGCCGATTCTCGCCCGCATGCTGGAGCGGCGTTTCTCCGCTCAGCTCGACAACACGAGCAGCGCGACACTGATCCGGCCGCACCAGCAGGGGCCGCTGCCACGAATCGAGGTGGTCAGGACGACTACAGCGGCCGGGCTGCTGCGCGGTGCCGCGGAGGCGATCCGGCGCAGTGCGGCCCCGAGCTCCGAAGGGGGCGGGTAGGCATGTGCGGAATCATCGGCTACGTCGGCAAGGGGGCAGCGGTCGAACTTCTGGTCGAGGGACTGGAAGTGCTCGAGTACCGGGGCTACGACTCGGCGGGGGTGGCGCTCGACGTCGGCGGTGAACTGGAGGTCCACCGCGCAGTCGGCCCAGTCGCCGAGCTCTCCCGCCTCGTCGGGGACCAGACCGAAGCATCGGGCGGCCTCGGGCACACCCGCTGGGCGACGCACGGCGGAGTGAGCGTCGACAACGCCCACCCGCTGACCGCCTGCGACGGGCGCCTGGCGGTGGTCCTCAACGGGATCGTCGAGAACTTCACCGAGCTGCGCGACGCGCTGCTGGCCGCCGGCCACCGATTCAGCTCGGAGACCGACGCCGAGGTGGTCTCGCACCTGATCGAGCAGACCTACGAGGGCGACCTCGCCGCCGCCGTCGCGGAGGTTTCGCCGCTGCTGCGCGGGCACTTCGCCTTTGCCGCCTGCCACGAGGAGGAGTCCGGCCGTTTGGTCGCCACGCGGCGCTCCTGCCCGCTCGTGCTCGGTCGCAGCGGCGATGGCACCTATCTCGCATCGATGAGCGCGGCCTTCGCCACGCGGGTCGCGGAGCTGATGCACCTGGAGGACGACGAGGTCGCCGAGGTCGACGCCGACGGAATCCGGGTGCGCGGACAGGGCGGGGGCCTGGTCGACCGCCGGCCCCTGCCGCCAACCAGCGCGGAAGTCAGCGACCGGGCCGGGCACTCGAGCTTCATGGCGAAGGAGATCGCCGAGCAGCCGGCGGCGATCCGCGCCACCCTGCGGGGCAGGCTCGACAGCCACGGCCTGCCCTCGGAGCCCGACCTCGCGGAGGCTCTTTGGGAAACGGACCAGATCGTGCTGGTCGCCTGCGGCACTGCCTACCACGCGGCTCTCTACGGCGGCTACCTACTGGAGGATTGGGCGCAGATCCCCTGCCGCGTCGAGATCGCCAGCGAATGGCGCTACCGCGCCAAGCGGCTGCCGCCGCGGACCTCGGTGATCTTGGTTTCGCAGTCGGGGGAGACGGCGGACACCCTGCAGGCGCAGGCGCACGCCGTCGACCTCGGGGCGAAGACGCTGGCGGTCTGCAACGTCGCCGACAGCCAGCTCGTGCGGCAGGCCGACGCCACGATCCTCACCCGGGCCGGGTTCGAGGTCGGCGTTGCCGCGACCAAGACGTTCACCGCCCAGGTGGTCTCGCTTGCGGCGCTGGCGCTGCAGCTCGCCGCCCACCGCCGCACCGTCGACCCGGAGACCCTGGCGATGCACGGTCGGGAGCTGCGCCGGCTGCCGCTGCTCGTCGAGCGGTTCCTCGAAAGCGACCACCCCGCTTTCGAGATCGCCGACCGGGTCTTCGAGCAGCCGTTCTTCCTCTACCTCGGGCGCGGGTTTGGGCTACCGATCGCGCTCGAGGGCGCCCTGAAGCTGAAGGAGATCTCCTACATCCCGACCGACGCCTACGCGGCCGGGGAGATGAAGCACGGGCCCATCGCCCTGCTCTCCCAGGACACGCCTGTGATCTGCGTCGCCCCGGACAGCCCGACCCACGAGAAGCTCGTCTCCAACGTGCTCGAGGTGAAAGCTCGAGGCGCCTCCGTGGTCGCGGTCGCATCGACGGGGAACGAGGACATGGGGGACCACGCCGACGAGGTGATCTACGTCCCCCGCACCACCCCCGAGCTGGGCCCGCTTCTCTGCGTGCCCGCTCTGCAGCTTCTCGCGCTTCGAATCGCTGAGCGGCGCGGCCGCAATGTGGACCGCCCGCGAAATCTGGCCAAGACGGTAACCGTCGAGTGAAGGGAATCCCATGAACAAGCGACTGCTGGCCCCGAAGGTCCTCTTACTCCTCGCGGCGGTGGCCGCGATCACCGGGCTGACGGTGCTCAGCGCCGTTGGCGCAACCAAATCGAGCGTCGGCTTCACCACCCAGCCGCGCACGACGACGGCCGGCCTCTCCTCGGAAACGATCACCGTCGCGCTGCCGAGCGGCCTCAGCGGACCGGCTAGCGTGAAGCTCACCACCTCCTCGAGCACGGGAACCTTCCGCAACGCCGCCGACACCGCAACGGTGACCAGCGTCAACATCGCCAGCGGCGGCGCGCAGGCGTCCTTCCGCTATCGCGATACCAGGGCGGGGAAAGCGACGATCACCGCCACCGCGGCCTCGACCGCGCGACCGAAGAAATGGAACGGCAACATCGCCGGCAGTCAGACCGAGACGATCGTCCCGGCGGCCCTCCACCACCTCGGCCTCTCGCCCTCCTCGGCGACGGTCGCCAGCGGGGTGAGCCAGAGCTACAAAGCCACGGGGCTCGACGCCTTCAACAACTCGCTCGGCGACGTCACCGGCCAGACCACCTTCACGATCGCCCCCAACGGAAGCTGCCAGGGCGCCAGCTGCCAGGCACTTCTCGCGGGAACCCACACCGTCACCGGCACGAACGGCAGCGCCAGCGGCAAAGCGACGTTGACGGTCACGCCGGGGCCGCTCGCCCGGATCGAGATCTCGCCGGAGTCGGCGACGATCTCCAGCGGCGGCTCGCAGGCCTTCAGCGTCACCGGTTTTGACGCCGCCGGCAACAAAATCGGCGACGTCACCTCGCAGGCGAGCTTCGGCATCTCTCCCGACGGCTCCTGCGCGGGCTCGATCTGCACCGCGGCCCAAGCCGGCGAGCACGTGGTCACCGCAAGCAGCGGCAGCCTCAGCGACCAGGCCATCCTCAACGTCGAGGCGGGCGCGCCGACCATCGTCAGCCTCACCTTCGACGACGGGCGCGCCGATCAGATCCAAGCCGCTCACCTGCTCTCCGAACGCGGGATGGCGGGGACCTTCTTCGTCATCACCGGACGCGTCGGCGCGGCGGGTTACCTGAGCCTGGCTGAGCTCGAATCGATGGCGGCTGCCGGTCACGAGATCGGCGACCACACGGTCAACCACCTGAACCTGCTCAACGTCAACCGCGAAGAAGCCGAACGCCAGGTCTGCAACGCCCGCGTGCAACTGGAGGCCTGGGGCTTCGAAGTGCGGAGCTTCGCCTATCCGCAGGGCGGGTCCAATCCGGAAATCGAGGAAGTGGTCGAGAACTGCAACCTCAACTCGGCCCGCATCGCAAGCGACCTCGTCTCGCCCGGCGCCTGTTCGGGCTGTGCGTACGCGGAGACGATCCCGCCGAAAAACCCCTACAAGATCCGGACCCCGGACTCGGTCAAGTCGGATACGAGCCTGGCCGAGTTGAAAGGGCTGGTTAACCAGGCGCAGGAACACGGCGGCGGCTGGGTGCCGGTCGTCTTCCACCGGGTCTGCGACGAATGCAGCGCCGCTTCGATCGACCCAGCCACCCTGGCAGCCTTCCTCGACTGGCTCGGCTCCGAAGCCGCCAACGGCGTCAGCGTCAAGACCATCGACGAAGTGATCGGGGGCGAAGACAAACCGGTGGTGAGCGCGCCCCCCGCCCCGCCGCGGACGGGCGACCTGCTCGAGAACCCGTCCATGGAGGCGGACCTGAACGCCAACGGCGTCCCGGACTGCTGGACGATCGGGGCCTCCGGCACGAACACGCTGGAAGCGACGCGTACCACCGATGCGCACACCGGCCTATTCGCACAGCGGGTCGCGATCAGCAGCTTCACCGAAGGCGACCGCCGGTTGATGGTGACGCCGGACCTCGGCCAGTGTGCACCGCCGGCACTGCCGACCCATACCTACACCGCCTCCGCCTTCCTCAAGGGCGAAGGGACGATGAGGTGGGTCGCTTACCTGCGCAACGACCAGGGCGCCTGGTCCTTCTGGGCACAGGGCCCGCTCCTCTCGGTCGGCCCCCTCTACGCCGAAACCAGCTGGAGGACGCCGCAGGTGCCGAGCTGGGCGACGGCGATCTCGATCGCGATCAGCCTGCGCTCGGTCGGCAGCTTCACCGCCGACGACTTCTCCCTCGAGGACAACGGCGCCAGCGACCAGACGCCGCCGGCGGTCAAACTGACCGCTCCGCCGAACGGGGCGACTGTCACGGGCACGACCAACATCACCGCTGAAGCGACCGACAACATCGGGATCGCCTCGGTGCGGTTCTTCCTCGACGGCGTTTCGCTGGGGTCGAAAACCGTGCCCACCGTCAGCGGCGGCTCCACCTACCTGTGGAGATGGGACACGACGGCGGCCAGCAAAGGCCCGCACAGCCTGACCGCGGTTGCCACCGACACCGACGGCAACCAGACGACCTCGGCACCTGTCGCCGTGACCGTTGGCTGACCGAGGCGCCAAGCCGGGTCCCGTGCGATACGGCGCGGCGGTCGTCCTCGTCGCCGCCGCGTTCGCGTCGAACGCCCTGAACGGCAGCGACGATTCGGCCGGCGTTCTGTTCGAAGCCGATTTCGGCGGTCCCGACCGGCTCCTGACCAACGAATTCGCGATGCACCATCCCGGCTCACCGCGGGCAGTGCGCTCGCCCCAGTGGTTCGTCACCTCGGGCTCGCTCTTCGTCCGTGGCGGCGCCGCCACCAACGGGCGGCTGGACGACCTCACCGCCGATGCGAGATCGCGCACCGGCACCAACTCGGCCGTGTTCCGCGCGTACACGAAGGAGCGCTTCCATCCGAACTATCAGGTCGCCTTCGAAGTCCGCGTCGAACCGCCCCGCACGGTCGCCGGCCTGCCGCCGGCCCCGTGGGACGGGCTGCACCTGATGCTCGACGCCGAGAGTCCCGAAGCCGCCTACTACGTCAGCCTCTACCGGCGCAACGGCGAGGTGGTGATCAAGAAGAAGACGCCGAGCGGGGCAGACGCCGGCGGTAGCTACGTGGCGCTCTCCCAGTACGTGCCCTCGCGCCTACCGTCGGGTCGCTGGAGCAGGGTCAGGGTCGACGTCCGCCGCGCCGGCCCCCAGGGGGTGACGATCGATCTCTATGAGAACGGAAGGCTGCTGACGACCGGCACCGACGACCGGGCGATATACGAATCGGCGCCGTTCACCGGCGGCCGGGTCGGGATCCGTGCCGACAAAACCAGCTTCGCGATCAGGGAGATGACAATCGAGGAGCTTTGACGCCCGCGAAGAGTCTGCGGCTAGACCGCGAGCCCCTCTGCTGCGTCCACCGGCCTGCCGAGATGGAAGCCCTGGGCCATGTCGACGCCGTAGTCCCGCAGCAGCCGCTTCGTGTCCTCGTCCTCGACGAACTCGGCGATGGTTCGCTTACCGAGGCCGCGGGCGATCTGGACGATCGCCTTCACGGTCAGCTGATCTGCGTCGTTACGAGCCATGTCGCGGATGAAGGTACCGTCGATCTTGATCACGTCGAACGGCACCTTCTTCAGGTAGGCAAGGGAGCCGAAGCCGACGCCATAGTCGTCGATCGCCACCTCGCAGCCGAACTCGGTCAGACGGTCGGCAAAGCCGGCGGCGACCTCGTAGTCGTCCACCCGGACCGTCTGCGTGATCTCGAAGGTGCAGCGCGAGGGATCGGCCTCGCCTTCGTCGAGGCGCCGTTCGATGAATTCCAGCACCGAGAGGTCGGTCAGCGAGGCGCCGGAAAGGTTCATGTGAAGCGAAAGCGGCTTGCCTACGCGCTCGCGTTCGCCGATCATCTCCAGCGCCCGCGCCACCACCCAGCGGTCGAGCTCCTGCACCATCCCCGACCGCTCGGCGACCTCGATGAACGACGCGGCAGGAAGCAGCTCGCCGTTCTCGCCGGTCATCCGCAGCAGCAGCTCGTACCGCTCGATCTCCCCGGAGGCAAGGCTGCGAATCGGCTGCGTGGCGAGGCGGAGCCTGTTCTGAGTGAGGGCATCGCGGATCCTGGCGCTGGTGGTCTGCGCCCGACGCGGCCTACCGCCCTCCCGGTGGTCGGCGTGGAAAAGGGTGATCCGGTTCCGCCCCGCACCCTTTGCCTCGTAGAGAGCCTGGTCGGCGGCGATCAGAACCGACTCGGCGCCGGCCCCACCCTGGCCGCCGAACATCGCGATCCCGACGCTGATCGTGCCGGCGTCGATCTCGTCGGGCTCACCGGCGAAGCCCTCCGCGACCTGGGCGCGCAGGTCCTCGCCCAGCTGCAACGCGCCTGCCGTGTCGGTCTGCGGCATCAGCACCGCGAACTCGTCGCCGGAGAGGCGGGCGACGAGGTCGGTCGCCCGCACCCGTTCCCGCAAGGTCTCCGAGACCTGGCGGATCAGCGCGTCTCCAGCCTGGTGCCCAAGCCGGTCGTTCACCTGCTTTAGCCCGTCGATGTCGATCACCATCACCGCCCCCTGCCCCCCGTAGCGGGCGGTGAAGGAGACGTACTGGTCGAGCTCAGAGCGGAAGCGCCGCCGGTTGAGTACTCCGGTGAGGGGATCGTGGTCGGCGAGGAAGCGGAGTTCCGCCTCCGTCCTCTCCGCCCGCTCGAGGGCGCCCCGCACAACCGCCTGGTCCTCGGGGGCGAGCTTCTCGAGTGCGGCCTCGAGCGCCTGATCGGACTTCGCTGGCTGGTGTACGTTCATAACAGGTTGACGGTAGTCGGTTCCCCTCACTTAGGGATCTAGCTTCCTACAAACCTCCCTGTAGAGCCAAATTCGACCTGAATTTCAGCTACCCGGCGGCGCCAATACTTGCCTTCTCCGTCCCCCGGGTAAGTTCAGAGTGATGACCAATCGTCTCGCCGGTGAGACCAGCCCCTACTTGCTCCAGCACCGGGACAACCCGGTCGACTGGTACCCGTGGGGTCCAGACGCCCTCGGTCGGGCCCGTGAGGAGGACAAGCCGATCCTGCTCTCGGTCGGCTACTCGGCCTGCCACTGGTGCCACGTGATGGAGCGGGAGTCATTCGAGGACCCGGAGACGGCCGCCTACATGAACGAGCACTTCGTCAACGTCAAGGTCGACCGCGAGGAGCGCCCCGACGTCGATGCCATCTACATGGAGGCGGTGCAGGCGATCAGCGGACACGGCGGCTGGCCGATGACGGTCTTCCTCGACTCCGACGGCGTTCCCTTTTACGGCGGCACCTACTTCCCCCCGGACGAGAGCCGGGGCATGCCGAGCTTCCGGATGGTGATGGAGGCGGTGGTCCACGCCTACGAAACGAGGCGCGAGGAAATCCGCGAGCGGGCGCCGGAGGTCCGCTCCCGTCTGGGGGCGATCGGAGAAGTGGAGCCGCGAGCAGATCTGCCGAGCGCGGCCGATCTGGACGAGGCGGTGAGGCGGCTGCTGGCGGCCGCCGACCGGCGCAATGGCGGCTTCGGCCACGCGCCGAAGTTCCCACCCGCCTCTTCGCTGGAGCTGCTGCTCGCCCGCGGTGAGACCGAGCACGTCGAACGCACCCTCGACGCGATGCTCGCCGGCGGCATCTACGACCAGCTCGGCGGTGGCTTCGCCCGCTACTCGGTCGACGCAGTCTGGCTCGTCCCCCACTTCGAGAAGATGCTCTACGACAACGCCCTCCTCGCCCGCGCCTACCTGCACGGCTGGCAGGAGCTCGGTCACGACCGCTACCGCCGTGTCTGCGAGGAGACCCTCGACTGGATGCTGCGCGAGATGCGCGGTCCCGAGGGGGGCTTCTACTCGGCGCTCGACGCCGACTCCGAGGGCGAGGAGGGTCGCTTCTACGTCTGGATGCCCGACCAGATCCGCGAGGTCCTGGGCGAGGCGGCGGACCTGGTGCTAGAGCACTACGGCGTCAGCGAGCGGGGGAACTTCGAGGGGTCGAACGTGCTGCATCTCGCGGGGGGCGCCGACGCGGCGGAGCCTGAGGGACTGGCGCAGGCGCGGCGGGCGCTGTTCGAGGCGCGAGCGAGGCGGGTCCGGCCGGGGCTCGACGACAAGCGGCTTGCTTCCTGGAACGCGCTGGCGATCGCGGCGCTGGCGGATGCCGGCGCCGTCCTCGGCCGCGACGACTACCTCGAAGCCGCCCGATCCTGCGCCGGGTTCGTGCTCACGCAGCTGCACGACGAGAACGGCAGCCTGCTGCGCACCTACAAGGACGGGCGTGCCCATCTCAACGCCTACCTGGAGGACCACGCGTTCCTGCTCGAGGCCTTGCTGGCGCTCTACGAAGCCAGCTTTGAGGAGCGCTGGTTCGAAAAGGCGCGGGCGCTGGCGGAGACGATGATCCAACGCTTTGGTGACCCCGAGCGAGGCGGCTACTACTCGACCTCCTCCGACCACGAGGAGCTGATCGCCCGCCGCAAAGAGGTCGGCGACCATCCGATCCCTTCCGGCAACAGCTCCGCGGCGATGGGACTACTGCGCCTGGCTGCGCTCACCGGCGAGCGGCGCTACGAAGAGGAAGCCAAAGGCGTCTTCAAACTCTTCGCCAAGCCCGCCACCGAACATCCCGAGGCCTTCGCCCATCTGCTCCGCGCCATCGACTTCAACCTCGCCCGCACCCGCGAGGTCGCGCTGGTCGGCGAGGACCTCGCCGACCTGGCGGCGGTCGTCCGCGAGCGCAATCGCCCTCATCTGGTCCTTGCCGGGGGCATTGAGGGAACGGAGCAACCGCCGCTCATGGTCGGCCGTGCCACCGTCGAAGGCCGTCCCGCCGCCTACGTCTGCGAAAACTTCACCTGCCAGCTCCCGCTGACGAGCTCGGAGGAGCTGCGAAGAGTTCTGTGACGATTGTTACGGGCCGAGCCTCGGTCTTTGAGAGGATGCGACCGAATGCGCGGCTCGCTTTTCACCCTTCCCGCCGGCCGCCGGGCGAAGTGGGTCGTCTTCGGCCTTTGGTTCGCCGCGATCTTCGCGGCCATCGGCGCCGACCTCCCGGGCAAGTTCGAAGAGGCCGAAAACAACGAGGCAACCTCGTATCTGCCCGGCGATGCGGAGTCGACCGAGGCGCTCTCCGCCACCGAAGCCCTGCAGAAGGGCGAAATCGCGCCAACCGTGATCGTCTTCCGGCGGGACAGCGGGCTGACCGCCGCCGACCGCCGCACGATCGTCGAAGACGTCGAAAAGATGACCGAGAAGCGGTACCCCGGCGTGATCCCGGATGGGGAAACCGCCGCCTCGGGCGGCAGGCCGGCTGAACCTGAATCCAAAGTCGCGGCCAGCATCGACGCCCAGGGCGGGTCGGGACCCGGCTGTGGCGGTCCCACCACCGAGATACCGGGGCAGCCCCCCGACTACTCCCCCTTCGTCGGCCCGATCTGCTCGACCGACGGCAAGGCGGCGATCGTCACCGCCTACATCAACGCCGAAGGCGAGGCCGAGCTGATCACTGACCCGGTGCAGGACTGGCGCGAGCTCGTCTCCGGCGACCGCGACGGGCTCGAGGTGAAGATCACCGGCGGGGGCGGGTTCTCGACCGACGCGATCGAAGTATTCGAAGAGATCAACGGCACGCTGCTGCTGGCCGCGGTCAGCCTTGTGATCTTCCTGCTGATCCTCATCTACCGCTCGCCGATCTTCCTCTTCATCCCCCTTGTCTCGGTGCTGTTCGCCGAGACCCTCTCGCGCTCGATCGGCTACGGGGTCTCGGAGCTCGGGGTGACGATCAACGGCCAGTCGAGCTCGATCATGTCGGTGCTCGTGCTCGGCGCCGGCACCGATTACGCGCTGCTGCTGGTCGCCCGCTACCGCGAGGAGCTGCACCGAACGGCCGACCGACACGAGGCGATGCGGACCGCGCTCGAATCGGCCGGACCGGCGATCTTCGCCTCGGCTCTGACCGTGATCGCCGCCCTGCTCTGCCTGACGCTGGCCAAGGTCAACGGGACCGCGGGTCTGGGCCCGATCGCAGCGATCGGGATCGCCTGCGCCGCGCTCTCGATGCTGACCCTGCTGCCGGCGCTGCTGACGATCTTCGGCCGCCGCGCCTTCTGGCCCTTCGTCCCCCATACGGCGGAAACCGCGCCGCGGGTGGAGGACGTCTCCGAGGGCGCGCGAAGCACGATCGTCGGGGGGCCTGGTTTCGGCGCCCTGGCGCGAGTGGTCGGCGCTGTCCTGCTGATCCTGGTCCCGCTGGTGGCGCTGCTGGTTCTGGTCCCGCCGCTGGGCCTGCTGCTGGTCGGCCTGCTGCTGGTCAACTGGCTCGCGCGGGTGATCAGCGGCAGGCGGATCCCCTTCGTCCTCAAGCCCCTCGACCGCGCCGTCTTCACCCCGTACGAGATCCGCAGGCACCGCCTCGAGCACGCCACCGACGCCACGCACGGTATCTGGGCGCGGGTCGGCCACCGCGTAGCCGCGGGACCGCAGCGCGTCGCCCTCGGGGCGGTCGCCCTACTGGTCGTCTTCTGCGCCGGCTTTGCCTTCTTCTCGACCGAACTGACCAGCGAAGACAGCTACCGAACCGAAGTCGAGTCGGTGGAAGGCCAGTACCTGCTCGACAAGAGCTTCCCCTCGGGGACCACGGCGCTGACGGACATCATCGTCCCGGAACCCGGCGAGGCAGTCGCGGTGAAAACCTCGGTGGAAGGCGTGGGAGGAGTCGAGGCGGTCTCCGGTCCCGTCGCGAGCGGCCCGGAGGGGACGCTGATCCAGGCGACGCTCGAGCCGAACCCCTACTCGACCGAGGCCTTCGACCTGGTCGAGCCGATGCGCGAAGCGGCCACCGAGGCCGCGCCGGGGACGTTGGTCGGCGGCCCCAGCGCGGTCGAATTCGACGTCCGCGACGCCGCCGGCTGGGACTCGATCGTGATCCCGCCGCTGATCCTGGTCGTCGTCTTCCTGATCCTGATGGCGCTGTTGCGGGCGGTGGTGGCGCCGCTAATCCTGATCGGCACCGTGATCCTCAGCTTCCTAGCCGCCCTCGGCGTCGGCTACTTCGTCTTCGACGTCGTGTTCGGCTTCCCGGGGTCCGATCCGTCGCTGCCGCTCTTCGCCTTCGTCTTCCTCGTCGCCCTCGGCGTCGACTACAACATCTTCCTCGTCGCCCGTGCCCGCGAGGAGACCCTGAAGCACGGAACCGAACAGGGGATGCTGCGCGCCCTGGCGGTCACCGGCGGGGTCATCACCAGCGCCGGAATCGTCCTCGCCGGCACCTTCGCCGTGCTCGGCGTCCTCCCGCTCACCTTCCTCACCGAGATCGGCTTCGTCGTCGCCTTCGGCGTCCTCCTCGACACCTTCCTCGTCCGCAGTGTGCTCGTCCCGGCGCTCGCGCTAAGCGTCGGCGACCGCTTCTGGTGGCCGTCATCCCTCTCGCATCAGAGCGGGGCGCCGGAGCGACCCGCTTCCCCCACCGCCGTTTAGAGAATCGGCAGGAAGTTCTCGATCTCGTATGGGGTGACCTGCACCCGGTAGTCGTCCCACTCCTGCCGCTTGATCTCGATGAAGCGGCGGAAGGTGTGCTCGCCGAGGGTGCGCAGGACCAGCTCCGACTCGGCGGCGACCTCGATCGCCTCGCCCAGCGTCGCCGGCAGCTGCTCAATCCCCTGGTGGGCGAGCTCCTCCTGGGAGAGGTGGTAGAGGTTCTGCTCCATCGGCTCGGGCAGCTCGTAGCCCTGCTCGATGCCCTCGAGGCCGGCGTGCAGCATCGCCGCGAAGCAGAGGTAGGGGTTGCAGGCGGGATCCGGGCAGCGCAGCTCGGCCCGGGTCGCCGACTCCTTGCCGGGGTGATAGAGCGGCACCCGGATCAGCGCCGAGCGGTTGCGGCGCGACCAGGCGAGGTAGACCGGGGCCTCATAGCCGGGCACCAGCCGCTTGTAGGAGTTGACCCACTGGGCGAAGAGCGGCGAGATCTCGCGGGCGTGCTTGAGCTGGCCGGCGATGAACGACTTTGCGGTCGGCGAGAGGTAGTAGGGGTCGTCGGCGTCGAAGAAGGCGTTCTTGCCGTCGCGGCTGAGCGACTGGTGGACGTGCATTCCGGAACCGTTCTCGCCGAACAGCGGCTTCGGCATGAAGGTCGCGTGGTAGCCGTACTTCATCGCGTACTCCTTGACGACGATGCGGTACGTCATGCAGTCGTCGGCCATCTCAAGCGCGTTCTTGTAGCGCATGTCGACCTCGTGCTGGGAGGGGCCGACCTCGTGGTGGGTGTACTCGACGTGGATCCCCATCTTCTCCAGGGCGAGGACCGTCTCGCGGCGCAGGTCGGACCCGGCATCGAGCGTGGTCAGGTCGAAGTAGCCGCCCTCGTCGAGCACCTCGGGAACGCCGTTCCCGGGTTTGGCCGAGCGGAAGTAGAAGTACTCCAACTCCGGGCCGATGTTGTAAGCGTCGAAGCCGAGCTCCTCGGCCCGTTTCAGAGCCCGGCGCATGATCCAGCGCGGGTCCCCCTCGTAGGGGTCGCCACCGGGGACCTTGATGTCGCAGAACATCCGCGCCACCGCGTCCTCCTCCGGCCGCCAGGGGATCAAGGCGAAGGTCGCAGGGTCGGGAACGGCCAGCATGTCGGACTCCTCGATCGGGTTGAAGCCGGTGATCGAGGAGCCGTCGAAGCCCATCCCCCCTTCGAAGGCGTCCTCTAGCTCGGAGGCGTTGACCGAGAAGCTCTTCAGCTGGCCGAGCACGTCGGTGAACCAGAGGCGGATGAAGCGGACGTCGTGCTCCTTGACGAGCTTGATCACGTCAGCGGCGCTACCGGGTTGCTCTGCCATGCCTCGTTGCCTCCTTGCCTGCGGGAAGGGGGCAACGATAGGCGAATGAACCGCGCGGGTGCGGATCGCCGTATTACGGGTATTGAAAAGGCTCGTGAACCGGCTTGAATCCGTCCCCGTAACCAGGTATAACTTACGTCAGGTAAGTAAGCGGCTAAAAGTAAAGTAAAGGCCACGTCAAGGCTCTATAAAGCCAATTTCGGCCCGAGAGAGCCAGAAGCGAGAAGCCAAGTGACGGTAAAAACGGCAGTAAGCAGGTTTCAGATCCACGACGAGCTGACGGCCCCTGATGAGAGCGCGCCTCTGATCAAGAGCATCCAGGCCGCTGGCGGCGCGGTGACGAAGTTCGTCGGCGTGCTCGCTGGGGCCCCAGCGGTGCTGCGGGCCTACACGCGGATGCGCTCGGAGCTGCGCGGCGGCGTCCTGCCGCAGGCGACGAGGGAGCGGATCGCGCTGGCCGTCGCGGAGTTCCGCGAGGACAACTACAGCATCGCCCAGCACGCGAAGTCGGCGCGGCGGGCCGGGCTGGGCCTCGACGAGGTGTCGAAAGCCCGCAGCTTCACCTCCGCCGACCCCAAGGAGGCGGCTCTCCTCGCCTACCTGAAGGAGGCGCTCAACCCCGAGGGCCCGCCGCCCCTGCACCTCCACGAGGAGGCGCGTGAAATCGGCTGGAGCGACGAGGAGCTACTCGAGGCGGTCGGGCACCTGGCGCTGAACGAGTTCCAGAGCCTGATCGCGAGCGCGGCGGCGTTGCCTCAGGACCAGGGTGGTCCCAGGGCTCTCCCTCCCGTGGCGTAAGTGGTTGAGGGGCTAACGCCCCTCAACCAGCGTCGCGGTGTAGAGCAGCCTCGCGGTGCTGTATTTGCAGCCGTAGGTGGCGCGTTTGCCTACTTTTTCCTGGGGTTCGCCCTGGCGGATGTCGGTGGCGTTGCGGCAGGCGCCGGGAGCGCGGCTGGCTCGCCAGACGTTGTCGGCCGGGAGGTCCTGGGCGAAAGCCGGCGCCCAGGTCGGGATGGTGAGCCCAACGATGTCGCCTTTTTCGACTTTCAGGTTGGCGCCAAACCTGACCGTCTGGCCGAGGTAGGGCGAGAGCACCTGGACCTGCCCCTGGCGGCGCAGGTTGTAGCGGGGCGGATTCGTGCCGGGCACCCGGCGCAGGATCGCCAGGCGCGCCTGCGGGGGCGTGCCGAAGAACCCGTTGAAGAAGGAGCGCTGGCTATTGGTCGGCTGCGCCAAGGTCAGCGTCCAGGCGGTGATCGTGCCGTTGTGGGGGACGAGGAAGGGCAGCCGCGTCTGGCCGTTGTTGACCTGGAAGCCGGTGGCGCTGCCGATCGCCTGGCAGGGCATATCCGGGCAGGAGGGGTCGGGCTCGCTTGCGGTCTGGCCGAGGATCACGGTAGTCCGCGGCTTCTTCGCCGCGTCGCTGCTGCCGACGAGGCTGACGAGGAGCGTGAGGCAACTGACGAGGAGACCCAAGACCAGCCAGCGCCCCCTCCGCGAGCCGGACCCGGCTATTGCCGCCTGTGAAATCCCCGACATAGGTGCTGCTCCTCTCATCTTCGGACCCTCACTGAACACGGCAGCCTAGCCTTCGAAGCGGCCGGAGAAGCGTGGAATCAGCGACTGCGAGCGCTACTGGCGTCGTCGAGGGCGATCGCGTAGCGGACCCGGCCCACGCCTTCGAATCCGAGAGCGTCGCTGACCGCTTTGGTGAAGTCCCAGGCCCGGCCGCGGATATAGGGACCGCGGTCGATCACTTTGGTGATCACAGCCTTGCCGTGGTAGACGAACTTGACGGTGGTGCCGCAGGGCAGCGTCTTGTGCGCGACCCCCATCGTCCGCGGTCGCAGCGTCTGTCCGCAGGCGGTGCCATTCCCCCATAGACCCGGCCCGTACCAGCTGGCACCGCCGTAGCGCCAGGGGCCGAAGGTGATTTCCCCGCCATCGGCCGAGCTACCGCTGGCCCCGCTCGAGGAGACGCTGGAGACCCCCCCGGTCGCGGCCTGCGCACCGGCGACAACCCCGGCGAAGAGGGCGAGGAAGGCGGCCAGGACAATTGCCCAGCGCACGGAGGTTTGTTTGATCGTCTGCATCTCTTTCCAGGCGCTTGCGGGGTTAGCTGACGGGCTCGCGCTGAAAGAGCTGCGCTACGCGGCAGTCGCCGCGACTCGCCCCAACCGATTGGGTCCCCCGCTCTCCGCGTTATGTAGACGGAGATTCAGCGAGAAGTTGGCGGCACATTAGCAAACGCTAAGACAGAAAACTTGCAGCCCGGGCTTGGCGCATAGGAAAGGCCCCCGATTTGGGGGCCTTTCCCTTAGCGGGCCTATAAGCCGGATCCTGTCGTGAGCGGCCATCTATCTCTGCGGCCTACCTGGACCTCGCCGAGCCGGGTCGACGGTCCTGCTTGGCCTTGCACCGGGCGGGGTTTGCCTGGCCGCCGCGTCACCGCGACGCCGGTGCGCTCTTACCGCACCATTTCACCTTTGCCTGTACGCGACTCACGTGAGGCCGCGCCATCGGCCGTGTCATTTCTGTGGCACTTTCCCGCGGGTTTCCCCGGGTGGGCGTTACCCACCGCCCTGCCCTGTGGTGTCCGGACTTTCCTCGAGGGGTTTTCTCTCCCCCCGCGGTCGCTCAGCCCGCCCCTAGATGGTAGCTCCGGGGTCTTGCCAGGCCAAGCTCTCAGACTTTGCGGAAGACTCCGACCACCTTGCCGAGGACGCGCGCCTCGGTCGTCAGGATCGGCTCCATTTCCTTGTTTTCCGGCTGCAGCCGAACGTGTTCCTTCTCCCGGTAGAGCCGCTTCACGGTCGCCTCCTCGCCGATCAGGGCGACGACGATCTCGCCGTCGACGGCGTCATCACTCGGCCGCACGATCACGTAGTCGCCCTCGAGGATCCCGGCATCTTTCATGCTTTCGCCGCGGATCTGGAGGATGTAGTCGCCGTCCTCGCCCCCGATCACGTCTGGAATCTCGAGGTACTCCTCGATGTTCTCTTCGGCGAGGATCGGCGCCCCGGCCGCGACCTGCCCGACCAGCGGCAACCCGCTTTCCGGCTTGATCGTCCGTTTCGCCTTGTCGAAGAGCAGCTCGATCGCCCGCGGCTTGGAGGGATCGCGCCTGACGAGCCCCAGCTTCTCCAAATTTGCCAGGTGCGCATGGACGGTCGAAGAGGAATGAAGCCCCACGGCTTTGCCGATCTCCCGAACCGTCGGCGGGTAACCGGTCTTCGCCGCGTACTTGCGGATGAAGTCGAAGATCTCCTTCTGCCTCTTGGTCAGATCCAAATCCATCGTCGCTTCGTTTCCTCCGGTGCCGGGTCGAACAGCCGCAGATTCCTTCGAACACTTGTTCGTAGAGTACCGAGCCCTCCGGATGCCCGCAAGGTCCGGCCTCCCCCGGGCGCAAACATCTAGAATCGGTCGCCCTCGAGCGGCTGTGGCGGAACTGGTAGACGCGCAAGGTTGAGGGCCTTGTGGGCCGCAAGGCCCGTGGAGGTTCGACTCCTCTCAGCCGCATACAGAATTCCTGCAAACGGCGCCGTCATCGAAGCCACGCACAAGTTTGGTCAGCGAGCCAGTGGAGATGAGCGTCGGTCGGTCAACAGCCCGCCGATCACCTCAGCAGAAGTGCAGGCCCACCACAATGGGTGGGCCTTCACTGACCTATCTACTTGCCCTTGCAGCCCGGAACCGGGTCGTTGGTCCCAGGGCCGGTGCCGTGACCGGGGGCATGACACTTCGAGCCACCGTCGTTCGGCCCCTTACTGCTGTTGCCAGGACCGAAGTCCGGGTCGGCGAGGACCGGCGAGGCCGGAATCGTCAAGGCGCCCGCGGTGAGCGCCAGTGCCAGCATCTTTCTGCGCATGGGAACTCCCTTCAACACGCTGATCGCGTCTCGGGGGCTCCCAGTTATTTCAATCAGCGAACCGCCCCTCCTCGCTGAACTAATGACCGTAGCAGCGGCCTCTGCACTGCTGTCAAGTCGAGGTGGGCTTGCTCGCCAGTGACTGGTGCGCATTTGGGCCCGGGAGCCTCGTAGAGCAGCCCCCGCGATGCCGTACAGAGCTCTATTTGGCGAAGACCCGATTGGCGATCGTCGGGTCGCCGAGCTGTTCAAAGGCGACGAGTCTGCCTTCGCTGTTGTGGGTGAGGACGTCGGCCGCCTCGGCACTCTCGCCTTCCAGGCTGACTTCTCGGCGGACCGATCCGCACGACTTCGTCGCCGACGGCGACCAGCTCGTCGTCCTGACGACCACATCGCCTTGGCCGAAGGCACGGTAGGCGTCTTCTGCCGCTTGCTTGTTCTCCTGAGCACCCATATTCGGTCCTTCCTTTTGAGGAATTTGGATGGACCGTTCGAGCTTAGAGCGGTGCAGGGAGCCGG
This sequence comes from Solirubrobacterales bacterium, assembly GCA_035705945.1. Classification (GTDB taxonomy): domain Bacteria; phylum Actinomycetota; class Thermoleophilia; order Solirubrobacterales; family 70-9; genus VAYN01. Next base: position 23,590 of record DASSVR010000012.1, read on the forward strand.
TCAAAGGGAGCGCTTACGCAAGCCCACGGCGGGAAGCGGAGCGACCTCAGACCAGCGAGACTAATTTGTTAGAATCTTGTTCTAGTGAATAGGACGGCGCAGAAAACTCGGCCTTACCGCATGGAGAAGAGGGCCGCTTCCGCGGAGGCGACGCGCAAGCGAATCCTGGACGCCGCGCGTGGTCTCTGGCTGGAGCGCTGGTACGACGAGATGACGCTGCGGGAGCTCGCCGTGCGGGCGGGGGTGGCGCTGCAAACCGTGATCAACCACTTCGGCAGCAAGGACGGGATCGCCGCGGCGATGCTCGAAGAACCGCTGCCGGAAGCATGGATGACGCGCGCCACCGCCCGCCCTGGCGAGATCGGGGAAGCGATGGAGCTGCTCGTCGCCGACTACGAGATCACGGGCGACGCGCTGATCCGCTCGCTGGCGTTGGAGGGAAGGATTCCAGCCCTGCACCCTGTCCTTGAGCTGGGCCGCAGGGCGCACCGCGCATGGGTCGAGCACGTCTTCCCGGCGGCGCTGACCGGCCTATCCGGCGCTGCGCGAACCCGCCGCCTCGACCTGCTGGTCTGCGCGGCCGACCTCTACACCTGGAAGCTGCTGCGGCGCGATAGAGGTTTAAGCCAGGCGCGGACGGCGGAGGCAATGCAAGAACTGGTGGAGGCTCTGCACCGATGAGGATCACGCTCTTCGCCCACGGGCTGCGCGGCGACGTCTGGCCCCTGGTTGCGCTCGGCTGGAACCTCGCCCGGCGCGACCACGACGTGACGATCGCCGTGACCGACGAGTTCCGTCCCCTCGCCGAGCGGGCCGGGCTGCGCACCTCCCATCTGCCCTTCGACATGATGGCCTGGCTTGAGACGCCCGAGGGCCAGCGGCTGCTGGGCAGCGGCGGCCCTCGGCTGCTCTATGGCATTCAGCGCCAGTACGCCCGCTATGCGGAGGAGTTCGACGCCGCCTACATCGCCGCCGCGGGCGAGGCGGAGGGGCTGGTCGCGACGGTCCTGACCTGGGATCGCGCCCTGGCTCTCGGCGACCTCCTGCGTGCCCCGATGGGGGTCGTCTTCACCCACCCGGCCGCTCCGTCGGCCGAGTATGAGCCGCTCGCGCTGAGCGGAGGCCGGCGCTTGTCGCCGATGCTGCGCCGAGTCTCGCACGAGCTGGCGGCTTCGGTCTGGTGGCGGGGCGGCGTGGCTGCATCCACGCGGGGGTTCCGCAGCAAGCTCGGGCTGCCGCCGGACCGGCGGCGGACGGACCGGCGCTTCCTCTCCTCCGAAATGCTCGGGCTGCACACCTGCAGCCCGACTCTCTTCCCGCGGCCGAGCGACTGGATGGACAGCCTCACGATGACTCCCGCCTGGCAGATGCCCGCGGCGCTGCGCGACGATCTGCGCGAGGGACTTCCCGCCGACCTGGAGGCATGGCTGGATGCAGGCGAACCGCCCGTCTTTCTCGGCTTCGGCAGCATGCCGGTGGTCGAGCCCGAGCCGCTGCTCGCCGACATCGCCAGCGTCGCCGGCAAGCTCGGTCAGCGTGTGATCGTCAGCCGCAATTGCGTTCCGCTCGGCCTCGACGCGCTCCCCGATCACCTTTGGGCCGTCGATGCGGTGGACCACGACCGGCTCTTCCCGCGCTGCGCGGCCGTCGTGCACCACGGGGGCATCGGCTCGCTTCACTCCTCGCTGCGCGCCGGCTGCCCGACCATGGTCTGCTCGGTGTTCGTCGATCAGCCCTGGTGGGGCGAGCGAGTGAGGCGCCTGGGAGTCGGTGCCCACGTGCCTTTCCGCAAGCTCGACCGCGAGCGCCTGGAGGCGGGTATGCGCACGCTGCTCGACCCTGCGGTCGGGGCTCGCGCCACCGCGCTCGGCGACAGGATTTGGGCTGAGGGCGACGGGCTCCCGGAGGCCACGGCGATCCTCGAGGATTGGCTCCTCGCAGACCGGAAGAGGCGGCTCTCCCTCCCCATCCCGTCAGCGATTGGCCGGCGGCACGTTGAAGCTGGGGAGAGTGCGGTAGACGTCCATGCGCCGTAACCAGCGAGGCTTGCGGATTTCCGGCGTCCCGATGACCCCCTTATGGACACCCGGCGGGGCTCCTCGTGCTCTCCGAGCTCACTCGTAGGTGAGGGCCTCAAGCGGGTCGAGGTGAGCGGCGCGGCGCGCCGGCAGGATCGCGGCAAGGGTGCCGATGACGATCCCGAGCCCGGCGATCAGGACGAGGATGCCGGTCGGGACCTGCAGCTGTAGGCCGACCAGGGTGCTCTCGCGGATCGAGAGGAGCCAAACCGCGCCGACGAGCAGGCCGGCGGCGATGCCGACGAGGCTGCCGGCCAGGGAGATCATCAGGCTCTCGTCGAGCATCGCCCGGCGGATGCGCCAGCGGGAGCCGCCGAGGGCTCGCAGGACGCCGATCTCGCGGGTGCGCTCGAGCACCGACATCGAAAGCGTGTTGACGATCCCGAGCAGGCCGACGATGACGGCGATGCCGATGATCGCGTTGAAGAAGGCGAACTGCTGGTTGACGGCGTCCTCGTACTGGCTCTTGAACTCGGCGTTGGAGACGGCCTCGAAGCCGGGGTAGCGGTCGGTCAGCAGGCGCTCGACGGCCGTCTCCAGCGCGTCGCGCTGGGCCGGGGTGCGCGCGGTGACGGCGAGGGTGGAATCGGTGGCGATCCCGAAGACCCGCTCCATCGTCGCCAGCGAGACCATCACCTCGTTGCCGTTGGCTTCGAGGGTGTCGATCCTCGCCACGATCGGCGCCTGCCGCGTCCCCGAAGCGCCTTTCAGCACCAGGGTGTCGCCGACGCCGAGGCCGGTGTCGTCGGAGTAGCCCTTGCCGACGATCGCTCCCCCGGCCGCCAGCCCGGCCATCGCCTGTGCGGCGCTCGCGCCTTCGTATTCGCTGCGGTCGACCTTGTTCCATTGCGCCGGGTCGACCGCCGTCAGCAACCCTTCTTCGTCGCTGCCGGGAAGGTGGGTCGTGTAGATGATCCGTTTCGGGGTCACCGTGCCGGCCTGCGGCAGGGAGGCGATCCGTTCTCGCAGCGAGTCGTCGAGGCCGGTAGTCGGCGGGCCGTAGGGGCTGTAGCCGGCCGGCTGCACGGTCAGGTCGCGGGCGAAGCGGGAGTCGAGCTCGTCGGAGATCGAGCCGACGAAGCTGGCGCTCATCATCGAGTTGACGACGACGACCGAGAGCGTGATCACGAGCGCCGAGGCGGTCGCCGAGGTGCGCAGCGGGTTCGCCCGCAGCGAGTCCGCCGCCAGCCGCCCCTCCGCCGGCATCGCCGCTCGCGCCGGGACCGCCAGCAGCCGGATCGCCGGCATCACCACGAAGGGGGCCAGCAGCGCCATGCCGACGAACATCGTCACCGTCGAACCGACCCCGACCAGGGCGGCGAGGACGCTGCCGCTCTGGTTGCTGAACCAGAAGAGGCCGCCGATCGCGAGGCCAGGCAGGAACAGGGCGAACCCGGCGAGGAGGCGCCGCCGCCCGGGACGTCCCTCGAGCCCGCGGCCGCCGGTGAGGGCGCGGATCGGCGAGGTCCTCCCCGCCCGCAGGGCGGGATGGAGCGCCCCCACCGCGGTCGCGAGGAGGCCGACGACGACGGCCCCGATGGCGGCGCCCGCGGTGATATCCAGCGAGGAGAGCGGAAGGCCGAAGAAGCTGCGCATCGCCGCGGCCAGGGCTTCGGCCAAGGCAATGCCGAGGAGGAGCCCGATCGCCGATCCGATGACCGCCAGGATCAGCGCCTCCCCCATCACCGAGGCGACGATCCGCCGGCGCGAGGCGCCGAGCGCCCGCAGCGTCCCGATCTCGCGGATCCGCTGCAGCACGGTCATGTTGAAGGAGTTAAGGATCAGAAAGGCGCCGACGAAGAGCGCCATGCCGGAGAAGAAGTAGAGGACGATGTCGAGGCCGGCCATCGATTCGTTGACTTCGTCTCCCCGGCCGGCCGGAGTCGACACTTCCACCCCGGGGCCGACCACGGCGTCGATGCGGCGCTCCAGGGTCGCCGTCGAGACGCCGGCGGCGGCGATCACGTCGATCTCGTCCCAAACCCGGCCTTTACCGGTCAGCCGGCGGGCGGCCGCGACCGGCATCTGCGCGGTCCCATAGCCACCGAGGTCGAGGCTCGTCTGCAGCTCGTAGACGCCGGCGACCTCGAGCTCGGCCCGCCCGACCGGGGTCGCCAGCCAGACCTGGTCGCCCACCTCCAGGCCCTCCTGCTCGGCCCAGCCCGCCTCCAGCTCGATCTGGTCGGGTCGCGAGGGCTCGCGGCCGGCGACGATCTCGGTGCCGGTCGTGTCGGGGGCGTCGAAGTCGACCCCGCCGACGAAGAGGGTGGCGTTGCGACCCTCGCGGGCTTCCCCTTCCTCGTCGACGATGCGGAAGACGCCGAAGACGCCGCCTGCGGCGCCCTCGACGCCGTCGACCGCTTCCACCTTCGCCAGGGTGTCCTCGGGCACCGAGCCGACCGCCGACTTGCCGGAGACGATCACGCTGGTGTTGCCGTACATCGCGTCGAAGAGGTTGCTGAAGCTGGAGTGGATGGTGTTGACGAGGATCAGGACCCCGAACACCATCCCGACGCCGAGGACGATCCCGATACTGGTCAGGGCCGAGCGCAGCGGCCGGGCCCGCAGCGAGCGCAAGCCGAGCCCGGCGAAGCCGTGCAGCCGCGCCCCCTTCGGAAGCGAGCGGGAGCTCATGCAAGTGCCCGCTGCAGCGCCCCGCCGCCGGCCTCGACACCGCGGAAGGCGTCGATGACGCGGCCGCTGTCGCCCCCCTCGACCTCGCCGACGATGCCACCGTCGCGGAGGAAGACGACGCGGTCGGCCAAGGCCGCGGCACCGGGGTCGTGGGTGACCATGACGACCGTCTGCCCCCCGTCGACCACTCCGCGCAGCAGGGACATCACCGTGCCGCCGCTGGCGGAGTCGAGGTTCCCGGTCGGCTCGTCGGCGAGGATGAGCCGGGGATCGCGCAGCAGCGCCCGCGCGATCGCCACCCGCTGCTGCTCGCCGCCCGAGAGCTCGGTCGGGAGGTGATCGGCACGGCCGGCCAGGCCGACCTTCTCCATCAGCCGGTCGACCCGCTCCGCGTAGCGCGACGGGCGCTCGCCGTTGACCAGCGCCGGCAGCAGCACGTTCTCGGCCGCGGTTAGGGTCGGCAGGAGGTTGAAGAACTGGAAGACGAAGCCGAAGACCTCCCCCCGCAGCTTGGTCAGCTCACGGTCGGGGAGGTTGTCGTAGCGGCGCCCGGAGATCGAAGCCAAGCCTGCATCCGGCCGGTCGAGGGCGCCGAGGATGTGCAGGAGGGTGCTCTTGCCCGAGCCCGACGGCCCCATGATCGCGACCATCTCCCCTTCGCCCACACTCAGGTCGACGCCGCGCAGCGCCCGCACCGCGGTGGCGCCGCTGCCGAAGGAGCGGTCGAGCCCCTTCGCCTCAAGTAGAAGTCCGTCCGGCGCGGAACGGTTCGATCTCACGCGGTCCATACGGTGAACCTACGCCCGCCCCAGCCGCATCGAATCGGCGGTTCCCCTCACCAGCGGCTACGGCCTTTCCACAGTTTTCTCAGCGCCTGCCGCTGAGGAGGCGGGCGAAGGCGAGGCCGTATCCGGTCGGGGTTTGGTTCAGTCGGAGGGTGATGACCGTTCCGCCGAGAACAATCCGGCCGCGGCTGTCGACGTGAACCTGGGTCGCCGTCGCGTCGGTCAGCTTGCCGAACGCTACTTTGGCCGCGCCGTCCCTGCCGAACCACGTCTGCGTCTTGCCGGCGGCGTTGAGGCGCGTTGCCAGGAACCCGTGGGGCACGAGGCGGCCTTCATGCCGCTGCGCGGAGCCGGCGAGGATGATGCGGTTACGCGCGTCGGTCGTGACCGCGAAGAAGCGGCCGCCGGGAGGGCCCGGCGCCGGTTCGGTGCCGGCGCTCTGGCTATACCTGCCGAATTCGGGGTCTGGGCTGCCGTCGGGAAGCAGGCGGCTCAGCTGCTGGGAGATGCCGCCGCCCTCCGGGGGTCCTGAAGTCGTCAGGATCACGATCCGGTTCCGTCGATCGACCGCCAGTGACGTCAAGGAGTCGAAGATCACCCCCGCCGTGTTGAGAACAAACGGAAAGCGGAGAAAGAGGTCTCCGCCTGGCGTGAGGATCGAGGCCATGGGGATATGGCCAAACTCATGCCCCGCAAAGCCGTCGCAGCGTTGTTCGGGAACGCTGACGTAAACCACCTGCCGGTTCGGGCTCAGCGTCGGCAGGTGGGCATCTTCGAGCGGGTCGGTGAAGGTGCCATCACCCTCGCCGAAGGTCGGGTCGGGGGCGCCGCGGGCGGTCAGGCGTGCGATCACGGTCGTGTTGAGGTAGACGGGCGTCTGGTTGCAGAACGACGGCGTCAGGGCTGAGACCCCGCTCAGCACCGGCCTGTCGAGGGAGTCGACGGCGAGCCCGGTCGCATGCATCGGGCCGAGTGAAGTACCGGCGACGCCGCCTTCGCCGAAGCTACGGTCGAGCTTGCCGTCGAGCATGAAGCGATAGACGCTGACTCGCGCGTACAGCGACCCTCCGGTCGCCCCCGCCGGCATGGTCGTGCCAGCGACCAAGACGCGGCCGCGCGAGTCGACCGCCAGGCCGGCGAGCCGGAAGCTCATCCCCTCCCAGGTGGGGATCGCAGCGCGCCCGTCGCCGCCGAAGCGCTTCCGCGGGCGTCCATCGGCACGGTAGCGCAGGACGCGCCCGTCGCGGGCGATGACGAGCTCGCCTTTCGGCCCAGGCGCGCTGAGCACCGGGGGCGGTTCCAACCGGGTGACTTCGAAGGGGTTGTCGCTGCTCTTGACGCGGGTGGCCTTGATCACCAGCCGGCCGTTTCCGTGGAAGCTGCGGTCGAGCGAGCCGGCGGCGGCCGGCGACGTCGCGGGGAGAAGGAGTGCGGAGATAACCGCTGCCGTCAACGCCGCCGCGAGACGTCGGGGGGTGGCGAAGCCGTGCATGGACCCATTCTGAGCCCCTGGTTTCGGGTCGCTATCCGGACCTTGCCACCTGATCCGGTGCGGGAAACTGCACCCGAGGCTCGCCGCCCTCGCTGTGCCCGAAGCGGACGTCGGGCAGGACCCGGTCCATCCAGGGAGGCAGGTACCAGGCCGCCGACCCGACCAGTCGCAGGAAGACCGGCATCAACAGCAGCCGCACCAGGAAGGCGTCGAGGAGCACCGCGACACCGAGGATCACGCCCATCTCCTTCGGCGGCAGCGGGCCCGAGAGGGCGAAGGTAAAGAAGACGGCGACCATCACCGCGCCGGCGGCGAGGATGACGCGGCCGGAGTGGGCGAGGCCGCCGACCGTCGCCTCGCGGGCGTCGCCCGACGCCTCCCAGTGCTCGCGCGCCGAGGAGAGCAGGAAGACCGTGTAGTCCATCGCGATCGCAAAGACCATCGCGAAGAAGAAGATCGGCCCCCAGGCGTCGAGGAACCCCTGGGACTCGAAGCCGAGCAGGCCGCTGAGATGGCCGTCCTGGAAGATCAGCTTGGCGACGCCGAAGGCCGCCGCGGTCGAAAGCAGGTTCGCGAGGACACCGATCGCGGCGATCAGCGGCGCCTGGAAGGCGACGAGCAGGAGCAGAAAGCCGAGCGCGAGGACGACGCCGATCACCAGCGGCGTCTTCGCCGCCAGCGCCGCCTCGAGGTCGTGGTTCTCGGCAGCCGGTCCGCCGACCAGAGCCGCTGCCGGAAGCTCCGCCCGCAGGCGCTCGATCGTGTCGCCAAAGGCGCCGGTCGAGGGAGCGGCGGTCGGCATCGCTTCGATCAGAGCGGTGCCGTCGCGTCCCGCCTGCGGCGGCAGCGCCATCACGATCCCGCGATCGGCTCGCAGCTGGGCGGCGACCCGCTTCGCCTCCCCCCGCGGCGCCGCCACCTGCAGGAGGCCTGGCGCGCCGGGTCCGAAGGCCTCGGTCATCTGTTCGTAGCCAACCCGGGAATGGTCCCCCTGCGGCACGACCTTGATCGAGGGCATGCCGGTCTGGACCGCCAGGACAGGCAGGGCGAGGGCAAGAAGCGCAGCCAGGCCGAGGCCACCGAAGAGGAGCGGCCGCCGCCAGAGCAGCTCCCCCCAGCGGGCGAAAAGAGGCGAGCGGTGCTCCCCGGAGCGGGCCCAGGGGAGAGCCAGCCTGTCGATCCGCGGGCCGAGCCTGGCCAGCACCGCCGGCAGCAGGGTCAGGGTCGCGGCAAGGACGAAGAGAACCGAGACGATGATCCCGAGCGCGACCGAGCGGAAGGCGGGGCTGGGCACCAGCAGCACGGCCGCCAGGGAGACGATCACGGTGAGGCCGGAGAAGAGGACCGCCTTGCCGGCGGTGTCCATCGTCCTCGCCACCGCCTCGGGCGGCGCCAGCCCCTGGCCGAAGAGGGCGCTGCGGAAGCGCATCACCACGAACAGCGCGTAATCGATCCCCAGCGCCAGGGCGAACATCAGCGCGAAGTTCATCGCCCAGATCGAGATCGGCGAGAGCTTCGTCCCCAGGTAAAGGACGCCGGCGGAGGCGACGAGGCCGAGGATCGTCAGCATCAGCGGCAGCCCGGCGGCGACCAGTGAGCCGAAGGCGAGGACGAGGATCAGCAGCGTCACCGGCCAGGAGAGCAGCTCCGACTTCAGCATCGCCTCTTTGTTGGCCTCGTTGAAGTCAGACCACATCCCGGCGGCGCCGGTGAGGTCGGCTTCGACTCCCGGCGCAGCGACGGCGGCCAGCTCCTCCTTGAGGTCGCTGGCGGCGGCGACCATGCCGTTCGGATCCTCGGCCGCGGCGGCGCGGACGACGGCGGTGTGCCCGTCGCGCGAGATCGAGACACCGGGTCGCGGCGGAACCACTCTCCCGACGGCGGAATCGGCGGCCAGGGTGCGCTCGACCGCGGCCAACGAGCGCTCGAAGGCGGGCCTGGAGACAGTCAGTCGCCCGGAATGGACGACGACCTGCAGTCCGTAGGCGCCGGCGCCGCCGAAGGCCAGGTCAACCTGCTTGCGGACCGCGACCGACTCCGAGTCAGTCGCTTCCCAGCCGGCTCCAGAGAGGACCGTCTCCACCCGCGGCGCGAGAAAGCCCAGGCCGACGGCGAGTACCGCCCAGATCGCGAAGATGGCCTTGCGATGGGTGGCAGCGAGCCGCCCAAGGCGGCCGATAAGTCCTAGAGATCCCGGCGCTACGGTCTCAGTGCTCATGCTTTCTCCTGTCCACCTATTTACAGCTTAACAACTTAACAGTTGTAGAAAGTACAATAACAGAGATGGCTCGCACCTCAACTAAAAACGTCAAGAGCCCGCTCGGCCCCGGGGCCGCGGAGCTGATCGCGCGGCGCTTCCGCGCCCTCTCCGACCCGACGCGGCTGCGCATCCTCGACCACCTGCGCCGCAACGAGGAGGTCTCGGTGGGAGAGCTGACCGAGACCCTCGGCACCTCCCAGCAGAACGTCTCCAAGCACCTCTCCGTCCTGCTCGCCGAGGGCTTCGTCGCGCGCCGCAAGCGCGGCACCAGCTCGCTCTACCGGATCGCCGACCCCGGGGTGCACGAACTCTGCGACGGCGTCTGCGCCGGCATCGAGGCCCAGCTGGCCGAGCTCGAGGCGACGCTCGCCGGCTGACCCGGCGACTTACGCCTGTTTGGAATCGCTCTTCTCTCTCAGAAGTTTCCGTCGCTCGCGATACTCGTCACCCGAGATTTCTCCCCTGGCGAGCCGGTGATCAAGCACTTCGACGGGATCGCGATGGTGGATGGTGTGAGCACCGCCAGCAAGAGAGCGGATCAGCCATACGGCTCCTAGGATCAAGAGCCCCCAGAAGACGATCATCAACAGGACCATGACTATCCACCACCCGGCGCTCCAGTCGCCCATGTGGTTATCCCAGCTGGTCTCCGCAAGAAGGATCGTCAGCCTCGTCATCGTCGAGTTTCTCCCACGTCCGTCGAGGACCGGGGCCCCTCGATCACGGTCGCCTCACCACCAGGCGCGCGGAGACACCCAGCACCATCACCGGGGCGGCAACCGGCGGCTGCACGACGGTAATGACATCGAGAGCGGCCGACCAAGAGATCCATGTGTTGAACCTAGGGTCTGGCGCAGTGATCGGCATCCGGGAAAGGCCGCAGGCCTGGTGGTGGACCGTTGCCGATGGCGCCCGGCTCTCGCTCTGAGGAAAGAACCCCCAGCAGCACATCTGCGTCGTCTTTGTCGAGCTCAAGAGTGATCTTGTCGTTTGCCATCGACTTCTCCTTGTTGTGGAGTCTTTATGACGAAGCGCAGCTCGCGGCGACGGTCTCCGACGATCGCGAACCGTACGTTTGGCTGTCGATTACGTTTCCTGAGTCGTCCAGAAGAGTGGCGGTGTCACCCTGGTTGTTCCACGCAACCCCCTGTCCTTCCCCGTAGACATCGCTCTTCGAGTTTTTCCCTCCACCAGGATGAACACGTAGGTGTTGCGCAGGGGCCAGAGTCAAGTCAGGGAGGATGTTGACGCTCCCTTCCGCGTCGCGCAGCTCCCACCCGAGCAGGTCGACGTCATCACCGCTCATGTTGACCAGGCAGATGTACTCGTCGGAGGCGTTGTCATACCCCTCCGAGTTGACCTGCGAGGCGGCAATGTCGATTCGCACGTCCGGCGCTTCGCCGAACGGCCAGAGATGGAAGGCCGCAGCTATCGCCAGCCAGATCGCGAAGGCAGACCCCGCTTTCAGCACCCACTCCACGGCCTGAACAAAGTTCGAGCCGGCTCGGCTGCCCTTCGACTCCTGATCAGGCCTCCCGGTCTCAGCCATCTTCGCAGGGTAGGCCGAGGGTCAAGACCGAACATCCGGAGATATCCGCAATCAACTCATCGGCGGAAGCCGAACCTCGAAGCAGGGTTTTGTCCCGATAGCTCGGCACGGCCGACGGTTCAAGAATCGAACGAACCACACAGCTACGACCGGGCACCCGCATCGCCTACCGTCGCACGGTTCAGCGAGGCGCCGTCGGCTCATCCCTTCGCTTCCGCCTGGCGGCGCAGTAGAAGCCGTCGCAGCTCGTCGGCCCCCCAGACGATGAAGGGGAAGGGGAGGACCAGCAGTAGGTCCTCGGGGGGAAGCGAGGCCGTGCCCAGCAGGTCCTGGAACGGCGGTACGTAGATGAGGAGGCCGGTAAGGGCGAGCTCAAAGGCGATTCCCCAGAGCAGGAGCCGGTTGCTGAAGACCCCGATCGAGCGCAGCGAGGCGCGGTCGGTGCGAGAGGCGAAGGCGGTCCCGACTTGACACGCGACCATGCTCAGAAAGGTCATCGTCGTCGCCTGCTGGTAGCCGTGGTGTAGGGCGGTGCCCTCGCCGGTCGGGTCACCCAGTTGCCAGCCGGAGCGCTGCAGGACGTAGAAGAAGGCGGCCATGCTGAGGGCCGCCGAGATGGTCCCGAGGAAGAGCCAGGCCCGGGCCAGCATCCAGCGGGTGATGATGCTCTCCGAGCGTGCCCGGGGCGGCTTGTGCATGATTCCCGGCTCGGCCTTCTCGCGGCCGAGTGCGAGCGCCGGCACCGTCTCGGTCCCGATGTCGATCGCCAGCAGCTGCATGACGGTGAGCGGCAGGGGGATCGCGCCGCCGCCGAGCGCGAAGACGACGAAGGGGGTCACCTCCGGCGTCGTGTGGGCGAAGATGTAGAGGATGAACTTGCGGATGTTGTCGTAGATCCGCCGCCCCGCCGCGATCGCGGCGACGATCGTCGCGAAGTTGTCGTCGGTGAGGACCATCGTCGAGGCCTCGCGGGCGACGTCGGTGCCCGAGCGCCCCATCGCGACACCGATGTCGGCGCTGCGCAGGGCGGGGGCGTCGTTGACGCCGTCGCCGGTCATCGCCACCACGTGGCGCTGCGCCCGCAGGGCGTCGGCGATCCGCAGCTTCGCCTCGGGCGTCGAGCGGGCGAAGATCAGCTCGCCGCCCTCCCGCAGCGCCCCGCTCAGATCGGCGTCGCTCATCGACTCCAGCTCGCGCTCGACGACGACCTTCGGCCTCCCCCGCGCGATCCCAATCCTGCGGGCGATCGCGACCGCGGTCCTGGGATGGTCGCCGGTGATGACGACGATGCGGATGCCCGCCTCGTGGCAGCGGGCCACCGCCTCGGCGACCTCGGGCCGGGGCGGGTCGTACATCGCCACCAGGCCGAGGAGGACGAGATCCCGCTCCGCCTCCTCGCGCCGGTCGGGGGCCTGCTCAGCCGGGCGCCTGGCGACCGCGAGGACGCGCAACCCCTCGTCCGCGTAGGCATCCACCGCCGCCTGCAGCTCCACGCGCCGGCCCTCGTCGAGCGGCCCGGCGCCGCCCTCGGCGGCGATCCGGTCGCACAGTCCGAGCACGGTCTCCGGCGCTCCCTTGACGTTGACCCAGAAGCGGCCGGCTTCGGAGTCGACCGTGGACATCCGCTTCAGGACGGGGTCGAAGCGGAACTCCGCCACCCGCCGCTTCGCGCTCTCGCCGTCGGCGCCCAGGGACCGCGCCGTCGCCAGCATCGCGATCTCGGTCGGGTCGCCGACCAGCTCCCCGCCCGCCGCCGGGTGGGCGTTGTTGCAGGCCGCCATCGCGCCGGCGAGGTCGAGGAGGTCAGGGTTGGGGGTCACCGGTGGCACCCCGTCCCCGAGGTCGATCGCCCCCTCGCCCGTCCAGATGCGCGTCACCTGCATCCGGTTCTCGGTCAGGGTGCCGGTCTTGTCGGTGCAGATCACGTCGGTGGAGCCGAGCGTCTCCACCGCGCTGAGGCGCTTTACGACCGCGCCGCGGCGAGCCAACCCGGCCACTCCGGCGGCCAGCGCCAGCGTGATCACCGGCAGCAACCCCTCGGGGACATTGCCAACGATCAGGCCGATCGCGAAGAGCGTGGCGTCGGAGACCGAGAGGCCGGCGACCAGGGTGGCGAGGGGGATAAAGGCGACGCCCATCGCCACCGCGATCGCCGCGATCAGCCAGGCGACCCGGCGGACCTGGCGCTCCAGCGGGCTCTCCTCCTGCCTGACGCGCTGGGAAAGAGCAGCGATCCGGCCCAGTTCGGTGCTCATGCCAGTCGCGTAGACGAGCGCTTCCGCCTCGCCGCCGGTGCAACTGGTGCCGCTGAAGACCAGCTCCGGAGCCTGCAGCCGCGGGATGTGGGCCTTGGCCGCCTGCGGCGAGCGGGAGACCGGCACGGACTCGCCGGTGAGGGTCGAGAGGTCAACCTCGACGGTGCCCTCGAGCAGGTGGGCGTCGGCCGAGATGCGACTGCCCTCCTCGATCAGGAGGATGTCCCCCGGGACCAGCTCGACCGCGTCGATCCTGGCGTGGCGCCCGTCGCGGAGCACGTCGGCCTGCTGCGGCAGGTAGCGGCGCAGGGCCTCGACCGCGCGCTCGGCCTGCCGCTCCTGGACGAAGGCGAAGGCAGCGTTGAGCACGATCACGACCACCACCGCGACCGCAATCGGGGCAATCCCGGCGATCGCGGCGAGGCCGGCCGCCCCCCAGAGGAGGAGCGCCAGGGGATGGGTGAACTGGT
>DASSVR010000013.1:0-9970 GCA_035705945.1 Solirubrobacterales bacterium
AACGCGCACACCCTCTTCGGCTGGTAGGCGTCCGTGGTCAGGCTCGGCCAGAACTTCCTCGCCGACCCGAACCTGCTCGACGCGATCGTCCGCGACGCCGAGCTGTCGCCGGATGACGTCGTGCTCGAGGTCGGGGCGGGGGAAGGGGTCCTGAGCGGGCGGCTGGCCGCTGCCGCCGGGCATCTGCACACCGTGGAGATCGACCGCGGCCTGGCGCCGGCGCTGGAGCCGATCGCGGCGCTGCCCAACGTCGACCTGCACTGGGGCGACGCGATGAAGCTCGACCTCGCCGCGTTCGGGCCGGCGCCGAGCGCGATGGTCGCCAACCTGCCCTACTCGGTGGCGACGCCGCTGGTCCTGCGCACGATCGAGGAGCTGCCGTCGCTGCGGCGCTGGACGGTGATGGTGCAGCGGGAGATCGCCGATCGGCTGCGGGCGGTGCCGGGGAGCCGCACCTATGGGGGGCCGAGCGCGATCGCGCAGCTCGCCTGCGAGGTCGAGCTGCTGCGGCCGGTCGACCCGGCCGTCTTCAAACCGCGGCCGCGGGTCGAGTCGGCGATCCTGCGGCTGCGGCGGACCGGTCCCGGGGCCGACGCCGAGACGCGGGAGCTGATCCGCGCCGCCTTCGCCCACCGGCGCAAGTCGCTGGCGCGGTCGCTGGAGCACGCCGCGCCGGGGAGCCTCGGCCCCGCCCGGAAGGCCCTCGCCGAGCTGGGCCTGCCGGAGGACGCGCGAGCCGAGGCCCTGGCGCCGGAGCAATTCGCCGCCCTCTCCGCGAAGTTGCGCGGCTGATGCTGCTGCACGCGCCGGCCAAGCTCAACCTCTGCCTCTACCTGGGTGGGCGGCGCGGCGACGGCCTGCACGAGCTCTGCTCGCTGTTCGAGCCGCTGGCCATCGCCGACTTGATCGAGGTCTCGCCGGCGGAGCGCGATGAGGTCCTCTGCCCGGGGGTGGAGGGCGAGAACCTCGCCGCGCGGGCTCTGGCCCTGCTGCGCCGGCAGGGCTGGGACCGCGAGCCGCTGCGGGTCGAGATCGAGAAGCGGGTCCCGGTCGCCGCCGGCCTCGGCGGGGGCAGCGGCGACGCGGCGGCGATCCTGCGGCTGGCTGCGGGGGAAGTCCCGGACCTGACGGGCCTGGCGGCGGAGCTCGGCGCCGACGTGCCCTCGCAGCTGCGCCCGGCGCTGGCCCTGGTGCGCGGCGCGGGAGAGCGGATCGAGCCGCTGCCCGACCCGGCCGAGCACGCCGCCGTCCTGCTGCCGGGCGGCGGCGGGCTCAGCACCGCCGAGGTCTTCGCCGAGGCCGACCGGCTCGGGCTCGGCCGCGAGGAGGCGGAGCTGGAGGAGCTGGCCGGGCGGTTGCGGGAGGTGGCCGGCGCCGGCGCCTCGCCGCTCTCCTATCCCGACCTGCTCGTCAACGACCTCGAGCCGGCGGCGCTCTCGCTGCGGCCGGACATCGGCGAGGCGCTGGAGGCGCTGCGGCGCGCCAGCGCCCCGGTCGCGATCCTGAGCGGCTCCGGCCCGACCGCCGTCGGCCTCTTTCCGGACCTCACCGCCGCCACTGCCGCGGGGCAAGCCCTCGACTCCCCCGAAGCGATCGTCTGCGCCGCTGGAAGCGCGAGACTGGCGCCATGAAGCTGCCGGGCGAGGCGCAGGGAACGAGCAAACGCAAACGGGTGGCGATCGCCGCCGGGGCCGCGGTGGTCGCGCTCGTCTACTTCTTCATCAGCCGCCAGCTCGGGGACCTCGACCTGCAGCAGCTGCTCGAGGACATCTCCAACACCCTCGGCGCCTGGACCTACCTGCTGGTCGGTGTCTTCGCCTTCGCCGAGACCGGCGCCTTCATCGGCCTCGTCGTGCCGGGGGAGACGACCATGCTGCTCGGCGGCGCCGTCGCCGGCCAGGGGGTGATCGACGTCTACCTGCTGATCGCGATTGCCTGGTTCGCGGCCTGGCTCGGCGACACCTTCAGCTTCTTCCTCGGGCGGCGGCTGGGCCGCGACTTCGTCCTCAGGCACGGGCCGCGGGTCGGGATCGGCCACCAGCGCTTCGAGAAGGTCGAGGCCTACTTCGACCGCCACGGCGGCAAGACGATCTTCATCGGCCGCTGGATCAGCCTCGTGCGCGCCCTCGCGCCCTTCATCGCCGGCAGCACCGGCATGCACTACCGCGCCTTCGTCCCCTACAGCATCCTCGGCACCGGGCTGTGGGCCTCGCTGCACATCCTGATCGGCTACTTCTTCTCGAACATCATCGAGGAGGCGGGCCACTACGCGGCGCGGGGCGCGTTCCTGCTCGCCACCCTGATCGCTCTGACCATCGGCACGGTCTACCTCGTCCGCTGGCTCCGGGTCGAGGAGAACCGCGCGAGGGCGGTGCGGTGGATGGAGGGGCACCGGGCGACCGGCTGGCTCGTCGCCCTCGCCCGGCGGCCCCAGATCCGCTTCCTCTGGGAGCGGGTCACCCCCGGCGGCACCTTCGGGCTCGAATTCACCTCGCTGATGTCGGCGCTCGCGGTCTCGTCGTTCGTGCTGATCGCCTACACCGTCGTGATCGGGCAGGATCCTGGCCCGACCCCGGGCGACGAAACCGCGACCGAAGTCGTCGACTTCCTCCGCAACCAGCCGCTCACCGACGTCGCCGAGGTCGTCACCTGGCTCGGCTCCACCGGCTTCGCCTGGGGCCTGACGCTCGTCTGCGCGGCGCTGCTGGCCTGGCGGCGCCGCTGGGCCGAGCTCTGGGTCCTGCTGGCGGGGATGACGATCACCCAGATCGGGATAGTCGCGATCGAGGACGCGGTCGAACGGCCGCGCCCGTCCGATCCGCTCGCGTCGAGCTCGGGCTTCGCCTTCCCCAGCGCCCACGCCGCCCACTCGGTGATCTTCCTCTGGCTGGCGGCGACGATCGTGCTGCGACTGCGGCCCGGGATGGCGCGCGCCACCGCGGTCGTCACCGCCGGCATCGTCCTCACTGCGCTGGTCGGCCTCTCCCGCGTCTACCTCGACGTCCACTATCTGAGCGACGTCAGCGGCGGCTGGGCGCTGGGCGCCGGCGCCTTCTCGCTCTGCGCGGCGGTCGCGCTGGTCGTCACGAATCTGCGCCAAACTACGCGGCAGTGATGGTTTTCGGGCTGGCCGAAATCACCCACCAGTACCTGCTCTACGGGGTCGCCGCGGCGATCTGCCTGGTCGTCTTCGTGACCCTGATACTCACCCCGGCGCTGAGTGCCTACGGACGGCTTTGGGAGAAGGCGGCTGCGGGCTTCCTCTCGATCTTCGTCCTCCTCGCCCTGGTGCTGGGCGGCGTGGTGATCGGGCTCGTCGTCGTCTACTACTACAACGACATCACCAAGCTCCTCGGCGTGTAGCCGTCTCGCCAACCCCGCCCAGGGAGCCGAAATCGGGACCCCGTGCGGCGCGGCTCTGGATAATGCGCGGATGCCCGCAGCCGAGAAACATGCCCCCACCGGTGTCTCCAGCGCCGAGCGAGCCGAGCTGCTCGGGGCGCTTTCGGAGGCGGTCGAGTCCGGCGCCGGGCTGCCGGCGGTTGCCCGCGCGGCGGCCCGTCTGCTCGACGCCAGCGTCGCGCTGATCGATCGCTCCAGCGCCGTCCTCGCCGTGGCCGGGGCCTCCTCGGACCAGGAGCAGAAGCTGCTCTCCGGCGGCGAGGGAGTGACGCGGGTGGAGCTGCGGGTGGCCGACACTGCGGTGGGGGAGCTGCGCTACCGGGCCAAGACCGACCCCGATCCCGCGCTCGCGCGGATGGTGACGACGCTGCTGGCGCTGGAGCTGGAGCGGTCCCGCTCCCCCGAGTGGGAGAGCGAGGAGGCGGCCGGCGCCTTCGTGATGGCGGTCCTGCGGCGCGAGGTGACCGACCGGCGCGACATCGTCGCCCAGGCGGAGGAGCTCGGCGCCGACCTCGACCGCGGAGCCGGCGTGGTGGTGCTGCGCGCGGCACCGCGCGCGGCGCAGACGGGCGAGTGGCGCGAGCGGGTGCTCGTGCTGGCGCAGCGGGCGCTGCGGTCGCTGGCGTCGGGGTCGCTGGCGGCGAGCGACGGCGGCGAGGTGGCGGCGGAGATCGCGGCGATCGTTCCGGCCGAGGACGACGAGCGGCTCGCCCGCGCCGCCGCCGGCCTCTCCCGCGAGCTCGACGACAGCCTCCCCGGATTCCACCTCACCGTCGGCCGCAGCCGCCGCTGCGCCGACCCCGTCGACCTCTACCGCGCCGGCAGCGAGGCGCACCTGGCGGTCAACGTCGGCGAGGCCGAAGACCGGGCGCTCCTCGCCTTCGAGGACACTGGCGCCTACCGGTTGCTGCTGCCGGCGATGAGCGAGGACCCCGCCGAGCTCGAACGCTTCTACGCCGAGACGATCGAGCCCCTGGTCACCTACGACGAGCAGTACGAGACCGAGCTGGTCGCCACCGTCGAGGCCTACCTCGACAACGACGGCAACGTCGCCGCCACCGCCAAACAGCTCTTCACCCACCGCCACACGATCCGCTACCGGCTCGAGCGCGTCCGCGAGCTATGCGGCCACGACGTCTCGGCAACCGAGGGCCGCGAGAAGCTCGGCCTGGGATTGAAGGCGATGCGCGTGCTGGGGATCGCGTCGCCGCGCGGTCCGGCGATGGAGCCCGGGGCGAAGGGCGGCAAGGTCGCGCGGGCCGCGGAGGAGTAGCTCGAACGGTAAGCACTCCGGGGAGAGGATTCGAACCCCTCCTTCCTGGACCAAAACCAGGCGTGCTAAGCCAGCTACACCACCCCGGATTGCCTTCAGGAGACTACCGCCGACGCTGAATGCAATTTTCTGTCTGCCGCAGACGATAAATTGCAGTCATGCCCAAATATACGGAGACGGAGGCGCGTAAGGCAGTTGCCGAATCGCGCTCTTATTCAGAAGCTCTGAGACGACTAGGAATGCGCCCAGCGGGTGGGAACCATGCCGTCATTCGAAGGTGGGTGGATGAAGTCTGGAAGATCCCAACCGAGCACTTCGACGGTGGGGAGCACCGAGTTCCTGCTTCAAATCCGATTCCACTGGCCGAGGTCCTGGTGCGTGGTTCCAGCTATTCCCGTTCGATTCTCAAGAAGCGACTCTTCGCAGAGGGACTGAAGGAACGTCGCTGCGAGATGTGTGGTCAGGACGAAACCTGGCGAGGCCGGACGATGTCGCTGATCCTCGACCACATAAATGGCGTCCCCGACGACAATCGACTGGAGAACCTGCGGATCGTCTGCCCGAACTGCGCTGCGACGCTCGACACGCACTGCGGACGCAAAAACCGCCGCGAGCCAGAGATCCGGGCCTGCAAACGATGCGGGAGAGAGTTCCAGGCGAAATATCGAGACCACCGATACTGCTCGCACTCATGTGGAACCCGCTGGGACCGAGCGAAGCTACGGGGGCAGCCGAAGCCCGGCATCAGGCGCGTCGAGCGGCCGCCCTACGAGCAACTCCTCGCCGAGATCGAGGCCACGAGCTACTGCGCCGTCGGCCGCAAGTACGGCGTCTCCGACAACGCGGTCCGCAAGTGGGTGAGGTTCTACGAGCGGGCGCGGGAACGGGAGTCGACCGCGGCAGGGCCGTCTGACCCGGCTTCCACCGCGCCGCGGCCCGCCGCCTGAGCGGCGGCGCCGAAGCGCAGGAGGCGGCCGCCGAAGGCGATCGCGCAGGCCGCGAACCAGGCCCAGCCGAGGGCGAGCCCGCCGAGCACGTCGGTGAGCCAGTGGACGTCGAGCAGGACGCGGCTGAGCGCGACCGCTACGGCGATGCCGACGGCGGTGCCGGCGAGCGCCGGCCAGGCCCGCCGGCCCCACCAGCGGCCGGCGACGAGCGCGAAGGCCGCCCATGAGGCGGCGGCGGTGGAGGTGTGGCCGCTGGGGAACGAGGGCCCGAGCGTCGCGGCGACGGCCTCGATCTCAGGGCGGGCGCGATCGACGAGCTCCTTGACGCCCGCCGTAAGGAGCTTGTCTCCGAGGATGACCGCCAGCAGGAACGGCGCCACCCAGCGGTTGCGGGTGCGGGAGATCTCGACGCCCGCGACGACGATCGCGACGAGGACCACCACCCACGTCTCTCCGAGCTGGGTGACGAGGGTGAGGGCGTCGTGCGACCAGGCGCTCGAGTGCCGATCTCCCCACTCGGCGACGCTGCTGTCGATACCGGCGAGCCAGTCGGTGCCGCGGACGACGACCGCCAGCAGTGCCAGCAGCACGCCCCCCGCGAGGACAACGAGGAGCGCCAGCGTCAGCGCCAGCCCGGTCGCCTTCTCCGGGTCGAGCCGGGCCGCCCGCACCGCGCGTCGTGCCGCCGGCCCGGTGGCGTGTTCGCCGGCCTCGCGCGCAACCTCGACGACGGCCGGCGCGGTTGCCCTGCCCGGATAGAGACGCGTGAGGTAGGCGGCGCCGAGTCCGGCGAGGACGGAGATCAGCAGGAGGAGGAGAAACGGCATCAGGAGGAGGAATTACCCCCGCAAGGGCCAGTGAACACAGCGATTGGTTCGAGGAATCGATGCATAGTATGGGCGTGCAGGGGGAATAGATCGGGGCGTGGCCGTCGAGGAGAAATCCCGCCCCGCTTCCGCCCCTGCGAGGGAGCGGCGCGACGACCGACACGCCCTTCCGATCTTCGCAGCGCGCCCCGGCGGCCCGGCTGACCGCTTCTCCGCGACCCTCGACTCGCGACACCCCGCCCTGGTCTTCTTCCTCGCGGCGCTGGCTGGCTTCCTGCTGCTGGCGGTCGTCTCGATCCTGCTCGCGCTGTTCGTCGTCCACGTGCTGGTCAGCGGCAGCGGCCTCGGGCTGGAAGGGGCCGACGAGAGCTTCAACGACACCCTTGCCGAAAATCGCACCGGCACGCTCACGACGCTTGCCGAAATCGGCTCGCAGGTCGGCGGCGCCCCGGTCCTGCCGATCATCGTCGGCCTCGTCGCTCTCGTTTGCGCCGCGCTGCGGCGCTGGCTGATCGCGGCATTCGCGGTCTTCGTCCTGGCGATCGAGTCCGCCACCTACCGCGTCACCTCGATCGCGGTCCCCCGCGACCGTCCGTCGGTCCGGCGGCTGGAAGACCTGGAGTTCGACGCCAGCTATCCCTCGGGGCACACCGCCGCCTCCATCGCGGTCTACTCCGGCCTCGTGCTGCTGCTCACGACCCGCTTCACCAGCAGCCTGAAGAAGGCGCTGGCTTGGACCGGCGCGATCCTGCTGACCACCTTCGTCGCCCTCGCGCGGCTGTACGAAGGGATGCACCACCCGCTCGACGTCGCCGGCGGCGTGTTCGTAGGCATCGGCGCGATCCTGGTGCTGCTGTTCGCCTGCCGCGCCGCCGGCGCGGCGACGGAAAGGCGCTCGCGGGCATGAAGGTCGCGGTCGTCGCGCACGCGGGCAAGACTGTCGGCGGCGGCCTGCCGGAGCTGCGGCGCACGCTCGAGGAGGCCGGCGTCTCCGCACCGCTGTGGTTTGAGGTGCCGAAGAGCAAGCGCGCGCCGCAGGCGGTGAAGCGGGCGCTGGAGGAAGGCGCCGAGCTGATCCTCGCCTGGGGCGGGGACGGGATGGTGCGGCGCTGCGTCAACGCCCTCGAGGACACGCAAATTCCGCTCGCGGTCCTCCCGGCGGGAACCTCGAACCTGTTCGCCACGCACCTCGGCATCGAGCGGGACATCGCCGGAGCCGTCGAGGTCGCGTTGCGCGGCGAGCGCCGGCGGCTGGACGTCGGCCGCTTCAACGGCGAGCGCTTCGCCGTGATGGCCGGGGCCGGCTTCGACGCGGCGATGATCAAGGGTGCCGACGGCCTAAAGGATCGGCTCGGTCGCGCGGCCTACGTGATCGGCGGGGCAGCGAGGCTGAACAGCGCGAGCTTCGAGGCGAAGATCGAGATCGATGGGACCCGCTGGTACAAGGGACCGGCAAGCTGCATCCTGGTCGGCAACGTGGGCGACCTCTTCGGCGGCATCGAGGTGTTCGCCGACGCGCAGCCCGACGACGGCGTGCTCGACGTCGGCGTTCTTACCTCGGAGGGTCCGGTGCAGCTGGTTCGGGCAGCCGCGCGCACCACCCTCGGGACCGCGGAGAAGTCGCCATTCGTGCGCATCACCCAGGGTCGCTCGCTGCAGGTGAAGCTCGACCGCAAGGTCCGCTACGAGCTCGACGGCGGCGATCGCAAGAAGGTCAAGTCGTTCGAGGTGGATGTCGAACCCGGCGCGGTCACGGTATGCGTCCCGCGCGCGGCCCGAGGAGGGAATGGAGCGAGATGAAGACGGACGCGGGAATCGGAGTCCCGGACCTGGGTGACAAGGCGAAGGGCCAGGGCGAGCAGCTCGCGCACGCGAAGACGCTCGGCTGGCTGGCGCGAGCCGGCCTCGTCGCGCGGGGGGTCGTCTATGGCGTGATCGGGGTCCTGGCGCTGAAGCTGGCGCTCGGCGACGGCGGCAAGGCGACCAACCAGACGGGCGCCTTGAAGACGATCGCCGACCAGTCCTTCGGCCAGACGTTGCTCGTCCTGGTGGCGATCGGCTTGGCGGGCTACTCCCTCTGGAGGCTGGTCCGCGCCGCGGTCGGCCATGGCGCCGAACAGCGGGACAGCGCCTCCGACCGGGTCGCGGCGCTCGCGAGCGGCGTCGCCTACGGCATCCTCTGCGTGACCGCGGTGAAGATCCTCACGGACTCCGGAGCCGGCTCGGGCACGCCGAAGGGAGCGACCGGAGGCGTCCTGGACTGGACTGGCGGCACCGTGCTAGTCGCGATCGCCGGGGCGATCCTGATCGGCGTCGCCGTCTACCAGGCGTACAAGGCCCTCGCGAAGAAGTTCGTCGAAGACGCCAAAACCGAGGAAATGAGCGAGGGGGTGAACAAGGGCTACACCGCTCTCGGCGTCTTCGGGCACGTCGCTCGGGCCGTCGTCTTCGCCCTGGTCGGCTACGGGCTGATCAAGGCCGCGGTCGACTACAACCCGCAGGAGGCGATCGGGCTCGACGGAGCTCTACGGGAACTGGCCGAAGCCTCTTACGGGCCGGCCCTGCTCGCCTCCGTCGCCGCCGGGCTCGCCGGGTTCGCGCTCTACTCGATCGTCGACGCCCGCTACCGCAAGGTTTGACCGGCAGCGTCCGTGCAGGCGTCTAGCTTCTTCTCCATGGAGATCGGAGGAGCGTCTCTGGATCCGGAGGTCCGCGAGGGGTTGAGGCGGAGCTGGAAGGCGCTGATGGCGGTCGGGATCGCCGCGATCGTCCTCGGCTGCGTCGCGATCCTCGTTCCGGCGGTGGCCTCGGTCGGGACGGCGATCTTCATCGGCTGGCTGCTCCTCTTCGTCGGCGCCGTCCTGGTTGCTGGTGCGTTCTCGGCTCACTCGATCGGGACGCTGGTGCTGCGGCTGATCTGGGCGATCCTCACGCTGCTCGTCGGCCTCTGGCTGATCGTCGAACCGCACAACGGCACCCTCACGCTCACCTTCGTGCTGGGCATCTACTTCCTCTTCATGGGCCTGACCCGGACCACGATTGCCTTCATCTCCCGCGGGCAACCCAACGCCGGCCTGCTCGGCCTCAGCGGCCTCGCCGGCCTCCTGATCGGCATCCTCATCCTCGCCGAGTTCCCCAGCAGCGCCGATTGGGCAATCGGCCTCCTCGTCGGCATCGACCTGATATTCGCCGGCTGGACGCTGACCAGCGTTGCGCTGGTCGGCAAAGATCTCGCCAAGCAGAGCTGACGAGGCGCTCCGGCGGGCGGGTCCTGTCGGAGGGTAGGACTCTCGTCCTCGCAAGCTGCGGGCGAGAGCCCCACCCTCCGCCACCCGCCCGACGAACCCTTGCCAGCTGACGCTGGAAGCTCCTCTCGCCCGCCAGGTTCCGGTCAGGGCCACGGTCAGATGCAGTTTCTCCACCTCGGCGGTTAGCTGCTGCACCTTGGAGCGGTTGTGTCTGTCTCTTGCTGTGGTTCCTCGCGCGGGTGGCGCGGGGGGCGGACACCCGCGCACAGTCAG
>DASSVR010000014.1:0-27478 GCA_035705945.1 Solirubrobacterales bacterium
GGGTTGCACGGCTGGGGAGAGCGCCCGGGCCATCCCCTACCGCCGGAGGTCGACGCGGCCCTGGAAGGGACGATCGTCCGCTCCGAGAACTGCCGCCAGCGCCGGGTCGTGCTCGAGCTGCAACGCCGCGCGGGCGGTCCGGCGGCGGCCCGCGCCGCACTCGCCGGCGTCCTCGCCACGGCCGGCGCCGAGGCGCGGATCGGCGGCCAGATCGCGCTGCCGGAGTCGATCTGCTTCCCATATCTCGAAACCCAGACCGAAATCGACGACCCCTTCGTCCCGGCGCTCTTGCTGGGAACCTCGACCTGGGGAGTCGAGGACGCCGTCCGCCTCGTCGACAGCCTCGGCGACGGGGCCTACGGGAAGGCGCTCTCCGCACGTGTCCTCGGGCTGATGCGGCAGTCGAAGCGGGCGAGTCGCGAGGTCCAGGAGGGGGAACTGACGGCGCCGCTCGACTGGGGAGCCGGCCGGGCTCTCGCTGGCCTCGAGCCGGCCTACAAGGCCGGCTGGGGCGGCGCCCTAGACGGCGACTTCATGGCCGGGCAGATCGCCGTCGCGACCCTGCCCGGCGGTGGGCACCTCGCGGTGGCCGCGTTCTTCCGCCCGGAAGCGCAGCCGCCCAGCGACGACCCCGGCATCACCGCCGCCCCGGAGGCGATCGAGACCATCATGCGAGCCCTGCGCGAGGAAGCAGCGAAAACTGAGAGCATGCCGCCCGAACCGGTTGGGTGAAAGGGGAGGAATGAACGAGCGAGCGTACTGCGGCGCCTGCGGCGCCGAGATCAAGCCGGACGACAAGTTCTGCAACCACTGCGGAGCCGACCAGGAGCCGTTCAAGGCCGAGGAGGCGACCGCGGTGATGCCGCCCGAGTCGCCACCGGCCGATCCCCCTCCGCCGCCTCCCCCACCCCAGGAAGCCCCGGCTCCGCGGCCCGAGCCCCCGCAACCCCAGCCACCTCCACCCCCGCCCTCGCCCCCGCCCGGGGGCACGACCACGGCCCGCGAGAACGCGGAGCGGGTGGCGCCCGGCGTCAACGACCTCTTCGAGGAGCTGGGCTCGCGCCTGCGCACGCCTGGCGTCGCCCTGGCCGGGCTCTCGGCTCTGGTCGGCGCTGGGATCTGCCTGGCCGCCGGGCTGATCCTCGCGATCGTGCTCCCCAACGCGAGCTATCTCGCGGTAGGCGGTGGCTCCAGCCTGGTCGAGCAGACGCTCGCGCAGGCCGTCTCCTTCTCGCAGGCGAACATGAGCGTCCAGCCCGAGGAATTCGTGCTGCGCACCGTGCCGGTGCTCTTCGTCCTGATCCCGATCCTCGGCGTCGCCGCCGGGGTCGCCGCCTCCGCTCCGCGGACGAGCGGGATGCCCCAGAGGGAACGGTTCCTCTGGGCGGTGGCGTCCGGAGTCCCCTTCGCGGTCCTGATGGCGATCTTCTGCCTCAGCCTCGGCGAGGTCGACTTCGACCTCCTCAGCGCGCCGATCGAGTTCTCGGTCGGCTCGGTGCTGCTGCTCTCCTTGATCTGGGGCGCCCTGGGAGGAGCCCTCGGCATGCTCTTTGACGTCCGCAGGGCGGGCGGGAGCGTTCCAAACCCCCTGCCACCCTCGGCGGGGCGCTTCGCCGGGATCGGCTGGAGCGCGCTGCGGCCACTGCTCCTCGCTCTCCTCGTCGTCGGGGTGCTCGGCACCGCGGCCTGGGTTGTGCAGGTGGCCCGCGAGGACTCCTTCCGCGACTTCCCGCCCCGCTCCACCGGGGTGGCGGTCGGCGAGCAGATCGTCTACGCCGGCGATCACGCGATCGCGATCCTGCCGCTGGGAGCCGGCGCCAGCGAGCGGCTCTCCGGGACGGCGGCGCTGCCGATCGATGACTATTCCGACCTGCCCGACGACCTCTCGGCGAGCTCGCCGTCCGACTACAACCTGTTCGACTTCAGCGACACGATGCCGGCCTTCCTCTTCGCGCTGACGCTGGTGGTCCTGATCGGAATCACCGCGCTGCTGGCCCTCTACGCCGGCTTCGCCGTCGCCCGCCGGGTGGGAGAGAAACGGCCCGACCGGGCCGCCGCCTGGGGCGCCCTGGTGGGACCGGTGTGGTCGATCGCGATGGTGCTGCTCGCGGCCCTCGCCCGCAAGGACATCGTCGGCAACCCGTCTGGAGACAGCGTCTTCATCGCCTTCCTGGTCGGCGGCGCCGTGCTCGGCGCGCTCGGGGGATTCCTTGCCGCGCAGGGAGCGACCGCTGCCGCGGCACCCCATCAAGCGCCTCCGCCGCCCACCTCCGGAACCTGAGGTGAAACCCGGGCGGCCGCTGGCGGCCGCCCGGTGTGCGCTTCTCCCTGAGCTAGCTGCTGACGATGAACAGCGGGTTAGGTGAGGTCGCTTCGTATTCGGACGTCCACGTAGCGGTCGACGAGCAGAGGAAGCCGCCGCCGACTTTGCTGAAGCTGACGCCGCTGGCTTTGATGATCGCCGGGCTGCCGCCGGTCACGGAGACGGAGGCTTTGCTTGCTTTGTATTCGCAGGTGACGCCCCCGCAGGTGAATTTCCCACCGGCGTTGGAGACGGACATCGTCCCGCTGCCGCCGGTTCCGGTCACTTCGGCCGACCACGGCGTGAACAGAGCCGAGGCCGTGCAGGCACCGAGGCCGGAGGTGCAGTTTTTCCAGGTGACCGAGGTGATTTCGCCGGTCACTGGCACACCGGCGCCACCGCCGGCGCTGGTCGTTTTGCCGCTCATCGACGACGAAGTGCACTGGATCGTCACGAATCCGGATGACATCGTCGAACTCGTCCCGGCGACGAGTTGCGCTTTGATCGAGGTGCCTTTGCCGTAGGTTTCGCCGGCCGGACACGGGGCGGTGTTGCTTTCGCACAGCTTCGTCGCCGAAGCCGACCCCGCCCCGATCATGGCCATCGCGGCGAGCGCCGCCACCAGGCACAGACCAAGAATCTTCATGTTTCTCATCGCTCTTCCCTTCCTGTTGAGAGCTGGCTAACCGGCGGCGTCCGGCCGCCCGCTGAGGCAGTACTAACAGGAACGTCCACGTTTATCAAATATTTTTGAGCATTTATGCGGAAGCACCGGCGTAGAGCCTTGGTCCGAAAAACATGGCGGAGTTTTAAGGAACGTCCAAAGCTCCACACCGCGCCCGCAGTGGCGGCTCGCTAGATTCGCCGCGCGACGATGAGTACGGGCTCGTGTCGTGTCCCGAAGCAGCCAGTCGAAGCCCGACCACAGGAGACATATGGAGGATCTGAGAGAGCCGGCCGTCCGGGCCGAGCGGCTCGTCAAGCACTACGACGGGAAAGAGGGAACGGTTGAGGCCGTGCGCGGCGTCGACCTCGCAATCCAGACCGGCGAGATCTTCGGCTTCCTCGGCCCGAACGGGGCCGGCAAGTCGACGACGGTGCGGATGCTGACCACCCTCCTCACGATCACCTCGGGAAGGGCGGAGGTTGTCGGAGTCGACGTCGCCAGCGATCCCGACGAGGCCCGGCGCCGGATCGGCGTCGCCCTGCAGGAGGCCGGCCTCGACCCGCGGCAAACCGGGCGCGAGCTGCTGACGCTGCACGGGCAGCTCTACGGGTTCAGCCAGGCGGAGGCGAAGGAGCGGGCCGAGGAGCTGCTGGAGCTGGTCGAGCTGGAGGAGGCCGCGGACCGGGTGATCAAAGGCTATTCGGGCGGCATGCAGCGCCGGCTCGACCTGGCGGCGGCCCTCGTCCACGAGCCCGAGGTCCTCTTCCTCGACGAGCCGACCACCGGGCTCGACCCGGCCAGCCGGCTGACGATCTGGGAGGAGGTGCGGCGGATCAACGGCCACGGCACCACCGTCTTCCTCACCACGCAGTACCTCGAGGAGGCTGACCAGCTCTGCGACCGGCTGGCGATCATCGACGACGGCCTGATCGTCCGCGAGGGCTCGCCGAGCGAGCTGAAGGCGGAGTTGAGCGAGCGGCGCGGCGGCGAGGAGACCAACCTCGACGACGTCTTCCTCGACGCCACCGGCCGCAGCCGCGACCGCGCCGCCGGCGAGGTCCAGGAGGTGGGCGTATGAGCGCCACCCTCTCGCTCGGTGCCCGCTCGCTTCGCGAGGCGATCCGCCAGCCAGACGCGCTGTTCATGACGATGTTCATCCCGGTCTTCTTCCTCGTCGTCAACACCGGCCAGGCGGCGGAGGTCTTCCCCTCCGACTCGACCGGCTTCCTCGAGGGCCAGGGGTACGGAGCCTTCCAGCTGCCGATCACCCTCCTCCTTGCCGCCTCCTTCGGCATGGCGGCGCTCTTCCTGGTCGAGGAAATCGAGGGCGGCTACTTCGACAAGCTGCGGGCGATGCCGATCCCGCGCTCCTCGATGGTGATGGGACGTCTGGTCGCCGAGGCGGTGAAGGGAGTCGTCCTCTCCTCGATCATCGTCCTCCTCTCGCTCCCGTTCGGGATCACGATCGCCAGCGGCCCCCTCGGCTTCGTCCTGATAATCCTGCTGGCGACGCTCTGGGGGGTGGTCTACGCCGGCTTCATGCAGCTGATCGCGCTGAAGACCCGCAGCGCCGCCGCCACCAACTCCGGCGGCCTGATCTTCTTCCCCCTGCTCTTCCTCACCCCCAACTTCGTCCCCCGCGACATGCTCGCCGAGCCGATGGAGGTCGCGGCCACCCTCAATCCCGTCACCTACCTGATGGAGGCCCTCCGCTCGCTGATCCTCACCGATCTCGACTGGAGCAAGGTCCTCCCCGGCTTCGCCGTCGTCGCCGTTCTCGGCGCGATCATGCTGCTCCTGAACGTGCGGATGATCCGGACCTACGACTAGCTGCCACCTGCCGAAAGCGAAAGGATCCCCATGACCCGTCACCTCGCCCGCCTCGCAGACTTCGCCTACCGCCGCCGCGGCCTGATGGTCCTCGGCTGGATCGTTGCCGCCTTCGTCATCATCGGCCTCGGCTCCAGCCTGGCCGGCGAGTACGAAGCCGACTACGACACCCCCGGCTCCGAGTCGGAGGCAGCTGGCGATCTGACCAAGCGCGAGTTCGCCGGCTACTCCGGGCAGGAAATCTACGTGGTCTGGAAGGACCCGGACGGGGCCGAGAGCGCCGCGGCGATGGAGGGCGTCGATGACTTCTTCGCCACCGCCGAAGCGATCCCCCACGTCGAGGAACGCCAGGCGGTCCGCGTCTCCGAGGACGGGACGATCGCGACCACGACCCTGCCGCTGACGATCCCCGGCTGGGAGGTCCCGAAGGAGGACGGCGAAAAGCTGGTCGAGGCGGCCGAAGCCAACAGCGCCGGCGGGCTGCAGATCGAGCTCGGCGGCGACCCGATCTACCGCGCCCAGGAAGGCGAGAGCGCCGAGATGTACGGCCTGATCGCCGCCGCGATCGTGCTGCTGATCGCCTTCGGCTCGCTCGTCGCCGCGGGCCTGCCGCTGATCATCGCGATCGTCGGGCTGGGCATCTCCTCCGGCGGCCTGATCGTCCTGCTGGCCAACGTGATCGACGTCCCCGACTGGACCACCGCCGTCTCGGGGCTGATCGGGATCGGCGTCGGGATCGACTACGCGCTGCTCGTGCTGACCCGTTTCCGCGGCGCGTTGAAGGCAGGCAAAGACCGCCACGACGCGGTCGTCGAGGCGGTGACTACGGCGGGGCGCAGCGTGATCATCGCCGGCTGCACCGTCGTCATCGCGGTGCTCGGCCTCTTCCTCACCGGCCTCCCGTACATGTACGGGGTGGCGATCTCGGCCTCGCTCGCGGTGCTCGTCGTCATGCTCGCCTCGATCTCGCTGCTGCCGGCGCTGCTCGCCTACCTCGGCCCGCGGGTCGACCGGCTGCGGATCCCCGTCCTCGGCCGCCGGCTCGACCGGCCCGAAGGGAACGGCGACTCCCCCGCCGCCCGCTGGAGCCACGCCGTGCAGCGACGGCCCTGGACGGCGGCGATCCTCGCCACGCTGGTCCTGCTGCTGCTCGCCGCGCCGGCGCTCGGCATCCGCCTCGGCTTCCCCGACGCCGGGAACGACCCCGACGACACGATGACCCGCCAGGCCTACGACCTGATCACCGAGGGGTTCGGCCCCGGCGCCAACGGCCCGCTGGTGATCGCGGCCGAACTGCCAGAAGGCGTAGAAGGCCGGAAGGCGATCGTCGGCCTCGCCGCCGACATCCGCCAGGAAGCGGGAGTCGACTTCGTCAGCGCGCCGCGCTTCAACGCGGACGGGACGGCGGCGCTCCTCACCGCGGTGCCGACCACCTCGCCGCAGGACGAGGCGACCACCGAGCTGGTCGAACGCCTGCGCGGCAATGTCGTGCCGGAAGCGCTGGAAGGCAGCGGCGCGACCGCCTACATCGGCGGCATCACGCCGGCCCTCGAGGACCAGAGCAACTACATGGTCGACCGCATGCCGCTCTTCATCGTGGGCGTGGTCGGGCTCTCGTTCCTGCTCCTGCTCGTCGCCTTCCACTCGCCGCTGATCTCGCTCAAGGCCGGGGTAATGAACCTGCTCTCGGTCTGCGCCGCCTACGGGGTGATGACCCTGGTCGCCCAGGGCGGCCCGGTCGGCGAACTGATCGGCATCGACCACGAAGTGCCGATCGCGCCCTTCATGCCGGTGATGATGTTCGCGATCCTCTTCGGCCTCTCGATGGACTACGAGGTCTTCCTCGTCTCGAGGATTCGCGAGGAGTACCTGAAGGACGGCGACACCAGGCGCGCGGTCGCCGACGGTCTGGCGAAGACCGCCCGCGTGATCACCGCCGCGGCGGCGATCATGGTCGTCGTCTTCCTCGCCTTCGTCGCCTCCCCCGAAGTCTTCCTCAAGCTCTTCGGGATCGGGCTCGCGGCGGCGATCTTCCTCGACGCCACCGTGGTCCGGATGGTCCTCGTCCCGGCGGTGATGCAGCTGCTCGACAGCCGCAACTGGTGGATTCCCGACTGGCTCGAGCGAGTCCTGCCGCGCCTCGACGTCGACCGCGCCGCGCCCAGCGTGGCGGAGAGCCGGCCCTAGCCCTCGCCCCAAAGGGGGCGAACTCGGGTGGCTGGCGACTTTTCCACCCTATGCGGTGGAAAAGTCGCCAGGCGTCGGATGGAGAGCGGTCGAGAAAGGCATGGGCGCTGGCAAGGCGGCAACACGACGTTGTGACGCGGCAGCAGCTGCTCGATCTCGGTTTCAGCCGTCGCGCGATCGAACGACGCCTAGAGTCCGGCAGACTGCATCGAGTTCGAACCGGCGTCTACGCCGTCGGTCGCCCCTCCCTCACTCAGCATGGTCGCTGGATGGCGGCAGTACTGGCTTGCGGCGACGGAGCCGTTCTAAGCCACTCCAGTGCGGCGGCGTTGTGGCGGATCGGATTCGAGGAGCGCGAGCTGACCGAGCTCTCCTTACCCAGCCAGTCCCACCGGAAAGTGCCCGGACTTCGCATTCACCGCCGCCCGTCGCTGAAGCAGCGAGACGTCACCACCCGCCACAAAATCCCCGTCACCACGCCCATCCAGACGTTGATCGACCTCGCGCTCTGGCTCGATCGCCGCCAGATCGAGCGGGCGATCAACGAGGCCGACAAATACGACCTCGTGCATCCGCCCGGGCTCCGCCACGCGCTTGGCCTCCGGGTCGGCGAGCCCGGCGTCGCCCGGCTCCGTCAAATCCTCGACCGCCGCACCTTTCGGCTCACCAAGCAGGAGCTGGAACGGCGCTTCCTGCCGCTGGCGCGTAAAGCCGGCCTGGCGGCTCCGCTCACGGGCCAGTGGGTGAACGAATTCGAAGTCGACTTCTACTGGTCGGAGCTAGGCCTGGTCGTCGAGACCGACGGGCTCCGCTACCACCGGACGCCGGCCGAGCAGGCCAGAGACCGCCTCCGCGACCAAACCCACACCGCCGCCGGCCTCACCCAGCTCCGCTTCACCCACGAGCAGGTCAGGTATGAGCCCGAGCACGTGATCGCGGTTCTGCGAGCAACCGCGGACCGGGTCGCCGCACAGGCGGCTCAGGCCCCCGACCGCTCTGTCCTTCCCACGAGGTGAGCGGCCGCCGCTGCCCTCTACGCCTGCTCCGGCACCAGGTTGCGGCGGCTCATCATCCAGGCGAAGGCGCCGCCGGTGAAGAGCATGAAGGTCGCGTAGACGGCGGCGGGAATCGCCAGCTCCTCGGTGAGCGAGACGCCGATCGCGATCGCCAGCGCCGAGTTGTGGATGCCGAGCTCCAGCGCGATCGCGGTCGCCTGGCGATCGTCGAGCCGGGCCAGCTTGGAGATCGCGAAGCTGAGCGTCATCGCCACCACGTTGAGAGCAAGGGCGGCGCCGGCCACCTCAGCCAGGTTCGCGACGACGGTCCCGTGCTCGCTGACGATCGCGCCGAGCACGACGATCGCGAATACGCCGAGGGAGATTCGCCTCACTCGCGGGTAGACCGCATCGACACGAGTGGGCCAACGCCGCTGCAGCTCCATCCCGATCGCGACAGGGACGATCGTGATCGCGAACACGCGCAGGACCACTCCCAGCATGCCGACGTCGCCGAGCTCGGCGGCGCCGAAGTGACTGCCGGCGAGTCCGAGGAACAGCGGCACGGTGAGCAGCGCGCCGAGGCTGCTGATCGCGGTCATCGTCACCGAGAGCGCCGTGTCCCCCCGCGCGAGGTGCGTCAGCATGTTGGCCATCATCCCGCCGGGAGAGGCCCCGAGCAGGACGAGGCCCACAGCCAGCTCGGGCGGCAGCGCGAAGAGCTCCGCCATCGCCAGCGCCAGCAGGGGCGAGATCAACGCCAGGTTGAGCATCCCGATCGCGACCCCCCGCGGCGCGACGAGAACACGCCGGAAGTCCTCCCGGGTCAGCGTCAACCCGAGGCTGAACATGATCACGGCGATCGCCCCCGGCAGCAGCACGGTGGTGACGAGCGGGTTCTCCATCGGTACAGCATCGCCCAATCGGGCAAAGCAGGAGCGACTGGCGACTTAAGCCGGTGATGACCGGGTCAATTCGCCACTCGCGCTCAGACGCACGCCGACCTTCAGCTCAAGCCGCCAGCTCCCGCACCAGGTCGGCGGCAGGACGGATCTCGCCGATGCGCGCCACCGTCTCGCCCGCGTAGAGGGCGCCGGCGTCGACCAAGGTCGCCGGGCCGTCGTCGGTCGGCCCCGCCGGGGAGAGCAGCCGGCTGCCCGGGCGCTGCGAGCGGACGATTCTCGCCTGCAGCGACGCGGGCAGGTAGCGGGCGCCGGGCGCGAGCAGGTGGTTGAGCAGGCGCTGGGGGCGGGGGCCGCGAGGGTCGCCGCGCAGCCCTCGGTCCGTCGCCGCGTTCGGGACGACGCGGTGCGGGGCCGGCCAGCCGGCGCCGAAGAGCTCGGTCAGCAGCGTCCGGTCGGCGTCGAGCAGGCGCTGCTTGTAGTCGGGGTGGGCGCGGCTCTCGCGCGAGAGGAGGAACCTGGTCCCCGCGACCGCGGCAACGGCCCCGGCCTCCAGCGCCGCCCGCGCGTCTTCGCGCGTCGCGATGCCTCCCGCCACCAGCACCGGGCAGTCGGGCGGCAAGTACCGCCGCGTTTCCTCCAGCAGACGCAGCGCCGGCGTCGTCCCGCGCACGTGCCCACCCGCCTCGACGCCCTGCACGATCACCCCGTCGGCGCCGGCCTCTCGCGCCCGCCGCGCCTCCTCGACCGACCCGCACTGGTGCAGCCAGACACCGGCGGTCCGCCGCCGCGGCCGGCCCCAGAAGGTGACGACGACGTCGGCCTCCGCCGCCGCCGCGAACCAGTCGCGGCGGGCGAAGGGCAGCAGCACGTTGACGGCGAGCGGGCGCTCGGTCAGCGCCCGCGCCGCCGCAAGCTCGCGCCGGATCGCCCCGGCGCCGTTGACCGCGATCGTCCCCAATCCCCCGGCCTCGGAGACCGCCGCCGCCAGCTCGTGCCGGCTCAGCCCGCCGCCCATCCCGGCTTGGACGACGGGCAGCTCCACCCCCATGCGCTCGAGCAGTGACGGCACGCGGCCAGTCTAGGCTTGCACCCGCGGCGAACCTTCGAGCCGCGCGTCCACCGCGGCGGGCTCGAGGAAGTGGTCGATCGCCATCACCGCCGCGCCGATGACCCCTGCCCGGTGGGCGCCGCGGCTGTGTGAGATCTCCAGCTCGCGGGTCGCCAGCGGCGGCGAGCGGCGGTAGACGACCTCGCGCACGCCGGCCAGCAGGTCCTCGCTGGCGTCGGCGACGGTGCCGCCGACGACGACGACCGAGGGGTTGAAGAAATTGACGACCGAAGCGAGCACCTCGCCGATCTCCTTCCCCGCTTCTCGCGCCAGCGTCGCCGCCCGGGAATCGCCGGCCTGCAGCGCGTCGGCAAAATCGCGCGCGCCCGCAACAGGGACGACCGCGGCGGAGAGCTGGTCGGCGAGCGCCCGCCCGCCCGCGAGCGCTTCCAAGCAGCCCCGCTGCCCGCAGCGACAGAGCAAGTCGCCGGCGCCGACGGCGCGGATGTGACCGAGTTCTCCGGCGGCGCCGGCGGCGCCCCGGTAGACCTCGCCGCCGGCGATGATCCCGCAGCCAATCCCGGTCGCGACTTTGACGAAGAGGAGATCGGGCACCTCGGCCCAGTTGAGGCGGTGCTCGCCGAGTGCCATCACGTTGGCGTCGTTGTCGAGGAGCACCGGGGCCCCCAGTCTCTCGCCGAGCCACTCGGAAACCGGAAAATCACTCCAGCCCGGCATGATCGGCGGATTCACCGGCCGACCGGCGGCGAAGTCGACCGGCGCCGGGATGCCGAGCCCGACGGCGAGGAGATCGCCCGGGCTGCGGCCGGCTTCGGCGCAGAGCTCCTCGAAGCGCTCGGCAAGCCAGGAGAGGATCTGGCGCGGCCCTCGCTCGACCTCCAGTGCGTGTGTCTGCTCGGCGAGGACCTCCGCCTCCAGGTCGCAGAGCGCGAGGTGCGCGCCGGTGGCGCCGACGTCAGCCGCGAGCACAACGCCGAGGGAGTTGTTCAGCGCCAGGACCGTCGGTGGCCGGCCGCCGCTGGAAGTGGCCTGCTCCTCCGCCCGCAGGTAGTTCGCGTGGAGCAGGGCGTCGACCCGCTGGGCCACGGTCGAGCGGGCAAGGCCGGTCTCCTCGACAAGCTGGCCGCGGGTGGATGCCCTGCCCTCCCTGATCAGCGCCAGCATCGCTCCCGCGCCGGCGATCGCAACGGCGGGGCTGTCGTCAGAACCGGCCACGGGATGCGGCTGGAGGTTAGATGGTGCGCCAGGCATCGCCGGCGGCGAGGATGCGGCTCGCCTCCTCAGGGCCCTGGGAGCCGGCAGCGTAAAGCGGCAGGGGCGCTTCGCCGGCGGCGAAGCAGGCAAGGACCGGATCGCAGATTCTCCACTGGCCTTCGATTTCGTCGCTGCGGGTGAAGAGGGTGGGATCGCCCCGCAGCGCGTCGAGCAGCAGCCGCTCGTAGGCCTCCCCGCCGCGGCGGTCCGGCGGCGGCGACGTCGCCATCGTCGCCGGATGGACCTGCATCCCAGCGCCCGGCAGCTTGGTGGCGAGGGTGATCTCCAGGCCGCCATTCGGCTGCAACCCGATCAGAAGCTGGTTAGCCAGCGGGTTGGGCTGCGCCGCCGCCGCGAAGCCCGGATGGGGCGAGGGGCGAAGGGAGATCGCGATCTCCGTCTCCTTGCGCGCCAGCCGCTTGCCGGTCCGCAGGTAGAAGGGAACGCCCCGCCAGCGGGGGCTCTCCACCGCGAGGCGCATCGCGACGTAGGTCTCGGTGCGCGAGCCGGGCTCCACGCCCTCCTCGTCGAGGTAGCCGGCGGCCGGCTCGCCCTCGACCTCCCCG
Organism: Solirubrobacterales bacterium; assembly: GCA_035705945.1. Lineage (GTDB taxonomy): Bacteria > Actinomycetota > Thermoleophilia > Solirubrobacterales > 70-9 > VAYN01. The sequence continues at coordinate 11,776 of DASSVR010000014.1, forward strand.
GCGCCGTACTGCGCCCGCACCACCGCCTCGGGCGCCGGCGGCGCGAGGGTGTCCAGCACCGCCACCTTCGCGTCGCGGACCGCCGTCGCCGAGATGTCGGCGGGGGGCTCCATCGCGACCATGCAGAGCAGCTGCAGCATGTGGTTCTGGAAGTGGTCGCGCAGCGCCCCAGCCCCGTCGTAGTAGCCGGCTCGGGAGCCGACGCCGACCTGCTCGGCCGCGGTGATCTGCACGCTGGCGATGCTGCCTGCGTTCCAGAACGGCTCGATCATCGCGTTGGCGAAGCGCAGGGCGAGGATGTTCTGCACCTCCTCCTTGCCCAGGTAGTGGTCGATCCGGTAGACCTGCGGCTCCTCGAATACTGAGAGGACGGTGGCGTTGAAGGCGCGCGCCTCCGCGGCCGAGCGGCCGAAGGGCTTCTCGATCAGGATCCGGCTCGCGCCCAGCTCGGGACGCTGCAGGACGCTGCCGCCGAGCCGCTCGACGATCGGCGAGAACAGCTCGGGGGCGGTTGAGAGGTAGAAAAGCCGGTCGCCGGCCCCGCCGGCGCTCTCCTCCAGCTCCTCGAGGCGATCGGCGAGGCTCGCATGCAGGGCCGCGTCGTCGGAGTGACCGGGGACGAAGTGGGAGCGCGAGAGCAGCGCATTGAGCACCCGCTCGTCGGGGGCGCGGCGGGAGAAGCGACGCACCCACTCGCCGGCGCGGCGCCGGAACTCGGCATCGCCCAGGGGAGTCCGGGAGCTGCCGATCAGGTTGAAATCGCGCGGCAGGAGGCCGTCGTGGGCGAGGTTGTAGAGGGCGGGCAGGAGCTTTCGCTGCGCCAGGTCGCCGGTCGCCCCGAACAGGACCAGCGTGGTCGGCCCGAGGTCGTTGCTCAGCGGTTGCGAGCCATGGGGCTTGGGCAGGGTCGCCGTGCTCATCGCCTCGTCCATCGCAGTCGCGAGGCGGCGCGTGCCGCCACGACGACGCTCTCCCAGTCGCCGGCCCCTTCAGGGCGGCGGGTGACCCAGCTCCCACCGACCGTGCAGACGTTGGGAAGCGCCAGGTAGGCCTCGGCGCCGTCGGCGTCGATGCCCCCCGTCGGGCAGAAGCGGGCCTCGGGGAAAGGTCCGGCGAGGGACTTGAGGAGCTCGATGCCGCCGGCCGCCTCGGCCGGAAAGAGCTTCATCTCGTGGATCCCCCGCTCAACCAGGCGAGCGACCTCCGAGGGGGTCGCGCAGCCGCAGAGGTATGGCAGGCCCGACTCTTCGAGCCCGTCGAGGAGCAGCGCCGTGGTGCCGGGCGTGATGAGGAAGCGGGCTCCGGCCCCAACCGCCCCCTCGATTTGATCGACCCGCAGCACCGTGCCCGCCCCGACGGTGAGCTGCGGCACCTCACGCGCAATCCGCTCGATCGCCTCGAGGGCAACCGGGGTCCGCAGCGTCACCTCGAGGGTGCGCAGGCCGCCTTTCTGGACCGCCCGCGCCAGCGGCACCGCGTCCTCTACCCGCTCGATCGTCGCGATCGCGATCACCGGGTCGAGGGCGAGGAGCTCGGCGCTGTTCATCGGACGCCCACGGCGGCCGGCGCCACCATCGGCTCGTCGCCCGGGTCGAAGACCGAAGCGCCGGCGTCGGCCGGCCCGACGCTCTCGCGGAAGCGGGCGAAGAGCTCGCGGCCGGTGCCGGTGGGACGAGCCTCGAACGGCTGGGGCGGCAGCTCGGCGGCGCGCGCCTCGAGGTCAACGCCGACGACGTCGAGCGCGCCGGACTCGGAGTCGAGCGAGATCAGGTCGCCGTCGCGGAGCAACGACAGCGGCCCCCCGGCCGCCGCCTCGGGGGTGCAGTGAATCGCCGCCGGCACCTTGCCCGAGGCCCCCGACATCCGCCCGTCGGTGACGAGCGCCACCCGCTGGCCGCGATCGAGGAGGACGCCGAGCGCCGGGGTCAGCTTGTGCAGCTCGGGCATCCCGTTCGCGCGGGGGCCCTGGTAGCGGACGACCGCGACCAGATCGCCCTCCAGCTCGCCGCGCTCGAAGGCGGCGAGCAACTCCGCCTGGTCGTCGAAGACCCGCGCCGGCGCGGTCAGCGCCCGGTGCCCGTCGGCGAGGGCGGAGGTCTTGACGATCGCCCGCCCGAGGTTGCCGCGCAGCAGCCGCAGCCCGCCTTCGGGGGCAAAGGGGTCCGCGAGCGGGCGCAGTACCTCGCGCTCGCCGCTCGCCTCCGGCGCCGGCTGCGAGGTGAGCCGGCCGTCGTCGTCGAGCTCCGGGCGCTGGACGTAGGCGGTCATATCGCCGGCGACCGTGGTCGCGTCGGCGTGCATCAGCCCCGCCTCGAGCAGCTCGGAGAAGAGGAACGCAGTGCCGCCGGCGGCGTGGAAGTGATTGACGTCGGCCGAGCCGTTCGGGTAGATCCGGGCCAGCAGCGGCACGTGCGGGGAGAGCGCCGCGAAGTCCTCCCAGCGCAGCTCGATCCCGGCCGCGGCGGCGATCGCGACCAGGTGCATCGTGTGATTGGTCGAGCCGCCGCTCGCCAGCAGGGCGACGACCCCGTTGACCAGCGCCCGCTCGTCGACGACCCTGCCGATCGGGGTGTACTCGTCGCCCAGCGCGGTCAGCTCGACCACCCGCGCTCCCGCCGCCGCGGTGAGGGCGGCGCGTAGGTCGGTCCCGGGGTTGACGAAGCTCGAGCCGGGGAGCTGCAGCCCCATCGCCTCGACCAGCAGCTGGTTCGAGTTGGCGGTGCCGTAGAACGTGCAGGTGCCGGGCGAGTGGTAGGCAGCGGCCTCCGCCTCCAGCAGCTCCGCCCGTCCCACCCTGCCCTCGGCGTGGAGCTGTCGGACCCGGCTCTTCTCCGCGTTGGAGAGACCGGAGGGCATCGGCCCGGCGGGGACGAGCAGCGCCGGCAGGTGGCCGAAGGAGAGGGCGCCGATCAGCAGGCCGGGCACGATCTTGTCGCAGATGCCGAGCAGAAGGGCGCCGTCGAAGGTGTCGTGAGCGAGCGAGATCGCGGTCGCCATCGCGATCACCTCGCGGCTGAACAGCGAGAGCTCCATGCCCGCGCGGCCCTGGGTGATCCCGTCGCACATCGCTGGCACCCCGCCGGCCACCTGGGCGACGCCCCCGGCGCCGAGCACCGCCCGCCGCAGCGCCCCCGGATAGGTCGCGTAGGGCTGGTGGGCCGAGAGCATGTCGTTGTAGGCGGTGACGATCCCGATATTCGGCCCGGGGCTCTCGGCCAGACGCCGCCGCTCCTCCGCGCCGCACGCGGCGAGACCGTGGGCGAGGTTCGAGCAGCCGAGGGCGTCGCGGGCGGGACCGCGGGCGCGCGCGGCGTCAATCTGCCGCAGGTATTCGCCGCGGGAAGCGGCGCTGCGAGCGGCGATCTCCTCCGTCAGTGCCGCGACGGCCGGATGTGCGTCATAACCCATTCCGGCCGATTATGTCGGCCAACATTCAAAAGTGAAGGGATTAGCGACATAACCCCCCTATCGGGGGGCCACCACCCCTGCCTCAATCACGCAGACCACACCGGCGCCCGGATCGTCGTGCGCCTCCGCGGCCGCCGGGTGACGGTCGCCCCGGTGCACCCGCGCCTGCTCGAAGCCGGCGGCGCGGAGCGCCGCCTCGGCCGTCGCCTCGTCGCCGCGGTAGGCGTGGACCCGCCCTCGCACGAAGACGGATAGCGCTCTGTCGAAGGCGCGCTCCCCCAGGCCGCGATCGGGCCGCGCGAACCGCAGATCGGACAGGTAGACGCCCTCGTCGAAGCGCGCCAGCGCCGCGGCGATCCGACCCCACAGCGCCTCGACGGTGGCGTCGTCGAGGTAGGTCAGCAGACCCTCGGTCACGATCGCCAGCCCCGCCTCCGGATCGAGCGTCTCGACCACGGACTCGAGGCTGTCCGGGCCGCCGTCGCGGAGGACGTCGAGGTCGGCGACCCGGTGGTGCGGCCCCAGCGAGCCCATCCGCTCCAGCGCCTCGCGCTTGCGCCGCGCCATCGCCGGGAGGTCCGCCTCCACGTAGGTGAGCCGGTCGCGGTGACGAAGGCTGAACCGCCAGCCCCGGGGCGACATGCCGCACGCCACCTCGAGCACCTGGCTGACGCCGCCCTCGATCCGCTCCTCGAGGATCGAGTCGATGATCCGATGACGGGCGAGGAGCAGGCCCTCGAGGGTCGGCCCGCCGAGGGCCCGGCTGGCCGCGTTCGGGAGCATCAGAGCGCGACGGAAGACGCGGCCCTGCCAGGTCGCGAGCTCGGGATGGGAGAGCCCGTTCCTGACCCAGATCTCCCCCGTGTAGTGGGCGGTCGGCGAGACCGCTCCAGATCCTTCGCTTCCGGTCACGAAGGGCATTCTTAACGTGCGCTGCCAGCGGGCGGGTTGCGAGTCCTGGATTCATCGAGTACTAACAAGAGGTATGGACCGGAAGGGCACGAGCGGAATCCAGAAGTCGCTGCGGCGCCGCGAGATGATGGCGCTTTCGGCGGGAGCGCTGGCGGGCGTTGCCCTGTATGCCTGCGGCGCGGACGAGGACGAGACGGCCCAGACCGCGGCGGGAGCGCCCACGACCAAGCCCGATTGCCTGCTGACGCCGGAGCAGGAGGAAGGCCCGTTCTACATCGACCTGGCGCGGGTTCGGCGGGACATCGTCGAGGACCGTTCGGGCGTGCCGCTGGCTCTCGTGCTCACCGTGGTCGACTTCCAAACGTGTGAGCCGATCCGCGATGCCGCCGTCGACGTCTGGCACTGCGACGCGCTCGGTGTCTACTCGGGGGAGCCATCCGAGGGCAGCGAAAGCGAGACCTACCTGCGCGGGATCCAGCTGACCGACGGGGACGGCCGAACGGAGTTCGCGACGATCTACCCCGGCCAGTACCCGGGACGGACGACGCATATCCACCTCAAGGTCCATCTCGGCGGGCGGCAGAGCGACGGCGCCTACTCCGGCGGCCGTGTCTCCCACACCGGCCAGCTGTTCACCTCCGATCGGCACGACGCGGAGGTCTTCGCGCTCGACCCCTACAACCGCAACACGGCGGCGATCACCCCGCGCGACGAGGATGGGATCTTCCGGTATCAGGGCGGCTCGAGCTCGGTGCTCGCCCTCGAACCGGCCGGCAACGCCCTCGCCCGGGATGGCCTGACCGGGAAAGCGACGCTGGGCGTCGATCCGGGCGCCACGGCCGCGGCGGGGTAGCAGCATGGCGATCGCGGAGGTCAACGACGATCCGGCTCGACGGGCGGCGAACGGCAAGGCGGCGCGGCGCCAGCTTCCGCGCTCCGACCACGCCGAGCTGGACGTGGGGTCGCGCGATCCGCTCGAGATCCTCAGACGCCAGGACGAGAGTCGCATTCCCGAGCTGGTCCCGATCCGCTACGACCGCATGCTCGCCTCTCCCTTCGCCTTCTTTCGGGGGGCGGCGGCGATCATGGCCGCCGACCTCTCGCGGACCCCGGCGACCGGCCTCGCTGCGCAGCTCTGCGGAGACGCGCACCTCTCGAACTTCGGCGTCTTCTCCGCGCCGGACCGGCGGCTCGTCTTCGACTGCAACGACTTCGACGAGACCTGCCCAGGCCCGTTCGAGTGGGACCTGAAGCGCCTCGCGGCGAGCATCGCCGTCGCCGGCAGGGAGCGCGGTTTCGACCCTAAGGAGCGGGAGCGGGCGACCCGGGGCGCCGTCGCCTCCTACAGGAGGTCGATCCGCGAGTTCGCCAAGATGCGCACGATCGACGTCTGGTACTCGCGGCTGGACGTCGAGCCGGTGCTCGGGGTGCTGCGCTCGCAGCTCGACGAGCGCCGTTACCGCCAGATCGAGCGCAGGCTCGCCAAGGCGCGAGCAAAGGACAGTGTGCTGGCCTTCGAGAGACTGGCCCGGGAGCAGGACGGCGAGATCCGCATCGTCAGCGACCCGCCGCTGATCACGCCCTTGGAGGAGTTGACGGACTCCGCCGACGCGGAGCGCCAGCTGCAGGGGGTGCTCGCCACCTACCGCGAGTCGCTCCCCCATGACCGCAGACACCTCGTCGCCTCCTACCGGTACGTCCACGCCGCCCGCAAGGTCGTCGGAGTTGGAAGCGTCGGCATCCGCGCCTGGATAGTGCTGCTGCTCGGCCGGGACGCGAGCGACCCGCTCTTCCTGCAGGCGAAGGAGGCGGGGGCCTCGGTGCTGGAGCCCTACGTCGGCGCGAGCGCCTACCGAAACCACGGCCGCCGGGTCGTCGAGGGGCAGCGGCTGATGCAGGCCTCGAGCGACGTCTTCCTCGGCTGGATGGCGACCGGGGGCGAGGACGGGAAGCGGCGCTGCTTCTACGTGCGCCAGCTCTGGGACGGGAAGGGGTCGGCGGACATCGGGCGGGTGTCGCCACCGGACCTGACGATCTACGCCTCTCTCTGCGGGGAAGCCCTGGCGCGTGCCCATGCCCGCTCGGGCGATCGCGTCGGCATCGCCGCCTACCTGGGAAGCGGGGAAGGCTTCGACAAGGCACTGGCGCGATTCGCCGAGGCCTACGCCGACCAAAGCGAAAAGGACTTCGAGCGGCTGGCCAAGGCAGTCGCCGACGGGGAGATCGCGACCGAGGGCTAGGTTCGTGTGGTTCCGATCGGCTCCTGTGGGTAGCTCAACTGGATGACGCCGAAAGCGCTGGTCCTCCCCGTCCTTGTATCCCTCGCCCTTGCCCTCGCCGCCTGCGGTGGAGATGGTGACACGACCGAGACCGAAACCAACACGACCACCGAATCCGAACCAGGCACCGAACCAAGCGGCGGCAGCGCACCCGCCCCGAGCGGCGACGCGGTGCGCTCGGCGAAAGTGGAGATCGAGGACTTTGCCTACACCCCCGACCCCGTGACGATCGAGGAAGGCGGCAAGGTGACCTGGATCAACCGCGACTCCGCGCCCCACACGGCCACCGCCGAAGACGGCAGCTTCGACACCGGCACGCTGGACGAAGGCAAGCTCAACTCGGAAAGCTTCAAAAAAGCCGGCACCTACGCCTACATCTGCTCGATCCACCCGCAGATGCAAGGCACCGTCGAAGTCGTCGGCGGCTGAGCCAGGCTTCGCCGCAACGCGGCGGGATCGATCGCGCGCGAGCGTCCGAGGTCGGTAACGCTTTTCCGCTCTCCAGCCAATAAGAGGCATGGAGACTGAATTGACCTTGCCCACCCCCTCGAGCTCGCTCAGTCGTCATCTGGCCCTCGTCAGGGTGCGCGAGCATGGCGTGGGTCCCGAGCAGCTGCGCTGGATCGCCACTGACCCCGAGGTCTTCGAGGCCTTCTATCGCGAGCACGTGGAGACGATCCAGGGGTTCGTTGCCCGTCGCGTCGGCGACCGCGAGGAGGCTGCCGACCTCACCGCCGAGATATTCCTCGTGGCGATCGACGCGGCTCACCGCTACCGACCCGCGCGGGGAACTCCGAAGGCTTGGCTCTACGGCATCGCCCGCACGGTCGTCGCCATCCACCGGCGCAGAATCGGTCGCGACCGGGCGCGCGAAGCGCGACTTCGCGGCAGGGCCCTGCTCGACGAGGACGACGCGGCACGGATCGAGGCCCGGGTCGAAGCCGCGGCCACGCTGCGTCACCTCTACGAGGCGATGGACCGCCTCGCCGAGCCACAGCGGGCGATCCTCGAGCTCGTCGCGATCGACGAACTGAGCCTTGCCGAGGCCGCAGCCGCGGCCGGCGTGCGACCCGTGACCGCTCGGGTTCGCCTACACCGGGCCCGGCGCAAGCTACGGGCAGAGCTCGAGGGCGCCTCAACCGAACTGACTGCCATCAAGGGAGAACAACCGTGAAAGGGAACCCCAACCACCCCAGCAACTTTGAGGAGAGGCTGCTCGATGAGCTCAAGGCCGTCGTCACCCAGCGAGCTGCCGAGCAGGAGGCCTTGACCGAGAGCACGGCATCCTCGCCCCGCCGGCGACGGGCTCCGCGGTTGGCCATCGTCGCCGCCGCCGTGCTCGCCGCCGCGGCGGTGCTCGTCTTCAACTCAGGAAGAGACAGCACGTCGAAGGCGTTCGCCGTCGACCCGCAGGACGGAGGCGGGGTGACGATCGAGGTCTATAGCCCGGAAGACGGCGCGGGCCTCGAAGGGGCGCTGGCGGAGGCCGGGATCCGCTCTCAGGTCACCTGGCTACCGGCCGGGATGACCTGTCGCGAACCGCGTTTCACCCCATCGAGAGCGAAATCGCCCGCGGGCGGAGGCGTCGGCGGAATGAGCATGTCCGGCCCGGGCGAAGCGATGACGATCGGCGTCATGAACCCCCAGCAGTGGCGTGAACGCCGGCGGGAATACAAACGCGGTGAAATCTCCGCCGACGAATATCACCAGTCGACCCCGAACATCACCTTTGACCCCGCCTCGTTCCGCCCCGACCAGACCTTGGTCATCTCCGGATCACGAGGCCCATACGACGGAGACCCCGAAGGCGGCTTCGAAACCCAGCTTGCGGTCGCCGAAGGCCCGGTCGAACCATGCGAGCCCATCAAGGTGTCGCAAGGCGGTCTTCTCGGTGCCATGAACCGCGTCTTGGAATCCGAATAGAGGCAGAGCTACCATGGCTCCATGAGCAGCCAGGGAGTTCCTGGTGGAGTAGTGCACCCGCTGCCGGCAGACCTGCGCGAGGCTCTGTTAGCCAACGGAACCGCCCTCGACGCCTGGAAGGACATCACGCCCTTGGCGCGCAATGAGTTCATCTGCTGGGTCGAGGATGCCAAGCAGAAGAAGACCCGAGAGCGCCGCATCCGCCGGACCCGGGAAGAGCTGGAGGAAGGCCAACGCCGCCCCTGCTGCTGGCCAGGCTGCAAGCACCGCGACCGCGGCGGGCCGAACCGGAGAACTGAATGAGCGAGTTGATCGCGATCGCGTATCCCGACAAGGCCACCGTCGAGCGAGCGCGCGAGAACCTCCGGCAGGGAGCCAGGGATGGATTGATCGAAGTCGAGGACGCCGTCGTGATGTTCCGCGACGAGGACGGGACGGTGGAGGTGCGGCAGGGGAGCACCGGTGTCGGCGGTGCAGCCCTCAGCGGCGCGATCTCCGGCGGTCTGATCGGCTACCTGCTGATGGCGCCGCTGTTCGGCATGGCGGCCGGTGCGGTCGCGGGCGGCGCGATCTGGAAGAGCATGTTCGGCGACGCGGGGGTCGCGGAGGATTTCGTCAAGGAGCTGAGCGAACACCTGGAGCCCGGAGGCGCCGCGCTGATCTTCCTCGCCACCGAGCTCGACCCAGGCAAAGTCCTCCCTCAGATCAAAGAGCAAGGACACCTCGTCCAGTCTTCCCTCAGCGCCGAGGTCGAGGAACAACTCGCCGCCGCGCTGGCGTCGGCGAAGCCTCAGGGCTGACAATTCCTCGCTGGGTCAGGGCCCGGTCTCGGCTTCTTTCCGACGCAACCCGGTCCGCGTGGCGAGCACCACCAGTCGCACCAGCCCGGCGAGCAGCGCCAGGTCGAAGAGCATCTGGAAGGTGACCACGGTGCGCGCCCCCGGTGAGGTCGGAGTGATGTCGCCGAAACCGACCGTCGCGAGCGTCGAGACCGTGAAGTACATGGCATCGACGCGCCCCAACGGCTCGGAGAAGCTCTGCGGGTCGGCGCGGGAGATCGTCAGGAAGGTGAAGGCGAAGATGACGACGAGCATCGGCAGCGCGAACACGACCACCTCGACGGCGCGCAGCACCGGGTGCTCCGCCCGGACGATCGTGTGGAGCTGCCAACCGACCAGAACGACGAAGAGCACGAGGCCGGCGACCATGCCGAGGACCGCTGCCGCTCCCGAGGTGCCAGGGACAGGCACGACCACATAAAGGAGCAGCATTCCCAGGGCGATGCCGAGGATGCGCAGGATTGAGCGGACGAGCAATCGCCGCCGCTCCCTTGGGTGTTCGGGCAGAACCCGGCTCATGCCGGCAAAGGCTCGCGATCCAGCCGGACGCGAACGGCTTGGGTTGACTCGGCCACTTGCCGGGCGCCCGACCTGACGTTTACGCTCGCGCGCGTGACGCGTTCGGTCGAGAGCCAGCGGGAGCTTTGGAAGTGAATCCCGAGGCAACGGAGAACTCGGGGCAAAACCAGCGCCTTGCTCTCCTGCTGGCGATGGCGATGTTCGTCTTCGTCATCGACACCTCGCTGATGAACGTCTCGATCTCGGCGGTCGTCCGCGACCTCGACACGACCGTCAGCGGGGTCCAGTCGGCGGTCGCGATCGAGGCCCTGGTCTCCGCCGCCTTCATCCTGATCGGCAGCAAGCTCGGCGACCTCTTCGGTCGCAAGCGGGCCTACGTGGTAGGACTGCTGATGTACATCTCCGGCGCCTTCGCGATGTTGTTCGCGCAGAGCCTCGCCCCGGTGATCCTCTTCTGGGCTGTGATCGGCGGCCTCGGCGCCTCGCTGTACCTGCCGGCGATGCAGTCCTTGATCCACGGCAACTTCCAGGGGACCGCACAGGCGAAGGCATACGCCTTGGTCGGGGCCTCGGCCGCCATCGCCGCCGCGATCGGGCCGCTGCTGGGCGGCTTCCTCACCACCTACCTGTCCTGGCGCGTCGGGTTCGGGCTCGAGGCGGTCGTGATCGTCGCCGTGCTGCTCGGCAGCCGGCGGCTTCTTCGCGACGTTCCCTACACGGGCGAGCGGAGCATGGATGGCATCGGCTCGGCGCTATCGGTCCTGGGCATGGGCGGCCTCGTCCTCGGCATCCTCGCTTGGCAGGAGGGGGGCGAGTCGGTGGGCGCGCTGATGGCCGTGGGTCTTCTGGCGATGGTCGGGCTCGTCTACTGGCTGCTGCGCCGCGTCCGCGAAAACAAGCCCGCCCTGCTCGATCCCCATCTCTTCAAATCGAAGAGGTTCAGCTTCGGAATCTCCCAGGGGATCCTCCAGCAGATCGCCCTGGGCGGGATGCTGATCGCCCTGCCGATCTATTTGCAGATGGTGCTCGACTACAACGCGATGGAGGCGGGCCTGACCCTCGCGCCGCTTTCGCTGACGATGTTCGGAGTCGCCGTCCTCGCCGGGAAAAGGGCGGGGAGGCGGCGGCCCGCCAGCCTGATCCGGGCTGGCTTCGCGCTGCTCTTGGCTGCGGTCGGCGCGCTGATCCCGATCATCCCGGAGGCGGATTCGGGCTGGTCCCTCGCGGTTCCGCTGATCCTCGCCGGGGCGGGGTTCGGACTGCTCGTCTCGCAGCTCAACAACTACACGCTCTCGCCAGTCTCGGAGGAGCGGGCCGGAGAGGCGGCGGGCATCAACTCGGCAACCGGGTCCTTCGGCCTCTCCCTGGGATTGGCGTTCGCCGGGGCGATCATGCTCGCCGCGCTCTCGATCGCCTTCACCGAAAAGGCCGAATCGAGCACGGTCCTGGCGCCTGCCGAGCAGCAGCGGGTCGCCGACGCGCTCGAGGACGACGCCCAGGTGATGAGCAACGCGCGGCTCGAGGAACTGCTCGCCGACCAACCCGCCGATGTCCGCGAGGAGATCGTCAGCATCAACACCGACGCGAGGCCCCTTGCCCTCCAGGCGGCGCTCCTCGTTCCGCTCCTCGCCGCCCTAATCGGTCTGCTCAGCTCGTTCCGCATGATGCGGCTGCCCGACCCCGCGCCCTCCCCCACCGGGGAGGCCGCGGCCGTGGCTTGAGCCAACCGGTCCCATAGGATCGCGCCGTGCCGTTCACGCTCAGGAACCTCAAGGAGGACCTGGAGGACGTCGGGTCCAACTTCGACGGCTCGCCAGACCTGGAGTTCCGCTTGGCGACCCAGGCGCTCGAGCTCGAGAAATCCGGCCTCGGCTACCAGCGCGTCCCGCCCAACTACCGCTTTCCGTATGGCCACACGCACAAGCAGCAGGAGGAGGTGTACGTGGTCCTGCGCGGGAGCGGGCGGATGAAGCTCGACGACGAGATCGTCGAGCTCGAGGAATGGGACGCGGTGCGCGTCACCCCCGGTACGTGGCGAGGCTACGAGGCCGGGCCGGACGGCCTGGAGATCCTCGTCATCGGCGCCCCCAATCTCGGCGAGTCCCCGCGCGATGACGTCGAAGGCCAGCGCGACTGGTGGGTTGACTAGCGCCTCGCTCGCTGCTGCTGCATCAGGCTCATTCCCCGATCGAGCCGGCGGATGCTGGTCGCGCCTGGCGGCACTGGGACGGCGCGGAAAGCGGGGGCCGGCAGGTGCAACCGGAAGGCGATCCTGCCGTCGCGGTCGAAGCCGGTGACCAACTTGTTGTCTCCCCAGCTGACCAGCCAGCCGCCGCCGGTCAGTTCCCGCGCCGAGCCGCAGCAGTGGCTCCGCTTCACCTGCGGGTCGTTTAGCTGACCCTTGTAGATCGCCTTGCCGGCCTCGAGGTCGAGCCTGTAGAAGACCACCCGGGGACGCCGGGGGCGGTCCTTGCCGTTGTCGAAGATCGTCAGCCGGCCATAGCGATCGAGGCGGGCGTCGTGCTGTCCCCCTAGCAACTTCCTCGCCGGATCGCCGACAACCCGCAGGGATTTGCCGGTAAGGCTCCCGCCGAGCTTCCACTGGATCTCCCGCGTTGAGCGGTCGATCCCATAAACCGCATCGGTGTGACGGGTGGAGATAATCACTTCGCCTCGTCCCCGCGGCTCGATCGAGTTGATGTGGACGGGGTCGAACGCTTCGCGCTGGAGCCGGCGGCGCGGATTGCTGAGCACGCTCCGCCACCAACGGCCCGTCTCCCGCAGGCCGATCTGGCCGCGCGAGCTCCACCGCCACCGGACCTTCCCCGCGGGATCGACTTCCTGCACTTCGGCGGAGACGATCGCGGCGCGGCGGGGGCCGCCGAAGCGGCGCAGGTCCGCCGTTTCCGGGACGTAGGTGTCGAGCAGCACGTTTCCATTCGCGAGTTCGCGATACTCGTGGCCGTCGACGATCGACCCCTCGGTCGCGACCAGGCGCAGCAGCTTGCCCGACTCCGAGCGCACCTCGTGGGCCATCCGCGGATCGAGTCCGTAGCCGTCACCGAAGGAGCGCGCCCAGACCACGCTCCCGTCGCGGACGATCTGCCCCCACAGCGCTCGCGAATCGGGGTTGAACCACCAGCGGGGCCTGCCTTCGGTGTCGAAGACGATCACCCAGGGGCGCCCATCCTCCAGTCCTGAGTAGGTGACGACGAAGAGGCCGAAGGGGACCGGGCGGATCGATTCGAACCGCGTCGGCGGGAAATCTTGCGGCGGGGAAAGCGCGGGCGGCGCTCCCCTTTCAGGAGGCTTTGAAGCGGGAGGCTTGTCAGCAGCGCCTCCGCAGCCATTGAGGAGAAGCAGCAAGAAGAGAATCGCCGGGAGCAGCGTGCCGGCGGCACCGATAACCCGACGATGGCGGGAACGTTTTCGCAAGGCACCTGAGCTTAGGGGGCGCAAATCGCCAGCTGCCGACACCACCGACCCCGAGGATGTCCTCCAGCTCCGAGGGTGCCACCCCGCAGCCGCGAGGAAGGAGGGTCAGACCAGGTCGGTTGGGGCGAGGATGAAGACCTCGCACATCAGGTCCGGCTCCTGCTGATTGCCGCTCATGAAACCGATCACCTCGCGTCCCGTCGCTTTCTCGATGACCGCTTCGAAGCGCTCGCGCATCAGCTCCTGAAACTGCATGCGCTGTTCGATCACGGCCGAACCGCGCCCGCCGTCGCGAAGCGTCTGCTCCACCTGCGTGTAACCGCCGCGGAGAATGCAGACGACGAGGTCGTCCTGGTAGTAGGACTTGGCCTGGGTCGGGCCGCGACCGTAGAACTCCTTGAGCAGGGTGACCAAGCCGTCGGAGATCGCGGTCAGCTCTTCGCCGTGGCGGCGGCGGGCTACGGCCGCGTCGTCGGCCAGGCTCTGGGTTGAATCGAAGTCGGGCTCCGCGATGCGGCCATCGTAGCCCCGCGCGCTACTCTGGTTCAACCGCACGTTGGGTTCTTCCACCCTCTGCCTCGCGCGCGTTTCGGCCCAGAGGACGAGAAAGAAAGGCCAACGTGAAGCCACCTCCACCTCTCCATGGCGACGAGTTGCTGGCCGCCGTGACCGAGTCGATGGTCGCGCTGCACCAGCGCTACCACCACCGCGCCCCCGTCAGCGCCAAGACCCAGCTGCTCGCCGACGACCTGATCGCCGTCGTCATGGGCGGCGTCTACACCCAGGTCGAGAAGACGATGATCGAGCTGCAGCGGGGTCGCGTCGTGCAGGAAACCCGCAGCGCCTTCCAGGAGGCGATGCAGCACCGCTTCATCAACGAGGTCGAGCGGCTCTCCGGGCGCGACGTGCTCGCGTTCATCTCCAACCATCACGTCGGCCCCGACCTGGAGATCGAGCTGTTCGTGCTCCGCTCGCGGTCGGGTGCATGACTAGATCACTTCGCCCTCTCGATGGCCTTGCTCAGTTGGCGGTAGCGCCGTTGGCGTCTTGCTATTAGTCCGCTATTCTCAACTAAGGAGGGCATCACTGAGGTCGGCCCCGAGCCGGCAGCAAGAAGTGACTTCCGGACCTGTCGAAAAGTCGAGGAGTCCGAGATGCCCGACCAACGCCCTCCCTTCCTTCCACCTGCGGCACTAACGTCAGGATTCACCTCTACCCGCCGGTTTGAAAGTGGCTTGATCCGCCTCATCCTCGCCGGTGAGCTGGACCTGGCATTTCGACCGACCTTCGAGACGGCGGTGGCCGACGCCCAGACCGATTCGGGTCGACTCCTTCTCGACCTGCGAGCACTGACGCTGATCGACTGCGCCAACCTCGCCGTGGTCTTCAGCGCCGCCAAGCGCAGTCGCCATGATGGGTCGGTGCTAATCCTGCTGAGCCCACGCGGCCAGGTTCGCCGGGTGCTCGATTTGCTTGGAGCCCCGCCGGGCGCAGCGGTCCTGGACCCCGAAGAGCTGCCAAGCCGCGGATCGCAGGTGACGGTGTGAGCCCAGCACGCTAAATGAGCGGAGGGCACCTCAAGGTCGCTGGGTCGCAGCCTGTCCTGCCTTCGTACAGCGGGGCAGGTCCCGCGAGCACCTGATCGACGACTCGGACTTCGAAGCGCAGACCTGCGCCCGCGCTCCCGGCGACTACCCCTCGCCGTCGGTGGGCAGTGACCCGAACTGAATAGCTGGAGGCTCGGAACTCGATGCTGACGACCGCCACCCGGCCTTAATCCCAAGGGCCTTGCACCAAAGCCGCCCGACTCTGATGGCTCTGTTTGCCGTGCCTTCTGGCTTACCCACCTAAAGCGTTCCCGCCTTGAAATTGTTAAGACGGGTGAAGTTGCCTGCGCCTTCGAGGCCGCTGCTGCCGGCACTAAAAGCAGAGTCGCTGATGCTCATCAGCTGGATAAAGCCAGAGCCGCTGTTAGTCCACGCGGAGACCGTGCTGCCCTCATCGACCAGGGCAAAAGAATTGCCATTTGCGATCAAGGTCCCCGGCTGGGATGCGAGCACGGTCTGCGTGCCGCTCTGCCACTTGGAGAGAATGGCGTCGTATTTGGCTGCTCCGACGTTGGTGAAGCGAAGCTCATAGCCTGCGCGGGCGGAGGCGGGACTTGGCATATCGAGCCATAGGGAGAAGTAGCGGCCTAGGTTTGAACCTCCCATACCCGGATCCATTGGCATCGTCAAGACGGTGGCAATTCCGGTGCCGTTATCGGTGAACGAGGAGTTGTAATAGGCGCCATTGACGGTCGGGTAGGCGTTGACGGGACGCCAGCCGGAGGTCGTGTCTTCCCCCTTCGGCGTGGTGCCAGCGGCCCAACCAAGCGTCGACCATTTG
>DASSVR010000015.1:0-20130 GCA_035705945.1 Solirubrobacterales bacterium
CGATCGGCAGCGCCTTGATCAGCGCACCGGGCGGGACGCCCAGCGCCCCCGAGACCTCCTCGACCGTCTTCAGGCCCGGCGTCGAGACTTCCTCAGGCACATCCAGCGGCGCCGGTAACTCAACCGGCTTCGGCTCGGCCGAGGCGACCTCGACGTTCGCCGCGTACCCCGGCGCCAGCGCCACCTCGTTCTCACCCGCCGGACACGGCGCCATGTACTCGTCGGCGCCGGAGCCGCCCATCATCCCGACGTCGGACTCGACCCGGTACCAGCGCAGCCCGCAGCGGTCGAAGATCCGCGCGTAGGCCTCGGCCTGCAGCTCGTAGGAACGCGCCAGTCCCTCCTCGTCGCGGTCGAAGGAGTAGGCGTCCTTCATCGTGAACTCGCGCGTGCGAAGGACTCCGGCCCGCGGCCGCGGCTCGTCGCGCTCCTTGGTCTGGATGTGGAAGAGCATCAGCGGCAGGTCGCGGTAGGAGCGCACCTCGCGCGCCACGTGGTAGGTGACCGCCTCCTCGTGGGTCATCGCCAGCACCAGCGGCGAGCCCTTGCGGTCCTCGAGCTTGAACAGCTCCTCGATCCCGTAGCGACCGGTCTTCTCCCACGGCTCGGCCGGCTGCAGCACCGGCATCAGCATCTCCTGGCAGCCGATCCCCTCCATCTCCTGGCGCAGGATCCGCTCCACCTTCCGCTGCACCCGCCACCCCGCCGGCAGATAGGTCCAAATCCCCGCCCCCAGCTGCCGCACCAACCCCGCCCGCACCATCAGCTTGTGCGAGAGGGCCTCCGCGTCCGCGGGAGCCTCCTTCAGCGTCGGCAGGAAAGTCTGCGAGAGCCGGCTCACGCGGGGAAACCTACCGCTGCTCAGCGGCCGAAGATGTCGAAGCGCTCCAGTTGCTCGAGGAACGCGGGCTCGTCCTGGCGCGCCGGATCGTGCTCGAGGCAGTTGTAGAAGATCCCCTCGTTCTCGCCCTTGACGCAGACCTCGTAGACATCGTCGCAGGGGTGGTAACTCTCGATGGACGTCCTGTCCGTGTCGAGGTTGCAAGTGGTGCAGAGGACTTCCACCCGGGCGCCTCCATCGTCCCCCGGCCGCACACAGGCCTGCAGGCCGATGTCCGCGGTCAGTGCGTACGGAAATCGGTCCGACCGCGAGCCGGATCGCTCCCGCTCGCGCCTGCGCGTCTCGGCTTCGAAGATCCGATGGTTGAGACGGGCGGCCACCTTCCCCCGCATCGTCCCAAGCTCCTCGCTCAGCTCCCCGATCACGAAGAGGCCTCCCGAGCCGGCTCCGTCTCCGTCCCGGCTGTCGCGGTAGCGGCGAGCCCAGCGCAACAGCCCGACCAGGTAGTTGTGCTCGGGCGGTGGCAACCAGTTCTCGTCCACCGGTCCGACGATCGGGGCGATGACCTCTTTTTTCGGTGCGCAGTCAGGCAGGTGCGAACGCAGCCACTGGGCGTACTCGACCTGGCCGCGCAGGTCCCGATCAGCCTCCTGCAGCTTTTCCTGAAGCTCGATCAGCCGGTCCCTTTCTTCCACGACGACGTCCTTGTACTCCTCCGGCAGCTTCTCCTCCTGCTCGAAGCCGTCCATCCGTCGCAACTCAGTCAGGGGCACCGAGCCGAGGTGCACGACGAAGATCCCCGCCTCCAGCGCCGGCCCCCATGCACGCTCCCACTCTTCCCTCCGCGTCGTCGCCGAAGGGGGCGGCGGTGGTGGGGTGTCGCTGCTGATCGCGACCGCCATCCGCGGGTCTCCGGCCCGGCGCAGGCAGACGCCGTGCGAAGGGCGGCTGCTGAGATCCCTGTGGCCATCTCTCTTCTCGGCACGGTCGGCCTTGTCCGCGCCCTTGACGGACGACGTCGTCAGGACCTCGAAGCGATCGGGGAACTTGATCTCCTCGGGGAGCTGGAGCACGCGGTCCGGACCGCTTCGCTTCAGCCGCTCGAAATTCTGGAAGAAGAAGTTTTTCGAGTCCGGGGCGCTGAGCTTCCGCACCTCCTTGTAGCGCTGGGCAACCGAGCCGCTAGTGAGGATCGCCACCCTCTTCCCCGGCTGCTTCTTTTTCTTCTTGTCCTGTTTGCGGAGGATCTGCGAACGCACGTGGAGCAGCGACAGCAGCGGATCAAGCGCGCCGAGGTGGTCGACGTGGTCGTGGGTGATCACGATCATGTCGATGTCTCCCAGCGAGTAGCCGGTCCGGTAGAGGTTCTCGACGAAGTCGACTCCGGGGTCGACCACGATTCCGTATGGACCATCCGCCTTCGCCCGCTTCTGCCAGGCGGGGTCATGCAGGCGGACGAAGTAGCCGCCTCCGAGGGCGCGGAACGCCGAAGGCCGGGGAAGCAGCGGAAAGGGGGAGCTGTACCGACGCATGCAGACGAACTCGATTGCCGGCGTCGACTCGTTGCAGGGCAGCCGTGCCTCCGCCTTGCCCGCCATCAGGAAGCGGTGGATCTGCGACTTGCGGACGTTGATGCTGTCGGTGCTCATGAACAGGTCGAGGAGCAGGTCGCGGGCCAGCAGGCCGTCCACCTCCGCCGAGTCGGCGCCGGCCGAGTCGTCTTCGAAACGCTCCTTGCGCGCCTTCAGCATCAGGTACTCGGCGGCCCGCGCGATCCGCTCGTAGTCGCTGCCGCCCCGGGGCCAATGCTCGTCGATCGGCCGTAGAGGCGGGAAGGCCAGCCGCTTGTCCATCGCCTTGCTGAGGCGCTCGCCCTCCTGACGGTTGAAGCGATAGCGCATCTTCAGCAGGTCGGTCCCAATCAGCGTGCTGTAGGGGTCGCATTCGGCGGCCTTAGAGAGGCAGGCGAAGGCAAGCGTGCTCTTCAGCCTCTCGCTCGCCTCCTCCTCCGATTCTTCGTCGATCTGACGCAGCGCCTCGTCCGATCCGGTGTCGATCTCGCGCGTTTCCGGGCCGGAGTCGCCGATGTTGAGGACGAAAAGGAGGTGCCCGAGCCGGAGCAGGATCTCCGCCGCCAGCGAGCCCACCCTGCCAACCGGGCTGATCCTGTCCAGTTGCTCGATCACCGGGCCGAGTCGTTCGGAGATCTCCGACTTCCGCAACTCGGGCTCGAACTTGACGTTCTCTAGCCAGTCGATCGCGGCGCCGATGTCCTTGGTGTTGGTCTCGGTCTCGGTTTCGCTCGAAAGCAGCTCGAGGAAGGCGCGCCAGGCTTTCAGGTGCCAGCAGAGGGCCTCCTTGTGCCGGCCCATCTCGTAGCAGGCCTTGCCGTGGCTGATCTGCAGCTCGACGTACCAGCGCGAGTTGGTCAGCACTTCGTCGAAGGTGGCATCCTGGGCCCGCAACTGCTCGAGGCGATGGGAAGCCGCTTCGAAATGCTCGAGGGCAGGCTTGTGCGCGTGCTCAGATCGGTAGAGCTCGCCGATATGGTGGTGCGCCTCCGCGTTGAGGCCGGCGAGGAAGCCGCGGGCGCCCGCGACCTGCAGCGGCGATCCTTCGACCCGGCGCTGCGTGTCTCGAATCAGGTGCTGGAGCTTGTGGTAGTCGTTGTAGGCGAGGGAGGCAGGTTTTTCTTGCAGCGCCCGGGCGTAGGCCCGCCGGTGGAGCGACAGCAGGCTGATCTGACTGGCGATCCACATACAGCGGAGCGGTACGAGGTTCTCCCACGCCGTGGCGACGTCGGGTATCACTCTGCTCGCTTCATCCGGCGTCCTGGCGAAGATCCACGGGGCCGTGCGGCTGACGCAGAAGGCAAAGGTGTCGAGGGCGATGCTCCGCTCGAGCTCACGTTCCAGCCACTTCTTCTCGCCTTCGCCGATCGCCTCGGCGTTCTCCCCCAAGCACATCGACCGCCAGGCCTCGACCGCGTGCATCGAGAGGTGGGCCTCCGCCTGGACCCGGAGGACGAACGTGGAGAGCGATTCCCCTCCGCTCGTGGGATGGTTTTCCATGATCAGCCGCAGGAACTTTTCATCCTCCTTCCCCCTGGGAGCCTCGAGGTCGATGTCCAGTCCGCCCAGGACCTCGGCTTGCTTGGCATCGTGATCGGCGCCGATGTGCTTGACCGCCTGGCGCAGGCGCAGTTCGTAGCGGTCGATCCGGCGTCGGAGGTGCTCCCGCGCCGCCCGGGGCGTGCGCGTCCGTGACTCGCTGTCACGCGGCGCCAGCAGGCTGCGAGCGAAGTTCACCTGCCTCGAATGGTCGTCGTCCTCGGTCCGGTAGTAGTCGTCGCTGGTTCTGACGATCCCCTGGTGAGCCTTGAGCGCGGCGATCGCCTCGCGGTAGTACCGCGCGATCCGGCCCCACTCCTCGTCCGTCGACCAGAGCGATTTCCGGCTTTCTCGCATGCTGCGGTCCTTCGGCCCGACCGCGAAACGCTCGACCTTCGTCATCACCAGCTGGGCGGGCATCAGCTCCCGAACCGGTGCGGAATCCTCCTGGGCGCTGTGCGGTAGGTCCTGGTTCGAGCGCCCACGCGGATCGGTCGCGTAGCGGTTCCAGCCGAGCAGCTTGTTGAAGTCGCGCGAGAGGCCGACCAGGCTTTCGAGAACGTTCGCCGACGTCTCATGGGACCCGCCGGCGACTGGATCCTTCGGCAGCCGCTTTGTGAGCCGATCCAGATGTTCCTCGGCCACCCCGTAGGCGCCGAGGAGGTGGTACAGCTCGCACTGTAGGTACTCGCTGAGCTGTCGCTGGATGTTTTCCAATCCCCTGCCCGCGCATCACCTGCGCTGCTCAGGAGCTTTGCAGTTTTAGAAACTGCTGGTGCTATTTAGGAATCCTTGCAGGATTCCCGCCACCGGTCACGCTCGGGTGAACCGGCGCCCCGCCGTCGGTGATGCCTCCTCGTCGAGGAGGACGCGGTCCGACTCCCCGCGTTCGGCGGCTTCGTGCTCCATCTGGGCGATCCTCTCCGGAGTGAGGTCGCCGGCGTTTTCGCGCTCGATGTTGGCGACCCACTCGGCGCCCTCGCGCGACTCGGCCTCGTCGAACTCGACGTGGCCGCGGTCGAGGGACTTGTCGATCTCCTCGAAGAGGGTCTCGACCAGCTTCGCCTGCGGGACCTTCCGCAGCGGCTTGCCGCCGGCGAAGATCAGGCCCTCGTTCTTAGCGCCGGCAATGCCGAAGTCGGCGTGGCTGGCCTCGCCGATGCCGTTGACGGCGCAGCCGAGGACGGCGACCTCGATCGGATCCTCGTAGGCCTCGAGGCGCTGCTCGATTTCCGCCACCACCGAGTCCATGTCGAACTGCAGCCGGCCGCAGGTCGGGCAGGCGATCAGGACCGGGCCGCGCTCGCGCAGTTGCAGCGCCTTGAGGATCTCCCAGGCGACCTTGACCTCCTCCTCGGCATGGAAGGTCGAGAGACTGATCCGGATCGTGTCGCCGATGCCGTCGGCGAGCAGCGTCCCCAGACCGACCGCCGATTTCAGCGAGCCGCCCCACTTCGTCCCCGCCTCCGTCACGCCGAGGTGCAACGGGTAGGGGATTCGCTCCGAGAGCAGGCGATTGGCGGCGATCGTGTTCGGCACGTTGGTCGACTTGATCGAGACCTTGAAGTTCTCGAAGTCGAGGCTCTCCATCAGTTCGACGAACTCCACCGCGGCGGCGACCAGCGCCTCGACCGGGGCTTCGCGCTCGAGCTCGTGCAGGTGCTTGGGCAGGGAGCCGGAGTTGACCCCGATCCGCATCGGCACCCCGGCGGCGGTCGCCTTCGCGGCCACCTCGGCGACTTTGTCGCGGCCGCCGATGTTGCCCGGGTTGAGGCGGATGCAGTGGGCACCGGCGTCAATCGCTTTCAGCGCCAGCGTGTGGTTGAAGTGGATGTCGGCGATCACCGGGATCGGCGATTCGCTCACGATCGTCTTCAGCGCCTCAGCGTCCTTCTCGCGAGGCACCGCGCAGCGGACCAGGTCCGCGCCCGCGTCGGCGACCTTGCGGATCTGCTCCATCGTCGCCGCCAGGTTGGCGGTCTCGGTCTTGGTCATCGTCTGCACGGCCACCGGGGCGCCACCACCGATCGGGACGTTGCCGACGAAGATCTGTCGCTTCGAAGCCATCTGTGGAAGCCTACTGAGAGCAGATGGCGCGCCGGTCGATCCACACGAGCCTGGTTGCGAGCCTGATCCTCCTCGGACTGGCGCTGGCTCCTAGCGCCCAGGCGACCTTTCATATCGTCCAGATCCGCGAGGTATACCCCGGGTCGGCCGCCAACCCCCAGTCCGAGTACGTCGAGCTGCAGATGTGGCAGAGCGGCGAGAACCTCGTAGGCGGACACTTCCTCCGCGGCTACGACGCCGCCGGCACCGCCCTCGCCACCTCGACGATGCCCTCAAACGTTCCCAACGGGGCGAATCAGAGCACCTTCCTCCTGGCGACTCCTCAGGCCGAAGCCCAATTCGGGATCGCCGCTGACGCGTCGCTGGCGCCGGCTGGGCAGCTCTCGCCGAGCGGCGGCGCCGTCTGCTGGGAAGGGATCGACTGCGTCGCTTGGGGAGCCTTCGCCGGGACCCTGCCGAGCCCGACCGGCGCGCCCGCGGTGCCGGCTGGAATCCCCGATGGGAAGGCGCTGCGGCGCTCGATCGCCCGCGGCTGCTCCAGCCTCCTCGACTTCGAGGACGACCGCGACAGAAGCGCCGCCGACTTCGCCACCGCCTCGCCGGCGCCCCGCCCGAACTCCGTCGCGCCGATCGAGCGGCGCTGCCCACAGACGATCCTGCGGCTCACCCCCGCCAAGCGGACCGGCGACCGCACCCCCACCTTCCGCTTCAACGCCAGGGGCGGCGCCAGCCGCTTTCAGTGCAAGCTGGACCGCGGGCCCTTCCGCTCTTGCCGCTCGCCCTCCACCACCCGGCCGCTGGCCCTCGGGCCGCACCGATTCCGCGTCCGCGCGATCGGCTCCCAGGGCAACGCCGACCCCTCACCCGCCTCCTACCGCTTCAGGGTGATCCGTCGCGGTTAGCGGACCTCGAACCCCTCGCCGGTAATCCGGCCGAGGTCGTTGGAGAGGCCGAGGAAGAACAACATCAGGACGAGGGCGATGCCGATCACGGTTGCTTTCTCCATCACCCGCAGGGAGACCGGGCGGCCGCGCAGTTTCTCGACCAGGCTCCAGAAGATGTGGCCGCCGTCAAGGGGCAGGATCGGCAGCAGGTTGACGAGGCCCAGCGAGAGGCTGACGAAGGCCAGCAGCAGCAGGGATTTTTCCAGGCCCGTCTCGATCACCTGGTGGCCGACGTCGCTGATCCCGACGACGCCTGAGACCTGCTCGCGCTGCTGCTTTTCGAAGAGATGGGTGAAGACGTGGAAGGTGCCGGTGGCGACTTCCCAGATCGCGTCGCCCGCTTCGGAGGCGGCGGTGCCGGGACCGATCTCGACGTCCCTCGTCGCGTAGGCGAAACCGATCAGCGCTCGCCCCGCATCCTCGTCGTACCGCGGCTTGACCGTGAACTCCTCGAGCTGTCCGTTCCGCCGCACCAGCACCTCCACGGGAGTTGCCGCGACGCAGCCGTCGACCTGCCTCCCCGGGCATTTGTGCGAGGCGACGATCTCGCTGAAGCGGATCAGCCGCTCTTCGGCGCTGAGGCCCGCGAACCGCTTGCCGTCGACGGCGACGATCCTGTCACCGGGCTCGAGCGCTTTCGCCGCCGGGCTGCCGGACCTGACCTCGGCGACCGTCTGCCGCACCTCCTGCTGGCCGTTCAGCCAGTAGACGCCGAAGAGGATCGCGAAGGCGAGGACGATGTTCACCGCCGGCCCCGCGGCGACGACGACGATCCGCTTCCAGACGTCCTGGCGGTAGTAGGCACGGTGCTCTATCTCCGGAGGAATCTCCTCCTCCGGGTTCATACCGGTGATCTTCACGTAGCCGCCGAGCGGGATCGATTTCACCCCGTACTCGGTCTCGCCCCGCTTGACCGACCAGATCGTCGGCCCGAAGAAGAGGAAGAACCGCTCCACGCGCATGCCCGTCGCCTTGGCGGCGAAGAAGTGCCCGGCCTCGTGGAGGATGATCAGCAGGCAGAAGCCGAAGAAGACCCAAAACCAGCTCATGCCGGCGTCAACCCCCTGATCCGCTCCTCGCTGCGCTCACGCGCCTCGGCGTCGGCGCCGAAGAGGTCGTCGAAGTGGCCCACCGGCAGCGCCGGCATTTCCTCCAGCACCCGCTCGATCACCGCCGGGATCGCGGTGAAGGGGATCCGCTCGGCGAGGAAGGCCGCCACCGCGACCTCGTCAGCGGCGTTGAGGACGCACGGCGCCGTCCCCCCGGCCTCGCCCGCCTCCAGCGCCAGCCGCAGGCAGGCAAAGGTCTCCAGGTCGGGCTGCTCGAAGGTGAGCGAGCCGGCGGCGGCGAGGTCCAATTGCGGCACCTCGACGTCCGCGCGCTCTGGGTGGTGCAGCGCGTAGGAGATCGGCACCCGCATGTCGGGATAGCCGAGATGCGCCAGCGAGGAGCCATCGTTGAGGTGGACGAGCGAGTGGACCAGCGACTGCGGGTGGACGACGACCTCTATCCGCTCGTAGGGGACGCCGAAGAGGTGGTGCGCCTCGATCGCCTCGAAGCCCTTGTTCATCAGCGTCGCCGAGTCGATCGTGATCCTCCCCCCCATCCGCCAGGTCGGATGGGCGAGCGCATCGGCGACGGTGACGTCGGAAAGGTCGTCCCGACCGCGGAAGGGACCGCCGGAGGCCGTCAACACCAGCCGCTCCACCGTTCCCGGCGGCTCCGCGTTGACCAGCTGGTAGAGGGCGGAGTGCTCGGAGTCGACCGGCAGCAGCCGCGCCCCGGTCGCCTCGGCCAGCGCCATCACCAGCTCGCCCCCGAGCACGAGGCTCTCCTTGTTGGCGAGGGCGACGTCGATCCCCTCACTGAGGGCGACGATCGTCGAGCCGAGCCCGGCGGCGCCGACGATCGCGTTGAGGACGAGGTCCGGTTCGGTCGTCGCGATCAGCTCCCGCACTCCCTCCTCGCCCGCCAGGACCCGTCCGCTCCAGCCGCCGCGTGCCCGCTCGGCAGCATCGGCGTCGGCGAGCGCGATCACCGGCACCCCGTGCTCGCGCGCCTGCTCGACCGCCGTCTGCCAGGCCGAACCGGCCGCAAGGCCAACCGCCTGCAGCTCCGGCGAGCGCCCGATCACCTCGAGCGCCTGCGTTCCGATGGACCCGGTCGAGCCGAGCACGAGGACCTTCTTCATTCGCCCCAGAGGATACGGAGGGGCTCGCCTGAACCGCGAGACCGCAAAAACCATCCCTCAAGGATGGATTTTGCGGTCTCGGCGTCAGTAGACGACGGCTACGGAGAGGTAGTAGCCGACGACTACGGTGAAGAAGACGGCGTCGAGGCGGTCGAGGAGGCCGCCATGGGGGCCGAAGAGGGTGCCGGTGTCCTTGGTGCCGAGGTCGCGCTTGATCAGGGACTCGAAGAGGTCGCCGATCGGGGCGGCGGCGGCGACCGCGGCGCCGATGAGGAGCGCGTCCACGCCGGACAGCCAGTCCTGGTAGAGGCCGGCGAACCAGAAGCCCATGGTGCCGATCAGGAAGCCGCCGATGAGCCCCTCGAGGGTCTTGTTCGGGGAGAGGTTGGGGAAGATCTTGTGGCTGCCGAACATGCGGCCGGTCGCGTAGGCGGCGGTGTCGGCGACGAACGTGCCGACGAGGACGTCGATCAGCAGCGCCGCGCCGTGGTCGGGCAGTTCGCGGAGGAAGACGGCGTGGGCGAGCGGGATCCCGATCCAGAGCACCGCCAGCAGCGTCACGCCGATCGAGACCGTGGCCCCGTCGCGGTGACGGCTGTCGACGGCGAAGGCGAAGAGCAGCGGCACCGTGGCAGCGAGGACGTAGAGCACGTTGAAGGAGCTGCCGAGGTGCGCCGCGACGATCAGGCCCGCCACCGAGACATAGGCGGGGATGACGAGCGGCCGGTAGCGGCCCGCTACCGAGGCGAACTCGCGCAGGGCGAGGATGCCGATCGCGACCATCGCGGCCGCGAAGACGATCCCCCCCGCCACCGTGATCGCGATCGCGAAGGCGATCCAAGGCAGCGCCACGAGGAGGCGCTTCGCGGTCTCCCCCGTACGGCGGTGGCGGCGTGGCTCCCGCGGCGGCCTGGTCCGCCGCGGCGGCTCGTCCTCGAACATCTCCTCGTCGAAGAGGTCGATTTTCACGTCCGGCTCCCGAATCGCCGCTGCCGCTTCTCGTACTCGCCAAGGCAATCTTCCAGCGCCCCCCGGTCGAAGTCGGGCCAGAGCTCGTCGCGGAAGACGATCTCCGAGTAGGCGCACTGCCAGAGCAGGTAGTTGGAGACCCGCTGCTCGCCGCTGGTTCTGATCAAGAGGTCTGGGTCGTGCATCTCGGGCGCGTAGAGGTGGCGGCGGAACTCCTCTTCGGAGCCCTCCTGGAAGCTTCGCGCCGCATCGACGATCTCCGCCCTGCCGCCGTAGTTGAAGGCGACGTAGAGGGTGATCCGCTCGTTGCCCGCGGTCTCCCGTTCGGCCCATTCCATCCGCTCGACCAACCCCGGGTCGACCCCCTCGCGCCGGCCGATGAAGCGCATCCGCACCCCTTCCTCCTTCAGCTCCGGGGTTTCCGAGGCGATCCGCTCCCCGAACATCCGCATCAGCCCCTCGACCTCCTCCGGCGGGCGGCTCCAGTTCTCGGTCGAGAACGAGTAGACGGTCAGCTCCTCGATCCCCAGCTCGGCCGCGTCGCGCAGCCGCTCCTTGACCACGTCGGCTCCGGCGCGGTGCCCCTCCACCACCGGCAGGTCTCGCTGCTGGGCCCAGCGGCCGTTGCCGTCGGTGATGATCGCAACGTATTTGGGCGCGGTCACGCTGCCGTGGCCCGACCCTCAGACTTCGAGGATCTCTTCTTCCTTGCCCTTGAGCGCCGCGTCGATCTCCGCGATCGCCGCGTCGGTCTCCTTCTGCAGAGCGGCCTCGGCGCGGCGCTCGTCGTCCTCGCCGGCTTCGCCCTCTTTCTTCAGCTCGCGCAGGTCGCTCATGATGTCGCGGCGGACGTTGCGGACCGCGACGCGGCCTTCCTCGGCGACACCGTGGACGACCTTGACCATCTCGCGCCGGCGCTCCTCGGTCATCTCCGGGATCTGCAGGCGGATCACGCTGCCGTCGTTGTTCGGCGTAAGGCCGACGTCGGACTCCTGGATGGCTTTCTCGATTCCGCCCAGCGCCCCCTTGTCGAAGGGGGTGATGGTGAGCAGCCGCGCGTCACTGGCGGCGACGTTGGCCAGCTGCTTCAGCGGCGTCGGGTTCCCGTAGTAGTCGACCGTGATCCGGTCGAGCAGGTGCGGTGACGCGCGGCCGGTCCGCACGGTGGCGAGCTCCCCCCGGCTCGACTCGACCGATTTGGCCATCCGTTCCTTGGCGTCGGCAAGCAGTTCGTCGATCAGCTCCACTGTTCCCGGTCCTCGCTATGCGGCGGCTTCCGTGGAGACCAGCGTCCCCACCTTCTCGCCGGAGACGATCCTATCTATGTTGCGCTCGTCCCCCATGTTGAAGACGTAGATCGGCAGTTCGTTGTCCATGCAGAGCGAGAGCGCGGTCGAGTCCATCACCCGCAGGCCGCGCTCGATCGCCTCCCGGTGGGAGATCGCCGGGATGAACTCCGCGTCGGGATTGGTCGCCGGATCGGAGTCGAATACTCCCTCGACCCCGTTCTTCGCCATCAGGATCGCCTCGGCGCGGATCTCCAGCGCCCGCAGCGCCGCCGCGGTGTCGGTGGTGAAGAACGGGTTGCCGGTGCCGGCGGCGAAGATCACGATCCGCCCCTTCTCGAGGTGCCGCATCGCCCGGCGGCGGATGTAAGGCTCGGCGACCTCCTGGACTTCGATCGCCGACATCACCCGCGTTTTCTGGCCGCAGCGCTCCAGCGCGTCCTGCAGGGTGAGGGCGTTCAGCACCGTCGCCAGCATCCCCATGTAGTCGCCGGTGGCGCGGTCCATCCCGTTGGCCGCTCCGTCGAGGCCGCGGTAGATGTTGCCGGCACCGACGACGATCGCGATCTCCACCCCGCGCTCCCGCACCGCCGCCACCTGCTTGGCGATCCGGTCGACCTCGGCGGCATCGGTGCCGAAGTCCTGGCTGCCCATCAGGGCCTCGCCGGAGAGCTTCAGCAGGATGCGCCCGAAGCGCGGCTCGGGAGAATCGTTCACCGCCGCGCAGCTTATTCGCCGACGCGGAAGTAGGCGAAGCGGGCGATCTGGACGTTCTCGCCCGTTTTCGCAGCCATCTCCTGGCGTAGCTCGTCGATCGTCTTCGAACCGTGCTTGTCGACGTTGACGTGGGACTGGTCGAGCAGCGCCACCTCGCTCGCCCACTTGTCGAGCTGGCCTTGGACGATCTTCTCGACGACGTTGTCGGACTTGCCTTCTTCGCGCGCCTTCTCCTCGAAGACCCGCTTTTCGGCCTCGCGCTCGTCCTCGGGGATCTCCTCCCGCGAGACATACTTGGGCGCGGTCGCGGCGGCGTGCAGAGCCACCTGGTAGGCGAACGCTTTGAACTCGTCGTTGCGGGCGACGAAGTCGGTCTCGCACTGGACTTCGACCATCACCCCGACCTTGTCGTTGGCGTGGACGTAGGAGGCAACGACCCCCTCGTTGGTGCCGCGCCCTTCGCGCTTGGCGGCCGAGGCCTGACCCTTGACCCGCAGCAGCTCCACCGCCCGCTCCACATCCCCATCGGCCTCGACCAGCGCCGATTTCGCATCCATCATCGCCGCCCCAGTCCGATCCCGAAGCGCCTTCACATCAGCAGCCGTAACGCTCATTTGGCGCCCTCCTCAGCTTTCTCCTCGGACCCAGCCTCCTCACTCTCCGGCGGAGGTGGGGGCGGTTGCTCCTCGGCGGCCGGAGCCTCCTCGGCGGTTGGCGCTGCCTGCTCAGCGGCCGGGACCTCAGGCTGTTGCTCAGTCGACCCGGCCTCTGCCGCGGGTGGCGTCGTAGGGGGGACCCCCGCCTGCTCTGCAGGTGGGGGTGGGTCCCCTGCGGCGACAGGACCCGCGGCCCGAGCCGCCTGGTCCTGCGCAGCTTTCTGCTGAGCGGCCTGCGCCGTTGCCTGCGCCGCCTTCTCAGTCTCCTCAGCCGCTTTCCTAGCCTCCTCGGCTTCCACGCGAGCTTTCTCTTCCTCCTCGCGCTTCTTCCGCTCTTCCTCCTCCCGCTTGCGCCGCTCCATCTCTTCGGCGAGCCGCTTCTCCTCCTGCACGCGCCAGGACGAAGAGCCCTCCTCGATCGCCTGGCCGATCGTGCCGATCACCAGCTGGCAGGAGCGGATCGCGTCGTCGTTGCCGGGGATCACGTAGTCCACCGGGGTCGGGTCGCAGTTGGTGTCGACCAGGCCGATGATCGGGATCCGCAGGCGGGCGGCCTCGTTGACCGCGATCTCCTCGGTTTTCAGGTCGGCGACGAAGACCGCGTCGGGAAGGCGGTCCATGTCGCGGACGCCGCCGAGGTTGAACTCGAGCTTGGCGAGTTCGGCCTCCATCCCCATCCGCTCCTTGGTGGGCAGGAGGTCGAGTTTCCCCTCCTCCTTCCAGCCGTTGAGCTCGTGGAGACGGGCGATTCGGCCCGACATCGTGTTGAAGTTGGTGAGGAGGCCGCCGAGCCAGCGTTTGTTGACGTAGGGCATCTGGCAGCGTTCGGCCCATTCCTGGATCGTGTCGCGGGCCTGCTTCTTGGTGCCGACGAAGAGCACCGTGCCGCCGCCGGTGGCGAGCTCGCCGGCAAACTTGCGCGCGTCCTCCAGCAGCTTCTCGGTCTGCAGCAGGTCGATGACGTGGATCCCGTCCAGCTCGCCGAAGATGAACCGGCGCATGTTCGGGTTCCAGCGGCGCGTCTGGTGGCCGAAGTGGACTCCGGCCTCTAGCAGTTCTTTGAGGTCTGCCTCTGGCATGCCTGTTCTCCTTATGTGGTGAAGCGCCCCGTCCCGCTCCCCAGGACCTGGTGGTGGCCAGGCAGGATCCGGGCTCGCAGCGGACGAGGGTTGAGTTGGAAGCGCCGATTGTAGAGCGGGAGCGCTAAGGCGCGCGCGCCGCCTCCAGGGCGCTGGCGAGGTCCGCTGGGAGCGGCGAGGTGAAGCTCAGCTCCTCCCCGCTGCGCGGGTGCTGGAACGAGAGCCGGTGGGCGTGGAGGAACTGGCGCTTCAGGCCGTAGCGCTCGGCGCCTCCGTAGGTGCTGTCGCCGGTCAGCGGATGGCCGATCGCGGCGAAGTGGGCGCGGATCTGATGGGTGCGCCCGGTCTCCAGGCGCGCCTCCAGGTAGCTCTCGCGCGGCAGCAGCTCCAGCACGGTGAAGTGGGTCCTGGCCTGGCGCGAGGCGGCCCCGGAGACCGCCATCCGGTGCCGCTGGCGGGCGGCGCGGCCGATCGGCGCATCGATCGTCCCGGTCCGGGAGGAGAGGCGACCGCCGGCGAGCGCCAAATAGACCCGCTCGACCTCGCGGGCGCGCACAAGCTCCTGCAGCGCCGCGTGGGTCTCGTCGTCGCGGGCGACGACCAGCAGGCCGCTGGTCCCCCGGTCGAGGCGGTGGACGATGCCGGGGCGCTCGGGGTCGGAGCCTCCGCCGAGGATCTCGCCCAACTCGTCGACCAGGGTCGGGCCGCTGTGCGAGGGCGCCGGGTGGACGACCAACCCGGCCGGCTTGTCGACCACCGCCAGGAACTCGTCCTCGTGGACGACCCGGAGGCCAGGCTCAGCCACCGGCCTCCTCCGGCCTGTTGTCGCGCCAGTAGAGAAGGAGGAGCAGGGCGACGCCGCAGGTGATCGCGACGTCGGCGAGGTTGAACGGCGGCCAGGTGGCGATGTCGATGTAGTCGGTGACCGCGTCGGCGCGGACCCGGTCGGCGAGGTTCCCGAGGGCGCCGCCGGCGAGCAGGCCGGCCGCCACCCACGTTCCCGGCCGGGTGGCGTTGCGGGCGAAGACGTAGCCGATCACGCCGAGCGCGAGGACGGCGACGAGAACCAGCATCGCGCCGCCTCCCCCGGCGAGGCCGAAGGCGACCCCCCGGTTGTGGGAGAGGGTCAGGCCCAGCGGCCCGAGCACCTCGACGTCCTCGCCTGGCACCAGGCTCGACTCCACCACCGCCTTCAGCGCCTGGTCGGCGAGGAACACGGCGCCGCAGAGGGCGCCCGCGAGGCTCCAGGCGCGGAGGGTCGCCGCGTTCACCCTTCGATCAGGCCGACGATCAGCGCCTGGGCGACGAAGAGGACGATGATCCCGATCATCGGGCTGAGGTCGAGGGCGAAGCCGCCGCCGCCGATCGGCGGCAGGAAGCGCCGGAAGAAGTTGAGGTAGGGGTCGGTGGTGTCGGTGATGAAATCGAGCACCGAGCGCAGCCACGGTCGGTAGGTCGGCATCCGCGGGATGAACGAGATCACGATCCTGGCGATGATCAGGATCACGTAGACGAGGAAGAGGGCGCTGACGTAGTCGGCGACGTCGCCCCGGTTGATCGCCAGCGGGATCACCCCTTCATCCTCCGCAGCGACGCCTCCACGGCGGCCTCGAAGGCGGCGCGCGCGCCCTCCCGATCCAGCGCCTTCAGCCCGGCTTCGGTGCTGCCCCCGGGCGAGGCAACAGCGCGTTGGACGTCGCCGGGACTGTGGTGCCGCAGCAGCTCCGCGGTGCCGACAGCGGTCTCGACGACCAGCTCCCGCGCGAGCTCCTCGCTTAGACCGGCATTGGCACCGGCGTCGATCAGAGCTTCGACCGCGAGTGCGAGGTAGGCGGGCGAGCAACCCATGACCGCGGTCGCCTCGTCGAAGTCCCCGTCGGGGATCTCAACAACCCGGCCCAGCGCCTCCAGCTTCCCCCGCGCGGCCTCGCTCGCCGAGCCGGCGACGCAGAGCACCCCCCGCCCGACCTCCACACCGACGTTCGGCATCACCCGCAGCACGTGTTCGGCGTCGGGGAAGGTGGCCTGCAGGCGCGCCAGCGGCGTCGCCGCCAACACCGAGACGATCTCCTTCGCGTCTCCGAGCTCCGGCGCCACCTGCTCCAGCTTGTCCGGCTTGACGGCGAGGACGACGAGGTCGGCGCGCTCGCCGATCTCCTCGTTGGAGACCGCCTCGCCGCCCAGCTCCTCGGCCAGTCCCCTCGCCCTGCCCGAGCCGCCGTCGGAGAAGAGCATCCGCTCGAGCTCGCCGCTCCAGCCGCGCGCCATCGCGGCCGCCATGCTGCCCGAGCCAACGAAGCCGACGATCATGCCCGGAGACTATCCAGGCGCGGCGCTAAGACTGGTTGAAGAACCCCTTGTCGATCAGCCTCGCCTTTTCCTCGGCGGAGACCTCGACGTTGCGCGGGGTCAGCAGGAACATCTTCTCGGCAATCCGCTGCATGCCGCCGTCGAGCGCGTAGGTGAGCCCGGAGCAGAAATCGATCATCCGCTTCGAGAGCTCGTGGTCGGCGGTCTGCAGGTTGAGGATCACCGGCACCGAGCGTTTGAACTGGTCGGCGACCTGCTGGGCGTCGTTGAAGTTGCGGGGGATGACCAGGTGGACCTGGATGTCGTTGCCGCCATTGTCGACCGGGCGCAAGGTGCGCGTGCGGCTGGCGGCGATCGGCTCGTCGTCGGCGAAGATGTCGTCGATCTCGTCGCGGCGGGGGCGGCGTGAGGTCGGCAGGCGGCGCACCGCGGAGCCCTCGCCGCGTTCGCGGCGGGCCTCGAAGACTTCCTCGCCCGTCTCCGGATCGAAGTCTTCCTCGTACTCGGGGCCGTAGTCGTGGTCCTCGGCCAAACCGAAGTAGACCAGCGCTCTATGCCAGGTATCCCTTAGGGCCATCTGATTCGCGTGTTTCGGCCTCCGAAGGCCGACTCCTCTACGCATTATTCCCAGATTTCGCGCGAAATCACACGAACAGCACCTGACCGAGGCGGATGATCGTCGCGCCCTCCTCGACCGCGACCCGCCAGTCCTGCGTGGTCCCCATCGAGAGGCGCTCGAGGCGGTGTGCGGCCGCAAGCTCGGCAAGCTGCGCGAAATAAGGGCGGGAGTGCTCGGGGTCGGCGCTAAACGGCGGCATCGTCATCAGCCCCGCGACCCGTACTGGGCAGCGCTCGATGAAGTCCGGAAGGTCGTCGGGCGCGACGCCCCCCTTCCCCTCCTCGCCGGAGACGTTTACCTCGACCAGCACCTCCGTGTCGGGCTCGCCGTGCTTGCCCAGCTGAGCAAGAACCGAATCGGTGGCCACGGAGTGGACCAGCCGACACAGTGGCAGCACCTGCTTCACCTTGCGGCTCTGCAGGTTGCCGATGAAGTCCCATTCGAACGCGTCGCCCCAGCGCTCGTGCTTGGCGGCGAGGTCCTGCTGACGGTTCTCGCCGACGAGCCGCACGCCGGCCTCGGCGAGCTTCCCCATCTCCTCCAGCGGGACGTACTTGGTGGCGACGAGGATCTCGACCCCCTCCCCCGCCACGCTCCTCACCTCGTCGAGGTTTGCGGCGAGCTTCACCGGATCGATGCCGTGAATCAGCTCCGCCACGTCAGCCCACCTCGATCCAGGCGACGCCGGCCTGGCGCCCGGTCCGGCCGTGGTCGCGGCGGTGGGAGAAGAACAGCTCCTCCTGGCAGCTGGTGCAGAGCCCGGCGACCTCGACCTGCTCCACGCCGGCCTCGCCGAGCAGGCGCCGGGCGATTCCGGGGAGGTCGAGCATCCGACCTTCAGCGATCCCCTCCCCCGGTCCGGCGAACGCCTCGAGCACCTCGTCGCCAACCTCGTAGCAGCAGGGGCCGATACCGGGGCCGACAGCGGCCGCGGTCGCTTCCACGGCTTCCGCGCCCTTGGCGAGGATGCCGCCGGCGAGGCCGCGCCAGCCCGCATGGACCAGCACCAAGCCTCCCGGTCCGAAGAGGGCAACAGGCAGGCAGTCGGCGACGAATACGAGCGGGACCAATCCCGGTTCTGTGACGACGTGACCGTCAGCCTCGACCGCCCCGGTGTCGCGAGGTTGGTCGACCAGGCGCGTGCCGTGGACCTGGCGGGCGAAGACGACCTGCTCGGGCTCGAGTCCCAGCGCCGCCGTCAGACGCTGCCGGTTCGCGGCCACGGCCTGCTCACCGTCATCCGTCAGGAGCCCGAGGTTCAGGGTGTCGAACGGGGGCTCGCTGACCCCGCCGAGGCGGGTCGAGAAGGCGGCGCGGGCGCCGCCGAGGTCGGCTTCTAGCCACCGCACGCCGTCACGCTCACGCCACTCCATGACCTAATCCTCCCGAGCGGCCTCGAGCGCCGCGGCGAGCTCCTCCTCGCGGCCGGCGATCTCTCCGTCGAGCCTGCGGCGCTTGGCCTCCGCCAAGCCCCTGCCCACCGCCCGTCCCTCCACGACGCCGGCGGCGATCAGGTCGTTTCCGTCGATCTCCAGCTCCACCTCGCTCCACTTCTCCAGGTAGTCGTCGATCCAGTCCGCCCCGTGAGCCCTCGCCAGGACCATCTCGATCGCCCCATAGGCGGTCATCAGCGCGACCGCCTCCGAGGGGCGCGAGGGATCGGCGCCGGCGAGCTCCAACTCTCCGCCCGGCTCACCCGTGGCGGCGGCGTGGACGACCCGGTTGCGCTCGGCCCGCAGCTCCCAGAGAGGGCGTTCGAGCAACTCCCCGACCCGGCGCGCCAGATCCACGCCGCCCGCCCGCAGCTCGATCAGCCCCCACTCGCCCAGCAGCCGGTATGCCTCTGGGGCGCTCGGTTCCCCTGCCAGACGGAGAAGCTCGGCTTCCCGGCGGTCATCCGAAACCGTGCTCAGGTCCGCCTCCCGCAGCAGCGCCTCCGTCGTGCTCTCCAGGGCGAACCCGAGCCGGGCCGCGTACCGCGCCGCCCGAATCGCGCGGGTGGGATCATCCAAGAAGGACCGCTCGTGCAGGACACGCACCAGCCCCGCTTCGGTGTCGGCGCGGCCGCCGTAGGGATCGATCAGCGACGAATCTCCCCGCAGCGGCACCGCCATCGCGTTGATCGTGAAGTCGCGACGCCCGAGGTCCGCCTCGATCCCGTCGGCGGGCGACACGTCGGGAAGCGCCCCCGGCGCCGAGTAGGACTCGGTCCGCGCCGTCGCGACGTCGACCTCGTGCCCGTCGAGCACGACCTTGGCGGTGCCGAAGCGGTCGTGCTCCGCCAGCGGGGCGCCCAGCGCCCGCGCCAGGGCCGCCGCGTCGCCGACCACGACGACGTCGATGTCGGCGCGGGGATTGCCGAGCAGCTGGTCGCGGACGGCGCCGCCGACCAGGTAGACCGGGTCCTCGCTCGCCGCGGCGATCCGCTCCAGCTCGGGATGGGTGGAGCGCAGCGCAGCGACGACGCTCTCGATCGTCGGACCGGTCACGTCGTGCGAGGTTAAAGACGGACCGGGATGCCGTCGGCCGCCAGTCGCTGCTTGGCCTCGCGCACCCGGTATTGGCCGTAGTGGAAGATCGAGGCGCAGAGGACGGCGTCCGCCCCTCCCTCGGAGATCGCCTTGCTCAGATGCCCCAGCTCGCCGGCGCCGCCGGAGGCGATCACCGGGACGTTGACCGCCTCCGCCACCGCCCGGGTCAGCTCGAGGTCATAGCCGTCGTTGGTCCCGTCGCGGTCCATGCTGGTCAGCAGCACCTCCCCCGCGCCGCGCTCGACCGCCTCTTCGGCCCAGGCGACGGCGTCGCGTCCCTCGACCCGCTTGCGGCCGCCGTTGACGTAGACGCCCCAGCCATCCTCCTCGCGCTTGGCGTCGATGGCGATGACAACGCACTGGGCGCCGAAGTGGTCGGCCAGCTCGCCCAGCAGCTCGGGCCGCGCCAGCGCCGCCGAGTTGACCGAGACCTTGTCGGCGCCGGCGTCGAGCACCGCCTGGGCGTCCTCGACCGAGCGGATGCCGCCGCCGATCGTGAACGGGATGAAGACGTTGTCGGCCGTCCGCCGCGCCAGCTCGACGATCGTCTCCCGCTGTTCGTGCGAGGCGGTGATGTCGAGGAAGACCAGCTCGTCGGCGCCCTCGGCGTCATAGCGCTCGGCCAGCTCCACCGGGTCGCCCGCGTCGCGGAGGCCGACGAAGTTGGTGCCCTTGACGACCCGGCCGGAGTCGACGTCGAGGCAGGGGATGACGCGCTTCAGAGCCATGGGTGGCCCCTTACTTCTTCCCCACCCCGCGCACGTGGGTGAAGGCGTTTCGCCCGAACTGGCCGGGCTCGAGCTTCTTCAC
>DASSVR010000016.1:0-3725 GCA_035705945.1 Solirubrobacterales bacterium
AGCTCTCGCTGATGATGGAAGCGCGCTGGCGCGGCTTCTCGATGCTGCTCACCGGCGACGCCGAGGCGGAGGCGGCGCCGATCGAGCCAGGGCCGGTGGATGTCCTCAAGGTCGCCCACCACGGAAGCGACGATGCTGGCCTGGCGGCGCTGCTGGAGCGATCGCGGCCGCGGCTCGCGGTGATCTCCGTCGGCGAGGGCAACCCCTACGGCCATCCGACCGCTGCCACCCTCGCCACGCTGGCTCGGTACGGGGTGACGACGCTGCGGACCGACAGCGACGGAGCCGTCGAGATCGATGTCGGCCGCCGCTCCTTCAGCTTGGACAGATGACCGAGTCGAAAGTCGAGGAACTTGATCCAATCGCTTCGGCGGGCCGGCCATCGGCCGATGGACGTATTGGTGAACTCCGGCTTTCGCACCAAGCTCCTCTCCTCGCTGCAAGCGCCGAGCTTTGCCGGCAGCGGACTGCCGGAACGGATGCGCACCACCGCCTTCGCGTTCCTCGGGCTGACCGCGGCGGCTGGGCTCGCCTTCGTCGCCATCTTCGCCCAGCTGAGCTTCCCGCTGCTCTCGCCGGCACCGCTGCCGAGTGATCCGTCACGCGAAAACGCGGTTGCCGAGGCGGTTGCGCTTCAGGCTGGGCGATCGGCCCCGGCGATCTCGGATGGCGGCAGCGTGACCTTGGGGGAGAGGGGGACGGATGGAGGCACCGCTGGTGGCGGAGGGAGCAGTCGGAACGCGACGCCGGCCGATTCCCCGCCGCCAGCTGCCTCACCCGACGGGCCAGCTTCGGCCGGCGGTAGGGGTGGGTCCGGCACCGGAGCGCCGGCCACGTCCCCCGGCCCCGGTTCCGCGCCGGCTGGCACGCCTGAAGCGCAGCCGATCGCCTCTCCGCCCAGCGGCAGCTCCTCGACTCTCGCCCCAGGAAACTCCTCCTCCAGCGCCGCGGCGAGCAATGCAAGCAAGCGCGGGATCGAAGCCTCCAGCAAGGGCTCGCCAGGGGCGAAGGGCACCTCCGGATCGAAGACTTCTTCGGCCGCGAAGAAGGCCACCAGCGCGACTGCTGAATCCCCCGCGCCGGTCGCGGAGGACACCTCCCAGGCCGGTACCCCCCACGGGAAAGCCAAGGGCCACAGCAAGTAGCGGCGAGTGGGCCGGTGCCATCTAGACTCGGCCCATGGCCGAGGAGATGCGCCCGCTGTACCTGATCGCCGGTAGTGACGAGGCGAAGATCGACGCCACCCGGGCCCGGCTGCGGGCTCGGGCCGAACGCGAGGGCGGCTCGGCGGCGCTGGAGGTATTCGAGCCGGGCGAGGGCAGGGGGATGCCGGATCACGAGGCGCTGCTTGCCGCGATTCCGGCGATGTCGTTGATGGAGTCGCGGCGCTATTTGCTGGCCGATGGAATCGAGCGCTGGCGGGATCGCCAGCTCGGGCCGGTGATCGCCGCCCTTGGGGCGCTGCCCCCGGCCCTGACCCTGGTCCTGATCTGTCGCGACAAGGCGCCGGCGGGTCTCGCTAAAGCAGTCAAAGCCGCCGGTGGCGAGGTCCACCAATTCGAGGCTCCGAAAGCACGCCAGATGCCCGGCGTCCTGGTCGCCGAGGCCAAGGGACTCGGCTTCCGCCTCGATCCGGCGGCCGCCCGGCTCCTGGTCGAGCGAATGGGCGCAAATCCCCTCCGCCTGCGGAACGAGTTGGAGCGGTTGGCGCTGTGGGCGGGACCGGATGGAGAGGTGAACGTCTCCGACCTCGAGGAGATGGTCGCCGACACCTCCGAGACCGCGGTCTGGTCGCTCTCCGACGCTTTGATCGATGGCGATGCGGGGGCCGCCCTGCGGATCGGCGAGCGCCTGATCGGGCAGGGGGAGAACGTCACGGGGCTGATCTACGGGCTGGCCTCGCGGCTGCGAAGCGCCAGCGCGGCGGCCGCGCAGCTCCAGGAGGGGATCCCCCCAAAGCAGGTCGAGGCCTCGCTGAAGATGCACCCCTACGCGGCGAAGCAACTGGTCGCCCGGTTGGGCGACACCGATCTCGAGAGCCTGCGGTTGGCGACGGAGACCCTGGCCGACCTCGAGCTCTGGTGCCGGGGGGGCGCGGACTACGGCGACGAGCTGGCGCTGACGCTCGCCCTGCAACGCGCGGCCGCAGGCGCCGCCTAACCAAGCAGATCAAGGACGCAGGGAGCGTGGCGTGCTCTGCACGCGAGCGACCGAGGACGCCGATATGCGCCGGTTAGGCGGCGCCTGAGATCCGCGCGGCTTTGGCCTTCTTGCGCGCGCCCGTGTTCTTGTGGAGGGCGCCCTTTTGCACGGCCTTGTCGATCTTCGAGACGAGCGTGCGCTGCTCGGTCGCGATGTTGTCGGCATCGCCGGACTCGACCGCGCTTTCGAGGCGGCGGAAGTGGGTCTTCACGGTGCTGGTGAGCAGGCGGTTCTCGGTCCGCTCGCGCTCGCTGCGCAGTATCCGCTTCTTCTGTGAGGCTATGTTGGCCATGTCAAGTGCCCGAGCAGGCGCCTTGCCGGCTCCGGGCGGCCGCCGACTATAGCGACTGAGACCATCTTTGGAGACGCCCAGGGCGCCTGACACCCCCGACCCCGACGAGCGGTCCTTCGACGAGGACGTCGGCCTCCGCGAGGCCGAGGGATTCGATCCTGGGGAGGAATTCGGCTCCGAGCCGGCGCCGGGACGGCAGGCCGGCCGGATCGCTCGCTCGACCGCGTTCTTCTCGATCGCCACCGCCGCCTCGCGCGTCGCCGGCCTCGGCCGCGAAGTGGTCGCCGCCGGCTACTACGGCATCAGCGGTCCGATGTCGGCCTTCACGATCGCCTTTCAGGTGCCGAACCTGATCCGGGCGCTCTTCGCTGACGCTGCGCTGCAGCCCGCCTTCGTTCCCGTCTTCACCGAACTGCTCGGCAGGAAGGACTACAAGGAGGCGTTCCGGCTCGCCTCGACGATGCTGCTGCTGGTGACGATGGTGCTGGGGGCGCTCACCGCCCTCTTCGTCCTCCTCGCGCCGGTGCTGATACCGCTCTTCGCCCCCGGCTTCGAG
The DNA here is from genome assembly GCA_035705945.1 of Solirubrobacterales bacterium. Classification (GTDB taxonomy): domain Bacteria; phylum Actinomycetota; class Thermoleophilia; order Solirubrobacterales; family 70-9; genus VAYN01. The sequence continues at coordinate 3,051 of DASSVR010000016.1, forward strand.
GGGGAGATCCTCAACCTCACCGTCTCCCTCTCACAGGTCCTCTTCCCGATCCTGGTCCTGCTCGGGATCAGCGGGATCGTCGTCGGGATCCTCAACAGCTACGACCGCTTCGGCGCTTTCGCGATCTCGCCGCTGTTCTGGAACCTGACGATCATCCTCGTGCTGGTCGTGTTGGAGCCGATGTTCGAGGGCCGCGACCGGATCTACGCCTACGCGATCGGGATCCTCGTCGGCACCGTGGTCCAGCTGCTGATCCCCGCCTGGGATCTGCGCAACACGCCGTTCCGCTTCAGCTTCAGCTTCGACTGGCGCCACCCCGGGGTGCGCCGGGTGCTGGTGCTGATGCTGCCGGTAACGATCAGCCTCGGCCTGATCAACTTCAACCTGCTGATCAACAGCTTCTTCGGCACCCTCGTCTCCGAACAGGCGCCGGCGGCGATCGACAAAGCCTTCCGCATCTACCAGCTGCCGCAGGGGATCTTCTCGGTCGCGATCGCCACCGTCCTCTTCCCGACCCTCGCCCGCTTCGCCAACGCCGGGGCGCTGGACGACCTGCGGACGACGATGGCGAACGGGATGCGGCAGATCCTCTTCGTTCTCGTGCCCGCCGCGGCCGCGATCCTGGTCCTCTCCGAGCCGATGATCCGCCTCGTCTACGAGCGCGGCGCCTTCGAC
>DASSVR010000017.1:0-2082 GCA_035705945.1 Solirubrobacterales bacterium
CCCTTCCCGGCAGCCCCGACGCCCCCTACAGCGCCGAGCACGGGATCGTTCTCGGACCGCCCGCGGGCCTGGTGATCAAGATCGGCGAGACGACCCTCTATCACGCCGGCGACACCTGCCTCTTCAGCGACATGAAGCTGATCGCCGAACGGAGCGACATCGACGTCTTCTGCGTCCCGATCGGCGGCCACTACACGATGGACCGCCGCGACGCGGTGGTCGCCTGCGAGTTCGTCGGCGCGAAGACGGTGATCCCGATGCACTACAACACCTTCCCGCCGATCGAGACCGACGCTGAGGCCTTCAAGGCCGACGTCGAATCGCAGACCTCCTCCCAGGTCGTGATCCTCGAGCCGGGGAAGACGCACAGCGTCTGAACACCGGCAAAACTCAGCGCTCGCTGAATTCGGCCCCGGTGGGGGCGCTTTTTCAGCGCGCGCTGAGTTTTGGCAAACTGGCTGCGCAGCCAGGACGCTGCTAGGCTCGGCGGGCAAGCCGCAGCCGAGCGAGGAGAGGTAACGATGGAGGCCAAAGAGGCAACCGGAACGCAGTCGAGGACCGAGCGCTCCGACTTCCAGGCGACGACGGACCCGGCGCTGATGGAGGCGGCGGACCGGACCGCCGACGTGAAGCTGCTCAGCTACGCCGAGCTCTACGGTCTCTGGGAGCGGCAGCAGTGGCAGACCCAGGAGCTCGACTTCACCCGCGACCGCGAGGACTGGCACGAGCGGATCAGCCCGGAGGAGCGCTTCCAGCGCATGTACGGGCTCTCCTCCTTCTTCATCGGCGAGCAGAAGGTCGCCGAGGAGCTGGGGCCGATCATGCGGGCGGCGCCGACCGAGGACCAGAAAATCTTCCTCTGCACGCAGATCGCTGACGAGGCCCGTCACGTGCGCTTCTTCGAGCGCTTCTACCGCGAGGTGGGTGTGCTCGAGTCCGACGACCTCAGCGAGATGCTTAGCGAGACCTCCGAGCACCTCAACGAGAACTTCGGCCGACTCTTCGACGGGATGCTGAAGGAGCGCACCGATCGGCTCTCGGCCGAGCCGGAGGACACCGAGGCGCTGGTCGAGGCGGTGACGCTCTACCACATGGTGATCGAGGGGATGCTCGCCCTCACCGGCCAGCACTTCATCATGGACTACAACGAACGCGAAGGGCTGCTGCCGGCCTTCGTCGAAGGCTTCTCCAACGTCGCCCGCGACGAGCACCGCCACGTCGCCTTCGGCTCCGTCTTCCTGCGCGAGAAGGCGCGCGAGGACGAGCGCTACAAGCAGGCGATCCAGCGGACGCTGGAGGAGGCGCTACCGGTGGCCGACCAGGTGCTGTCGCCGCCCTGGGCGCCGGAGGGGGACGACTGGGAACTGTTCGGCTACTCGCTGGCGGAGACCCGTAAGTTCGCCGGCACCTGCCTGATGCGCCGGCTCAAGGTCATAGGCCTTCAGTAGAGGATTCGGTCTCGGCTCCCGCGCTGGTGCCGCTGCCAGTTTCTTCGCCGGACGGCACCGGTACTGGCGCGATTTCGATCAGCGGCGGGCTGCTTTCGGGCGGCGGGCTCGCTTCCTGCGCCGGGCTCGGCGCGGGTTCCGAGGGCGGCGGAGCGCCGACCGTCACCACCACCGTGCCGCTGCCGCCGTGGGCGCCCGGCACCTCTTCGGAGGGAGTCGCTTCGTTCAGCCCTTCGGACTGCGAGTCGCCGAGCGTGACCTCGCCTTCGGCCGCGGACCCGGCGGCGGTTTCTTCGCCGGCGGTCGCGGTCGGCGCCGGCTGCTCCGTCTCCTCGCTCGGGGTCGGCGGCGCGGGTTCGAGGGCGACCTGAGGCTGGGGCTCGACCGCCGGCGCGGTTTCGGCCGCGGAGATCTGGGCGGTGACCGCATGGATTTTCGTCGACTGAGTCGAAATCGCGGGGCTCGGGTCGACGGGGGAGCTGGTCGTCCGCTTTACCTCGACGGCGCCGGCAGTGAGAACGGCCGCGGTGACGACGCCGGCGACTGCCTTGCTCCCGATCGCGCCGCCGAGCGCGCCCAGCCCGCTGGCGGCCGAGCCGCCGCCGATCGCCGCCGCGGCGCCGACGCTGCCGAC
>DASSVR010000018.1:0-19005 GCA_035705945.1 Solirubrobacterales bacterium
GTGACGCTCATCAGCAGCACCAGGCCCTCCGGGATCAGCGTCACCAGCCCGGCGGTCGCCGTCTGCGCCGCCTCCTCGAGGTCGACGTTCCGCAGGTTGAGGCTGACGATCAGGACCAGCGCCAGCGGCAGCATCACGTAGGTCGAGGCCTTGATCACCAGGTTGACCTCTTCCTGCAGCGGCGAGGGTGGGTGGCGAAAGGTCTTCGCCTCGCCCGCGATGCGGCCGGCGTAGCTCTTCTCGCGCACCGCGTCGACGACGTAGTGGCCCGAGCCCGAGACACAGAAGGAGCCGGAGAGGACGCGGTCGCCGGCGTCCTTCTGGATCCCGTCGGACTCCCCGGTCAGCAGCGACTCGTCCATCGTCATTCCGCGGGAGGCGACCGCTTCGCCGTCGGCGACGAGCTGGTCGCCGGGTCCGACTTCGATCACGTCGCCGGGCACAACCTCGTTCGCCAGCAGCTCGACCACGGCCCCGTCGCGGACGGCACGGGCGTGGGGGGCGACGAGGACGGCGATCTCGTCCAGCGTTTCCTTCGCCTTCTTCTCCTGGTAGATCCCGATGCTCGAGTTGACGACGGCGATCACGCCGAACAGCGCGTCGGCGTAGAGCCCGAGCCCGAGGTCGAGCACGAAGAAGGCGCCGATGATCGCGTTGAAGAGGGTGAAGACGTTGGCGGCGACGATGCTCGCCATCGAGCGCGAGGAGGTCTCCGGCGGCGGCCCCAGCTTGCGCAGCCGCGCCGCCGCCTCCTTGCTGGAGAGTCCCTGCTCGGGGGTGGGTTGGCCGGTGCCCATGGGGCACTATTCAATAGGGTGCGAGGGCGATGAGCCTGAAGCTGGGACTTAACCTCGGCTACTGGGGGATCGGGCCGGCCGGTGAGGAGGCCGCCGAGATCGTCCTCGCGGCGGAGAGGCTGGGCTACGAGTCGGTTTGGGCGGCCGAGTCCTACGGCTCCGACGCCGTCAGCGTCCTCGCCTGGCTGGCCGCCCGGACCGAGAGGATCAACCTTGGCGCCGCGATCATGCAGGTGCCCGCGCGCCCACCGGCGGCTGCGGCGATGGCCGGGGCGACGATCGACAAGCTCTCCGGCGGCCGCTTCCTCTTCGGCTTCGGCCCCTCCGGCCCGCAGGTCTCCGAGGGCTGGTACGGCGTCCCCTACGCGAAGCCCTGGGGCCGCACCCGCGAGTACATCGAAGTGGTGCGGGAGATCATCGCCCGCGAGGGGCCGCTCGAGCATGACGGCGAGCACTACACCCTGCCCCTGTCCGGCGGCGAGGGCAAGCCGCTGAAGCTCAACTTCCACCCGTTGCGCAACGAGATCCCCGTCTTCGTCGGCGCGATCGGCCGCAAATCGGTGGGGATGGCGGCGGAGATCTGCGACGGCTGGATCCCGATCTTCTTCAGCGTCGACGCCTTCGAGCAGACCTGGGGGGAGCACCTCGAGGCCGGCTTCGCCAAGGGCGGGCGCCAGCGCTCCGATCTCGAGGTCAGCCCTTCGCTGCAGGTGGCGATCGACGGCGACCTCGAGGCGGCGAAGAACGTCGTCAAGGCGGGCCTCGTCCTCTACTTCGGCGGCATGGGCAGCCGCAAGACCAACTTCTACGTTGACCTCGCCCACCGCTTTGGTTTCGGCGACGTCGCCGACGAGGTCCAGAGCCGCTTCCAGGACGGCGACCGCGCCGGCGCCTTCGAGGCGATGCCCGACGAGATCGTCGAGGCGACCTCGCTGGTCGGTACCGAGGCCGAGGTCGCCGAGCGGATCGAGCGCTTCCGCGGCGCCGGCATCGATCGCCTGATCTGCTCGCCCGTCCACGTCGAGCGCGCAGAGCAGCTCCACACCCTGGAGCGGCTAGCCGCATTGGCGGGCGTCGGGACGCCCTCCTGACCGATTCGCATAACCTTCCGCGCCGCGCCATGAAGATCGGAGTACCTAAAGAGACGGGGGATGGCGAGCGCCGCGTCGCGCTGATCCCGGACGTCGTCAAATCGCTGAAGAAGAACGAGCACGTCGACGTCGTCGTCGAGCGGAGCGCCGGCGATGCTTCCGGTCATCCCGACTCCCAGTACGAAGAGGCGGGGGCGCAGGTCGCGGACGGGGACGCCGCCTGGGGCGCGGACATCGTCCTTCGCGTCGGGGTGCCGAGCAGCGGCGATATCGCCAGGCTGAACGGCAACCAGCTGCTGATCTCCCACCTCAATCCCTGGGTCTCGGCGGATACCAACAGGGCTCTGGCCAGCGCCGGTGTCACCTCGTTCGCGATGGAGGCGATTCCGCGTACGACTCGGGCGCAGGCGATGGACGCGCTCTCCTCGCAGGCCGCCGCAGCCGGTTACGCGGCGACGCTGATCGGCGCACGCGAGTCGGGTCGCTTCTTCGGGATGATGACCACCGCCGCCGGCACCGTGCCGCCGGCCAAGGTTCTTGTCCTCGGGGCCGGCGTCGCCGGCCTGCAGGCGGTTGCGACCGCCAAGCGCCTCGGCGCGATCGTCACCGGCTTCGACATCCGCCGTGCCGCCTGGGAGCAGATCGCCTCGCTCGGCGGCCGGCCGCTGGAACTGGACTTCATCCCCGACGCCGAGGGTGAGGGTGGCTACGCCCGGCCGCTGACCGATGAGGAGAACGCGCAGGTGCGCGACGCCCTCGCCGAGAACGCGGCCAAGCAGGACATCATCATCACCACTGCGGCGATCCCCGGCCGTCCGGCGCCGCTGCTGATCACCGCCGATGCCGTCCGCAACATGGCGCCGGGCTCGGTGATCGTCGACCTCGCCGCCGAGACCGGCGGCAATTGCGAACTGACCCAGCCGGGTCAGACCGTGAACGAGAAGGGGGTCAAGGTGATCGGCCCGCGCAACCTCCCCTCGGAGATGCCGGCCCCCGCCTCCCAGCTCTACGCCAAGAACCTCGAGAACCTGCTCGGTCTGATCGTCACCGAGGAGGGCGAGGTCAAGGTCGACTTTGAGGACGACATCATCGCCGCCGCCTGCATCACCCAGGGCGGCGAGATCAAGAACGAGAGGGCAGCGAAGTAGCCATGGACCTGATGACCGAGATCACGATCTTCGTCCTCGCCGTCTTCGTCGGCTTCGAGGTGATCTCGAAGGTGCCGACGACCCTGCACACGCCGCTGATGTCGCAGACCAACGCGATCCACGGCATCGTCATGCTCGGCGGCCTGATCGTCGTCGGCTTCGCCGACGACGGGCTCGAGTACGTGATCGGCACGATCGCGATCGCCTTCGGGGCGATCAACATCGTCGGTGGCTTCATGGTCACGGACCGGATGCTCGGCATGTTCGCCAAAAAGCCGAAACCCCAGGTCAAGCCCACCTCCTCCGCTCCGCGTCCGGGAGCGGGCAGCTCTGACGGAGGCGGCTCGTGATCTCCTTCGCCGTACTCGAGCCGGGTGGCGACGCGTCGACCGCGCTCTACATCGTCGCCTTCTCGCTGTTCATCATCGGGATCAAACAGGGCACCCACCCGACGACCGCCAAACGCGGCAACCTCGTCGCCGCCGGCGGTATGGCGATTGCCGTCGTCACCACCCTGCTGCTCGACGGCATGGGTAACTGGGGCCTGCTCGCGCTCGGGCTCGGGATTGGCACCGCTGTCGGCGTAGTCGCTTCCCTCCGCGTGCAGATGACCGAGATGCCGCAGATGGTCGCCCTCTACAACGGCGTCGGCGGCGGCGCGGTCGCCCTGATTGCTTGGTCGGAGATCCGCCACGGAAGCCATGGGCTTCCCCTCGACGAGCTGATCCCGATCCTCTTCGCCGGCGTCGTCGGCTCGGTCTCCTTCTGGGGCTCGAACATCGCTTTCGCCAAGCTCCAGGACCTGATCCCGACCCGGCCGATCGCGGCGCCGGGCCAGCAGGTGATCAACGCGATCCTGGTGATCGGGATCGTCGCCGCCTGCGTCGTCATCGCGGTCGACAACGACCATCCGTCGGAGGCCATCTTCATCGGCGTCCTGCTCGCCGCAGCGCTGCTCGGCAACCTCGTCGTCCTGCCGATCGGCGGGGCGGACATGCCGGTCGTGATCTCGCTGCTGAACGCCTTCACCGGCCTCTCTGCCGCGGCGGCCGGCTTCGCGCTCGACAACGTCGCCCTGATCGTCGCCGGTACCCTGGTCGGCTCCTCGGGAACGATCCTCACCCTGGAGATGGCGACGGCGATGAACCGCTCGGTCGCCAACATCCTCTTTTCCGGCTTCGGCGGCGCCCCGTCGGGCGGCGCCGCCGGCGGGGGCGAGGAAAGGCCCCACGTCTCGATCGGCGCCCAGGATGCGGCGATCAAGCTCGCCTACGCCGACTCGGTCGTGATCGTCCCCGGCTATGGCCTCGCCGTCGCCCAGGCCCAGCATGCGATCAAAGAGGTCGCCGACGAGCTGGAGAAGCGTGGCGTCACCGTCAGCTACGCGATCCACCCGGTCGCCGGCCGCATGCCGGGCCACATGAACGTCCTCCTCGCCGAGGCCGATGTGCCCTACGAGCAGCTGCGGGAGATGGAGGAGATCAACCCGGAGATGCCGCGCACCGACGTCGCGGTGGTCGTCGGCGCAAACGACGTCACCAATCCGGCGGCCAAGAACGACGCCGACTCGCCGATCGCCGGCATGCCGATCATTGAGGTGAACGAGGCCCAGCAGGTGATCGTGATCAAGCGCTCCCTCAGCCCCGGCTTCGCCGGCATCGACAACGACCTCTTCTACGAACCGAACACGTCGATGCTGTTCGCTGACGCCAAACAGGCGGCGGCGGATATCGCGTCTGAGATCGGCAACCTGTAGGCCGTAGAAAGGTTCCGCTGGCCTGCGCCGGCCGGCGGGTCCTGTCGCCGCAGGGGGGAGAGTTCGTGAGCGCTGTGCGCTTGCATAGGGGTGCGATGCGAGCGGGGGCAGGGGACGGTGGAGTGGATCGGGATGGTGCTGGTCCTCACCTTGGCGATTCTCGGTGGCATCGCGGCAGGGGTGCGGGTGCCGGGGGCTTCGCTGGCGCGGGGGGTGGCCGATCGGATCCTCTGTGCGGCGGCGCTGGCTGACGGGTGTGGGGACGAGCCGGCGCTGATCGCTGCCTACGGCACGGAGGTGGGGAAGCTGGTGCGGCGGCACATGCCGACGCTCGTCTACGAGAAGGGCTCGCATGCGGTGCCGGCCGACTTCCGGCGTTGTCGCGACAGCGAGTGCGGTGATGGCGCTGAGCGGGGCCTGGTGCGTCGGAGCGACCGAAGGCTGCCCGTCACCGCCTTCGTCCACGTGATCGACTGCCGCGAGAATCAGGCAGCGCGGGCGGTGGCAGCCGGTGCCGACTGCTCGGGGGAGCGAGCAGGCAACCTCTACGTGCAGCTCTGGCTTTACTACGCCGACTCGGCCACGTTGAGAGAGATGCCGATTGCCGGCGGCAAGGGCTACCACGCAGATGACTGGGAGAGCGTCCAGCTGCGGTTCGGTCCCGATGGCCGGGTCGACCAGCGCGCCTCCTCGCACCATGGCTTCAACCACAGCCGCGGCTCAGGCAATTGGGGCTCGGATACCGGCATTCGCCCGCACGGCGGGTGGGGCCCTGAGACTGGTCTCCTCATCGTCTCCGGCGGCAGCCACGCCGGCAGCGCAGTCGGCCCTCTCGACGTCCACCGGTTCACCCCCGGTCGCCGTGTCCACCTGGTCCCCCTAGAGCCGATTGCTGCGGCCAGCACCTCTCGGTTCGCGGTCTCGCCGCCGTGGCTGAAGCGGGTTTGGTCCGATCCGGAGTACGACGGCACCGACTAATTCACAAACCGTCAATGGTGGGCTCGCTATGGTCTTCCCATCGCGACCGACGTGTCCTCAGAGTCGAAGGCAGCGATAGCGGCAGCGCTCCACGAGGCGCGGGAGCGGACCCTGGCGCTGATCGAGCCGCTCGATGACGAGCAGCTGAACCGGGTCTACTCCCCGATCCTCAGTCCGCTTGCCTGGGACCTCGGCCACATCGCCAACTTCGAGGAGCTGTGGCTGGTGCAGCGGATCGGCGGGCGGGAACCGCTGCGGGGGGAGCTGGGGCGCTTCTACGACGCGATCGAGAACCCGCGGAAGATCCGCGGCGAGCTGCCGATCCTCCGCGACGAAGAGCTGCGCTCCTACATGGCGGACGTCCGAAAACGTACGCTCGACGTATTGGAGGGTGTGGAGATTGGTCCCGAGGTCGAAGACCCGCTGCTGCGCGACGGCTTCATCTACGAGATGCTGCTCGCCCACGAGCTCCAGCACAACGAGACGATGCTGCAGCTGCTGCAGCTAGTTGACGGGTACAAGCCGGTGAGGGCGGAGTTCGCCCCCGCCCCTGAGCCGGTGCCGGACGAGCCGAAGACGGTGGCGATCGAGGCCGGCGAGCACGCGATCGGTGCCCCCAGCCGTGGCTTCGCCTACGACAACGAGCGACCACGCCATACCGTGGAGTTGCCCGCTTTCGAGATCGACCGCACGCCCGTCAGCAACGCCGCCTTTATTGCCTTCATCGAAGAGACTGGCGCCGAGCCACCGACATACTGGGAGCGCGAAGGGGGTACTTGGGTGGACAACGCCCGCGGCCATCGCACCTCGATCGACCCGACCCAACCCGTGATCCACGTTTCCTGGCACCAGGCCGACGCCTTCGCCCGCTGGGCCGGCAAGCGCCTGCCGACCGAGTTCGAGTGGGAGGCGGCGCGCGACAGCCTGGACGGTGTCGGACACGGCTGGGAATGGACCTCCTCCGACTTTTTCGCCTACCCGGGCTTCTCGGCCTTCCCCTACCGCGAGTACTCCGAGGTGTTCTTCGGCGACGAATACAAGGTCCTTCGGGGCGGCTCCTGGGCGACCCACCCTCGCGTCGCTCGGGCGACCTTCCGGAACTGGGACCTGCCCCAGCGCAGCCAGATCTTCACCGGGCTGCGCTGCGCGAGGGACGCATGATCGCGATCGACGTCCACCTCGACGCCGACGCGGCGGCGACGATGGCGCGGGACGTTCGGGCCGGTCTCTGCGCCTACCCGAAGGAGCTGGCGCCGAAATACTTCTACGACGAGCGTGGCTCGCTCCTGTTCGAGCGGATCACCGAGCTGCCCGAGTACTACCCGACGCGGGCCGAGCGGCAGATCCTCACCCGCCGCTCGGCGGAGATCGTCGAAGCGGCTGGATGTCCGCGGACGCTGGTCGAGCTCGGCTCCGGCTCGGCGGCGAAGACGCGCCATCTGCTGAGTGCGATGCGCGACCGCGGCAGCCTCGAGACCTATGTCCCGGTCGACATCTCCGAGGAGATCACTCAGCGAACCGCGGCCGAGTTGGTTGATGAGTACGCCGGTCTGAACGTTCGCGGCCTTGTCTGCGACTTCGAGCAGCACCTGGAGCGGATTCCCGAGAGCGACCCGCGGATGATCGCCTTCCTCGGCGGCACGATCGGCAACCTCTACCCGCGCCAGCGCCACGCCTTCCTTGAGCGGATCGCCGCCCTCCTCGGTCCGCGTGACCACCTGCTGCTGGGAACTGACCTGATCAAGGACCGGGTCCGGCTGGAGGCCGCCTACAACGACTCCGCCGGCGTCACCGCGGAGTTCAACAAGAACGTCCTCGCCGTCCTCAACAGCCAGCTCGCCGCCGACTTCGATCTCGACGCCTTCGAGCACGTCGCCCGCTACGACTCCGAGGCCGAGCGGATGGACATCCGCCTGCGCTCCGCGGTCGACCAGGAGGTGCGCCTCGACGGACTCGATCTCGAGATCTCGTTCAACGCCGGCGAGGAGATGCGAACCGAGATCTCCACCAAGTTCACCCGCGAGCGGATCGAATCCGTCTATACGGGCGCGGGCCTGGAGCTATGCGGCTGGTTCACTGATCCTGCTGAGGACTACGCCCTCAGCCTCGCGGCACCCGCCGCGTGATCCACGGATCAAAGGAGAACAAAGATGAGGTACTTGAAGATGGTCGGGCTGGCCGTGGTGGCGGCTGCCGCGTCAACCGCGGTCGTTGGAGTCGCTACGGCCTCGGCGCTCAACACCACACTTTGCACAAGCATCGGTTGCGGCACGTCCTATTCCAGCGGCACCACGATCGAAATGTCGTTGAAATCCGAAACCAGCAGCTCGATCAGCGGCGGGGGCGTGGGAATCTCCGAATGCACCAGCTCGTCGATCAGCGGGACGACCACGGCAACGAGTGCCTCCGTCATCCCGGTGAACATCTCGAGCATCACCTGGGGAGGCTGCAGCGCCACAACCGACACGGTCACCAACGGGACGCTCGAGATCGGGTACACCACAGCGGGGAATGGCACAGTCTGGGGCAGAGGGAACGTGTTCAAATTCGCGATCAACAACGCCAACTGCACCTATACGACCGGCTCGCCCACCCACCTTGGGCCCCTGGTCGGAGGGACGGCGCCGTACATCAGCATCAGCGTTTTGCTGTCGACAGTGGAAGGCCCTGGCACCTGTCCCAACGCGGTTCTCTGGAACGCGGAATACGAAATTACGACTCCGCACGCCCTCTACGTCTTGGCTGTATAAGTGGCACCTGCTGGGTGATGCAGTGGATGTTGCCGCCGCCGAGCAGGATCTCGCGCGCCGGCACGCCGACCACGTCACGTTCGGGGAAGCAGCGGCGGAGCACCGCCGCGGCCTCCTCGTCGTGGCGGGGGTCGAGCAGGGGGTAGACGATCCGAGAGTTGCCGAGGTAGAAGTTGACGTAGGAGGCGGCCATGCGGTCGCCGGCCCGGCGCGGGATCGTTCCCTCCGCGGCGTCGACGCCTTCGGCCTCCTCAGCCGAGATGTGCAGCGGGCCGGGGGAGGGAAGAAGGACAACCTCCAACTGGCGCCCGCGGGCGTCCGCCGCCGCTTCGAGCCGTTCGCGCGCGTCGCGCGAGATCGCGTGCTGCGGGTCGTCCACGTCGTCGCTCCAGGTCAGCAGCACCCTGCCGGGGCGGGCGAAGCAGGCGAGGTTGTCGACGTGCCCGTCGGTCTCGTCGTGGAAGACGCCCGCCCCCAGCCAGATGACCTTCTCGGCGCCGAGGTAGTCGAGCAGAACCCGCTCTATCTGCTCCTTGGAGAACTCCGGGTTGCGGTTGGGATTGAGCAGGCACTCTTCGGTGGTGAGCACCGTGCCTTCGCCGTCGACGTGGATCGCCCCGCCCTCGAGGACGATCGGCGCCCGGTATCGGTCGTCCCCCTCGATCTCCAAGACCTTGGCCGCGACCCGTTCGTCGCGCTCCCAGGACGAATAGAGCCCGCCGTCGTGGCCGCCCCAGGCGTTGAACCGCCAGTCAACTCCACGGCGGCGGCCGTCGTCGTCGACGACGAAGGTGGGGCCGTGGTCGCGGATCCAGGCGTCATCGGTGGAGATCTCGACCGCCCGCACCTCGGGAGGCAGCATCGCGCGGCAGTTCTCGAACTGGGCGCTGGAGACGGCCATCGTCACCGGCTCGGAGGCGGCGATCGCCTCCGCCACCTCCGCGTAGGCTCGCTGCGCCGGCTTCGCCCCCAACCGCCAGCTATCGGGACGCTCGGGCCAGGCCATCCAACAGCCGGCATGCGGCTCGAACTCCGCCGGCATCCGGAATCCGTCATCGGCGGGCGTCGTCTTGAGGGTGGCGCTCACTCAGGTCTATCTTGAACCAGTGGATGAGATGCGCCTGATCCATGCCGGGCAGCCACGCGAGTCGCCGGCACGCACCCGCCCGCCCGAACGCGCCCCTTTCCGGATCGCCGCCGTCCAGCACCGCTGGCACCCAGATCCCGGCGAGCACGAAGCCGCGCTCGAGGAGGGCATCCGCATCGCGGCGGGGGAGGGGGCGAAGCTCGTCTGCCTGCAGGAGCTGACCCTGAGTCGCTACTTCGCAGTCGATCCAGGCGGCCCCCAGGCAGCGGGCGCCGAGCCGGAGGGGCTGCCCGGCGGGCGCACCTTCGAGTTCGCTGCCCGGATGGCGGCGGAGACCGGCGTCCACGTCCACGCCTCGCTCTACGAGCGGGCCGACGGCGACGACGGCCTCGGCTTCAACACCGCGATCGTCGTCGCGCCCGGGGGAGAGCTGGTCGCCCGCACCCGCAAGCTCCACATCCCGATCACCGCGGGTTACCACGAGGACCGCTATTTCCGGCCAGGCCCAGGGGGCGCCGAGGCCTTCCCCCTCGTCGGCCTCGGCGAGGTCAACCTCGGCCTGCCGACCTGCTGGGACCAGTGGTTCCCCGAGGTTGCCCGCGCCTACAGCCTCGAGGGTGCCGACGTCCTCGTCTACCCGACCGCGATCGGCTCCGAGCCCGACCACCCCGCGTTCGACACCCAGCCCCTCTGGCAGCAGGTGATCGTCGCCAACGGGATCGCCAACGGCGTCTTCATGGTCGCCGTCAACCGCACCGGCTCCGAGCCGCCCCTGACCTTCTACGGCTCCTCCTTCATCTCCGACCCCTACGGCCGCATCCTCGCCCAGGCCCCCCGCGACGAACCAGCCGTCCTCGTCGCCGACCTAGACCTAGACCAGCGCCGAGACTGGCTAGAGCTCTTCCCCTTCCTAACCACCCGCCGCCCGGATGCCTACGCCAGCTTGGCTGAAGAAGCGACGGACGTGATGAACGACTGAGGGACCAAGCACAGTCGGTAGAGGATGGGGACACTCCACTCGCGAGTCCGCGAGAAACCTTGTAGAGCAAGGGTTCTCGCGGACTCGGCGAAGTGCGGGCTTGGTCTGGGGGTCCCGGAGCTGCATGTGGGAGAGGGGTCCGGTCGTCCGCTGAGCGAATGTTCGCGAAGCGGCGATACGCAATCTGGTTTATGCCCGCCATAGGCGGGCAGCATCTTGCGGAGCAGCCCCGACATAGGGGCGCGACAAATTCGCTCAGGGGATGACCGGACCCTGTACCGGCGGGGGTTGGTCCTGCGTCAGCTTGGCGCGAGTGCCTCGATCGTCTCGACGAGTTTGTCTGGCGTCGTGATCGGGGTGAGGATCGGGAGGGTTATTCCGCCCTGGACGAAGGCGGCGAGGCGCTCCTTCATCTGCTCGGGGGTGCCGAAGATGAACATGTCCTCGATCAGTCCCCACGGCGCCGCCGCCGCGGCGGCCTGACGGTCGCCGGCTTCCCAGGCCTGGACCATCGGCTCGATATGCTCGCCGTAGCCGAGCCAGCGGTAGAACTCGGCGTAGACCGGGACGGTGATGTAGGAGGAGAACATGAAGCGGGCGAGCGGCTCGACCTGCTCGCGCTCGCCCGGGATGCAGAAGAAGCGGCAGAGCAGCTCGAATCCCTCCGGCGCTCCCTGCAGCTGCGCCGTCACCTTTTGCAGCCCCGCCAGCGGCAGGAAGTTGGTGAAGGCGCCGTCGGCGCGATCGACCGCCAGCTCCAGCATCTTTCCCCGCAGCGCCGCCAGCACGATCGGGATCCGGTGGGCGGGCTTCTGTTCCAGCTTGAAGCCGGTCTTCGTCCGCTCGCCACCCAGCGCCGGCTCTAGGAACTCCAGCGTTTCTCGCACCCTGCTCAGCGGCCGCTCGAAGGGGATCTGGTTCCAGCCCTCGACGATCCGGTCCGAGGAGGCGCCGATGCCGAGAACGAAGCGTCCCTGGGAGGCGTCCGCCAGCGCCGCCGCCTGCTGCGCCAGCAGCGCCGGCCCGCGCTGGAAGACGCCGACGATCCCGGTGCCCAGCCGGGCCCGCTCCGTCCAGGCCGCGCTCAGCGCCAGCGGGGTGAACCCGTCCGGGCCAGCGGTCTCGCCCGACCAAATGTCGGTGTAGCCGGCCGCCTCGGCGCGCTTGACCGGCTCCCTGTGGTCAGCGAGCGTCAGCCCCGGCAGCGGCAGCGTCAGGCCCCAGCGTTCCTCCATCGACGAGGACCCTATCGCCGCTGTCGTGGCGAAGCTCGAAGCGCCGGTCCGGCGACCACTGGCGGAAGAACGATTCCGCGTCCTGGGCGCTAAGCGGTCGGGTGAAGAGGAAGCCCTGGCCGTTGTCGCACTCCTTCGCCTTGATCAGCGAGAGGTCCCTGGCGCTCTCGATCCCCTCGGCCGTGGTCTCGATCTCGAGCGCTTTGCCGAGCTGTACCAGCGTGTGAAGGAGGATCTCCCCCTCGCCGCCCTCCTCCAGCTGCGAGACGAAGGAACGATCGATCTTGAGGACGTCGACCGGGAACTGTCGCAGGTGGGCGAGCGAGGAGTAACCGGTGCCGAAGTCGTCGACGGCGATCCGTACCCCGAGGCGCTTCAGCTCGTTCAGCCGCCGCGCCGTTTCCTCGGCGTTGCTCATCAGCGTCGTCTCGGTGATCTCCATCGTCAGCGTTTCGGGCGCGAGGCCGCTGGCGTCGAGCGCCTCGGTGACGTGGTCGATCAGGTCGTCGGTGTCGAGCTGCAGGGCCGAGACGTTGACCGAAAGTTCCAGCGGCCGCCCCTCCTCCTGCCAGCGCACCGCCTGCGAGCTGGCCTCCCGCAGCACCCAGGCGCCGACCTCGACGATCAGCCCCGACTCCTCCAGCAGCGGGATGAACTCCTCCGGGTGGACGACGCCACGACCGGGCCTCCGCCAGCGGATCAGCGCCTCGACCCCGGTTGGCTTCATCGCCTGCAGGTCGAAGGTGGGCTGGTAGACGAGGAAGAACTCTTCGTTCTCGAGCGCGCTCTGCAGGTCCATCTCGGTCTCGAGACGCGACTGGACCTCGTCCTCCATCCCCGACTCGAACACCAGGTAGTGGCTCTTGCCGCCCCACTTGGCGCGGTACATGGCGATGTCGGCGTCGCGCAGCAGCTCTTCGGCCGAGGGACGGGTCCCGGTGGCGATGCCGATGCTCGCCTTCGCGTGGATCCGGGTCTCGCCGTCCTCGCCGAGGGCGAAGGGCTCGCTGAACGCTTCCAGCAGCCGCTCGGCAACCAGCTCCGGGCCCGCCGCGAGCGACATCCCTTCAGCCAGGACAACGAACTCGTCGCCGCCGAGACGGCCGAGGGCGTCGGTCTCGCGGATCACCCCCTCGAGCCGTTCGGCTACCGCGCAGAGCAGTTCGTCGCCGGTCCCGTGCCCGAGCGAATCGTTGATCGCCTTGAAGTTGTCGAGGTCGACGAACAGCACCGCAACCGGTTCCTGCTTCAACCGCGCCCGCGTCAGAGTCTGCTCGATCCGGTCGAGGATCAGGGTCCGGTTCGGCAGCCCGGTGAGGGCGTCGTGGGTGGCGAGGAAGACCAGTTCCTTCTCCCGGCTCGTCAGTTCCTCGTGCGCGCGCTGGCGCTCATCCTCAAAGGACTGACACATCCGCACCAGGGTGACGTCGAGACTACGTTGGACCATCCGCCGGGCGGCCGCCAGCGTCTCGTCGGCGAGGCCGAGATCGGCGGCGCTCTCCTCCAGCACCTCGAGCGTCGAGTCGCGCCAGCGCAGGCAGCGTTTGGTCACCTCGTTCAGCGGCGCCTCGCGTTGGGAGGCGAGCTGGGCGAAGATCCGCCAGGACTCCTGACCGACCTTGCGGGCCACCGCTTCGCCCTCGCCGGACATCCAGCGGGCGACGGCGACGGTGGAGACGGTGCCGACGTCCTCGAAGCTGTCTTCGACGACTTTCGCCAGCGTCTTCTTCGATTCGCCCGAGAGTCGCATCATCCGCGACACGACGTCCTCCGTGCGGGTGCTCAGCTCCACTCCCAGGCGCGACAGCTCGCTGTCTCCCATGATCTGGCTCTATCGGCGGGGATCTGGCTAGCTCTTTAGATCAATTCTCCAGTTCATGCATACGTCCACGGTGTCCCTTCGGTTAGCCTCCAGCCCACATGGGGTCCGATTCTCAGGAGGCCGGCGCCGCCACCACGAAGCCCGACCGCAACCTGGCGCTGGAGCTCGTCCGCGTTACCGAGGCCGCTGCTCTCGCCTCCGCGCGTTGGGTCGGGCGGGGCGACAAGATCGCCGCCGACCAAGCCGCGGTTGACGCGATGCGCCACGTCCTCGACTCAGTCTCGATGGACGGAACGGTCGTCATCGGCGAGGGCGAGAAGGACGAGGCGCCGATGCTCTACAACGGCGAGAGCATCGGCGACGGCAGCCCGCCGGTCGTCGACATCGCGGTCGACCCGCTCGAGGGGACGCGCCTCTGTGCGCTGGGGATGCCGAGCGCGATCGCGGTCATCGCCCTGGCCGAGCGGGGAACGATGTTCGATCCGGGTCCCTGCGTCTACATGGAGAAGATGGCCGGCGGCGAGGAGATCGCCGACCTGCTCGACCTCGACCGCCCGCTGGGGGAGACCCTGAAATTGATCGCGGAGCGCAAGGGTGGCTCGGTCGGGGACGTGACGGTGGTGATGCTCGACCGCCCGCGGCACGAGGAGGCGATGCGCGAAGTCCGCGAGACGGGCGCCCGCATCCGCTTGATCACCGACGGCGACGTCTCCGCCGCCCTGCTCGCCGTCAGCGAACGCTCGCCGGTCGACCTGCTGTGGGGGATAGGGGGCACCCCCGAGGGCGTGATCTCCGCAGCCGCCCTGAAGTCGATGGGAGGGCAGCTAATCGGTCGTCTCTGGCCGCGCGACGACGAGGAGCGCCAGGCGGCGGTCGACGCCGGCTACGACCTCGACCGCGTCCTCACCGCGAACGACCTTTGCTCCGGCGACGACGTCTTCTTCTCCGCCACCGGCGTCACCGACGGCGACGTCCTCGAGGGCGTCCGCTACCGCGGGCCCGGCGCCACCACCGAGTCTCTGGTGATGCGCTCCCGCTCGGGCACCGTCCGTCGCATCCACGCCCGTCACGACCGCGCGAAGTTACGGGCTGTAACTGGAGAGCGTTACGGCTGATTCCCCCGGGTAGTCGAGCGGCATGATCGCCGTCGCCGGCTCCACGGGATATGTCGGGGGGCTGCTTTGCGCACGGTTGCGCGACGAAGGACGCGAGGTGCGGGCGCTGGCGCGGCACCCGGGGGGCGCCGCCGATCTCCGCGAGATCGGCTGCGACGTGCACCGAGCGGATGTCCTCGACCAGGAGTCGCTCGGCCCGGCACTGGATGGGGTGGAGGTCGCCTACTACCTCGTGCACTCGATGGGACGGGGGTCGAACCAAAACTTCGCCGAGCGGGACCGGCGAGGGGCGGAGAACTTCTCCGCGGCTGCGGCTGCCGCTGGAGTCAGGCGGATTGTCTACCTCGGCGGCCTCGGCGAGGGCTCGAAGCACCTCGACAGCCGTCACGCCACCGCCCGTGCTCTCGAAAAGGGCGAGGTGCCGGTCACCTACTTCAGGGCCGCCGCCGTGATTGGCGCCGGCAGCGAGTCGTTCCGTACCGTCTTCTATCTGGTCCGCCGCCTACCGGCGATGGTGATGCCACGGTGGGTCGCGACCCGCACCCAGCCGATAGCCGTCGCCGACGCCGTGTCCTATCTCGCCGCCGCCGCCGACCTGCGGCTTCCCGCCCACCGCGAGGTTCAGATCGGTGGGCCTGACGTCACCACCTACGGCGGGATGATCGACGAGCTCGCCCGCGCCCTCGGGCGGCGACCGCCAGTCCGGATCACTGTCCCGGTCCTCACCCCGGCTCTCTCCGCGCTCTGGATCGGCCTCGTCACCCCCGTTGACGCCGGGGTAGCCCGCCCGCTCGTCGAGGGTCTCTCGACCGAGACGGTCGTCTCCGACCCCTCGGGGATGGAGCTTTTCCCCGGCGTTGGGGAGACGCCGCTGCGTCAGGCGCTGCGCGAGGCCGTGGCGAATCTGGAGGGCGCCTAGGAGGCGCCGGCCGCGGCCGCGCGTGCTCGCTCTTCCCCGACGAAGGGGACGAGGAAGCCGTAGGTGAGGTCGGCGAGCAGGCGCGGCAGCTGCGCGGCCCGGCCGAGCACGACCTCCTCGTAAAGCCGCGCGATCGTCGCGCCGACCGCCAGTCGCGTTGCCGCCGAGAGATGCGGATCGGGGCCGCTCTCCTCGAGCCCTTCGTCGAGCAGCTTGATGAAGCGGGCGTACTCGGTCTTGAAAATCTGGCGAAATGCCGGTCCGACCGTGCTCAGCTCGACCAGGGTAAAGCGCGAGGCCTCAGGGTCGGCAGCGAACCAATCGAGCGTGGCTGAGAGCGCTTCCCGCACTCGCTCGGGCCAGGGTCCGTTGCCGGTATAGGCGGCCCTTACCCGCTCCTCGAGGTTGTCGACGAGGATCTTGTGGGCGGCGAGCATGCAGTCGAGCTTGTCGTCGAACAGTTCGTAGAAGCTCTCGCGGCCGACTCCGGCCTCGCCGAGGATGTCGCCAACAGTGGTCGAGTCATATCCCTTCTCCGCAGTCACCCGTACGACCGCGGCCAGCAGCCTCTCTCGCTGGGACCGCTCGACCAGCTCGCGCGGCAACCCGTGCCGACCACGGGGAAGCCGCCAGCGGCGCAGGTCCTCGGGGTTATCACTCACTGGCAGCGGCACCGTTGCTTTGTGTTTCCCGCGCGATGTTGGATTGCCTGACCCCCTCCTCGTGACCCCCGAACGGGTTTACTGCCAGATAAGCGATCTCCGGAAGCAGCTCCGGCAGCTGCTCGACCTTGCCGCTCGCGATCTGATCGAGGATCAACACCTGTGCTTGCCCGAAGGCGAGGCGGGGGTCGGTATGCCGCTCGACCTTCCCCCCGTCACGCTCCCACAGCCCTTCCAGGGCCGGAATCGTCGCCCGCCGGTAGACCTCGACCACCATCGGGTCGACGGCAATCGCATCGCCGGTCAGCAGTTGCGCCAGTCCCGGTCGGGCGGCCAGGGCCTCGAGCACGGCCGAAGCTGCTTGGCGCGCCGCATCCGCCGGGGAATCACCCGGAGAATGCGCCGCCGCGGCGGCTTCCTGGAGCTGCTCGATGCAGTGCTCCACCGCCGCGTCGAAGCAAGTCCGCTTGTCGTCGAACTGCTTGTAGAAAGTCGTGCGGGAGATGCGGGCGCGGCTGACGATGTCGGAGATCGTCGTCGCCGCGTAGGTCTTCTCGGCGCAGCTCTCGATGATCGCGTCGACGATCCGCTGGCGCTGTGTCCGGTGGCCGATATCGCGCGGAGTGCTGGGGATGAGAACGCTTCTCGGTATTTCAGAACTCCGCTGTTTTTGCATCAATGCGATTCTTCCAGCCTGGGCGGCGACCTGGACTCCGGGTCCAGCCGGACTTAGTGCTACACCGCACGATGATACGACAGTTTTTTTAGTGTGCGGGGGCGCGGGTGCCGGAGCCCGTGCCGCGCTCGTCGCATCCATCGCAGGGCTGCTTCGGGGAATACGGCAGTTCGCCGGTGTCATGCAGCTCGAAGCGGAGCGAGTTGATCACCGCTCCGGCCATCAGCGCCAGGCTGAGCACGTAGAACCAAAGCAGGGCGATGAGGATGAAGCCGACGGTCGAGCCGAACCGCGAAAGGCTGGAGACGTTCGACAGGTAGACGGGGAAAAGCCAGTTGGCGAGCCCGGCGCCGACGGTGACGAAGAGCGCTCCCGGCCAGACCGCGCGCCAGGGCATATGGCCTTTCGGGACAGCCCAGAAGATCACGCAGCAGATCCCGAAGGTGACCAGCAGCGCCGCCGTCAGCAGCAGGATCGTGTCGATCGCCTTGATGTCCGAGAGTCCGAGCGGCAATCGGTCGGTGCTGGAGACGACCGCGCTCTCCAGGGTCGGCACGAAGATGCTGGCGGCGATGAACAGTACGACCACCACGAGCATCGCGAAGGAGAAGCGCTTCTGCTCGACCCAGCCGCGGCACTCGACGTGGTAGATGCGGCAGAAGGCGGTGTCCATCGCTCCCCAGAAGGAGGCGCCGATCCAGAGCGACCCGGCGAAGGCGGCGATCCCAATCGTCGTCGAGTTGCTCTCGATTCGGCTCAGGACGTCGGTCAGCGTCTCCTGCTCGACGTTGGGAAAGAGGCGCTGGAGGTCGGCCAGAACGCTGCTCTCGACGCCCTCGATCTTCAATACCTGGCCGAAGACGAAGAGGACGAGGAGGGCGAAAGGGAACACCGCCAGCAGTAGGTTGTAGGCGACCATCGCCGAGAGGCCGGTGACGTTCTCACGGTAGGCACGGTGCCAAAAGGCGCGTAGCCAGGGCGTGGGATGGCGGAGGGGGCTGGGCATTGACTTCACAAACTGAAGCGACTACCATGCGAACAGGCGTTTGACGATTCAGACGCCGCCCGCCTGGGCACAATGACGATGCAGACGCTACTTCGCGGACCACGTCGTGGGTCCGCTTTTTGTCGCTCCGGCGCGACTTTCGGGTCGCGACGGTATTTCATCGCCAGGACTTAAACATCGAGCGCAAGGGAACGAGTAAGAACGAATGCTGGTAGCAGAGCTTCAGGAACTTGAGGAGGTAAAAACCCTCATCAACCGCGGGCAGCAGCTCGGCGTGCTCACTTTCGGTGACATCGCCTCCGCGGTCTCCGAGGTCGATCTCGACGAGTCCGACGTAGAGGACCTATACGGGCACCTCGAGAAGTCGGGAATCGAGCTCGTGGAGGACATGGACCCGGCGCAGAAAGCCGCGGCCGAAGCGCTCCCCGTCGACACCGGCAAAAAAGGTCGCCGGCGCCAGAAACAGGCGCTCGACCTGAAACCGGACATGACGACCGATTCCTTGCAGCTGTTTCTCAAGGACATCGGCAAAGTCCGCCTCCTGACCGCCCAGGAGGAGGTCGAACTGGCGAAACGGATCGAGCGCGGCGATCTCGACGCGAAGCAGAAAATGGTCGAGTCGAACCTGCGGCTCGTGGTCTCGATCGCGAAAAATTATCGGAACCAGGGGCTTCCCTTCCTCGACCTGATCCAGGAGGGAACGCTGGGCTTGGTCCGCGCGGCGGAGAAGTTCGACTACCGCAAGGGGTTCAAGTTCTCCACCTATGCGACCTGGTGGATCCGCCAGGCGATCGCGCGTGCGCTCGCCGATAAGGCGCGGACGATCCGGATCCCGGTCCACGTCGTCGAGAAGCTGAACAAGATCGGCCGCGCCGAGCGCAAGCTGGTCACCGAGCTGGGCCGCGAGCCCACCCCGGAGGAGATCGCCGAGGTGACGGGGATCGATCCCGAGGAGGTCGACTCGATCAAGCGCTCCGCCCAGGC
>DASSVR010000019.1:0-111540 GCA_035705945.1 Solirubrobacterales bacterium
GACGAGCAGCACCGGTTTGGGGTCGAGCAGCGCAAGGCGCTCGACGAGAAGGGGGTGGAGGGGATGTCGCCCCACGTCCTCCACATGACCGCGACGCCGATTCCGCGGACGCTCTCGCTCACCGCTTACGGCGACCTCGACACCACCACCCTTCACGAGCTCCCGGCGGGTCGTCAGCCAGTGACCACCAAACTGGTGGAGGAGGAGCAGCGGGGAGAAGCGTTCGAGTTCCTGCGGCGCCGGCTCCGTGAGGGGCGCCAGGCCTTCGTCGTCTGCCCGCTCGTCACCGAGTCGGAGAAACAGGCGGGGAAGGCCGCAGAGGTGGAGGCGGAGCGGCTGCGAGCCGGCGAGTTGCGCGACTTCCGCGTCGGCCTCCTGCACGGGCAGATGCCTTCCCCCGAGAAGGCTGAGGCGATGCGCGCCTTCGCTGCCCACGAGACCGACGTGCTGGTCGCCACCACGGTGATCGAGGTCGGGATCGACGTCGCCAACGCGACCGTGATGGTCATCGAGGGGGCCGAGCGCTTCGGTGTCTCCCAGCTACACCAGTTGCGCGGCCGTGTCGGCCGCGGCGAGCACCCGAGCCAGTGTTTGCTATTCGCCGAAGAGGCTGGCGAGCTGGCGCGGCGGCGACTGCGGGCGGTCGCGGACGAGAGCGACGGCTTCAAGCTCGCCGAGATCGACCTCAGCCTCCGCGGTGAGGGCGAGATCCTCGGCACCCGCCAGAGCGGCCTGCCGCGCTTTGCCGTCGCCAAGCTGCCCGATGACACCGCCACGCTCCTCGCGGCCCGTGAAGAGGTGCTGAAACTCATACAACGCCACGGCTCCCTAAGCGACCCCGCCCTCGGCCCGCTCCTAGACGCCGCCCACCGCCGCTTCGGCGCCGGCGCCACCGACCCGATCCCCCTCTAGCCGCGCGGTAAAAAAGTCCGCCGGCCCTTTTCTCCGCATAGAGGAACAAAAGTCCGCCGGCCCTTTGTTCCGGATAGCGGGACAAAAGTCCGGCGCACCTCATTAGTTTGGGCAGATGCGCGTGATCGCCGGAGAGCTGAAGGGGCAGCGGCTGGTCGCGCCGCGCGGCTGGAAGGTCCGGCCGACCTCAGACCGGGTGCGCGAGGCGATCTTCTCGGCGCTCGGAGACCGGGTGGAGGGCGCCCAGGTCCTCGACCTCTACTGCGGCACCGGCGCCCTGGCGATCGAGGCGCTCTCGCGCGGCGCCGCCTCGGCCGTTCTCGTCGACCACGACACTCGGCCGGCGCTCGGCAACGTCCACCGTCTCGGCCTCGGGGACCGCGCCGAGCTCGTGCGCGCCGACGTCGGCCGCTGGCTTGGGCAGGTTTCAACTGCCTCTGCAGCGGGAAAGTTCGACCTCGTCTTCATCGACGCCCCTTATAGACTCGCCGACCGCGTGGCCCAGGAACTCAACAGCCACCTTCCCGCGCTGCTCGTCCCGGGTGGCCGCGCAGTGATCGAGAGCGGCGCCCGCCGGCCTCTGCGGATCGATTCCCTGGAGCCGCTGCGGCAGCGCCGTTACGGCGCCGCCGACGTTTCCATCTATGGCGAGGCAGGCAAATGAGTGAGCGGAACGGGACCGTCGTCTGCCCGGGCAGCTACGACCCGGTCACCAACGGCCACCTCGACATCATCACCCGCACCTCGAACGTGTTCGAGCGCGTCGTCGTCGGCGTCGTCAACAACCCCGTCCGCAAGCAGAAGACGCTCTTTACCGCCGAGGAGCGCCGGCAGTTCATCGTCGACGCGACTGCCGATTTGCCCAACGTCGAGGTGCAGGTCTTCGCCAACCTGCTGGTCGAGTTCGCCCGTGAAAATAACGCCAGGTCGATCGTCAAGGGGCTGCGGGCGATCTCCGACTTCGAGTACGAGTTCGAGATGGCGCAGCTGAACCGCAAGCTGGACCCTGGGATCGAGAGCATCTACGTGATCGCCTCGCCCCACTACAGCTTCCTCTCCTCCACCGGCGTGAAGGAGATGGCGACCTTCGGCGGCGACGTCTCCGACCTCGTCCCGGCTGCTGTGGCCGCCGCGCTGGGCGACCGCCTCGGCGAGAGGTAGGCTGTGAGATACCGGACCGTCCACCTGGGCGCCGCCTTGCAAAAACCGGATCGTTGAACAGCTTCTTCACCAAAATCCCCGCATACACGTAGGCTTACGACCTTCATATGGACGTCCTGGTCCTCATAGACAAGCTCGATGACGTAGTTCACAACGCCCGTCCGGTTCCGCTCACGGATCAGGTGCGCGTCGATCGCGAGGAGATCTACGACCTCCTCGATCAGATGCGCGCAACGATCCCGGAGGAGATCAAGCAGGCGCGGTGGATCGTCAAGGAGCGCCAGGAGATGCTGGCGGAGGCCAAACGCGAGGCGGAGCGGATCGTCCGCGAGGCCCGCGAGCAGCAGGCCCGCCTGACCTCCGACGAGGAGGTCACCAAGCAGGCCGAGCGGGCTGCCGACGAGATCGTCGAGGACGCCCGCACCCGCGAGCGCGAAATCCGCCTCGGCGCCGAGGACTACGCCGACGAGATTCTCAACACCCTCGAAGTGAACCTGCAGAAGTTCCTCGCCGCCGTCCAGCGCGGCCGCGACCGGCTCGCCGGGCGCGAGGAGGAACCGCAGCCCGAACTCGACCAGCAGCCTTAGCGGCTACTCGAGTTTCAGATCCTTGAGTGCTGCCCAGCGAGGGTCCGTGGCCGCCTCGTGCTCGTGGGGGTTGTCATTGAGGGACTCGCCGCAGACGGGGCAGAGGCCGGCGCAGTCGGGGCGGCAGAGGATGCGGGTGGGGAGGGCGAGAATCGTCGCGTCGTGAGCCCAGCGGCCGATGTCGAGCTCGTCGTCGGCGACGTAGGGGCTGCGCAGTTCGGGGTCGTCGGTCCCGGCCTGGTCGACCTCGCGCGCCTCGACCTCAAGATCGAGCGCCGCCGGCTCGAGGCAGCGCATGCAGGGCCCCTCGAGGTGGACCGGGAAGTTGAGCCTGAAGGCAAAGCCGTTGCTGGGGCGGGAGACCTCCAGCCGCACGGTCGGGGCCCAGGGCTCGGGCTTGTAGGTCTGGCCAGCCAGCTCGAACGGCTCCAGCGCGACCGGCACCTCCAGCCGCTTGCCCTCGCCGTGGGCGAGCGAGAGGTGGGATAGATCGATGATCGTCGTCGGCGCCTGAGCCATTTCCGCACCTCCGCTGGGTTGGGACCCTCTCCGGGCCTGTCTCTACGATGGGCTGCCTCGAAACGAGATTACGAGATGGGCCAATTCCACTGGAGACCGGACACCTACCTGGAGCAGATCCGCTCTGAGGTCCCCCGCTACGACGAGCTGCAGGAAGCGGCGATCGCGGCGATCCCCTTCGCGCCCGAGCGCGTGCTGGAGCTGGGGATGGGGACGGGGGAGACGAGCCGCCGCCTGATCGAGGCCTATCCGGAGAGCTGGGTGATCGGACTCGACTCCAGCCCCGACATGGTCTTCCGCGCGCGAGCGATGTACGACGATGTGCAGCTGGCGCGGATCGAGGATCCGCTGCCGGACGGACCGTGGGACCTGGTGATCGGCGTTCTCTCGATCCACCACCTGCGCTCAGAGCAGAAGCAGAACCTCTTCCGCCAGGTCCGCGAGCAGGCGCGCTCGTTCGTGATCGGCGACGTGGTCAAGGCACAGCACCAGGTGACCCCGATCGACCCCTCTTACGACTTTCCGGAGAGCGCATCTGATCTGGCTGAGTGGAGTGGCGGCCAAATCACCTGGGAGAAAGACGACCTCGCGGTTGTGCGAGCCGTGTATTGACCCCAACCCGCTACCATCCCGCGACCTATGGCCGTCCCCAAGAAGCGAACTTCCAGTGCACGCAGGGATAAGCGGCGGGCGAACCACAAGGCCGCCAAGCCGAACCTGAACAGCTGCCCGCGCTGCCACAGCCCGCGGCTGCCGCACCGGGTCTGCCCGACCTGCGGAACTTACGCAGGCCGTGAGGTCGTCGAGCAGCGAATCGCCGACCCGTCGGCGCCTCACACCCACGAGTAGCCGTGTCGCGGGACCGCGCGGTGACCGTGGCCCTCGACGGCTACGGGGCTGAGCAGGGCTTCCAGGTGCTCGCCGAGGGCGCCCGCCTTGCCGCCTCCGATGGGATCGGCGTGCGCGTGTTCGGTCCGGAGCGTGCACTCGGCGTGGACGGCGCGGAGGGAATCGAGGTCGTCCAGACCACCGAGCACATCGGCAACGACGAGGATCCGGTGCCGGCGGTTCGCGCCAAGAAGGAGGCCTCGGTCGTCCGCGCCGCCCGCGACGTCGCCGAAGGCGGCTCGACGGCGCTGGTCAGCTGCGGCTCGACCGGGGCGACGATGGCCGCCGCCACCTTTGGCCTGCGCCGCCTCAAGGGGGTGCAGCGACCGGCTCTGGCTGTCCAGCTTCCCGTTCCCGGCAAACCCGTCCTCTTCCTCGACGTCGGCGCCAACGTCGAGGTCCGCGCCCAGCACCTCGTCCAGTTCGCCTTCCTCGGCGCCGCCTTCAGCCAAGCAGTGCTCGAAGTCGAGGCGCCGACGGTGGGGCTGCTGACGGTCGGCGAGGAGTCGGGCAAGGGACGCGAGGAAGTCGTCGAGGCGCATCGCCTGCTCGGCCAAGCCCCGGGCATCGAGTTCGCCGGCAACGTCGAGGGCCGCGACCTGCCCGCCGGGAAGGTCGACATCGTCGTCACCGACGGCTTCACCGGCAACGTCTCGCTGAAGCTGCTCGAGGGCACCGCGAAGACGGTCGCCGCCGCCGTCGGCGACGCCGCCCGCTCCAACCCGCTAGCCGCCCTCGGCGGCCTGCTGCTGAAGCCCTCCCTCAAAGGCCTGCGGCGCGAGCTCCACCCCGACACCACCGGCGGCGCGATCCTGCTCGGCCTACGCGGCATCGCCGTCGTCGGCCACGGCAGCTCCGGCGCCGAGGGCATCGCCAACGCGATCCGCCTCGCCGCCCGCTGCGCCGAGGTCGACGCCGTCGGCCGCACCGTGGCGCTGCTGAGCGAGGGCGGCGTCGGGCGCGGCGCTCTCGCCGCCGGGGATCCCGCGTGATGGCCGTGATAAACAGAGTCACCCGATGACCCGCGACGAAGTCCTCACCTTGGTCCGCGAGCACCTCGCCGAGGAGCTAGAAATCGACGTCGGCCGAATCGAGGAGGGGACGCGCTTCAAGGAGGATCTCGAAGCCGACTCGCTCGACCTCTACGAGTTGGTGATGGAGCTGGAGGACCGCTACGGGGTCACCGTCAGCGAGGAGCAGGCCACCCACATCAAGACGGTCCGGGACGCCGTCGATTTCGTCGTCGAGCGCGCGCCCGCCTGAGCGTTGGCGCCCGACCCGGACTCGCCAGTCGCTGCGCTCTCGGCGCTGATCGCCGAGCTGCCCGCAGACCTGCGCGCGCAGGCGTTGACCCACTCCTCCTGGACCGAGCGCCGGGTCGACTCCTTCGAGCGCCTCGCCTTCCTTGGCGACAGCGTCCTCGCGCTCGCGGTCGCCGGCCGGGTCTTCGAGGACTTCGGCGACCTCGCCGCCGGCGGCCTGACGAAGATCCACAATCAGGCGGTTAGCGGCGTCGCCTGCGCTGACGTCGGGATGCAGCTGGGCGTGCCGGAGATGCTGCGGGAGAACGAGCCCGCCGACATGGTTGCCGCGATCCCGGCCGAGGTCTTGCTCGAAGGCGGCCGTCCGCTGCCGGAGGCGACCGAGGCCCTGATCGGCGCCTGCTACGTCGCCTTCGGCTTCGAGCGCGCCGCGGAGGCGGTCACCGCGGCCTTCGAGCCGCGAATCGAGCTGGCGGCGGAGACCCGGATCGACTTCAAGTCCGCTTTGCAGGAGCTTTTGGCCCAGCGTGGGGCCCGCGTAACCTACGAGGTGGTCGCGGCGACGGGGCCCCCGCACCGGCGAACCTTCGAGGTGGTCGCGATCGTCGATTCGAAGCAGATCGGCACGGGGAAAGGGCGAAGCAAGAAGGCGGCCGAGCAGCTCGCCGCCGAGGAGGCATTGGCGCATCTTGGGGATTGATCAGGCAACCGTCGCGTCCGACTCGATCGGGAGCCTTTGGGCGATGCAAGGAGCGCGCGGATGTACCTGAAGTCGATCTCGATGAAGGGGTTCAAGTCGTTCCCCGAGCGGACGACCCTGGAGTTCTCCCCGGGCGTCAGCGTCATCGTCGGGCCTAACGGCTCCGGCAAGAGCAACATCACCGACGCGGTGCTCTGGGCGCTGGGGGAGCAGAGCCCCGGGGCGATCCGCGGCGCCTCGATGCAGGACGTGATCTCCGCCGGAG
Organism: Solirubrobacterales bacterium; assembly: GCA_035705945.1. Classification (GTDB taxonomy): domain Bacteria; phylum Actinomycetota; class Thermoleophilia; order Solirubrobacterales; family 70-9; genus VAYN01. The sequence goes on from DASSVR010000019.1 coordinate 6,295, forward strand.
GCAAGGGCATCGGCCAGCGCCGCGCCGCCGAGGTCGAGGTCACGATCGACAACTCCGAGGGGCGTGCCGCCAGCGAGTTCTCGGAGATCGCGATCGAGCGGCGCCTCGACCGCTCCGGCGACAGCGGCTACCGGCTGAATGGCGCCCGCTGCCGCCTCGCCGACGTCACTGACGTCCTCTCCGACACTAACCTCGGCCGCGAGATGCACTCGGTGATCAGCCAGGGCCGGGTGGAGACGATCGTCCACTCGAAGCCACGCGAGCGACGTCTGCTCGTCGAGGAGGCCGCCGGGCTCGGCAAGCACCGCAAGCGGCGGCGCCGGGCCGAGCTGAAGCTGCGCTCCGCTCGCGACAACCTAGATCGCGCCCTCGACGTCGAGCGCGAGGCACGGGCGCGGCTGCGGCCGCTGAAGCGCCAGGCCCAGGCAGCGGAGCTGGGGGCGCGGATCGAGCGCGAGGAGCTGGGGCTGCGGGCGCAACTGGTCTCCGAGGAGCTGCGCTTCGGCGCCGACCGGGCGGAGGCGGCCGAAAAGGCGGCGGCGAAGGCCCGCGCCGCTCGCGAGAAGCTGGAGGGGCGCCTGGCGGAGGTCGGCAAGCGGCGCCTCGCCGCCGAGGAGCGCTTCGCCGCCCGCGACCGCGAGCGCACCCAGGCCTGGGGGCTGCTGACCAAGCTGCGCGGCGACCAGGAGCGCGTTGCCATCCGCGTCGCCAACCTCTCCAGCCGCGAGGCGGAGCTGGAGGCGGGCCTGGAGAGGCTGCGGACGGAGCTCGGGCCGCTGACCCTCGACGTCGGGCCGGGGTCGGCTCCGGGGGAGCGGGCGCGGAAGCTGACCGAGGAGCTGGGGGAGATCGACGCCGGGCTGCGGGCCGCGGCCCAGGGCCTGGAGGTCGCCCGCTCCGACGACGCAGCCGAGTCGGCCCGCGAGGTGGCGCTGGTCGACGTCCGGGCGGGGGCCGAGCGCGCCTCCCGCCACGCCCGCCGCGCCGAGGGGCTGCTGGGCGAGCGTCACCGCGAGGCGCTCCGCGCCCGCGTCGCCACCGGGGAGGAGCTCCTCGACGACGTCCGCGCCGCTCTCAGGGCTTCTGAAGCCGTCGGCGCCGCGATCCGCACCCGGGTCGAGATGATCGAGCGCAAGGTCGTCGGCGGCGAGGACGACGGCGACGAGATCGCCGAGGAGCTGCGCGCCTGCTCGAAGGAGGAGTTCGAGCTGCAGGCCCAGATGAAGGAGACCTCCGACGAGCTGACCCGGGCCGAGGTCGAGGCGGCGCACCTCGGGGACCGGCGGGCCGAGGCCGAGCGCGAGCTCGCCGCGATCGCCGAGCGGCTGGGGGAAGAGATCCCGCCGGCCGAGGAGGCGTTGACGGACGAGGCGCGGGCGGAGATCGACCGCCGGCTCGATCGGTTGGAGCGCCGCCGCGCCCAGATCGGCCCGGTCAACCCGCTGGCCGAGCAGGAGTACGACGAGGCCCGCGAGCACGTCGAGGCGTTGCAGGCGCAGCGCGAGGACATCGAGCGCTCTATGCGCGAGCTGGAGTCGCTGATCCGCGACATCGACGAGGAGATCGAGCGGGCCTTCGAGCAGACCTTCGAGGCGACCGCGAAGAATTTCGAGGAGATGGTCGAGCACCTCTTTCCGGGCGGCCGCGGACGCCTACGCCGGGTCAGTCTGCGGCCGGTCCGCGACGACGAGCGCCCGGCGGGAGAGCAGGAGGCGCCGACCGACGCCGAACCGGAGCCCGAGAACGAGGAAGAGGAACGCGACGAGCTCGGGGTCGAGATCGAGGTCACCCCGGCGGGCAAGTCAACCCGGAAGCTCTCGCTGCTGTCCGGTGGGGAGAAGTCGCTGGTGGCGCTGGCCTTCGTCTTCGCCGTATTCCTTGCCCGGCCGTGTCCCTTCTACATCCTCGACGAGGTCGAGGCCGCCCTCGACGACGCCAACATCGACCGCTTCCTACAGCTGATCCGCCGCTTCTCCGACCGCGCCCAGTTCGTCATCGTCACCCACCAGAAACGGACGATGGACGCCGCCGACGTGCTCTACGGCGTCAGCATGGGCGGCGACGGCGTCACTAAGGTGGTCTCCAAGCGACTGCCGCGGGAGGTCGGGGAGGAAGACGAAGCGGACGGCCCGACGCTCTCCGCCGTCGCCTAGTCGGGCGCTTGGCGCGCGGGTCCTGTCACGGGTGGCGGACACCCGTGCTCTACAAACTGACTGCGCGCGGGTGTCCGCCACCCGCGCCACCCGCGCGAGTTGCCGGGTAGGTTGTCGGCGATGGCCACCAGCTGGCAGGAGATCGTTGACCTCGGGGCGCGCCAGCCCGCGGCCGTCGCTACTGCAACTGAGGGGGAAGGGACGGAGGGGCGGCGGGGGGTTTTCAAGCGGTTGCGGGAGAGCCTTTCCAAGAGTCGGCAGGCGCTGACTGAGGAGATCTCGGCCAGTCTGTTTGATCGGATCGACGACGAGACTTGGGAGTTGCTCGAGGAGGCTCTGATCCTCGCTGACGTCGGAGCGCCGACCACGGCGGCGGTGGTCGAGCGGTTGGAGCATGAGGTCGAGTCGGGGGCTGTGCCGGCCGACGGTGTCGCCGTCCGCGACCGGCTGATCGAGATCCTCGCCGAGGTCGCTTCGACCGGGCGGGCGCCGATCGACCTCAGCGGCGAGCCGGCCGTGCTGATGATGGTCGGCGTCAACGGCACCGGCAAGACGACGACGATCGGCAAGGTCGCCTGGCACCTGAGCAAGGAGATGGGCCTGAGCGTGATCCTCGCGGCCGCCGACACCTACCGCGCCGCCGCGGCCGAGCAGCTCGAAACCTGGGCCGAGCGCGCCGGCGCCGAGCTGATCCGGGCCGAGGCGGGATCCGACCCCGGCGCCGTCGCCTACGACGCGATCTCGGCCGCGCGCGCCCGCGGCGCAGACGTCGTCATCGTCGACACCGCCGGCCGCCTCCACACCCAGGGCAACCTGATGGACGAGCTGGCGAAGGTCCGGCGCGTGATCCAGAAGCAGATCCCCGAGGCCCCGCACGAGACCCTGATCTCGATCGACGCGACCACCGGCCAGAACGGCCTGCGCCAGGCCAAGGTCTTCTCGGAGGCAGTCGACGTCGACGGCGTCGTCCTCACCAAGCTCGACGGCACCGCCCGCGGCGGCATCGCCCTCGCGATCGCCTCCGACCTCGGCATCCCGGTGAAGCTGATCGGCGTCGGCGAGACCCTCGAGGACCTGCGCCCGTTCGACCCCGGCGACTACGCCAAAGCCCTACTGGCGGATTAGCCCCTCTAAGCTGGACGGCCATGTTCGACCAGCTCTCCGAACGGCTTCAGTCGACCCTCTCCGAGGTCCGCTCGCGCGGCAAGCTGAGCGAGTCTGACGTCGACTCGGCGATGCGCGAGATCCGCCTCGCGCTGCTCGAGGCCGACGTCAACTTCAAAGTCGTCAAAGCCTTCACGAAGACGCTGAAGGAGCGTTGCCTCGGCTCCGACGTGCTGGAGAGCCTCGATCCCGGCCAGCAGGTGGTGAAGATCGTCAACGAGGAGCTGGCCTCGCTGATGGGGGGGACCGGCAGCGAGCTGGCGATGGCCACGAGCGGGCCGACCGTGATCCTGATGGCGGGCCTGCAGGGCTCGGGAAAGACGACCGCCTGCGCCAAGCTCGCCCAGTTCTTCGGCAAGCAGGGCAAGGACGTTGCGCTGGCCGCCTGCGATGTCTACCGCCCCGCCGCGGTCGAGCAGCTGGTGACGATGGGCGAGCGGGCCGGCGCCCACGTCTACGAGCGCGGCACCGACGCCGATCCCGTCGACATCGCCTCCTGGGCGCTCGACGAAGCCCAGGCCGAGCGCCGCGACGTGCTGATCGTCGACACCGCCGGCCGCCTTCACATCGACGAGGAGCTGATGGCCGAGCTGGCGCGGATCCGCAAGAAGACCCGCCCGCACGACGTCCTCCTCGTGGTCGACGCGATGACTGGCCAGGACGCGGTCGGCGTCGCCGAATCCTTCGCTGAGGTCGCCGAGTTCGACGGCGTCGTGATGACCAAGCTTGACGGCGACGCCCGCGGCGGCGCCGCCCTCTCGGTCAAGGCCGTGACCGGCAAGCCGATCCTCTTCGCCTCCACCGGCGAGAAGATCGAGGACTTCGACAAGTTCCACCCCGACCGCATGGCCCAGCGCATCCTCGGCATGGGCGACGTCCTCAGCCTGATCGAGAAAGCCGAGGATCAGGTCGACGAGCAGGAGGCCGAGGCGCTGCAGGAGAAGATGCGGCGCGACCAGTTCACCCTCGAGGACTTTCTCACCCAGATGAAACAGGTCCGCAAGATGGGCCCGCTGAGCGGGATCATCGGGATGCTGCCGGGGATGGGGGCGATGAAGCAGCTGAAGGACGCCGACCTCGACGAAAGGGAGCTCGACCGAGTCGAGGCGATCATCCTTTCGATGACGCCCCAGGAGCGGGCCAACCCGGCGCTCATCAACGGCTCCCGGCGCAAACGGATCGCCGCCGGCTCGGGGACGAAAGTCCAGAACGTCAAACAAGTGGTCAAGCAGTTCGACCAGATGCGCGTGCTGATGAAATCGATGGCCAACGGGAAGATGCCAAGCCCGCAGCAGATGGCCCAGCTTGCCGGCGGCACGCAGCGCCCAAAGATGCGAAGGCGCTAACCTGCCGCAGTCCTATGGCAGTCCGAATCAGACTACGACGCGTGGGTTCGAAGAAGAACCCGATCTGGCGGATCGTCGTCGCCGACAAACGCTCGCCGCGCGATGGTCGCACGATCGAGACGATCGGCCAGTACAACCCGCAGACCGAGCCCTCGACGATCGTCCTCGACGAGGAGCGCGCGCGCCACTGGCTCGAGCACGGCGCCCAGCCGTCGGAGACGGTCGCCCATCTGCTTCGCGCCAAAGGCATCCAGGCCTCCGGCAGCTAGCCGGCCCACCGCAATGACGGAGCTCCTCGAGTTTCTCGTCAAGGCTCTCGTCGAGGACCCGGAGGCGGTCGTGGTCGAGGAGCTGGAAGAGGACGGCGATCTCGTCTACGAGATCAGCGTCGCCGAGGGCGACCTCGGCAGGGTGATCGGCAAGGGGGGGCGGATCGCCAACGCGATCCGGACGATCGCCAAGGCGGCCGCAGTGCGGATCGACCGCCGCGTCATCGTCGACATCCTCGACTGACGGCGGGCGCCGCTTGCGCCTCGACGTCTTCACCCTCTTCCCGGAGGCCTTCGACTGGTTCCGGTCGCAGCGCTCGGTTCAGAACGCGCTGCGCGAAGGCAACGAGCTCCGCCTCTTCGACTACCGCGAGACGACGCCACTGAGCGCCGGCCAGGTCGACGACTCTCCCTACGGCGGCGGGGCCGGAATGGTGCTCCGGGTCGACGTCGTCGACGCGGCGCTGCGGGCCGCCTACGGCGAGAGCCAGCGGCCGCGGACCGTGCTGCTCTCGCCGACCGGGCCGCTGCTGAACGACGAGATCGCCGACGAGCTCGTCGGCGAGCCGCACGTCGCCCTCCTCTGCGGCCGCTACGAGGGCTTCGACGACCGCGTCCACCAGCACCTCGCCGATGACGAGCTCTCGATCGGCCGCTACGTCCTCGCCGGCGGCGAGCTGCCGGCGATGGTGGTCGCCGACGTGCTGATGCGCAAGCTCCCCGGTGCCCTCGGCCACGCCGACTCCGCGGTCGAGGAGTCCTTCAGCCAGGTGCTGGAGGGAATGCCCGAGTACCCGCACTTCACCCGGCCGCCCAGCTACCGCGGCTGGGGCGTCCCCGAGGTGCTGCTCTCCGGCGACCACGAGAAGGTGCGCCGGTGGCGGCTTGAGCAGAGCAGGCTCCGCGCCGAGCAGTTCGAAAAAGACGCGGAATAGCTACCATTCCGCGACCGCGCGGCTCCCGACCCGGGTCCCGCGGTTTTTTCTCGTCAAATGAGCTCTGTAATCGACAGCATCGAGCGCGCCCAGCTGAAGCAGGGCCTTCCCAAGTTCGCGCCTGGCGATCGTGTGCGCGTCCATTTCCAGGTGATCGAGGGAAGCCGGAAACGGACCCAGGTCTTCGAGGGTGTCGTCATCCGGCGCCAGGGCTCGGGCGCGCGCGAGACCTTCACGGTCCGCAAGCAGTCGTTCGGGGTGGGCGTCGAGCGGACCTTCCCGCTGCACTCGCCGAAGATCGAGAAGCTCGAGGTCGCGGCGCGCGGCGCCGTGCGGCGGGCCAAGCTCTACTACCTGCGCGGTCGCATCGGCGAGGCCGCGCGCGTCGCCGAGCGGCGCTGGGGGATCGACGACGACGTCGTCGCCGCGCCGGCAGCGGCCGCGGGTGAGTCGACCGCGGTGGACGCCGAGGGCGTCAGCCAGGAGGAGGCGGAGACGGTGGCCGCTCCGGTCGAGGGCGAGGGTGGCGAGGAGGGGGCCGAGGCGCCTGAGCAGGACACGGCGGGATCCGAGGAGACCGCGGCCGAGGCAGAGCCAGAGGAGGCTCCAGCAGCCGAGGCCGAGGTTGAGGAGGCTCCCGAGGCGGAGGCCGAGGAGGCGCCCGCTGAGCCCGAGCCCGAAGCGAACACCGAGACGACGGCGGAGACGGATGCGGATGCGGCCGAGGCTGGGGAGGCCGAGGACGATTCAGCGCCTGAGGATGCCGAGGACGAGGAGCCGGCCGCGGCCGGCGACTCCGACGAGGACTCGGCGGCCTGAACCCCAAGATCCCGAAGCCGACGAGCAAAGGCGGCGGGCTTCTCGAGCTGGCGGTCATCGTCGCGCTGGCCTTGGGACTGGCCTTTGCGATCCAGGCCTGGGTCGTCAAGCCCTACCAGATCCCTTCTGAATCGATGGAGCCGACGCTCGACGTCGGCCAGCGCGTCCTCGTCAATCGCTTCCTCTACCACTTCAAGGACCCCCAGTTGGGCGACATCGTCGTCTTCCATCCGCCCGCGGGCGCCGACGAAGGTCACGAATGCGGGGTGCAGAACTCGCCGGGTGAAGCCTGCTCGAAGCCGACGGCGGAGGCGTCCGACCAGAACTTCATCAAGCGGATCGTCGCCGGGCCCGGAGATACCCTCTCGATCAAGGAAGGGCATCCGGTCGTCAACGGCGAGATCAATCGCGACGAGCCCTACATCCTGCCCTGCGGCAACACCGGACCGTGCAATATGCCGAAAACGATCACCATCCCGGCCGACCATTACTTCATGATGGGCGACAACCGTGGAGCGAGCGACGACAGCCGCTTCTGGGGCCCCGTCCCCCGAGACTGGATCATCGGTGAGGCCTTCGTCACCTACTGGCCCCCGAACCGAGTCGGCGGCTTCTAGGGCCCCGGCCAAACCGGGGAAGACCCACCGCCGCAGGTTGGCGCGCAGCCGCCGCCTGTTCGCCTTCGACCGCGGGCTGGAGAGCCGCTATGTCGCCGGCGCCGACGAGGCGGGCCGGGGCTGCCTGGCGGGACCGCTGGTCGCCGCCGCGGTGTTGATCGACTACGAGAGCCTCTCCCATTCGGACCGCCGCGCGCTCAGCGGCCTGCACGACTCCAAGCAGATGACCGAGGAGCGCCGGCTGGAGATCTACCCCTGCGTGCTGCGGGCGACCGAGCGAGTGAGCGTGGTGGTCCGCTGCGCCGCCGGGATCGACCGCCGCGGCCTCCACGTGACCAACATCGAAGCCCTTTCGCAGGCATTGGAGCGGCTAGCGCCGGGGGAGGATGCGATCTGCCTCGTCGACGGCTTCCGCCTGCCCCGCTGCGCGGTGCCGCACCGGCCGGTGATCCAGGGGGACGGGACGAGCGCCGCGATCGCCGCCGCCTCCGTCGTCGCCAAGGTCACCCGCGACCGCTACATGCGCGAGGTCGCCTCCCAGCATCCCGGCTGGGGGTTCGAGGAACACGTTGGCTACTCGACCCCCGAGCACCGGGCGGCGATCGAGGAAATTGGGATCTCGCCGCTGCACCGGCGCTCGTTCCAGTCGGTTGCCTACTCGCAGCTGGAGCTGGACGGCCAGTTGTAGATCCACCTTCGCCTCCTGGGCCCGTGCCAGAATGGCGCGATGCCAAAGGTGGTTGACCATGAGCAGCGCCGGCAGGAGCTCGTCGAGGCGGCGTGGCGGGTGATCGCCGATCGCGGCATCGACGAGGTCACCGTCCGCGAGATCGCTCGCGAGGCCGGCTACTCCTCAGGCGTCCTCGCGCACTACTTCGAGAACAAGGACGACCTGCTCGTCCACGCCCTGCGACTTTCCCACGAGCGGATCTACAAGCGTTACGAGGCGGAGGTCGAAGCGCCGCGGCGGCGTGAAGCCTTGGAGGCCGTGCTGATGGACAACCTGCCGCTCGACAAGCAGCGCGACCTCGAGACGCGGATCGAGATGAGCTTCTGGGCCCGCTCCCTGCGCAACAAGTCGCTTAGCGAGATCCAGCACCAAGAGCACGAGTTCCTCCGGGACTTGATTCGCCGGTTGTTCAAGGGCAGCCAGGAAGAGGAAGCTGTCGTGGCGGATGGCCAGACGGACCTGATCGTCGATCTGCTTGCTGCACTGATCGACGGCATCAGCCTTCACGCGCTCCTGTATCCCGACCTGATGCCGCCCGAGCGCCAGCGCGAGATCATGGAGCTCGCGCTCACCCTGCTCGCCCCCCGGGAGTAGGAGGAAACCCCTTCTCCGAGGGGCTCTTCCCAGGTGCTTGACTTATTTCGAACGTCCGTATACATTGATTTCGACCCCTTCGGTGGGCCCGCTGACGAGCGCCAGCCAGTTTCGGCGTCGGGTTCATTCGACAACCGACGGGACGACTACAGAGAAGGAGAGACGATTTGATGGTCCGCAAGAAAAGCGCGTTAATCGGGCTGATTGCCCTCTGCGCGACGTTGGTGGGTGTCGTTGGGTGCGGCTCCTCCGGCGAGAGCGACGGCACCACCAGCATTTTCATGGTGTCCGCGCCACCCGGCGACGACTTCTATTACACGATCGAACAGAGCGCGAAGCGGGAGGCCGAGAAGCGCGGGGTGGATCTGGAAATCCAGCAGTTCGGAAAATGGGAGCCGGCGGCGCAAACCTCCGTCTTCAATGCGGGCGTCGCGAAGAACCCCGACGCGATCCTCGTCAACCCGGTTGACACCGAGTCGCTGCAGGCGCCGCTCGAAAAGGCCGCCGAGCGCGGGATCGAGATCATCACCTACGACACCACCACCGGAGAACCCGAAGGGGTCGTCTCGACCTTCGTCGCCAGCGACGTCGAGGAACTGGGCCGCAGGGCCGGCAACGCCCTGGTCGACCTGATGGGGACCGAGGGCAAGATCTACTACCAGCAGACCGAACCCGACCAGTCGTTCTTCGAGAGCCTCCACCAAGGCTGGACCGAAGTGGTCGACGAATACCCCGGCCTGGAGCAGCTGCCGGTCGTGTACAGCGATTGGGAACCGTCGAAAGCGCACTCCCAGATGGAGGCGGCCCTGACGGCCCACCCCGACCTGAAGGGCGGCTTCGCCGGGATATACGTCGACCAGCAGGGTGCCGTGCCCGCGCTGGAACGAGCCGGCAAGATCGGGGAGGTCACCCTGATCGGCGTCGACGGCGCCCCGCCGAACATCGAACGGCTTCGCAGCGGTGCACTGGCGGCGCTCGTTTCGGTCAAGGCCGCCAACTACGGCATTGCGGCGATCGACGCGGCGCTGAAGGCGATCGATGGGGAGACCCTTCCGCCGGAGACGATGATCGGTCAGTGTTTGATCACCGCCGACACGATCGACGACCCGAAGAACGCCGACTGCCTCTACGAAAAGGCGCAGTAATGGCGGTAGCCGAAAGCATGGTCGCAAGCGAGAAAGGCAGCAGCAACGGCTCCTCGGGGCCCGTGCTTGCCGCCAAGGGGCTCCGCAAGGTCTATGGACACGTCCAGGCCTTGCGGGGCGTGGACCTCGAGCTGTTCCCAGGCGAGGTCCACGCCCTCGTCGGCGACAACGGCGCGGGCAAGTCGACGCTGCTGCGGATCCTCGCCGGCGCCACCGAGCCGGATGGCGGCGAGCTGTCGCTGCACGGGCAGCCGGTCCGGCTCGACTCGCCGCTGCGGGCGCGGGAGCTGGGGATCGAGACCGTCTACCAGGACCTCGCGCTCGCCAATGACCGCTCCTGCTCGGCAAACGTCTACATCGGGCGCGAGCTGCGCCGAGCCGGCCCGCTGGGCCGGCTCGGCTTCCTCGATCGTCGGCGGATGAACGAGACGACGCGACAGCGCTTCGCCGAGCTTTCGATTCCTATCACGCAGGTGGAGCGGCCCGTGCGGCTGCTGTCCGGGGGGCAGCGGCAGGGCGTGGCGATCGCGAGGGCGGCGATCTGGGCGAAGCACGTCCTCCTCCTCGACGAGCCCACCGCGGCCCTTGGCGTCCGCCAGCGCCACGCGGTCGCCGAACTGATCGAGCGACTGCGGGAGCTGCGTCTGTCGGTCGTGCTGATCTCGCACGACATCCCCGAGGTCCTCAAGCTCGCTGACCGGGTCACGGTGCTCCGACTCGGTCAGCGGGTTGCCACCCGCGATTGCGAGGAGGTCGACACCTCGTGGGTGATCCACGCGATGGTCGAGGAGCCGCTGGATGAATAGGCCAGGAGAACCGCAGCTGATGCAACCCGAGCAGCCGACGGGCACCGAGCCGCCCATCGACGACCTGCCCTCCGACGACTCGGCCCGGAACGGGCGTCGCCTGCTCCGCGGTGCCGTGCGCTCGAGCGCGTTCTGGATCCTCATCGCGCTGGTCGTCGAGATCCTCACGTTCTCGCTGCTGCTGCCGTCCGGCACCTTCCTCAGCACCTTCAACGCGCAGACGATCGCCGCCGATTCGGCCGTGCTGCTGATCCTCGCCACCGGGGCGACCTTCGTGATCATCTCCGGCGGGCTCGACCTGTCGATCGGGTCGGTGATGACCCTGGCGGCGGTGGTCGCGGCTCTGGTGATGCGGGACGTCGGCGGCTCCGACGCGACCGCGATCCTCGTCGGCGTCGCCGCCGGAGTCGGTGTCGCGACCGCCTGGGGCTGCATCAACGGCCTCCTGGTGGCGATCGTCAACGTGCCGCCGTTCATCGTCACCCTCGGGTCGCTCGGCGCGGCGCTGGGAGTCGCCCGGCTGCTCAGCAGCGGCACCTCCGTCGACGGCACTCCCGGGCCCCTCGCGAGCGACGTCGGCCAGGGCTTGGTGCTCGGTATTCCGGTCCCATTCCTGATCGGCGCGGGGGTGATGCTGATCTTCGGCATCGTCCTCCACCAGACCCGCTTCGGCGAACACACCTACATGATCGGTTCCAACGACGAGGCCGCGCGCCGAGGGGGCGTCCACGTCAAGCGCCATCTGGTCGCCCTCTACGCGATGTCGGGCGCCCTTGCCGGGCTGGCCGGAATGGTCGACCTCGCGCGCTTCGACAGCGCCAGCGTCGCCACCGGACACACGACCGAGCTGCTGGCTGCGATCGCCGCGGTGGTGATTGGCGGGGCGAGCCTGTTCGGGGGTGTCGGCGTGATGGCCGGCACCGCGGTCGGGGTCTTCATCCCGGTCGTGCTCGCCAACGGCCTCCTGATCGGCGGCATCGAACGGTTCTGGCAGGAAGTGATCATCGGGCTCATCCTGGTCACCGCGGTGGCGTTCGACCAGTGGCGCCGCGCGCAAGAGCTGAAAGGGCGCTGATCTGCCATGAGCATCGTCGCCGCGACCAGCGGTCCAGTGGACGAGGCCCTGCGGGCCCGCGCCTCGACGGCGTTGCCCAAGGGCATCTACGGGCATGTGGCCGCCGACCTCCTCTGGCAAGGAGCCCCCCAGTTCGTCAGCCGGGCTGAGGGCTCCCGCTTCTGGGACGTCGACGGGAACGAATACGTCGACCTGATGTGCAGCTGGGGTCCGATCCTGCTGGGCCATCGTCACCCCGCCGTCGAGGAGGCGGTGGAGCGCCAGCATGGGCTCGTCGATTGCGGGAACGGACCCTCGCCGGTCATGGTTGACCTGGCGGAGCGGCTGGTGGAGGTCGTCGACCACGCTGCTTGGACCCTGTTTGCCAAGAACGGGGGCGACGCGACGACCCTCTGCCTGATGGTCGCGCGGGCTCATACCGGCCGGGGAACGATCCTGATGGCCGAGGGCGCCTACCACGGGTCGCTGCCCTGGTGCTGTCCCGGCGAGGCGGGGGTCGTTCCCGGCGACCGCGCCCACATCGCGTACTACCGCTACAACGACCTCGAATCCGTCGCCGCGGCGGCGCAACACCATTCCGGCGATCTGGCGGGGATCATCGTCTCGCCGTTCAGGCACGACGCCGGCTTCGACCAGGAGATGCCGGATGCCGAGTTCGCCCGCGGCCTGCGCGAGCTCTGCGACCGGACCGGAGCGCTGCTGATCCTCGACGACGTGCGCTGCGGCTTCAGGCTCGCCTTCGGCTCCAGTTGGGAGCCGCTGGGGATCACGCCTGATCTCAGCGCCTGGAGCAAGGGGATAGCCAACGGCTACGCGATATCCGCGGTCCTCGGCGCCGATGCTCTGCGCGGTGCCGCAGCTTCGTTATCCGCGACCGGGTCGTTCTGGTTCGCGGCGGACTCGATGGCGGCGGCGCTGGCGACGATCGACGTGCTCGAGCGGGAGCGGGGGGTGGAGGCGATGAGCCGCACCGGCCGGCTCCTCTGGGAGGGGATCGAGAGGCAGGCGGGCGAGCGCGGCGTCGAAATCAATCTGACGGGCCATATGACGATGCCGTACCTCACCTTCCCAGGGGACCGGAGCCACCGGTTGAGCGAAGTGTTCGCCGGCGTCTGCGCGCGCGAGGGGGTCTTCGTGCATCCGCGTCACAACTGGTTCATCTCCACGGCTCTGACCGAGGCGGACGCCGCCGCGGCGGTGGCGGCGATGGGCCACGGCTTCGACGCCGTCGCCGAGGTCCGGGACGCGGCGCGGCTCGATGGCTGAGCTGCTGCTCGGGATCGACATCGGGACGGCGAGCTCGAAGGCGGTGCTCGCGCGTCCCGACGGAACCGTAGTCGCCACCGCGCAGCGGCCGCATGCCGTCTCGATGCCGCGGCCCGGCTGGGTCGAGCACGACGCGGAGGCAATCTGGTTGCGCGACGTGCGGGCGCTCTGCGACGCCGTGCTCACGCCGCGTACCCGCAGCCAGCTCGGCGGGGTCTGCGTCAGCGGCATCGGCCCCTGCCTGCTCCCCTGCGACGCCGCGGACCGGCCGCTGCGACCGGCGATCCTCTACGGAGTCGACACCCGCGCGCAGAGCGAGATCGAGGAGCTCGATCGCCGCTATGGGAAGGAGGAGATCCTCCGGAGAGGTGGATCGACGCTCAGCTCCCAGGCGATCGGCCCGAAGCTGCTGTGGCTGCAGCGGCACGAGCCGGAGCTCTGGGACCGCACCGCCCGCTGGTACATGGCGAGCTCCTTCATCGTCGCCCGTCTCACCGGCGAATACGTGCTGGACCACCATTCCGCCAGCCAGTGCGATCCGATGTACGACCTCGAAGCCAGCGACTGGTCAGTGGACTGGGCGGAGGAGCTGGCGGGCGGGGTCCCTCTGCCGAGGCTGGTCTGGCCGGCGGAGGTCGTCGGGCGAGTCACCGTCAGTGGCGCCGAGGCCAGCGGCCTCCCGGTGGGCCTCCCAGTGGCCGCCGGCACCGTCGACGCCTGGGCCGAGGCGTTCAGCGTCGGCGTTCGCCGCCCGGGCGACATGATGCTGATGTACGGCTCGACGCTGTTCATCGTCGCGATCTGCGGGGAGCCGCGGGCGCATCCCAAGCTTTGGGCGACGAACGGCGTCGAGCCAAACACGCGTTGCCTCGCCGCCGGCATGGCGACCTCGGGGGCCGTGATCGAGTGGCTCAGAGAGCTCGTCGGCGGGGCGTCGATCGAGACACTCGTCGCCGAGGCGGCGGAGACTCCGCCGGGGGCAGACGGACTGCTGGCCCTGCCTTACTTCGCCGGCGAGCGCAGTCCGCTGTTCGATCCGGACGCCCGCGGGATCATCGCCGGGCTCACTTTGTCGCACAACCGCGGGCACATCGCCCGCGCGATCTACGAGGCGACGGCCTTCGGCGTCCGGCACAACCTGGAGGCGATGAACACGGCGGGGATCTCGCCGCGTCGCGTCGTCGCCGTCGGCGGTGGCGCCAAGGCGGGCTTCTGGCTCCAGGTGGTCAGCGACGTGGCCGGTATCGACCAGCTGCTGCCCGAGCAGACGATCGGCGCCAGCTACGGCGACGCGCTGATGGCGGGCATCGCGACCGGCCTGGTGGCCCCCGACGTGGACTGGGCGACGGCGCGGGAGCGGATCGAGCCCCAACAGCGAGAGCCATACGAGTCGCTCTACGGTCTCTACCGCCAGCTGTACGAAGAGACGATGGAGGTCAGCCACGAGCTCGCCGCGATGCAGCGCGGAGGGGCTCAGAAAGCAGAGCGAATGTGCTCGTAAGCGATCGGCCTGCCGCTTCGATCCAGGGTTACCCCGATAGCGTCGAAGCGGACGTCTTCAAAGGGCGGCAGGCCGCAGCGCTCTGACATCCAGGCGGTGGCGAGGCGGCGAAGGCGGCGCTGCTTGCGGAAGTCGATCGCGAGGATCGGGCGCTCCGGTCCGAAGGTGGTCCCCTCACGAGCCGCCTTCACCTCGACGAAGACGAGTGCGCGGCCGTCGCGGGCGACGATGTCGAGCTCGCCGTAGCGGGTGCGGGCGTTGCGCTCGACGATTTCCCAGCCGGCGGCGGCCAGCCGCTCCGCCACGAGGTCCTCGGCGATCTGGCCGGTGCGGCGGCGGGCGACGGTCATGGAGGGCCAAGGCCGCGGAAGTCACGGTTTCTCCCCCCGACCGTGACGAAGATTTTTCTTTTTGGGAGCAACGCGTGCGCCGGCTCCTCCTAGCGTGCCTTCCGTGCTCGCGACCGCCCGCACCTTCACCCTCGATGGCATCTCCGCCCGGCCCGTGCGGGTCGAGGTCGACGTCCACCGCGGCCTGCCGAACTTCACCATCGTCGGTCTCCCCGACGCGGCGGTCCGCGAGGCACGCGAGCGGGTGCGGGCGGCCCTGGTCAACTGCGGCTTCGAGTTCCCGCTACGGCGGATCGTCGTCAACCTTGCCCCGGCGAGCCTGCGCAAGGCGGGCCCCGGGATGGACCTGGCGATCGCGGCAGCGCTGCTGGGCGCCTCGGATCAGCTCGAGTGGGAGGGGCTGGCGCGGGTCGCGCTGGCGGGCGAGCTGGCGCTGGACGGATCGACGCGCCCGATCCAGGGTGCGCTGGCGATGGCGGAGGCGGCGCGGGAGGGCGGGGCGGAGGCGATCGTCCTGCCCGCCGAGAACGGCCCCGAGGGGGCCCTGGCGGAGGGCATCGGCGTGGTTTCGCTGGACAGCCTCGGACAGCTCCCGTCCCTGGTGACGGGTCGGTGGCACCCGCCGCGACCCGAGCCGCTGCCGCTCCAGCTCGCTGCCCCCGCCGCCGGTCCCGATCTCGCCGACCTGCGCGGGCAGCCGCACCTGCGGCACGCGCTTGAGGTCGCGGCCGCCGGCGGGCACAGCCTGCTGATGGTGGGTCCGCCGGGAGCGGGGAAGTCGCTGGCGGCCAGCCGGCTGCCGTCGATCCTGCCGCCGCTGGCGCCGAACGAGGCGCTCGAGGTGGCGCGGATCGCCAGCGCCTGCGGCAGGCTAGGAGTGACACCGGCCGGCCGGCCGTTCCGGGCGCCGCACCACACGATCAGCGCCGCCGGCCTGATCGGCGGCGGCGCCCCGCCGCGCCCGGGCGAGGCGACGCTCGCCCATCGCGGCGTCCTCTTCCTCGACGAGCTTTGCGAGTTCAGGCGCGACGCGCTGGAGGCGCTGCGGGCGCCGCTGGAGGCGGGCGAGGTCTCGATCGCCCGCGCGAGCGGCCAGCGCAGCCTCCCCTGCCGGTTCATGCTCGTGGCCGCCGCCAATCCCTGTCCCTGCGGGCGGGGAGAGACCGACCCGGATTGCTCCTGCGCGCCCGTCCTCGCGCAGCGCTACCGGGGGAAGCTGAGCGGAGCCCTCGCCGACCGCCTCGATGTCCTCGTTGCCGTGCGACAGCCGGATGCCGCCGAGATCGGCGGAGCTCCCGGGGAGCCATCTGCGCAAGTGCGGGAGCGGGTCTGCGCGGCGCGTGAGCGACAGGAGCGGCGGCTGGGTCCCGGCCGGTGCAATGCCGAGATGACGCCGGCCGAGGCCCGAGCCTGTGCGCTCAGCTCCGGTGCGGCGGCACTTCTCGCCGACCTCTACGAGCGCCAGCGCCTCAGCGGCCGCGCCCACGACCGGGCGCTGCGCTTGGCGCGGACGATCGCCGACCTCGCCGGGGTCGAGGAGATCGGGGAGGAGCAGATGGCCCAGGCCCTGCAGATGCGGAGGCGCGACCATGGCTGAGCCCGCCGCCTGTGCCGACTGCCTGCGCCGCTCCTGGTTGCTCGCTTCGCTCGGCCCGTACATCGAGAAGATCGCCACCGGCCAGGTCGGCTTGCGCTCGCCGGAACTGCTGCGGCTCTCCAACGAGGATTTGGTCGAGGTCGCGGCGCCGAAAGTTTCCGAGCAGCTGCTGACGCGAACCGCGGCGTTGTCCGAGGAGCGGTTGCTGGAAGAGCTGATGTTGGCGGAGTGCTGGGCCTGCTGCCGCCACTCCGACCTCTACCCAGGCCCTCTGCGGGATGCGCCCGACGCCCCCTGGACGCTTATCGGGCGCGGCAGCCCCGACCTGCTCGACGGGCTCGACCCGGTCGAAGTGGTGACGATCGTCGGCGCCCGCCGTGCGACCTCCTACGGCCGCGAGATCGCCCGCGAGCTGGGGCGGGAACTGGCGGCCGCCGGAATGGTCGTGGTAAGCGGCCTCGCCTTCGGCATCGACGCCTGCGCTCACCGCGGCGCCCTCGACGGCGGCCGCACGATCGCCGTCCTCGGCTGCGGACCCGATGTCGCCTACCCCACCAGCAACCGCTCCCTGTGGCGGCGGATCTGCGAGTCCGGCGCGGTCATCTCCGAGCTGCCGCCTGGAGCCACCCCCTGGCGCTGGACCTTCCCGGCCCGCAACCGGATCATGGCCGCCCTCGCCGGCATGACCGTCGTCGTCGAGGCCGCCGCCCGCTCCGGGTCTCTGATCACCACCGATTTAGCCGCAGACCTCGGCCGCGATCTAGGCGCCGTTCCAGGCCCCGTGACCTCCCGCGCCTCCGCCGGCCCCAACGGCCTCCTCGCCAGCGGCGCCCACGTAGTCCGCGACGCCCAGGACGTCCTCGACGCGATGCTGGGCCCGGGGCGCCGGGAGCTCGACCGAAGCGGCGCGAACCTGGAGCCGGACTTGGAGTTGGCGCTCGCCGCCATCGAGGCCGGTGAGACCAGCTGCGACGGCGTCGCCGCCGTCACCGGCCTATCAGCCGCCGCCGCGGCGGCGGCCCTAGCCCGCCTCGAGCTGCTCGGCTACGTCTCCTGCTCCAGCGTCGGCACCTATGCACGAACGCTGATGCCGTCCCCGGCGAAGGCCTCCCTCTAGGCTGCCCACCATGACTGCCGATCGCGTCCCCACCGTCCTCTCCATCGCCGGCTCCGACTCCGGGGGCGGCGCCGGGATTCAGGCGGACCTGAAGGCCTTCGCGCGCGTGGGAGTGCACGGGATGACCGCGATCACGGCGATCACGGCGCAGAACACGGTCGGGGTCGAAGCAGTGGAGTCGATCTCGCCGGAGGTCATCGTCGCCCAGGCTCGAGCGGTGGCCGAGGACATCGGGGTCGACGCGGTGAAGATCGGGATGCTGGGGACGGCGGAGACGGTCGAGGCCGTAGTCGAGGCGCTGGGATACGTAGGCGATGCCCCGGTGGTGGTCGATCCGGTGATGATCGCCGAGAGCGGTGCGCAGCTGCTGGACGACGATGCCCTGACGGCGCTGGTGGGGAAGCTGCTGCCTCTGGCGGCGGTGGTGACGCCGAACATTCCGGAGGCTCAGGCGCTGACGGGCCTGGGGGAGGATGCGACGCAGGCGGAGCTGGCGGGGGCATTGGTGGAGGTGGGGGCGGGGGCGGCCGTCGTTACCGGCGGCCACAGCGAGGCGATCGTCGACGTCTTCTGCGACGGCACGCAGGTCGTGGAGATCGCGGGGGAGCGGCACCCGGATGGCGCCGCGCATGGCTCGGGCTGCACCCACTCATCCTCGCTGGCGGCCTACCTGGCGCTAGGGCGCGCTCCGCTCGCGGCGGCGGAAGGAGCGCGCAAAATCACCTCCGAAGCGGTGCGAGACGGCCTGCGCGGAATCGGCGCAGGCGCCGGTCCCGTGGACGTCTTCGGGCTGACGAGTGGTCAGTTGACCCGCCTATAGCCGGATCAACTGACCAAACGCCGCCTGGGCACGCTCAGTAGATTCCGATGCCATGAGCACGAACGGCAGCACCGCGACCAAGCTTCCCCGCCCTCGCTCGGCAACCGTCTTCGACGGCCCCGACCGCGCCCACGCGCGCGCCTACATGAAGGGGATCGGGTTCGATGACGACGCACTTAGCCGGCCGACGATCGGGATCGCTAACACCTGGACCGAGGCGATGCCGTGCAACTTCCACCTGCGCGGGCTGGCGGAGCACGTCAAAGAGGGCGTGCGCGCCGCCGGTGGGACGCCGATGGAGTTCAACACCGTTGCCGTCTCCGACGGGGTGACGATGGGGACCCAGGGGATGAAGGCCTCGCTGGTCAGCCGCGAGGTGATCGCCGACTCGATCGAGCTGATGGCGCGCGGCTACCAGTTCGACGCGATCGTCGCCCTCTGCGCCTGCGACAAGACGATCCCCGGCTGCGCGATGGCGCTGGCCCGGCTCGACGTGCCCTCGGTCGTGCTCTACGGCGGCTCGATCGCCCCGGGCCACTGGCACGGCCGCGACGTCACCATCCTCGACATCTTCGAGGCGATCGGCGCCCACAACGCCGGCGATATGACCGACGAGGAACTGAACGAGCTCGAGGGTGTCGCCAGCCCCGGCGCCGGCGCCTGCGGCGGGCAGTTCACCGCCAACACGATGGCCTGCGCCTTCGAGGCGCTGGGAATCAGCGCCGGCGGATCGGCGATGGTTCCGGCCGAAGACGAGGGGAAGCCCAGCGTGGCCGAGAAGATCGGCGAGCTGGTGATCAACGTCCTCGTCGAGGACCTGCGGCCGAGCAAGATCATCACCCGCGAGTCGCTGGAGAACGCGATCGCCTGCGTCTGCGCCTCCGGCGGCTCGACCAACGGCGTCCTCCACCTGATTGCCCTTGGCCACGAGCTCGGGATTGAGCTGACAATCGACGACTTCGAGCGGATCTCCCGCCAGACCCCCCTATTCGCCGACCTCAAGCCCGGCGGCCGCTTCGTCGCCACCGACCTCTTCGCGGCCGGCGGTGTGCCGGTGATCCTCAAGCGTCTGGCCAAAGCGGGAATTCTCCACACCGACGCGATAACCGTCACCGGCAGGACGATCGGGGAGGAAGCCGCCGCCGCAACCGAGGCGCCAGACCAGGAAGTGGTGCGCCCGCTCGAGAACCCGTTGAAGCCCGAAGGCGGCTTGGCGATCCTGCGCGGCAACCTCGCCCCGGAAGGCGCGGTGGTCAAGGTAGCCGGCACCGAGCGCCGCCAACAGACCGGCCCCGCCCGTGTCTTCGAGTCCGAAGAGGAATGCTTTCGCGCCGTCAAGGACCAGAAGATCAACCCGGGCGACGTTGTCGTGATCCGCAACGAGGGCCCGGTCGGCGGACCTGGGATGCGGGAGATGCTGCAGGTGACCGCCGCGATCGTCGGCGAGGGGCTCGGCGAGAGCGTGGCGATGGTCACCGACGGCCGCTTCTCCGGCGCCACCCGCGGGCTGATGATCGGCCACGTCGCCCCGGAGGCCGCCAAGGGAGGTCCTATCGCCGCGATCCGTGAGGGCGACGAGATCACCGTCGACATCGACAACCGCCGTCTCGACCTCGCCCTCTCCGACGAGGAGATCGCGAAGCGCATCGCGGAATACCAGGCGCCCGAGCCGCTCTACACCCGCGGCGTCATGGCCAAGTACGCGGCCACGGTCTCCTCCGCGTCCGAAGGCGCGATCACCTGACTCAGCCGATGGCGGTGCTGTCCCGCTCCGCCTGCAGCGGATGCGAGGACTCGATGAACTCTTCGAGCAGCGGGTTGAAGCGAAGCGGTCGCTCGAGCATCGGCAGGTGGCCGGTGCGCTCGAAGATCTCGAGGCGCGAGCGAGGGATCAGGCGGTGGTACCCGAGCGCCGCCTCGACCGGGACGATCTGGTCGTTGAGGCCCCACACCACCAGCGTCGGAATCTCGATCTCGGGCAGGCGCTCGCGCGTGTCGTAGCCCCCGATCGACATCAGGGCGTCGTGGAATCCTGGCGCCTGCAGTCCCGGACGCGTCTGCTCCTGCAGCAGCTCCGGCCGCAGCTTGTTGGGGTTGCGAAAGATGCGGCCGAATGCGAGCTTCCGTCCCCGCGGCCGCGTCAGCCAGGCGCGACGGTCGCCGGCGAGGAAGGGAGTCGCGGCTTTGAGCATCCGCCCGATCGCCTCCGCCCGCCGCCCCTGCACCTCGGCGAAGCTGATGCCTGCCGCCGAGACCAAAACCAGCCGCTCGAAACGTTCCGGCTCCTCGATCACCGCCTCGGTCGAGACGAAGCCGCCCATCGAGTTGCCGACCAGCGCCGCAACGCGGTCGATCCCGAGCTTCTCGAGGAAGTCGTGCAGCATCCGCCCGTAGGCGGGCATCGAGATGTTCCACGTCGGCTTGGGGCTGTCTCCGAAACCAGGCAGGTCGAGGGCGATCGCGCGGTGGGTACGGCCGAAGTAGGGAAGGTTCTCGAGCCAGTTGCGCCAGCAGCCGGCGAGGCCGTGGACGAAGAGGATCGGCTCGCCCTCGCCGATATCGGCATAGGTGACTTCGGCGCCCGGCAGCTCGACACGGTGCAGGTGCTTCCGCCAGTCGACCTTCAGCCATTCCGGCTCGGGGTTGCCGTAGTCGCCGCCGGGAAACGCCGGGGCGTCCTCTGGGTCCGCGCGCATCCGGCGGGATGCTAGCCACTCTCTTGCGACCTACGCGTACCCCATCCGTTCCAGCACCGGGATCTCGCGGATCTGCGGTGGCTGCAGGTGGTCCCAGAGGATGCCGCGCGGGCGGTCGTACTGGCGCTCGATCTCGATCACCGCGCGGGGCGTGGCGATCAGGTCGCAGGGCAGGTCGTGGTCGGTGACCATCAGGTGCTGGCGGAGGATCTGGATTGGATGAACGGTCGTCGCCACCGTCGTGTGGGTGTCGATCTTGCCGGCGTGGCTGAGAATCCCGTACTCGAGGTCGTGGTAGCCGCCCCCTTTGCCGACCCGGGCCCCGCTGAGGTTGACCGCGACGGAGCCGCAGAGGATCAGGTCGATCTCCGGCAGATCGTCGAGGGCGACGACCCGGCCGTGCTTCAGCGCGCCCTTGATCGTCGCCGCCTCTTTTACCGCCGCTTTCGAGAGCCGCTTCGGGTCGAGCACCCGGAAGGGATGGGGGTCGCGCAGCCGCGGCACCGCCATGATCACTGTTCTGCCCTCCTCGAGGGCGATTCGCCGCGCGTGCGTTTGAGGCGAGTCCGGGTTCGCCTTTATTACCCGCGCCCGCTTCCAGAGTCGGTGTCCGGCGAGCTTCTCGGCGGCGAGCTTCGCTCCCGCGAAGTTGGGGATGCGGCCCTCGGCTCCGGGGAAGCGCGAGACGCCCTCGCGGTCCATCGCCTTCCAGACCTCCTCGCGGACCTCGTCCTTCGTGCGCATCGACGAAAGATATCCGCCGCCGCTGCCGATAAACCGGGCACCTCCCCTTGCAGGGAAGGGAGTCCTTGGGGGCGAAAAAGTCGTTTGCTTAGACTTTTTGCAACGGGTTGAGACGTCAAGAGACAAGCTTCAGCTGAAGATGGGAACGAAGACCTCGATAGCGGCGCTGGTTGCCGCCGTGCTGCTGGTGCTCCTCGTCGGCGGCGCCTACGCCTACGACAGCACCCAGAAGGACGAGATCGCCGAGGGGGTGACGATCGGCGGCGTCGATGTCGGCGGCCTGCACGACGACGAGGCGGCGGCGCTGGTCCGACGCCAATTGCTGGCGCCGCTGAGAGGCTCGCTGGAGGTCTCTTTCCGCGGCGAGACGTGGGAGCTGCCGGGAGAGAAGCTGAAGATCCGCGCCGACGTCGACGCCGCCGTCGAAGAGGCGATTGAGGACAGCCAGGACGGCGGGCTGCCGGGTCGGCTCGTCCGCTATGTCAGCGGCGGCGAGGTCGAGGAAAGCATCGCTCCCCACATCGCCTACTCCGAGCCGGCGATCAACCGCTTCGTCCGCCGGGTCGCGGCCGACGTCAACCGCGAACCGCGCAACGCCGGCGTCGAACCGAGCGGGGAATCGCTCAATGTGGTGGCCGGCGAGGACGGGCTGAAGCTGCGGGACAACCTGCTCGAGAGGGAATTGAAGTCGGCGGTCCTGAACGCCGACGCGCCCGACGTGATCGTCGCCCAGGCCCACTCGGTCGCACCGGAAATCACCACGAAGGAGGTCGCTGCCCAATACCCGACCTACCTGACCCTCGACCGCTTCAACTTCACGCTGCGCCTCTGGAAGAACCTGAAGCTGGCGGAGACGTACACCGTGGCCGTCGGTGCGGAAGGATTCGCAACGCCTGAAGGTCTGTACCAGATCGAATCCATGGAAGAAAACCCGGTCTGGAACGTGCCGGAATCGGATTGGGCCGGATCGCTGGCCGGTCAGACGATTCCGCCCGGACCCGAAAACCCGATCAAGGCTCGCTGGATGGGCATCTTCGAAGGCGCCGGTATCCACGGCACTGAAGAAACCTCCTCGCTCGGCACCGCTGCCTCTCATGGCTGCGTGCGGATGTCGATCCCCGATGTGGAAGACCTATACGAGCAGGTCGAAGTCGGGACGCCGATTTACCTCGGCTGATCCCAAAGGACGAGGCAGGAGCGGGGCGAATGAAGCCTCGATGAACTGGGAAACGGCACTCAGCGCCTACGACCGGGACCTGTGTGCTCGCGGGTCAGCCGAGCGCACCCGGCGGGCCTATGGCGTCGATCTCGGCGGGTTCGCCGAGTGGGCCGGTGGGCAGGGCCTCGATCCCGGCGACGTGCGCCACCGGGACGTGCGTCGCTACGGAGCCGGACTCTCCAGTGCCGGGGCGGCGCCGGCCACGGTCGCGCGCAAGCTGGCGTCGATCCGGGGGCTCTTCGGCTATCTCGTCCGCACCGGCAAGGCGGGATCTAACCCGGCCGAGCTCGTCTCCAGCCCGAAGCGCGCCGAGAAGCTGCCGCACGTCCTCTCGACCGAGCAGATGCGGTCGCTGCTGGAGCGGATCCCGGCCCGCACGCCGCTGGAGCTGCGCGACCGGGCGATGCTCGAGCTCGCCTACTCCTGCGGCTTGCGCTGCGAGGAGATCGTCAACCTCGACCTCGGCGCCCTCGACTTCGAGACCGAGCAGCTGCGCGTGCTCGGCAAGGGCTCGAAGGAGCGGCTGCTGCCGGTGGGCGAGCCCGCGCAGCGGGCGCTGCGGCGCTACCTCGACAAGGGCCGGCGCGCTCTCGCCGTCGACCCACGCGAGCCGGCGCTCTTCCTCTCGAAGAGCGGCCGCCGCCTCTCCAACTCCGACATCACCCGCCGCCTCGGCCTCTGGACGCGTGAAGCCGCCCTCGCGGCGGGGGTCTCGCCCCACGCACTTAGGCATTCCTTTGCAACGCATTTGCTCGAGGGGGGCGCGGACCTGCGTACGATTCAGGAGCTGCTCGGCCACGCGTCGATCTCGACCACCCAGATTTACACCCGAGTCGACGCCGCCCGGCTGCGTGACACCTACGCTGCAAGCCACCCCCGCGCATGAGACAAATCCCCGCAAACGACCGTAGAATCGGCTGATGGAAACCGGCGTGAAGGAGGTTGAGCTCCGCGACCTGTGGCGCCGTTACAAGGACGAGGGGGACGACGGCGCGCGGGAGCGGCTCGTCGTCGCCTACTCGCCGATGGTCAAGTTCGTCGCCGGCCGCCTCGGCGCCGGGCTGCCATCCCACGTTGAAGACGCCGACCTGATCTCCTACGGCCTCGTTGGCCTGATCGGCGCGATCGAGCGCTTCGAGCCCGAGCGGGGGATCAAGTTCGAGACCTTCGCGATGACGCGGATCCGCGGCGCGATCATCGATGAACTGCGCTCGCTCGACTGGGTACCGCGCTCGGTCCGCTCGCGCGCCCGCGAAATCGAAGCCGCCCAGGCGAAGCTCGAGCACGAGCTGCAGCGGGCCCCGAGCGAGGCTGAGCTGGCGGCGAAGCTGAACCTGACCGAAGAGGAACTGCAGAGCGCTCTGCTGGAGATCGCCAACTCCTCCGTCTACGCGCTCGACGAGCTCTGGACCGTCTCCGACTCCTCCGGCGACCAGGTCTCGCTGCTCGACACGATCGCCGACGAGGGGGCCGCTGACCCGCAGGAGGCGCTCGCCTCGACCGAGGTCAAGGACCGCCTCACCGAGGCGATCGGCTCGCTGCCCGAGCGCGAGCAGCTCGTCGTCGCCCTCTACTACTACGAGAACCTCACCCTGCGGGAGATCGGCGAGGTCCTCGGGGTCACCGAGTCGCGCGTCTCCCAGCTGCACACCAAGGCGGTAATGCGGTTGAAAGCGCATCTCCAGCAAGGCTGATGGAGAGCAGCTGCGCGATCTGCGGCCGGACGATCCTCGCCGGCGAGCGCGTGCACGACTACCTCGACCGCGAGCAGTGTGAGTCCGTCTGCGATCTTTGCACCGCTCGGGCCGAGCGAATCGGTTGGCGGGCGGCCAGCGCGCCCGAGTCGGACCGGCAGCAGGATCGGGGGCATGAAGGCCGTGGCCGCCTGAGCGGCTTGCTGCGGCGCCGCCCCCGCCGATCGGGGGCACCCGCGGCGCCGTCACCGGCAACGTCGCCCGATCCCGCGGCTCCCTCGCGACGTCCCCGCGCGGCACCCCCCGGCGATGAGGCGATGACCCCCTTCCAGCGTGCGGTCGCCCGCTTCAACTCAAGCGAGGCCGGCCGCACCGTTGCCGGCCTCACACGCACCCTCGGCGCGCCCTGGGTGTCGGTGGGGGCCTCCGCGGGCGCACCGGCACAGGTGCGGGTCACCGTCGCCTGGGAGCTCTCCTGGTACCAGTGGGGGGTCGACGTAGACGACGAGTTGCGTCCCGTCTTCGAGCTCGACAAGGGCAGCGAGATCGACCAGCTCGACGCGGCGGCGCGGCAGTGGAACGCGTCACTCGGAGAAGACGGCAGGCTACGTCTCGCCGGGGAGCCCGCCTCAAGCAGATGAGTCGCATCACCGTCAACGTCGACGGCGGCGCCCGCGGTAACCCCGGTCCCGCCGCGATCGGGGTCATCCTCCGCAACGGCGACGGCCAGGTCCTGGAGGAAGCGGGGGAGCGGATCGGCGAGACGACCAACAATGTTGCCGAGTACCGGGCGCTATTGCGGGGGATCGAGCTTGCCGCCGCCCACGGCGCCACCGACCTCGAGCTGATCGGCGACTCGGAGCTGGTCGTGCGGCAGGTGGAAGGCCGTTACAAAGTCAAGAACCCGGGCATGAAGCAGCTGCACGGAGAAGTGAGGAAGGCGCTGCGCAATTTCGACTCGTGGTCGATCCGTCACGTCCGCCGCAACGAGAACGCCGAAGCCGACCGCCTCGTCAACGAGGCGCTGGACAACTTGATGCCCGATGGCTGAGTCCGACGCCAACCCGACGCCCGAGCCGATCGATCCCGGCGTCGACATTGGCCACGTCCACCTCAAGGTCGCCGACGTCGACCGCGCCCTCGACTTCTATTGCGGGATCCTCGGCTTCGAGCTGATGCAGCGCTGGGGCGCCGACGCGGCCTTCATCTCGGCCGGCGGCTACCACCACCACATCGGTCTCAACTCCTGGCACTCGAAAGGCGGCACGCCGCCCGCGCCAGGCAGCACCGGCCTCTTCCACACGGCGATCCGCTACCCGACCCGCCGCGCTCTCGCCGATGCGCTGCGGCGGTTGAGCGAGGCGAGCTGGCCGCTCGAGGGCGCCTCGGATCACGGCGTCAGTGAGGCGCTGTACCTCTCCGACCCCGACCAGAACGGCGTCGAGCTCTACTGGGACCGCCCCCGGGATCAGTGGCCGCGTCCGCCCGAGGGAGATGGCGTCGAGATGGGCACCTGGCCGCTCGACCTCGACGACCTGATCGGCGAGTTAGCGGATTAAGACCCGAGGATGGCGGCGGCCAGGTTCGGCCTGAACGACTCGGTCCCCGGCACCAACTGCAGATCGGGGAAGCCATGGGTTCGGGCGTAGGCAAGCTCGCGAGCCAGATCCCCAACGCCGTTGGAGCCGGCCAGCGGCGCGATCTGCAGGGTGCTCAGCACTCCGAAGGCCTCGCCGTTTTCGTTGAGGAAGCCACTGCCCGAGTCGCCGGGGACGCCGGGCGTCAGGGTGGCGACGTTGTGGCTCCAGCCGCCGCCTTCACTCTGCACGACGATCCCCTGCTTGGGGCTCAACTTGGTGACGCCGAGGCGAAGTTCCGAGTTGCCGTAGGAGTAGACGGTCGAGCCGAGGTCGCCGACGCTGCCCACGCGGGTTGGCCCTCCGAACCCGGGCACCGAGGGGTTGACGAGGGCGACGTCGACGGGGTCGAGTCTGACCAGCGCGAAGTCGTTGAAAGCGCAGGTGTCCGCATCCCGCTCGCCGGCCGCCTGCATCGCCAGCCAGGAGTTGTAGGCGAGGGAGCCGGACCTGCCGGCGCTGACCTCGACGGGCGTCCCCAGGGGCAGCGACTCGCTCGTGCAGCCGTCCGTTTCGGTCGCCGCGCCGGTGCCCGAGCAATGGGCCGCCTGCCCGAGGAAGACGGTCGAGCCTTCCTGGAAGACGAAGTTCGAGGTGCACTGGGCACCCTGGGTGAAGGTCTGGACGCCAGGATGGACCGGTGCGCTCCCGGCCGGCGCCCAAGCCGACGCGGCGGCAGGGAGGAGCGAAATCAGGGCAACCGTGGCCAGGGTAACGACGGCGCCGATCTGGCTTCGCTTCACGCTCCTCCTCTGCCCTCCGCGTCGGTAGGGGGATGGATCGATGTGGGAACGGCTACAGAATACCCAATAATAAGTAGTCGAAACAAGTGCGATGCGCCGGGGGCCACTGCCCCCGGGTTAACCAGGCGTATCGATCCAGCGGGTGATACACCCGTCGCGCACCTGGTGAAATGCGGGAGGCGCAAGGGGCGGGTCCTCGGCAAGGCAGGCGATGACCTCCGCTGGGCCGTGCAGATGCTCCTCCACCGCCGTCGTCCAATGAACTTCGGGATCCAGCAACACCTCGAGGCGCGCCCAGTCACGGCGCTCGATCGTGGCGAGCACATTGGACACGATTGGAACCTGCTCAGCCACGGCGTCCCTGGAAGCGGCTGACGCCCGTGCGATTCCGGCAAGCGCCTCTAGTTAACCCGAGGCTCATACCGCATCGCCACCGCCCCTGAGCCGAACTCCTGCCGGCTCACGAGCCTCAAGTCGACACGCTTCGAGAGCCCCGCGAACAACGTCGGCCCATGGCCCACCAGCCTGGGATGTACCACCAACTCGTACTCATCGATCAATCCCAGCTCCGCCAACGCCAGTGGGAGCTTGACGCCTCCCACCAACAGTCCCTTACCCGACTCCTGCTTTAGTTTCTGAACTGCCTCCCCGACATCCCCACTCACGAGCTCCGCATTCCAATCGACCCGGTTCAGGGTGCTCGACACGACGTACTTCTTTGCCGCGTCGATCGTCCGGCCGAAAGGCGCCATCCAATCCGGCATAGCTTCCATCTGCCCCGGCGGCCGCCAGGCTGACTCCATCATTTCGTAGGTCACCCGGCCGAAGAGGAGAGCATCGGCCTGGGCGAGGATCTCCGTCGCGTGACGATGCATCTCTTCGTCCGGGGTTATCGCACGGTGATCGCAGCATCCGTCCAAAGTGACGTTGATGGAATACCGAAGAGGACGCACCGCGCGAGCATACTTTCCGGTCGACGCACGGCCACGGCAGAGCCGGCGCCCGGACACAGAAAAGCCCCGCCGGAGCGGGGCCTTTCCTAGGAGCGGCTGAAGGGATTCGACCCTCCACCTTCTGCATGGCAAGCGATCTGGCTCGCAATAGTTCTCGCAGTCCAGAGCTAAAGACCGAGGACGCGCCGCCCGGAGATTGGGTTGAGTCAGGCACGATTCCGCTGGGTTTGGGCAGCGAGATCGTCCCGCTGCCCAAACAATCAAGGGCGACGGAAGATCGAATGGGTTCCGACACGCCGCCAGATAATGTGCGGCTGGCCGGACTGGACTTCCTCGCCGTACTGGAAGGTCGCGCGGCCATCATAGGCCCAAGTCATCTCCCAGATTCCAGGATGCCCCTGGACCCGTTTCACGCGAAGCCGGGGATGAAAACCTTGCTTATCTTCGGCGAGATTGGCGATGAATTGAGCTACCGCATCGCGGAATTCCCGCTGCTGCTTTGGACTTAGCTGGTCCCAGTCGCGCCAGAACGACGCGAGAACTTCACGCGTCGGCATCGAGCGGCTTCGTGCGCTCGTCTAACTCCGCTAGAAAATCCTCATCGCTCTCAAAGCGAGTTACCCGACCGGCGGCGAGATCTTTGTCGGCTGCCCGCTCGCGCTCCTGCCACTCGCGGGTCCAGAACCAAGCCTGCTCGGGGTCGATCCGGCCGTCCGTCACCTCGCGAAGCAGAATCGCCGCGCCATCGACTGCCTGATCGGGCAGGCGATCAACCATCTGATGAAGCTCAGCCTTGGTCATGACGTAATTCTGACAGGCCGTCCGGCACAGATAGTCCGGGATGAATGACGGCTGCGAATGGGCAGCGAAGTCGGGAGTCAGAAGGTCACGGCGAACGCGTTCTTCTGATCCGCACACAGAAAAGCCCCGCCGGAGCGGGGCCTTTCCTAGGAGCGGCTGAAGGGATTCGAACCCTCGACCTTCTGCATGGCAAGCAGACGCTCTAGCCAGCTGAGCTACAGCCGCATCGGAAGCATTCTAGCCGTGCGGCGGGGCGCGGCGCGCTAGCCTGGGAGCCGGCTGAAATGCTTTTTCGCCAGATCATCCACGAGGACCTCGGCTGCGCCTCCTACCTGGTCGCCGACCGGGAAGCGGGCGTTGCGGCGGTGGTTGATCCGCAGTGGGACGTCGAGCCGTACCTGCGGCTGGCGCGGCTGCACGGGGTGCGGGTCGGGCACGTGCTGGAGACTCACAACCACGCCGACCACATCTCCGGGCACGGGAGGCTGTGCAAGGCGACGGGGGCGACGATTCACGTCCACGAGCTGGCGGAGGCGCAGTACCCGCACGAGCCGTTCGCGGACGGCTGGAAGCTGGAGCTGGGTGACCTGACGATCGAGGCGATCCACGCGCCGGGGCACCGTCCCGAGCACACCTGCTTCCTGCTCAGCGACGCGAGGCGGGGCGGCGCCCCCTGGGCGCTCCTGACCGGCGACTCGCTCTTCATCGGCGACGTCGCCCGTCCCGATCTGGCCGTGGAGCCGCGCGAAGGCGCCGCCGAGATGTTCCGCTCGCTGCACCAGCGCCTCCTGCGCCTGCCCGACGAGGTTGAGGTCTGGCCTGGCCATCTGGGCGGCTCGCTCTGCGGCGGCTCGGGGCTCGACCTCAAGACCTCCTCGACGATCGGCTTCGAGCGCCGCCACAACCGGGCGCTTGCGATCGACGACGAGGAGGAGTTCGTCGAGGACCAGGTCGGCTCACTGGGCGACAAACCGCCAAACGTCGAGCGCATCGTCGGCCTCAACAAAGGGCCCCTCGTCGAGGACTTCGGGACGCCGGCGCCGCTCAGCCCGCACGAGGTCGAGGAGCTGGTCGAGCGGGGGGCCTTGGTGATCGACGGCCGCACCAACGAGCAGTTCGATGAGGCCCACATCGAGGGGGCTCTCAGCGCCTCCGCCTACGACACCGGTTTCGCCACCAAGGTGTCGCATGTCGCACCCAAGGGAACGGACGTCGTCATGGTCGCTGCTTCCGATGGCGACGAGAGGCGGGCGGCGCAGCTGCTCGCCTCGGTGGGTCTGCCCGTGCGCGGCTACCTCGAGGGCGGGATGACCGCCTGGCGCACCGAGGAACGCCCCGTCCACAGGATCGAACTGATCGATACCGACGAGCTGGCACGGCGGGTGGGCGGGGAGGAAGGGCCGCTGGTCCTCGACGTGCGCAACGCCTCCGAGTACGCCGCCGAGCACATCCCCGGCGCCCTCCACATCCCCTATGGCGATCTGGCCCGGCGGCTCGACGAGCTGCCCCGCGACCGGCCGATCGCCACGGTCTGCCGCGGCGGCAAACGCAGCGGGCTCGCTGCCTCGATCCTGCAGCGGGCCGGGTTCGAGGTGATCCACGTCGGCAAGGGCATTCCCGCCTGGCGCGCGGGCGGGCACCCGGTCGAGAGCGGGTCCGCTTCCGCGGTTCTTTGACTTGGGCCTGACATTTGTCAAGGGCGCTCGTTGACGATTTGCACCTGCAACGGGCGTCGTGGTCGCTGACTGGTCGTCTGCGACGCCCGTTCCAGGTGCGGACCCGCCGAGGGGCATCCTGAGAGAATGGCGCGATGGAGGGTTCCCGGCGCTATGACGTGGCGCTTTTGGGCGGCACGGGCTTCACCGGCGGCCTCACCGCCAGCTACCTAGCGACGCACGCGCCGCAGGGGTTACGTTGGGCGCTCGTCGGTCGCAGCCGATCGAAGCTGGACGCCGTCGCCGCGCGTCTAGCCGAAGAGGCGCCCGAAACGCTGGCTCCCGAGATCCTCGAGGCCGATGCCGGCGATCGCGCCGCTCTCGACGAGATCGCGGCCGCGACCCGGGTGGTGATCACGACCGTCGGTCCGTACGCCCTCTATGGCGAGCCCCTGGTAGCGGCCTGCGCCGCCGCCGGCACCGACTACGCGGACCTGACCGGAGAGCCGGAGTTCATCGACCGGATGTGGATCGAGCACCACGCGGAGGCGGAGCGCACCGGCGCCCGGGTCGTCCACTGCTGCGGCTTCGACTCGATCCCGCACGACCTCGGCGCTTACTTCACGGTTCTGCAGCTGCCCGAGGGTGTCCCGCTGAGGCTGAACGGCTACGTCAAGACCAACGCTCGCTTCTCGGGCGGCACCTACCACTCCGCGATCAACGGCTTCGCCCGGGCCCGGCAGACGTTGAGCGCCGGCAAGGAGCGCCGCCGGCTGGAGCGCTGGCCCAGCGACCGCAGGGTCCACTCGGCCCGTCCCAGGATCCGCCGCGATGGGAGTCTCGGTGGCTGGACGGTGCCGCTGCCGACGATCGACGGGATCATCATCCGCCGAACGGCCGCGGCTCTCGATCGCTATGGCCCCGACTTCACCTATGGCCACAACATGGTCGCCAAGCACCTCGCGACCGTTGCCGGCGCCGGCGCCGGCGTCCTGACCGCGGGCCTGCTCGCTCAGTTGCCGCCGGCGAGGAAGTTGATGCTGAGGGCGAAAGCGCCGGGGGAGGGGCCCGACGAGGCTCGGCGCGAGCGCAGCTGGTTCAAGGTCGTCTTCGTCGGCGAAGGCGGCGGCCGGCGGGTGGTCACCGAGGTCGCAGGAGGCGACCCCGGCTACACGGAGACCTCGAAGATGCTGGCCGAGTCCGGCCTCTGCCTCGCTTTCGACGACCTGCCAAAGACGTCCGGCCAGGTGACCACCGCCGTCGCGATGGGCGATGCCCTTCTCTCCAGGCTTCAGGACGCCGGTATCGCATTCCGGGTCCTGGAAACGTCCGAAGCCGCCTGAGCGGCGCTAGGCTTCATCCGCCCCCGGCGCCTTGGCGGAGTGGCTACGCAGCGGCCTGCAAAGCCGTTTACACCGGTTCGATTCCGGTAGGCGCCTCTGGTTCTCGCCACATCAGGTTTCCGCAGCAGGCGGGGCACTCAGCCTGGTTAAGGCAGGTCCCCCGCTCTCCCCTAGGGATGCCTAGGCCATCTTTTCGCGAGCGCCGACCGGGAGCATGGCCTTTACAGACATAGCGACCATCGGATCACCTTCTTCCGTGGGAAGGCCCGGTGCCGTTCGACCGAGCTTCACTGGGGGAGTTAATGAGCAGCCGAGCTGAGTCCGGAAAAAAATCTCCCTATGTTGCACCGATTCGTGTCGTATAAGGATAGACTCAGCTCGGCGGTGCTCATTGGGGCTTTGACTGGTGGCCCGAACCCTTTCAAGGGCGGTGGGCACCGTCAACTAATCAAGGCAGTTTTCTTGCCTGGCGCGGCGACGCTTTAGGTGGGGAAGCCCAGCGCCATCAGCGCCAGTTCGCCCTTGGACGTGGCTCTGAAGCGGGTGCCCCAGGGCCCGGTGTCCTCGGCCGTCTCGATCAACTCCAGGTGCTCCAGGACCCAGGCGTGGTAGGCGACGTTGCCCAGCGCGATGTCGTCCATGTCGAGGCTCGACAAAGCTTCGGGCGCGCCGATGCTGCCTCGTTCGGCCAGCAATTTGAGGAAGGCGACGCGAACCGGATGGTCCAAGGCCCGGACGAGATGCTGATCCGGCATTGCATCGTCGTTTCCCTCGGGGCTCCGAGCCATGCAGGCTTCCTCGGTCGCATCGTGGGGTCCCAGGAATATGGGGCGGCGGCGTGCAACTAGCCCAGGCGTCGCTGCCAGTTGGGCCGCAGGTAGGCCTCCTCGAAGCCGGCGCGGAGGATGTTGCGATAGCTGGCCGAGGGCCGGTCGGGAACGCGCTCGCCCGTCTCGACGAAGAGCGTGCGGCAGCCGGTCTCGTTGGCGTCGCTGATACGGCGGTGCAGGAGCGCGGTCTGGCAGCCGCGGCCGCGGGCCCCCTTGAGGGTGGCGGCGGTGCCGAACTCGGCGATCTCGTTATCGATCAACATCGCCCCGCAAGCCTGTGCCTCACCGTCGACTTTGGCGACGTAGCAGCGCCATCCCTCCCGCCCGGGCAGGTGGGCGAAGAACTCGGCCGCCCAGGCCGGGAGCCCGAACCCGATCGCAGCGATCGTCCCGAAGGGCTCCTGGTCCGCGGCGTTCAGCTCGATGACCTCAACGCCCTCCGGGGCGGGGAAGCGGGGCGGGTGCGTGTCGCGGACGAACTTCATCCAGGCGTAGGCGGGCGTGAAGCCCCGCTCCTTCAGCCATGCCTCCGCGGCGGCGGACCCCGGTAGCCCTGGGCTGAGCGGGACGTAGGGGGCGACTCCTCGCGAGTCCGCCCACTCGACCGCGGCTGCGAGCTCTCCACCTGAAGGGTCCTCGGCGGCTCCGAGGAGCAGGTTCAGCATCCCGACTTTGGCCAGGTCCCTGACGATCACCCCACGGATCGATCCGAAGTCCCGCCGCTCGATCCCGCGCTCACGGGCGACTTCCGCGGGGACCGAATCCCAGACGTCGGTCCAGAAGCGGCGCTCGACCCGGTCGAACGCGGCCGAGTCGTAGGAGACCCCGTTCTTGGTGGTGCCCGTCGCCACTTCCGCGAGCATAGAACGGAAAAGGGCCCCAGCCGGGGCCCTTTGTTTCCGAAGGACGTACCACCAGAAGATCTGTTCCCTGGCTCGTCGGTCCTCAAGCTCGAAGCTCGCCTCCATAAACACCGGGAGGTCCTGAAAGTTGCATCAGTTGCATCGACACTTGCAGGCGAACCTTTAGTCCCTTTCTGCCTCGTGTCAACCTGCGCATGGCCGCTGCTAGATTCAGGTATCCCGGGCGTATAGCTCAGTTGGGAGAGCGCCGCCTCGACAAGGCGGAGGTCACTGGTTCGAGCCCAGTTACGCCCACTCAGGAGGCCCGGGGTTCGCAGCCGCTTTCGATCAGCGAGACATTGATGCGGCCACTCCCGAGCAGCGCCGCTTCCATCAGAGCGAAGCATTCCTGCCTCGGGGAAGTCGTCGTGGCGGGTTGGCTCCATTCGACCATCCCGGTGAAGCTGGTGCGGCTGTTGCGTTCGAGGAAGCCAAGAGCGACGCGCTTGCCGGCGAGTTCCGTCCCACGGACGAGGATGGCACCACGGGCTCGTTCGGCGGTGAGCCTCGCGATGAAGCGGGTCGTGCAGCTGGACGAGGCCAGCCTCGCCTTCGGCTGGCGGTCTACCGCTCTGACCGCGATCCGCATGTGGCAAGTCGTCTTCGTCGTGCTGGTGCGGCCGCGGGCGCTCGCCTGGCAGTCGACTCGACGCTCGGTCAGGCGCCTGCAGGTCCCAATCGCCGCGGTGTCCACCCGCGGGTTTCGCCGCGCGAACTTGCGGGCGACGGCTCGGGCGGCGCGCCGGGCGGCTGCCTTCGTCAGTCGGTAAGGGGGAGTCTGGGCCGAGTCGCCGCCACTGTCCCCTTCAGATCCTTCTTCATAGGAGCAGGGGCAGGGAAGGTCCTCACAGGCGATCCCGTCACTGTCGGCATCGAGGCGGTAGGGGTCCCCGGGCAGGAGGTATTCCTGGGCTTCGGCCTGGTTGGCGAAGTCGGAGCAGTCGTAGTCGGTGCCCGCGACGGCCGAGGACGGAGTGAAGAGGACGACAGCGGCGGCGGCCAATACCGTGGGAATGAAGAATCTCATTGGGACAATCTAGGGACGTTCAGCAAACCCCGACGTAGGGAGGGGCGGTTCCTCTAGGCTCGCGGCCTCGTGATCGCGACCTATGGAGCGGTGCTGGCGGTTTGCGCGTCTTCGCTGGTGATCGGGCAGGCCGCGGTGCGGCTGTGCGGGGGTCGACACTGGTCCTGGCTGTCGCCGGCAGTCGGCCTGGCGTTGCTCTGCATGGTCTGCTGGGGGACGGTGCGGCTGCCGGGCGATGGGGTCTTCTCGGCGCTCGTCGTCGCGGCGCTGACTGTCGGTTCGGCGGCGTACGTCTGGGGGAGGGTCGAGAACGGGGGGGACGCGCTTCGCGCCGGCTGGCCGGTGGCGCTGGTCGCCCTCCTTGCCGCATCGCTTCCCTTTGCCGTCGAGGGACACTTCGGAATCCTCGGCACCGGGTTCAACCCGGACATGTCGCAGCATCTGCTGGCGACCGATCGGCTCGCCGACGGCCACTCCTCGCAGCTGCTGAACCAGGGCTATCCGTTGGGGCCGCACTCGGTGGTCGTTGCCCTGAACAAGGGCCTCGGGATCGGCCTCGTCCAAGGTTTCAGCGGTCTCACCGTCGCGGTCGCGATCCTCACCTCGCTGACTGCTCTCACCGCCTTCGGGGACCTGCGGCCGATCCCCCGAACCGCCGCCGCCCTGCTCGTCGGCCTCACCTACCTCGTCGCTTCCTACCTCGCCCAGGGCGCCTTCAAGGAGACGATGCAAGCCCTCTTCCTCCTAGCCTTCGTCCTCGCTCTGAGGGAGGCCAATCGGAGCTGGCGCGACCTTTCGCTGCGCTTCGTCCCTGCGGCCCTCATCGCAGTGGGCAGCGTCTACACCTACAGCTTCCCCGGCCTGATCTGGCTTGGTGGCGCAGCCGTCCTGTGGGCGATCGCATGTGCCGCGGGTGGCCGGGGGTGGGGGTCTTCGCCCGCAACTCGTGAGGACGAAGACCCCCACCCCCGGACAGGACCCGCGGCCCGAGCGCTAGATCTCGCCCTCCTCGTCTTCGCCCTCCTCACCCTCCCCGAGCTGGGCCGCATGGTCGACTTCGCCAACTTCGAGACCTTCGACCCCAACGGCCCCGGCCTCGGCAACCTCTTCGGCCAGATCTCGCCGTTTGAGGCCTTTGGAATTTGGCCCTCGGGAGATTTCCGGCTCGCGCCCGGTGATGGTGCGATCCCGGCGGTCGCCTTCTACCTCGGCGTCGCCTTTGCGTTGGCACTCTTCGTCTACGGGCTGGTGCAGCTCTGGCGGCGCCGGGAGATCGCCATCCTCGCCGGGCTCGGGGCCGCGGCGCTGGCCTACGCCGCCGCTCGAGCAGGTGGTACCCCATACACCGCCGCCAAGGCGATCGAGATCGCCTCGCCCCTCGTCGCCCTGACGATTCTCCTGCCGTTTGCTCAGGCATCAGCGGTGGGACTTATCCCGGCCATGCGGGGAAAAGTCCCACCGCTGTACCTCACGAGCGTTCTGTTTGCTGCGGCGGCCGGACTCTGCTCGGTCCTCGCCCTTGCCAACGCCCCTGTCGGGCCGACCTCCTACTCATCGACCCTGAGCGACTACCGCAAGCTCGTCGGCGCGGGACCGACCGTGGTCTTCGCCTCGCCGCAGCTGCTGGAGGAGGAACACGGCGAACCTTTCCTCGCCTGGGAACTGCGCGGTGGCCGCGTCTGCATCCGCTCGACCGAGGAACCCAAGTTGCCCCCCGGGGTGCGCTTCGCGATTCGGGACGAAGGCGGCTGGACCCTGGAGAGGGTCCGGAAGCCGCTGCCCGGCAAGAGCCCGTGCCCGCTGGTCGCCGTCCGCCAGGCGCGCCAGGGTCCCGCCCGCTGAAGTCCCCGTACCATTGCCACGCATGGAGGCCGCGACCGAGAAGACCACCTTCACCCTGCCCGACGGCAAGCCGTTGGAGCTGCCGGCCGGCGCCACGGGCGCCGACGCGGCGGCGGCGATCGGCCCCGGCCTCGCCAAGGCAGCGCTGGCGATCAGGGTCGACGGGGAGCTGCGCGACCTCGCGGCGCCGCTGCCCGAGGGGGGCGGGGAGGTGGCGATCCTCACCGACCGGGATCCCGAGGCTCTGGAGCTGATCCGGCACGACGCGGCGCATGTCATGGCTGAGGCCGTGGTGGACCTCTATCCCGGGACCAAGGTGACGATCGGGCCGCCGATCGAGTCTGGCTTCTACTACGACTTCGAGTTCCCGCCCGGTACAAAGATCACCGAAGAGGACCTGCCGAAGATCGAGGAGGCGATGCAGAAGCACATCGCCGCCGACGAGGAGTTCTCCCGCCGCGACGTCCCCGCGGCCGAGGCGATCGAGATCTTCCGCTCCCAGGGCCAGGGCTTCAAGGTGGAGCTGATCGAGGACCTGGTCCGCGACGAGGGAGTGGAGACCGTCTCGCTCTACCGCAACGGCCCCTTCGAGGATCTCTGCCGCGGCCCCCACGGCCCCTCGACCGGCCGCATCAAGGCGATCAAGCTGAACTCGGTCGCCGGCGCTTACTGGCGCGGTGACGAGACGCGCGAGAGCCTCACCCGCATCTACGGCACCGCCTTCTTCTCGAAGAAGGACCTGGAGCAGCACCTCGAGCGGCTCGAGCAGGCAAAGGAACGGGACCACCGCCGGCTCGGTCCCCAGCTCGGCCTCTTCATGCTGCGCAAGGAGGCGCCGGGGATGCCGTTCTGGCTCCCGAACGGCACCACCCTGCTGCAGACGATCGAGGGTGAGGTCCGCGGCCAGCTCCGCAAGCGCGGCTACCAGGAGATCGCCACGCCGCAGGTCCTCGACGAGCAGCTCTGGCACCGCTCGGGGCACTGGGACAACTACAAGGACGCGATGTACTTCATGGAGGACGACGACCGCCGCTACGCACTGCGGCCGATGAACTGTCCCGGGGCCTGCCTCGTCTACTCCTCCGACAGACACTCCTACCGAGAGCTGCCGCTGCGGCTGGCCGAGTTCGGCCGCGTCTCCCGCAACGAGCGCGAGGGGGTACTTCACGGCCTGCTGCGCGTCCGCGCCTTCACCCAGGACGACGCCCACGTGTACTGCACCGAGGAGCAGATCGGCGAGGAGGTCGCCTCGATCTGCGAGGGGATCGACGAGCTCTACGCACGCTTCGGCTTCGAGGACGTCCACGTCGAGCTCTCGACCCGGCCGGAGAAGTCGATGGGTACCGAGGAGCAGTGGGCGAAGGCCGAGGCGGCGCTCGCTGAGGCGCTGGAGAGCCAGAGCCGCGAGTACACCCTCAACCCCGGCGACGGCGCCTTCTACGGGCCGAAGATCGACTTCCACATCACCGACGCGCTCGGCCGTTCCTGGCAGTGCGGCACCTGCCAGCTCGACTTCCAGATGCCCGAGCGCTTCGACCTCTACTACACCGGTGCCGACGACGCCGCCCACCGGCCGGTGATGATCCACCGGGCGCTGCTGGGCTCGATGGAGCGGTTCGCCGGGATCCTGATCGAGCACTACGCCGGCCGCTTCCCGGTCTGGCTGGCGCCGGTGCAGGCGATCGTCCTACCGATCTCCGACCGCCACAACGACTACGGCCGCCGCGCCCACGACCGGCTGCGCGAACTCGGCATCCGCGTCACCCTCGACGACCGCTCCGAGTCGATCGGCAAGAAGATCCGCGACGCCTCGACGATCGGCTTCTACCCCTACATGCTGGTGGTCGGCGACCGCGAGGAGGAGACCGAGGCGGTCTCCGTTCGCTCCCGTGGCGACGGCGACCTGGGGGAGATGTCGCTAGCCGATTTCGCCGCTCGCGTCGAGGACGAGGCGGCGAAACGCTGATCCCGGGCCACGGACGTACTGGCAGGCGCGATTTGCGCAAGCGCGTTCTGTCTCTATACTGCGCCGAACTTGATCGCAGGCACGCAAAATCACCGCCGCCGCTGAGCGCCCCGTGCCCGCCTACCTTCTCGTCCTCTTGAAGTCCGACCTTCGATAGTGCCGGTCCCACGCAGGTTCGATCGGCGCCCCCCAGAGCGCGACACGACGCGGATCAACGAGCGGATCCGGGTCCCGCAGGTGCGCCTGATCGGCGCCGACGGCGAGCAGCTGGGGATCGTCGACACCAGCGAGGCGCTGCGCAAGGCGCAGGAGGCCGACCTCGACCTGGTCGAGGTGGCGCCGAACTCGAAACCGCCGGTGACGCGCCTGCTCGACTACTCGAAGTACAAATACGAGCAGGAGCAGAAGCAGAAGGCCGCCCGCAAGCACCAGCAGCAGGTCAACATCCGCGAAATCAAGCTGCGGCCGAAGATCGCGACGCACGACTACGAGACCAAGAAGGGCCATGTCGAACGGTTCCTGAAGCACCGCGACAAGGTCAAGGTCACGATCATGTTCCGCGGCCGCGAGCAGGCCCACCCCGAGCGCGGCCGGGATCTGCTGCAGAAGCTCTTCGACGACCTCGACGGCCTGGCGGTGATCGAGTCCGCGCCGCTGCAGGAAGGGCGCAACATGAGCATGCTGCTGGGGCCGAGCAAAGAGGTCGACAAGCTGAACGAAGCCGCTCCGGCCGACGAAGCCGCTCCGGCCGACGACGCCGCGACTGCCGACGACGCCGCGACGGCAGACGCCTCACCCGCCGCGACCGACGCCCCCGCCGACTCCTAGGAGGGGTTGGCGAGGATCGCGTCGGCGATCCGCTGCGCCGCGCGGCCGTCCCAGAGGGGTGGCGGGTGAGTCGGCGCGTCGCCGCGCTGCGCCAGCGCCGACGGGATGCCGGCGATCGTGGCGGGATCGAGGCCGAGCAGGGTGTTGGTGCCGGCGCGGATCGTCACCGGCCGCTCGGTGTTGTCGCGCAGCGTGAAGCAGGGGATGCCGAGGTAGGTCGTCTCCTCCTGGATGCCGCCCGAATCGGTGAGAACGGCGCCGGCGTCGGCCAGCAGCGAGAGGAAGTCGAGGTAGCCCAGGGGGTCGGTAAGGAGCAGGCCCGGATGATCCGGTTCCAGGCCCTCCATCATCTTCCGCGTCCGCGGGTGGACCGGGAAGACGACCGGCATCTCCCGCGCCAGCGCCGCAAGCCGCGCGACGGTCTCGGCGAGCAGCGGCCCGTCGACGAGCGCCGGGCGGTGGAGGGTGACCAGCACGTAGGAGCCGGGCTCCACTCCGAGCCGTTCCGCCGCTCCGGCAGTGCGGAACCGCTCCTCCAGCGCCACCAGCGTGTCGATCATCGTGTTGCCCACCATGTACATCCGCTCCTTCGGGATGCCTTCGGCGAGAAGGTTCTCGGTCGCCTCGTCGCTGTGGAGGAAGAGCCAGCGGGCGAAGCGGTCGGCGACGATCCGGTTCACCTCCTCCGGCATCGCCAAGTCAAAGCTGCGCAGGCCGGACTCGATGTGGGCGACCGGGATCCCCATCTTGACCGCGGTAAGCGCCGCCGCCAGGGTGGAGTTGACGTCGCCAGGCACCATCACCAGGTCCGGCTTCTCCTCGGCCAAGACCGGCTCCAAGCGCTCCATAGTGCGCGCCGTCTGCGTGGCGTGGCTGCCGGAGCCGACCTCAAGCATGTAGTCGGGCGCGGGTACGCCGAGCTCCTCGAGGAAGACCTCCGACATCAGCCGGTCGTAGTGCTGGCCGGTGTGGACGATTGCGTGGCGGCCCCCGGGGTGGCGCTCGCGCAGGGCGCCGATCACCGGGGCGGTCTTGACGAAATTAGGCCGGGTTCCGACGACGTAGAGGATGCGCATCGCGGCGCCAGCGTACCCAGGGGCCAGGCGTCTGCTTCAATAGCGAGCCCGATGCCGAAGATGAAAACCCATTCCGGCGCCAAGAAGCGCTTTCGCAAAACCGCCAAGGGCAAGCTCCGTGGCCGGCGCGCGTTCTCCAGCCACATCCTGGAGAAAAAGTCGCCGAAGCGGAAGCGGCAGATGGCGCGTCCGGTCGAGATCTCGCCGAACGACGCCAAGACGGTGCGGGCCCTCCTCGGAGGTGGCAAGTGAGCCGCGTCAAGCGCTCCGTCCACGCGCGCAAGAAGCGCCGCAAGGTGCTGAAGGAAGCGAAGGGCTACTTCGGCCGCAAGCACTCCTCCTACCGCTTCGCCAAAGAGCAGGTGCAGCGGTCGGGGATGTACGCCTACCGCGACCGGCGCAACAAAAAGCGGACCTTCCGCCGGCTCTGGATCACCCGGATCAACGCCGCGGCGCGGCTCGAGGGGATGAGCTACTCCGAACTGATCAACGGCCTGAGCAAGGCCGAAGTCGAGGTGAACCGCAAGATGCTGGCCGATATCGCGGTGCATGACCGCGAGGCCTTTCGCCGATTCGTGGAGCTAGCCCGGGAGGGTGCGGCCGCCTGAGGGCGCACTCACATTCCTTTCTCCCGGGCGGGCCGAATTTCGGCCCGCTTTTTCGTTCCAGGAGAAGAATCCGCCGACCAGAAAAAAGACAGACCGCAGGTAAGAAGATGATCGAGAGCCCCCACAACGAGAAGCTGAAGCTGGTCCGCAAGCTGCGCGACCGCAAGCACCGCGAACGCGAGGGCCTGTTCGCGACCGAGGGCGAGGATCTGCTGGAGGCGGGCCTGGCCGCCGGGGTAGAACCGAAATTCGTGCTCGCCGCCGCCGGGTCGGGCCTCGAAGGCGAGGAGGTCGAGCCTGGTCTGCTCGCGGACCTCTCAGCCCTCGGCTCGGGCACCCGGGTGATCGCGGTTTGGCCAAGGCAGTGGGGGGAGCGCCCGGCGGCCTCCTGCGTCTACCTGCACGGGGTCGGCGACCCGGGCAACGTGGGGGCGATCATCCGTACCGCCGACGCGCTGATCGAGGGTCCGGTCGTCCTCGGCCCCGATTGCGCCGACCCCTTCTCGCCGAAGGCGGCGAGGGCGAGCATGGGCTCGATCTTCAGCCGGCCGCCGCTGCAAGCCGGGGTGGAGGCGACCCCGGAGCCGCGGGCGGCGCTGGTCGCCCACGGGGGCGCGGGCCTCGAGGCGCTCGACGGCGCCGCCACCATCTGCCTGGGCGCAGAGCGGGAGGGCCTGCCCGACGAGGTCCTCGCCGCCTGCTCGGTCCAGGCGACGATCCCTCTGCGGCCGGGCGGAGCCGAGTCCCTCAACGTCGCCGCCGCGGCGGCGATCGCCGCGCAGCGGCTATCGTCGCTCGCCATGCCGGAGGCCCAGCCCGATGCTTGAGCGGATCGAGAAGATCAGGGCGGAGGCCGCCGCCGCGATCGAGGCCGCCGCCAGCAGCGCCGAGCTGGAGGAGCTGCGGGTCCATCACCTCGGCCGCAAAGCCGATCTGACCGCGATCCTGCGCGGGATTGCCGAGCTGCCGCAAGAGGACCGGGGGCCCGTCGGCGGCGCCGCCAACCGCGCCCGGCAGGAGCTGGAAGCGCTGCTGGAGACGCGCGCCGCGAGCCTCGACGCTGGCGAGCTGGAAGCGAAGCTGGCCGAGGACCAGGTCGACGTCACCCTGCCCGGCGCGCCGCCGCGGCCGGTCGGCCACCCGCACCTGATCGCCCGCACGACGCGCCTGATCGAGGACACGATGATCGGCCTCGGCTACCACGTCGCCGAAGGGCCGGAGATCGAGCACGACTATTACAACTTCACCGCGCTCAACCACCCGCCCGGCCACCCGGCGCGGATGCTCCAGGACACCTTCTACGTCCAGTCCCACCCCGACGTGCTGCTGCGCACCCATACCTCGCCGATGCAGGTGCGCTCGATGGAGTCGCAGCCGCCGCCGATCTTCGTCGTCGTCCCCGGCAAGGTCTACCGGCGCGACTCCGACGCCACCCACAGCCCGATGTTCCACCAGGTCGAGGGCCTGGCGATCGCCGAGGGCCTCACCCTCGCCGACCTGCAGGGCACGCTGCTGGCGATGTGCCGGGCGCTGTTCGGGGCCGACCGCGAGCTGCGCCTGCGGCCGCACTTCTTCCCCTTCACCGAGCCCAGCGTCGAGGTCGACGTCTCTTGCTTCCAGTGCGGCGGCAGCGGCAGTCTCGAGGACGGCGGGCGCTGCAACCTTTGCAAGGGCCAGGGCTGGATCGAGATCCTCGGCGCCGGCATGGTCGATCCCAACGTGCTCGGCTTCGTCGAGCCGCACGGCTACGACGCCGACAGAGTCCAGGGCTTCGCCTTCGGGATCGGAGTCGAGCGGGTGGCGATGCTGCGCCACGGCGTCCCCGACCTGCGGCGCTTCTTCGACAATGACGTGCGGATGCTGGAGCAGTTCTCATGAGGGCTCCGTACTCATGGCTGCGCGAGTACTGCGATCCCGGCTTGGACCCGGTGAAGCT
The DNA here is from genome assembly GCA_035705945.1 of Solirubrobacterales bacterium. GTDB lineage: Bacteria > Actinomycetota > Thermoleophilia > Solirubrobacterales > 70-9 > VAYN01. The sequence goes on from DASSVR010000019.1 coordinate 49,099, forward strand.
CGCCGACCGGCTGGTGATGACCGGAACCGAGGTGGAGCGGCTCGACACCATCGGCCCACCTTCGACCGAGGGCTTCGTCGTCGGCAAGGTCGTCACCTGCGAAAAGCACCCCAAGGCCGACCGGCTCAGCGCCTGCAAGGTCGACACCGGCGACGGCGAGCGGCCGATCGTCTGCGGGGCGCCAAACGTGGCTGCGGGCCAAACCGTCGCAGTCGCCCTGCCCGGAGCGACGATGCCGAACGGGGAGAAGCTGCGCAAAGCGAAGCTGCGCGGGATTCCCTCCGAAGGGATGATCCTCGCCGCAAATGAGCTCCAGCTCGGCGACGACCACAGCGGGATCATGGTGCTCGACTCCGATCTCCCCGCCGGCACGCCGCTTGCCGAGGTGCTGCCGCTGGGCGAGCCCGTGCTGGAGATCGAGGTCACCCCCAACCGCAGCGACTGCTTCGGCCTCCACGGCATCGCCCGCGAGGTCCACGCCGTCACCGGCGCGCTGCTTGCCGCCGACCCCTGGGCCGAGGACGCGCCGGCTGAGGGCGAGGGTGAGGCATCCGACTACGCCTCGGTCGCCGTCGAGGTCCCCGAGCTCTGTCCGCGCTTCACCGCGCGGGTCTTTACTGACGTCGAGATCGGCCCCTCGCCGCTGTGGCTGCAGGCGCGGCTCGCGGCCGCCGGTCAGCGCCCGATCAACAACGTCGTAGACATCACCAACTACGTGATGCTGATGACCGCCCAGCCGCTGCACGCCTTCGACCTCGACAAGGTCCCGGGTGGCGAGCTGATCGTCCGCACGGCGGCCGAGGGCGAGAAGATGACCACCCTCGACGGCGTCGAGCGCGGCTTCGACGCCGAGACCGTCCTCGTCTGCGACCGCCACGGCCCCTCTGGCATCGCCGGGATCATGGGCGGCGAGCGGTCCGAGGTCTCGGCAGAGACGACCCGGGTCCTGCTCGAGGTCGCCTGCTGGAACGGCACCAACATCCTCCGCACCTCACGCATTCTTGGACTGCGCTCCGAGGCTTCGGCCCGCTTCGAGAAGCAGTTGCACCCGGAGCTGGCCATGCGGGCCCAGCGGATCGCCTCGCGGCTGCTGGTCGAGCTCTGCGGGGCGAAGCTGGTGCCGGGGACGATCGACGTCGCCGCCGAGGTCCCCGAGCCGCGGCGCCTGCGACTGCGGAACGCGCGGGTCGAGGGTCTGCTGGGGATGTCGATTCCCCAGGACGACCAGCGGGCCTACCTGGAGCGGCTCGGCTTCGAGGTGCGGGCCGATGGCGCGGATCTCGAGGTCGTGGTCCCACCCGACCGCCATTACGACGTCACCCGCGAGGTCGACCTGATCGAGGAGGTGGCGCGGGTGCACGGGATCGACGAGCACCTCCCGACCACGCTTCCCTCGGCCGGCAGCGCGGTTGGCGGCCTCAGCCGCGAGCAGCGGCTGCGGCGCCGCGCCGAGGACGCGCTGCGCGATCTCGGCTTCGACCAGGTCGTCGGCTGGAGCTTCACCCATCCAGGCGAGGGAAGCCGCCTGCGTATTCCCGCCGACGACCCACGGGCCAATCCGGTGATGTTGTCCAACCCGCTCTCCGAGGAGCAATCGGCGATGCGCACGACGCTGCTCGGCTCCTTGCTCGACATCGCCGCCGGCAACCTCGCCCGCGGCGCCACCGATCTCGCCCTCTTCGAATCGGCCCGCGTCTACCTTCAAGATCCGCCGACGGGCCTAAAACCCCCGTATATGTCGGGAAATAGGCCCATCGACCCGCTGGGGGGGAAGTTCGCGGGCGATCAGCCGGCGCCGTTCTCGGAGCCGCACCGGTTCGCGGGGATCGCGATCGGCTCGCTCGCGCCGCGGTCGTGGCGCGGCGGCGGCGAGACGGCCGACTTCTTCGCCCTCAAGGGCGCGATCGAAGCGCTGGCGGCGCAGCTCGGGATCGCTCTCGAGTTCGCTCCAGCCGATGAGCCGTTCCTGCACCCGGGCCGCTCCGCGGCCGTTTCGGCGTACGGCGCGCCGGCGGGGTGGCTCGGCGAGCTGCATCCCCTGGTCTGCCGGGAGTGGGACCTCGACGCCGCCGCCGCCTTCGAACTGGAGGGGGCGCCGCTGCTGGCCGCGGCGACGGTCGGAGAGGAGTCCTACGAGGACGTGACCACCTTCCCAGCCGTCCTCCAGGACCTGGCGGTCGTGGTGCCGGCGGACACCCCCGCCAGTGAGGTGCGGGCGGCGATCCTCGCCGGGGGCGGCGAGCTGCTGCGCGCGGCGGAGGTCTTCGACCTCTACGTAGGCGAGCAGCTCGGCGAGAACCGCAAGAGCCTCGCGCTCAGCCTCGAGTTCCGTGCCCCCGACCGCACCCTCACCGACGAGGAGGTCGCGGGCCTGCGGGAGGCGATCAAGGCGAAGCTCGGCGAGATCGGGGGGTCGCTCCGTGAGTGATCTCGACGCACAGCCCCTGAACGGCGATCCCGCCGCGCGGGTCCTCGTCGCCGGCGCCTCGGGCTTCACCGGGGCGCTGGCCGCGCAGATCGTCTGGGACCACCCGCGGCTGCGGCTTGTCGCCGCCACCTCCCGCGGCGACGCCGGCAAGCGGCTCGACCGGCTCTACCCGCGCTACCGGGTGCCGATCGAGCTGACCGAACTAGACCCTGAGCGGGTCGAGGGGGTGGACGCCGCGATCGTCGCTTACCCGCACGGCGCCGCCGCCCCGACCGTCGCGGCGCTGCGCGCGCAGGGGGTCCTGGTCGTCGACCTTTCCGCCGACTTCCGGCTGCGCGACCGCGACACCTACGAGCGTTGGTACGGCGAGCACGGCGCCCCGGACCTCTTCGGCACCGCCGTCTACGGCCTCACCGAGCTCTATCGGGAGCAGCTGCGCGAGGCGGAGCTGGTGGCGACCCCCGGCTGCTATCCCACGGCCAGCGTACTGGCGCTGGCGCCGCTGGCGGAAAAGGGACTGCTATCCGAGGTCTTCGTCGCCGCCATGCAGGGCACCTCCGGTTACGGCCGCAGCAGCGACGACCTCGTCCACTTTTCGGCGATGACCGAAAACGCCTTCCCGTATAAGACGGAGGGCCACCGGCACCGGCCGGAGATCGAGCAGGAGCTGGCGGCGCTGGGCAGTCCCGCCCCGGTGACCTTCGTCCCACACCTGCTGCCGCTCGACCAGGGCGAGCTCGCCACCTGCTTCGCCCGGCTGGGCGAGCCGACCTCGAAGGAGGCGATCCGCGACCTCTACGACAAGCGATACGCCGGCGAGCCCTTCGTCCACGTCCTCGACGGGCCACCGAACCTGCGCGCGGTCCGGGACACCAACAAGTGCCATGTCTACGTCACCGTTGAGGAGCGGGGGAGGGTGATGGCCTTCGCGGCGATCGACAACATCTGGAAGGGTGCCTCCAGCCAGGGCGTTCAGAACCTGAACCTGATGCTGGGCCTGGATGAGACGGAGGGCTTGTTGTGAGCGTCTCCAGGCATACCTCGCCGGAAGCGGACGCGAAGCGGAGCATTCCGACTGATGGCTTCTTCCGGTCGCGGTGGGTGGAGGCGCCGGCAGGAGTTGAGGAACTCGATCCCGCCCAACTGGCGCCGGGCTTCCGCGCCGGCGGTGCCCACTGCGGCCTCAAGGGCGGCGGGCGGACCGACGTCGGCCTGCTCGTCTGCGACGCCGAGGAGGTCAACTCGGCCCTGCTCCTGACCCGCAACGCCTCGGCGGCGGCGCCGATCCGGGTCTGCCGGGAGGTGGTGAACCGGGAGCGGGTTCGCGCCGTCGTGATCAACTCGGGGAACGCGAACGCCGAGACGGGCGAGAAGGGCTATGGCGACGCCCTCGCGATGTGCGGGCGGGCCGCCGACGCTCTCGGGGTGATCACCGCAAGCGTGGCGGTCGCCGAGACCGGCACGATCGGCGTACCTCTTCCGATCGAAAACGTTCTAGCCGGGATCGACGACGCCGCCGCAACGCTCGCGCCCGACGGCGGCACCGTCTTCTCCGACGCGATCCTCACCACTGACCGCTGGCCGAAGCGCTGCACGCTGCGGGCCGGCGGCGTGACGCTTTCCGCCCAGGCGAAGGGGGCGGGGATGATCGAGCCGAACATGGCGACGATGCTCTGCTTCGTCCAGACCGACGCCGTGGTCGAGGACGCCGACGCGCGCCTGCGCGGCGCCGTCGACGCCAGCTTCAACCGCATCACGGTCGACGGCCAGATGAGCACCAACGACACGGTGCTGCTGCAGGCCTCCGGCGCCTCGGGGCAGCCACTTCCCGAGGGACTTCTCGAAGCGGTGCTGATGCAGCTCGCGATCGAGATCGTCCGCGATGGCGAGGGCGCCGCCCGCACCGCCCGGATCGAGGTGACCGAGGCCGCCAGCCAAGCTGAGGCCGAGCGGGTCGCCCGCGCGATTGCCAACTCGCCGCTGGTGAAGACGGCGCTGTTCGGCCGCGACCCGAACTGGGGCCGGATCGCCCAGGCCGCCGGCGCCGCCCTCGTCGGCGAGGACCTCGAGGAAATCGGCGCTGAGTCGATCGACGCCGCCGAGCTCGGCGCCGGCGTCGAGGAGGCCGAGATCGGTCTACGGCTCGGCCGGGGCGGGCACAGCGCCCACGTTTGGTTCTCCGACCTCGGCTACGACTACGTCAAGCTCAACGCGGAATACACGACGTGAGCGCGGTCCACGACAGCAGTGTCGCCACCCTCCTCGAGGCGCTCCCGTACATCCGCGAGTTCCACGGACGCACGGTCGTGATCAAGTACGGCGGGGCGGCGATGCTCGACGAGAACCTGCGGGAAGCCTTCGCCGCCGACGTCGTCCTCCTCAAGTACGTCGGGCTGAACCCCGTGATCGTCCACGGCGGCGGGCCGGAGATCACCCATTACATGGAGCGGCTCGACATCGAGGTCCGCTTCCACGAGGGCCTGCGGGTCTCCGACGCGGAGACCGTCGAGGTGGCGAAGATGGTTCTGGTCGGCAAGCTCAACTCGGAAATCGTCCAGCGCCTCAACCGCCACGGCCAGGCCGCGGTCGGCCTCTCGGGCGAGGACGGCACCCTGTTTGAGGTCTCGCCCGTCGCAAATTCAGAGCAGGTCGGATTCGTCGGAGCGATCGAGCGGGTCGATGTCGACGTCCTCAACCACATCGCCGCCGATTACATCCCGGTGATCGCCTCCTCCGCCTCCGACCGCAGCGGCCAGTCCTACAACGTCAACGCCGACGAGGCCGCGGGCAAGGTCGCCGCCGCGCTCGGCGCCCACAAGGCGATCTTCCTCACCGACGTCGTCGGCTGGCTCGCCGACGCCGAGGACGAGAGCTCGCTGATCTCCCGGGCTACGGTGACCGAAGTCGAGGGGAAGCTGCCAAGCCTGGATGGGGGGATGCGGCCAAAGCTGCAGGCCTGCGTCGACGCGATCCGCGGCGGTGCCCAGTCCGCCCACATCATCGACGGCCGGGTCCCGCACAGCCTCCTGCTCGAGCTCTTCACTGACGCTGGAATCGGCACCATGGTGACTCCATGAGCAGGCTCGCCGAGGGGATCGGCCTCGACCAGACGCGGACGCTCGAGGAGCGCTACCTGATGCGCACCTACAGGCGCGCGCCCGTCGACTTCGTCCGCGGCGAGGGCCCGTTGCTGTGGGACGCGGACGGGAAGAAGTACCTCGACTTCCTCACTGGGATCTCGGTTTGCTCGGTCGGGCACTGCCACCCGAACGTGGTGAAGGCGGTGCGCGAGCAGGCCCAGCAGCTGATGCATGCCTCCAACCTCTTCTACACCGAGCCGATGGCGAGGCTGGCGGAGCGGCTCTCCGAGTCGAGCCTCGGCGGTCGCGTTTTCTTCTCCAACTCCGGCACCGAGGCGATCGAGTGCGCAATCAAGGTCGCCCGCAAGCACGCCCACCAGCGGGGAATCGTCGAGCCGGAGATCGTCAGCTTCGAGGGGGACTTCCATGGTCGCAGCTACGGGGCGCTGGCGGCGACGCCGGGCATGGCGTCGAACGAGGCGTTGGGCCCGATGCTGCCCGGGTTCCGGGCCGTCCCCCACAACGACGCTGAGGCGTTGCGCGAGGCGGTGGGGGAGCGGACGGCGGCTGTCCTGATCGAGCCGATTCAGGGCGAGGCCGGGGTCTATCCGACCAGCGAGGAGGCGCTGCTCGCCGCCCGCGAAGCCTGCGACGAGGCGGGGGCGCTGCTGATCCTCGACGAGATCCAGACCGGGATCGGACGCACTGGGTCTCTTTGGGCCTACGAGCAGACGCCCGTGCGTCCCGACGTCCTCACCACGGCCAAGGCCCTCGGCGGTGGGATGCCGATCGGCGCTTGCGTAACCGCACCCGGCGCCGCGGACGTGCTCGAGCCCGGCGACCACGGCTCGACGTTCGCCGGCGGCCCCGTCGCAACCGCGGCCGCCTTCGCGGTTCTCGACATCGTCGACGACCCGGTCCTGCTGCGCCACGTGCGCGAGCTCGGCGCCTACCTTTGCGAGCGCCTCGAGCGGATCGAGGGCGTGCGTGAGACCCGCGGCCGCGGCCTCATGGTCGGGGTCGGCCTCGAAGAGGGAATCGACGCCGGCGCGGTCGGCGTCGACCTGCTCGAGCGCGGGCTCGTCGTCAACGTCCCGGGACCGGGCACGCTGCGACTGTTGCCGCCGCTGGTGATCGATTCCGACCACGTCGACCACGCCGTCGACCTGATCGCGGAATCCCTTCTAGCCTTGACGTCGCGATGAGCGGCGCCGGCAAGCCCAGCGACATCTCCAAGCAGCAGCGCGCGCTCCGTGCCACCACCGCCGAGCGGCTCGAGGCGATCGTCGAGGCCGCCGAGCGTGCCGCGGAGGGCGTGATCGATGACGCCGAAGCGCAGGCGCGACGGTACCTGGCCCAGGCGCGCGCGGACGCCGACCGCCTCGCCGAAGGCCGGATCTCCGAGTTCGCCGACTTGATCGACTCCCTGATCGCCCAGGTGGGTTCGCTGCGAGAGGCGGCGGAGCGCCTGCAGGCGGGGCTCGAAGAGGCGAAGTCCCGGACCGGGGGGGAGTCGCTGGAGCCAGCTGAGGGGTCCGAGCCATCGCAGGCCCCGCTCCTGCGAGCGGTCTCCGAGCCGGAGGCCCCGGCCGCGCTTCAGCCGGAGATCCGCTCGGACGCCGCCGGCGCCCGCCTGCTGGCCACGCAGATGGCCGTCTCGGGTTGCAGCAGAGAGGAAATCGAGCATCGGCTCAGAAACGGGTTCGAGATCGAGGACACCGGCGCGATCGTCGACGCGATCCTCGGACCGGAGGACTGAAGAAGCCATGCACGAGGACCCGACTCGCCTGATGGGACCCGAAGACCGGGGGCCCGGAGGCCATGGTCCGGGCGGAGAGCGTCCGCACGGCAACCTGCGGCTCCTCGTCGCCGGCCTGATCGCGGTGATCGTCGGCCTGCTGATCGCGATTGCCGTGATCGCCAGCAGCGACGACGGCGGTGAAGCCACCACCTCCAGCATCGAAACCACCGAAACGGAGCCGACGACCGAGCCCACGACGACCACGACGACGGAGCCCACGACCACCACCGAGCCCACGACCACCACCACGACCGAGCCGACGACGACCACGGAACCGACTGAAGAAGAACCGGAACCGCCGCCGGATGAAGAGGACGGCAGCGGCGGCATCGAAGCGCCCTGAGGCGATCTGACGCGGCGCATAGCTGCGTCCTCGGTCGCTCGCGTGCAGAGCACGCCACGCTCCCTGCGTCCTTGCTCTGCTTGGTCAGATCGCCTCAGGGCCACTCGCGTGCGAGACTTGCGCCCGCGTGAGCTCGCAGCCTCAGCCACAGCCCACCGCCAGCTACGAGGCGGATCCCGCCGACGTCCACCGGGTCCTCCTGCTCTACTCGGGCGGGCTCGATACCAGCGTGATGCTGAAGTGGATCCAGGACCACTACGAGGCCGAGGTCGTCTGCCTCACGGTCAACCTCGGCCAGCCCGGCGAGGACTACGAGGTGATCGAAGCGAAGGCGCGGCAGCTCGGCGCCGTCGATTGCCACGTCGTCGACGCCCGCGAGCGCTTCGCGAACGAGTTCCTGGCGCCGGCGATCAAGGCCAACGCTGTCTACGGCAACGGCTACCCACTCTTCACCGCCCTCGGCCGGCCCCTGATCGCCCAGCTGGCGGTGGAATACGCGCGGCGGAGCGGTTGCGACACGATCGCCCACGGCTGCACCGGCAAGGGCAACGACCAGGTCCGGATCGAGGCGACGGTGGCGACCCTGGCGCCTGAGCTGAAGACGATCGCGCCGGTCCGCTCCTGGGCGATGGGGCGCGAGGAGGAGATCGCCTACGCCCGCGAACACGGGATCCCGGTCAAGGGTGGGTCGGAGGTGACTCCCTATTCGATCGACGACAACCTCTGGGGGCGCTCGTCGGAGGGCCGTTGGATCGAGGAGCTCGACCACGCGCCCGAGGACGACGTCTTCCAGCTGGTCACGCGGCCGGAGGAGGCACCCGATGAGGCCGCGGTCGTCACGGTCGGATTCGAGGCCGGTCTGCCGGTCACGCTCAACGGCGAGCGCATGGGGCTGGTCGAGCTGCTCGAAGCGGCGGCGGAGATCGGCTGCCGCCACGGCATCGGCATCGTCGACCACATCGAGGACCGCATCGTCGGCCTCAAGGTGCGGGACATCTACGAGGCTCCGGCGGCAGCGATCATCCTCACCGCTCATGAGGAGCTGGAGCGGTTGGTGGGGACGATCCACCAGAACCAGTTCAAGCCGGCGCTGGACCAGAAGTGGGGGTACCTGGTCTACGCGGGGCTCTGGTGGGAGCCGCTGCGCTCCGACCTCGACGCCTACATGGACGCGGTCAACGCCCAGGTCAGCGGCGAGATCGGCCTCCGCCTCTTCAAAGGCAGCGTCCGCGTCGTCACCCGCTCCTCGCCGAACGCCGTCTACGACGCCGAGCTGGCTAGCTTCGCTGAGTCGGGTGGCCTCTTCGACCAGAACGCCTCGCCCGGCTTCATCGAGCTCTGGTCGCTGCAGTCGCGGATGGCGCACCGAATCCGCGAGCGCGGGGAGGGCTGATGTACGACAGGGTGGGGAAAGCCGCCTTCAAGATCGCCTTCCGCTACGCCCGGCGTCGCTACCGCCGCGAGGCGCGGATCGCCCTCGGCCTGGCGGTCGCCGGGATCGCCATCGCCGCCTATCTCGCCAGCCGGGAAGTGCCGGAAGGCTGACGGCAGGTTGCCTCGCAACTTCGGTTGCGGGTTATCGACAACCCAGCGGGGCACCGGCAGGCGCTCGCTAGCCTCACCCGCTTCGTGCGGCCTCTGGAAGTGAGAAGGGATCTGGTCAGGATCTGCGCCGGGGCAGTGCTTTGTGTGCTGCTCGCGGTTCTTGCGGCCACCGCGGGCCAGGCCGGCGCGACTGAGACCGAGGCCCTGGTCGCGAAGCTCACGGCGGCGCGCGAGGAAGCCAGCGGCATCTCCGCCCAGCTGCAGTCGACCGCGGCGCAGCAGGTGAGCGCCGAAGCCGAAGCGGACGCAGCCGCCACGCGAGAGGAAGAAGTCACCCTCCTCCTGGCAAGAGGCCGGGAACGGGCGGCTGAGTTGGCGCGGAAGCTGACCGCCACGAAGCGCCGGCTTGCGGTTGAGAAGACGCGCCTGCGCCGCTCGCGTGCGGTCCTGGCGGCGCGGCTCGTCGCGATATACGAGACCGGGATCCCGACCACCGAGAGCCTCGTCCTGAGTGCCGAGAGCTACCAGGACTTCGTCACCCGCAGCGATTATCTGCAAGCGATCTCCGAAGCCGACAGCGCCCTCGCCGACCGCGTCGAGGAGGTGCGCGCCGCGGTCCAGCGACGGGTGGGACAGGTCGCGGAATTGCGGGCCGAGGCGATCGCCTACCACGAACGGCTCGAAGCGGCGAGGCGGCAGATCGGCGCGGTGCGAGCGGCGGCGCAAGCTTCGGCCGCGCGGCTGCGGTCGCTCAGCACCGCCCGCGAGGCCTCCCTGGCGGCCCTGAGGTCGGACATCGCCGAGTGGGTCGACGAGATCGAGGCCGCGCGCGCCGCGTCACAAGCTGAAGCCGAAGAAGAGGTCGGTCGCTGGCTCGGCGGCCCCTACTCGATCCCGACCTACATCGTGATGTGCGAGTCGGGCGGGAACTACAGCGCCCTCAACCCGATCAGCGGCGCCGGCGGCGCGTACCAGATCCTGCCCTCGACCTGGGACCTGTACGGCGGCAAGGGCCTGCCGCACGAAGCCTCGAAGGCCGAACAGGACCGGATCGCAGCCGAGATCTGGGCCGACTCCGGCCCCAGCGCCTGGGTCTGCGCGTAATCCGCGCGGAAGAATTTCCAGAAGATTTACCTTCTGCGCGCCACTGTAGACAACTCACATCCTATGGTTGGCTCATGGCAGTGATGGCCAGGGAAGCGTGGACCGACCAACGGCTGGACGACCTGAACGCCCGGGTGGAGAAGGGGTTCGATGAGGTCAAGGGCGAAATCCGCGACCTACGGACCGAGACGAAAGCGGAGTTCACCGAGGCGCGGAGGGAGATGAAGGCGGAGTTCAGCGAGGTGCGGAAGGAGATGAACTCCCGCTTCAACTCGATCGAGGCTCGCTTCGACGCGTTCCAGCGAACGCTGATCCTCGGCTTGACCAGCATGACCGCAAGCATCGTCGGCGCATTGCTCGTCACCCAGCTCTGAAGTACCCGTAACTAGCGCGGAAGGGTCGCGAAGGCTGCTCTTGCCATCTGCCTCGCTTGGCATGATCGACGGACCTCGTGAGCTCCGCGTCAGCCGTACATCTCCATGCCCACAGCGAGTACTCGCTGCTCGACGGGGCTTGCAAGATCGAGGCGATGGCGGCGCGCGCGGCGGAGCTCGAACAGCCGGCCCTGGGGCTGACCGACCACGGTGTCATGAACGGCGCCGTCGACCTCTACAAGGCCTGCAGGAGGCAGGGGATCAAGCCGATCGTCGGGCTCGAGGCCTACCTCGTCGACGACCGCCGGGCGATCAAGGAGCAGACCCGCTACGAGCGCAACCACCTGACGCTGCTGGCGGAAACCGACGAGGGCTTCTCCAACCTCGTCAAGCTCACCTCGGCCGGCTTCCTCGAGGGCTTCTCCCGCGGCAAGGCGAACGTCGACATGGAGCTGCTGGCGCGGCACTCGGCGGGCGTGATCGTCCTCACCGGCTGCCTGCAGTCGCGCTTCTGTCGGAGGATCGTCGAAGAGCGCGACGAGGACGCCCGCGCCCACCTTGACGACCTGATCCAGGCCTTCGGCCCCGAGCAGGTCTACTTCGAGGTGCAGAAGAACGGCATCGCCGAGCAGGACAGGGCCAACGAGGGGATCGTCCGCTTCGCCCGCGAGCTGGGGCGGCCGCTGGTCGGCACCGCCGACGTCCACTACCTGCGGCGCGAGGACTTCGACAACCACGCGGCGCTGCTATGCGTGCAGACCAAGTCGACCCTGCAGATGCCGAAGCTCAGCTTCGACACCAACGAGTTCTACATCAAGAGCTCCGAGGAAATGGCCGACTCCTTCGCCGAGTGGCCGGAGGCGGTGCCGACGACGCTGGAGATCGCAGAGCGCTGCGGGATCGAGATCGAGCTCGGCAAGCTGCTGCTGCCGCGCTATCCGACCCCCGAGGGCGAGGAGCCGGAGGGGATGCTGCGGCGGATCGCGACCGACGGCCTCCGCGCCCGCTACGGCGACCCACCGCCGGCCGAGGCGGTGGAGCGGCTCGAGTTCGAGCTCGGGGTGATCGAGAAGATGGGCTTCTCCTCCTACTTCCTGATCGTCTGGGACTTCGTCCGCTACGCGAAGGAGAACGGCGTCGCCGTCGGCCCCGGCCGTGGCTCCGCCGCCGGCTCGATCGTCTCCTACTCCCTCAACATCACCGACCTCGACCCGCTCGCCAACGACCTGCTCTTCGAGCGCTTCCTCAACCCCGGCCGCAAATCGATGCCGGACATCGACATCGACTTCTCGGTCCGCGGCCGCGAGCGGATGATTCGCTACGTCGGCGAGAAATACGGCCGCGAGTCGGTCGCCCAGATCATCACCTTCGGCAAGATGGCGCCGCGCGCGGCGACCCGCGACGCCGCACGGGTGCTCGGCTTCGACTACGCCACCGGCGACCGCCTTGCCAAGCAGATCCCCGAGCCGATCATGGGCCGCAACCCCTCCTTCGAGGACTGCCTCAAGCCGGGCCAGGAGCTGCGCAGGACCTACGACGCCGAGCCGGAGGCGAAGAAGATCATCGACGTCGCCCAGGGGCTCGAGGGGATCATCCGCAACAACTCGATCCACGCCGCGGCGGTCGTCATCGCCGACCGGCCGCTGCACGAGATCGTCCCCCTGCAGCTGGCGGAGGACCGCAGCGCCCCGGCCGCGCCCAGCGGCAACGGGAACGGCTCCGGCAAGCCAGAGCGCCAGTACAAGATCGTCACCCAGTACTCGATGGGGCCGATCGAGGAGATGGGGCTGCTGAAGATGGACTTCCTCGGGCTGCGGAACCTCGACGTGATCGAGGATGCGGTCGAGATCATCGAGCGGTCGCGGGGCGAGCGGATCGACGTCGCGGAGATCCCGATGGACGACGCCAAGACCTTCGCGATGCTCGCCCAGGGCGATTCCACTGGCGTCTTCCAGCTCGAGTCCGAGGGCATGCGCGAGGCGATGAAGAAGGTGCGGCCGACCGAGTTCGACGACATCGTCGCCCTCGTCTCCCTCTACCGTCCGGGCGCCATGGACTACATCCCCGCCTACGCCAAGGGCAAGCGCAACCCAGAAGCGGTCAGCTACCCCGACCCGCGCCTGCGGCCGATCACCGAGCCGACCTACGGCTGTGTCCTCTACCAGGAGCAGTTGATGGAGATCGCCAAGCAGATGGCCGGCTTCAGCCCCGCCGAGGCGGACGACCTGCGCAAGGCGATCGGCAAGAAGAAGCGCGACCTGATGGCGACGATGAAGACCAAATTCCTCGACGGGATGAAGGCCTCGAACACCGCCGCCGGCGTCGCCGCCGACCTCTGGGGGCTGATGGAGAAGGCCGCCGACTACTCCTTCAACAAGTCACACGCCGCCTGCTACGCGCTGATCGCCTACCGCACCGCCTACCTCAAGGCCAACTATCCGGCCGAGTACATGGCGGCGGTGATCTCCTCGGTGATGAACACCAAAGACAAGGTTCCGTTCTTCGTCAACCGCTGCTCGGAGATGGGGATCGACGTGTTGCCGCCGGACGTCAACTCTTCCGACCACAGCTTCGTCGTCTCCGAGAACGCGATCCGATTCGGGCTCGATGCCGTCAAGAACGTCGGCCACTCGGCGGTGGAGGCGATCCTGCGTGCCCGTGAGGAGCGGCCGATCGAGTCGATCTGGGACTTCTGCGAGCGGGTCGACTCCCGCGCCGTCAACAAACGGGCGATCGAATGCCTGGTCAAGTGCGGCGCTCTGGACTCGACCGACGCCAGCCGCAAGGGGATGCTTGAGATCCTGCCGTCGGCGCAGTCGGCCGGGCAGAAGGCGCAGGAGGATGCGCAGCTGGGCCAGGGCTCGATCTTCGATTTCGGCGACGAAGGCGAGGGGGGGCCGGCGCAGTCGCGGGCCCAGCACCGCCCGCCGATCCCCGCCGCCGAGTTCGACCGCGCCGAGATGCTGGCGATGGAGAAGGAGACGCTCGGGACCTATCTCTCATCGCATCCGCTGACCGAACTCGGGCCGGCCCTGCGGGCGAAGGTCGACTGCAGCCTCGCCCAGCTGACGGGGAAGCCCGACGGAGCCTGGGTGACGGTCGGCGGGATCGTCGTCGACTGTAAGAAGATCCGCACCAAGAGCGGCAACCAGATGATGTTCGCCACCCTCGACGACGTCGAGGGACAGGTGGAGATGCTCGTCTTCAAGGCCGACCAGGCCGAGAGCGCCGCGGTGATCCAGCCCGACGCCATCGTCCTCGTGCGCGGTCGCCTCGACCACAAAGACCGCGGCGAGACGAAGCTGGTTGTGCAGGAGGCCCAGCGCTTCGAACCCGACCGCGAGGAGATCGCCAGCGCCGCGAAGAAGGTCACGCCGCTGTCGACCGGGCCCGTCGAGGTCTCGATCGACGCCTCCCGCTGGAGCGAGACGCTCTTCGACGAAGTCAAGGCGGTGCTCGAGCACCACAAAGGCGACGCCGAGGTGTACCTCGTCGTCGGCGGTACCCGGCTCCGGGCGGGGGACCGCTACAGGGTGAAGCCGTCCAACCTCCTGAGGACCGAGTTGGACGACCTGCTCAGCGCCGCCGCGCTTGCCGCCTGAGCCGGAAACCGCTTGGTTCCGCGGTCCCGCATCCCTAGACTCCGTTCATGACTGCCACGCGCACCACGGTCGGCGAGTGCCGCCAGTGCCGCTCCTTCTGCGACAAGATGGTCGAGCCGCGCGGCTGCATCGAGGTCGGCTGCCGCTTTCTCTACAGCTTCGTCGACCGCCTCACGGGGGTCCAGTACGTCGGCTGCATGCAGGAGGTCTACGGAGCGCAGGTCGAGCTCGCGGCGGTCTTGGAGCCCGGCGGGTTCGGCGGCGTGAAGATGACCGGTGACCCGCTGCCCCATTGTCAGTTCTCGGTTGAGCGCGCCTTCGAGGGGACCGGCGAGCCCTACGGCTGCGTCAACCGCCGCTTCTTCGACTGCACCGACGGCGGCAGCGAGGGGCTCCGTGCCTTCGATTTGCGCGATGTCTGACCACCCGCGGCGCCCCTTCCTGATGCGACACCGTTCCATGTAGACTTTCTGTCAATGGATTCTTCCGTCGCCGACGTCGACGCCCAAGCGTTGCTCGACGAGGCCAACAGCACCTCCGCTGAGCAGGGCGAGCCGAAATTCACGCTCGAGCTCAACCAGGACCAGAAGGACATCCGGGAGTGGGTGCACGGCTTCGCCGAGAGCGTCGTCCGTCCTGCCGCCGAGGAGTGGGACGAGCGTGAGGAAACCCCATGGCCGATCATCGAGGAGGCCGCCAAGATCGGCCTCTACAGCTTCGAAGCGGTCGGCCAGTTCTGGGCCGACGAGACCGGGCTGACGCTGCCGATCGCCAACGAGGAGCTGTTCTGGGGCGACGCCGGCATCGGTATGGCGATCATGGGCACGACCCTCGCGGTCGCCGCGATCTTCGGGCAGGGAACCCCGGAGCAGATGGGGGAGTGGATCCCCCAGTGCTACGGCACGCCGGACGACGTCAAGCTCGGCGCCTTCTGCGCCTCGGAGCCCGACGCGGGCTCCGACGTCTCCGGCATCCGCACCACCGCCAAGTACGACGAGGCCAAGGACGAGTGGGTCCTCAACGGCCAGAAGGCTTGGGCGACCAACGGCGGCATCGCCAATGTCCACGTCATCATCGCTTCCGTCGACCGCGAGCTCGGCTCGCGCGGCCACGCCGCGTTCATCATCCCGCCGGGCGCCAAGGGCTGCGAGCAGGGCGCCAAGGTGAAGAAGCACGGCCTTCGGGCTTCGCATACCGCCGACGTCCACCTCGACGACTGCCGAATTCCGGGCTCCTGTCTGCTGGGCGGCAAAGACAAACTCGACGAACGGCTTGCTCGCGTCCGCGAGGGGAAGAAAGCGAAATCGCAGGCGGCGATGCAGACCTTCGAGGCGAGCCGGCCGACGGTCGGCGCGCAGGCCCTGGGGATCGCCCGCGCCGCCTACGAGTACGCGCTCGACTACGCCAAAGAGCGCGAACAGTTCGGCAAGAAGATCGTCGAGAACCAATCGATCGCCTTCGATCTGGCCAACATGAAGCTCGAGATCGACGCCGCCCGCCTGCTCGTCTGGCGCGCCGCCTGGATGGGCCGCAATGGCCACAAATTCGAAAACGCCGAGGGCTCGATGTCGAAGCTGAAGGCCGGCGAGGTCGCCGTCTGGGTGACCGAGCGGGCGATCCAGATCCTCGGCGGCAACGGCTACACCCGCGAGTTCCCGGTCGAGCGGATGCACCGCGACTCGAAGATCTACACGATCTTCGAGGGCACCTCCGAGATCCAGCGTCTCGTCATCTCCCGCGCAATCTCAGGCTTCCACATCAAATAGAAGGTTTACGGCGGGAGAGCAAGGGCCGGCGACAGGGGTGCCGGCCCTTGTCGCCTGCTCAGACGGAGGGCTCGGCGGAATTCTCCTGAATTTGAATTGAAAAAAGGAGCGAACGCTGAATTTCGGCCCCTATAGGGACCCAAAATCAGCGCCCGCTGAGTTTTGGCTACCTGCCGCGGCGTTTGAGGCCTTCGCGGCGGAGGCGCTTCGCCGTCGTCACTTCGGCTCGAACAGTGCCTTTCTTCTCGGGGCCCGGCGTCTCCAGCGTTGCCGGGAGGCCGTCGAAGCGGGGCTCGGATAGGAAGGCGGATAGGCCTCGTTTGCCCATCTCGCCCTTGCCGATGTTGGCGTGGCGGTCGAGGCAGGCTCCTAGGGGGACGGCGGCGTCGTTGACGTGGACTGCGCCGAGGCGGTCGAGGCCGACCTTGGCGTCGGCTTCGTCGAGGACGGAGGCGAGGTGGACCTCGTCGGTGATGTCGTAGCCCTGGACGAAGAGGTGGCAGGAGTCGAGGCAGAGGCCGAGGCGGGAGCCGCCGCCGGCGAGCTCGATCAGCTGGGCGGTCTCGTCGAAGTTCCGGCCCAGCAGGCCTTTGTGGCCGGCGGTTTGCTCGAGCAGGAGGCGGCAGCTGTCGGTCTGCTTCAGCGCCTCGGCGATCACCTTTGCCGCCCGCTTCATCGAGGGACCGTGGGGCTCGCCTTTCTGGGCGCCGGGATGGAGGACGACGCCGGCGGCGCCGATCCCGTCGCCGATCCGCAGCGCGTGGGTCAGCGACGTCAGCGATTTCTTCCGCAGGTCTTTGTCTTTGGTCGCGCAGTTGATCAGGTAGACGGCGTGGATGATCACCGCTTCGATCGGGGAGGCCTCCATTGCCTCGCGGAAAGCGGCGAAGTCGACCTCGCCGTATTTCGTCGGTCGCCACATCCGCGGGCTCTGGTGGAAGATCTGGATAGATTCGCAGCCGCGTTCCTTGCCGCGCTCGATTGCGTTCGGCAGGCCGCCGCCGGCTGAAACATGCGCTCCGATCAACATGCCAAGCGATAACTCCCGTCTCAGGTTTGCCCCCTCGCCGACCGGCGCGCTGCACATCGGCGGAGCGAGGACGGCACTCTACAACTGGCTCGCCGCCAGGCATGGAGGGGGCGAGCTGGTCCTGCGGATCGAGGACACCGACCGCGAGCGCTCGACCGAGGAGAACGTCGCCCAGATCCTCGACGCGATGCGATGGCTCGAGCTCGATTGGGACATCGGCCCGGTCTCGCAGGCGGAGCGGGCGGAGCGCCACGCGGAGGCGCTGCGGCGACTGCTCGACTCCGGCCACGCCTACCGCGACGCTGCGACCGCCAAGGACGTCGAGGCCTGGAAGGCCGAGCACGGCGCCGGCTGCGGCTACCGCGGCACCCCTACCGACGAGCCCGGCGCCGCGGCGCGGCTGCGCGTCCCCGACGAGGGGGAGACGGTCGTCCTCGACCTGATCCGCGGCCCGGTGGCCTTCCCCAACGCCAGTTACGACGACTTCGTCATCGCCCGCGGCGACGACTCGGTCCTCTACAACTTCGCCGTCGCGGTCGACGACGCCGAGATGGGGATCACCGAGGTGGTGCGGGGGGACGACCACCTCTCCAACACTCCAAAGCAGCTGCTGGTTCTCCAGGCGCTCGGCCACGAGCCGCCGCGCTACGCCCACCTGCCGCTCCTCCACGGGCCCGACGGCAAGAAGCTCTCGAAGCGCCACGGTGCCGCCTCTGTGCAGGAGCTGCGCCAGGCGGGCTACCTGCCGGCTGCCGTGCGCAACTACCTGGCGCTGCTGGGATGGGGCACCGACGACGACACGACCTTGATGTCGACTGAGGAGCTGGTCCGCCGCTTCCGCGTCGAGGACGTCGGCAAGTCGGCGGCAATCTTCGACGAGAAGAAGCTGCGCTGGCTGAACGGCCGTTATATGCGCGAGATGCCGCTTGACGAGTACACCGCCGCGGTAGCTCGGCACCTCGGTCGTGAGGCGGACGAGCACCTGCGGGCAGCCTGCGAGATCGCCCAGGAGAAAGCCCAGACGCTGGCGGAGGTCTGGCCGCTGATCCGCTTCCTCTTTGAGCCGCCGGTCGAGGACGAGAAGGCCTGGGCCAAGGTGATGAAGGAGGGGACGGGACCGATGCTCGAGGCCATCGCTGATGCGCTCGAGCGGGTCGAGCTGTTCGAGCCAGAGGCGATCGAGACGGCTCTGGCGCCGCTGCTGGAGCGGTTTGAGCTGAAGCCGGGCAGGCTCTATCAGCCGGTTCGTGTTGCGATCACCGGCACCTCGGTCTCTCCCGGCATCTTCGAGTCGCTCGCGGTGCTCGGACGCGAGCGCTCGCTGGAGCGGATCCGGGCCGCCGCCGCTCGTCTCACCTCTGCCTGAGGCCGAGCAAAAGCCCCAGTTTTGGGGAAAGGCAAGGGATCTTGGGCTAAACCAAACGGCCATTGCTGCCGATGTGTTTTGCCAATGAGCGTTACCACTGCGCAAACCACTGTCGGCGCGCCCACCGCCGATGGCGCCAAAGCAGGATCCCGAACCGCACCGGCACCAGGCAGTCGCCTCGCGGAGGCGTTCGAGGCCGTCGAGCGATTTCCGGTTCTGGTCGAGTCGCGAGAGCGGGTCATCGCCGCCGCGACGGCGGAGACGGTCCGCATAGGCGACATCATCGAGGCGGTCGAGAGCGACGTATCGCTGGCGATCTCCGTGCTGCGGCAGGCAAACCGCGGCGGTTTGGTCGCGGGCGGGATCGCAAGCGTTCCGGCTGCCGTAGAAAGCTTGAAGGCGCCGGGTGTGCTCGCCCTAGCCGGCACGGCCCCGAGCTTCGACTTCTTCGAGTCGAACGGGGGGTGGGAGCTGAAGCCCGAGCGCTTCCGGGTCCACGCGCTCGCCACCCAGCGGGCGGCCGACAAGATCGGCCGGGTCGTCGGCTGGGCTGAAAGGGACGAGCTGGCCGTGGCGGCGCTCCTCCACGACGTCGGCCGGCTGGTGATCTCCCGTCTGCATCCCGGATACAAGGTCTACTTCGACGCGATCTCACGCACCCCGGAGCAGCGGCTGCGCGAGGAACGCGAGCAGCTTGGCATCGACCATGCCCTCGTCGGCGGAGTGCTCGCCCGGCGCTGGAACCTGCCGCAGCGGATCGCGGTGGCGATCGAGCGCCATCACGCCGAAGACGCCGACGGGCTGGCGGCAATGGTCGGTACGGCCGACATGGTCGCCCATTACTGCCAGGGTGAGGCAATCGCCCCGGAGCGGTTGCGGGCAGGCGCCGAGCGCTGCGGTCTCAGCCCAGAGGCGCTGCGCGACCTCCTCTACGAGCTGCCGCTGCCGACCCAGGACGCTTCGCGAATCAGCGAGCCCTGCCCGCTTTCCGGTCGAGAGCTCGACGTCCTTCGCCATCTCTCCGAAGGCATGGTCTACAAGCAGATCGCGAGCGAAATGCACCTCTCCGTCTCGACGATCCGTACCCACCTCCACAACGTCTACGGCAAGATCGGCGCGGTGGACCGTGCCCAGGCCGTGCTGATGGCTCGGGATCGCAACTGGATCTAGGCGACGGAAACCGCTCGAGCACTCGCATCCGCACCTGCCATGAACCGCCCGACCGGCGCAGCTCGCCAGCCCCTTCCTCACGAATGGCGCCGCCATTCGTTCGTCAGTGTCCGTCGAGCTGCTTGGCCGGATCGGCCCCTAGCAGGCACGCCTGCTCGCGTCGAACGGTTCCCGTCGCCGACCAAAGCTCAGACGACCCAGAACGACATCGCCTGGTAGCGGTTAGGAGGGGTTGGCGAAACCCCCGCGCACGTCTGGCGGCGCCGGACACACTTCGCGGGGCGGCGTCCTCAGTCGGCCAAATGGCGCTGCCATTCGGCCTCCCTGCGTCCTACCCCCGCTCGGTCCGGCACTCGCCAGCCGCACACGCGGGTTTCGCCAACCCCTCCTAGTCGATCAGGCACTCGCGGATGGCGATCGCAACGGCGTGGGTGCGGTTCCTGGCGCCGAGTCGGGCGAGGGTGTTCTTGGTGTGAGTCTTCACCGTCTCCTCGCTGAGGTCGAGCTGGCGGGCAGCGACGGTGGTCGACTCGCCGTTGGCGAGCAGCTGGAGGATCTCCCGCTGACGCCGGGTGAGCTTGCCCCGGCTCCCTTTCGGGGGCACGTCAGGATCGACGAAGCTCTCCTGGGCGACGGCGGCCTCGAGCGCCTGTCGCAGCGCTTTCGGACCCGCGGTGCGGGCGACGTACGCGGAAGCGCCGGCCTGCATCGCCACGCTGGCGAGGTGTCGCTCCGGCAGCTCGCCGTGGGCGACGATCCCGAGGGCGGGGCTGGCCCGATTGAGGTTTCTGATCGCCTCGGCGCCGGTGATCGAGTTGCCGTCGCCGTTGCCGCGCCAGCGCATGTCGACGATCGCGACGTCGAAGTCGCCGACGTCACGGACGAGGTCGACCGCCTCGTCCCGCGTCGGCGACTCGTGGACGACGAAGCCGTCTTCGATCGCCTCCTTGATCCCAAGGCGGACGAGGGGGTGGCCGTCGATCACGAGGCAGTGCGGGCGCTCACTCAAGGCTGCTTCCGATCACGTGGATGGATTGCGGGCATCGGGTCTCCTCCGCCGCCCGATTGGCCGATCCTACCCAGCCGAGGGGTGCTGTAGAAACTCATCGTGATCTCAATTACCTCAAAGTCCAGGTACGCGGTTGTAGCCCTGGCCGAGTTGGCCCGCTCCGGCGAGCGGCCGATCCCGATCAAAGAGCTGGCTGAGCGGCGGGAGATCCCCGAGCAATTCCTCGAGCAGCTCTTCTCGACCCTGCGCCGTGCGGGCCTGCTGACCAGTCACCGGGGCATGCGTGGCGGCTACACGCTGGCCCGCCCGGCCGAGGAGATAACGGTCCTCGAGGTCGTGCAGGCGCTCGACGGCAAAGTCGGCGACGAGGCCGACGAGGCCGGTGGCATCTGGGCCGAAGGCGTCGCCGCCCTGCGCAAAGTGTTCGGCCAGACGACGATCGCCGAAGTCGCCCGCCGCGAGGCCGAAGAGGCCGGCTCGGGGATGTATTTCATCTGAGCTCCCGGGTCCCCATCTAGACTGCGCGCGATGCGGATCGGCGCGGAGGCCTCGGCTGTCGTCGGCAATACGCCGATGGTGGTGCTCGACCGGATGGGGGAGGGGGCGGCCGGAGAGATCTGCGCGAAGCTCGAGTACTTCAACCCCGGCGGGTCGGTAAAGGACCGGATCGGGGTGGCGATGATCGACGCGGCCGAGGAGGAGGGGCTCCTCGAACCCGGGAAGTCCGTGGTCGTCGAGCCGACCAGCGGCAATACGGGGATCGCGCTGGCGATGGTGTGCGCGGCCCGGGGCTACGAGCTGATCCTGACCCTGCCGGAAGGGATGAGCCGCGAGCGGGGCAAGCTGCTGCGCGCCTATGGCGCCGAAGTGCGGGAGACGCCCTCCCTAGGAGGGATGAACGAGGCGGTGGCGCTGGCGGAAGAGATCCGCGAGCAGCGAAAGGGGTTCATGCCGATGCAGTTCTCCAATCCGGCCAATCCGGAGATCCACCGCCGCACGACGGCGGAGGAGATCTGGAGCGACACCGAGGGCGAGATCGGGGCCTTCGTCGCCGGGGTGGGCACCGGCGGCACGATCACGGGCGTCGGGCGCATGCTGAAGGAACGGGCGCCGGAGGCGCTGGTGGTGGCGGTCGAGCCAGCCAGCTCGCCGGTTCTCTCCGGCGGCTCTCCGGGTCCGCACAAGATCCAGGGCATCGGTGCCGGCTTCATCCCCGAGGCCCTCGACCGCAAGGTCGTCGACGAGGTCTTGACCGTGAGCGACGAGGAGGCGCTGGAGACGGCGCGGCGGGTGGCGCAGGAGGAGGGCGTGCTGTCGGGCATCTCGGCCGGAGCCAACATCTGGGCGGCGCTGGAGGTGGCGCGGCGGCCGCAGATGGCGGGTAAGAGGGTGGTGACGATCGTCTGCGACTCGGGAGAGCGCTACATGTCCCTACCCTTCTTCGCACCATGAATCGCTGGAAAAGGGTGCTCGGTGAGATTCGCGCTGACGTCAAGGCGGCGCGCGAGCGAGACCCTGCCGCGCAGGGTGTCTCCACCTTCGAGATCCTCACCAGTTGGGCCGGGGTGCAGGCGCTCCTCGCTCACCGGGCGGCCCACGCCCTGCTGGACGCGGGGGTGCCGCTGCTGCCGCGAATGCTCGCCTACCTCACCCGGTCGGTGACCGGGGTCGAGATCCATCCCGCCGCGGTGATCGGCAACTCCTTCTTCATTGACCATGGATCCGGCGTGGTGATCGGCGAGACCGCGGTGATCGGCGATTGCGTGACGCTGTACCAGGGCGTCACCCTCGGCGGGACCGGCTTCCAGCGCGGCAAGCGCCATCCAACCCTCGGCGACAATGTGACCGTTGGCTCCGGCGCCAAGCTGCTCGGCCCGATTTCGGTCGGCGCCGGCGCCAAGGTCGGCGCCAACACGGTCGTGGTCGAGGACGTGCCGCCCGGCGCCACCGTCGTCGGCAACCCCGGCCACCCGGTGCGGCTGGAAGGGAGAAAGGTCGAAGGTCCCGACGCCGACTGGATCCACCTTCCAGACCCGATCGCCGACGCGATCAAGGCACTCTCGGAGCGCCTGGCGGACGTCGAACAGCGGCTGGCGGAGCTCGACGGCGGCAACGGCCCCGGAGGGGAGGCGGCCGAGATCCAGCCGCGCACCGGGCGCTCTTCGGCCGGCGGCTGATGTAGCTTCCGGCGGCGGCTGTCCACCACCTCCGAAAGGGATAACTTGACCAAGCTCCGGCTGTTGCTCCCGGTTTTGCTTTTGATCGTGCCGCTGACCCTTGTCGCCTGCGGCGGTGGCGACGGCGAAAGCGATGAAGACAAGGTCATCGAGGTGATCGAAACCTCCGCGACCAGCGACGACCCCGCCGACTGCGAGGCGCTGAACACGCAGGCGTTCCTCGAGCAAACCCAGCTCAGCGAAGGCGTCCAGGCCATCCGGGATTGCGAAGAGGAAGCCGAAGGGGAGGAAAACGACCCGAAATCGGTCGCCGTCTCCAACGTCGGGGTGGAAGAGTCCACGGCTACGGCGGACGTCGCCTTCACCGGCGGCACCTACGGCGGCCAGACCCTCTCGGTCCAGCTGATCGAAGAGGACGGCGACTGGAAGCTCGACGAGGTCCTCGGGTTCGCCGAGTTCGACCAGGACCAGCTGGTCGCCACCTTCGAAGAGTCGCTGAGCAGCGATGAGGCGGGACTCACGCCGCAGGAAGTTACCTGCTTCGGCGAAGCCCTCGGGGCCCTCTCGAAAGAGGAAACCGAAGAGGTCCTGTTCGGCGGCTCGCTGGAACGGATCGTCCTATTCTTCGAAGGCTGCTCTTAGGAATCCCGCCGGCCCCCGCCGAGCTCGTGGCTATGCTCGGCGGGTGAGCCTGCAGGAGCAGTTCGACTCCGAGCCGGAGGCGCGGGACTCGGCCCCCGCGGCCCCGACCGAGCCCGGCGCCGACCGGGTCGAGCGCCTGCTGGCCGGGCTCAACTCCCCCCAGCGCGAGGCGGTCGTCCACCCTGGTGGTCCGCTCTTGGTCCTCGCCGGCGCCGGCTCGGGCAAGACCCGCGTCCTCACCCATCGGATCGCCTACCTGCTTGCCACGGGCGAGGCGCGCCCGGGGGAGATCCTTGCGATCACCTTCACCAACAAAGCCGCGGCGGAGATGCGCGACCGGGTTGGCCAGCTGGTCGGTCGCTCGGTGCGGGCGATGTGGGTGACGACCTTCCACTCCGCCTGCGCGCGGATACTCCGCGTCGACGGCGAGCGGCTCGGCTACTCGAAGGGGTTCACGATCTACGACGAGGCCGACTCGCTGCGGATGCTCAAACGCTGCCTGACGGAGTTGGGCGTCGACACCAAACGGTTCTCGCCTCGCGGGGTCCGCAGCAGAATCTCGGGGGCGAAGAACCAGCTGATCGATCCCGATGGCTATGCGGAAAACGTCCAGGTCTTGGAGGACGGCGACCGCAGGGGAATCGAGGAAGTCGCCGCGGAGGCCTTTCCCCTCTACGAGAAGCGGATGCTCGAAGCCAACGCGATGGACTTCGACGACCTCCTCGTCCGCACCGTCAATGCGATGGAGCTGTTCGAGGAGGTCCGCGACCGCTGGCGGGGCACCTTCCGCCACGTGCTGGTCGACGAGTATCAGGACACCAACCACGCCCAGTACCGACTACTGCAACTGCTCGCCTCCGAACACGGCAACCTGATGGTCGTCGGCGACGAGGACCAGTCGATCTACGGCTTCCGACACGCCGACATCCGCAACATCCTCGACTTCGAGCGCGACTTCCCGGAGGCGGCGCTGGTGAAGCTCGAGCAGAACTACCGCTCGACGCAGACGATCCTCTCCGCCGCCAACGCCGTGGTCGAGCGCAACCGCGAGCGGCGGCCAAAGGAGCTCTGGACCGACGAAAAGGGTGGCGAGCCGGTCCAGCTCTCCGAGCTGACCGACGAGCACGAGGAGGCGCGCTGGGTGGCGGCGGAGATAGAGCGCCTGGGGGAGGAGCGGGAGGTCTCCCGCTCCGACGTCGCGGTCTTCTACCGGACCAACGCGATGAGCCGCGTGCTGGAGGACACCCTCAACCGCTTCGATGTCGCATACCAGGTGATCGGCGGCACCAAGTTCTACGAGCGGGCCGAGATCAAGGACGCGGTCGCCTACCTCAGCCTGCTCGCCAACCCGGCGGATCTCGTCTCGTTCTCGCGGATCGTCAACTCTCCGCGCCGCGGAATCGGCAACACGACCCAGGGCAGGCTCGCCTCGCACGCCAACACCACCGGGCTGCCGATCTGGGAGGTTCTGGAGCGGGTCGAGGAGGCGCCGGGCCTGAGCGGCGCCGCGATCAAGGCGGTATCTCGCTTCTACGAGATGATGGCCGGGTTGCGCGATCGTGCCGACGAGGAAGGCCCGGTGGCGACGCTGCTGGAGGCGGTGCTGAACGAGAGCGGCTATTTGGAAGCGCTGGCGGCGGAGCGGACGGTCGAAGCCGAAGGCCGGGCGGAGAACCTGGAGGCGCTGGTCGCCGGGGCCGGCGAGTTCGACATCGAGCGCGAACGCGAGGGGGAGAGCGAGGTATCGCCGCTGGAGGAGTACCTGCAGCAGATCTCGCTGTACACCGAGCAGGACGCGCTCCGCTCCGAGCAGGAGCTGGTGACGCTGATGACTCTCCACAACGCCAAGGGGCTCGAGTACGACACGGTCTTCATCGTCGGCTGCGAGGAGGGCGCCTTCCCCCACATGCGGGCCCTCGAAGAGGGGGGAGAAGAAGAGGAGCGGCGGCTCTGCTACGTCGGCATCACCCGCGCCCGCCGCCGCCTCTACATGACCTGGGCGCGGGAGCGCCGGCTGTTCGGCCGCGCTGAGCACAACCTTCCCTCGCGTTTCGTCGACGAGCTTCCGGAGGAGCTGACCGAGAGGCATTCGACGGCGGCTCAGAGCCTCAGCACCAGCTGGGGGACGCCGACCGCGGGGACGGCGCCGCCGGAACCGATTGAGCCGAGGCCGGCGCTCGACCTGCAAACCGGCGACGACATCGTCCATGCCAGCTTCGGCGAGGGAGTCGTCACCGGCGTCGACGCGGGGATGGTGGTCGTTCGCTTCGCCAGGGACGGTTCTGAGCGCACGCTGACCCTCGACTACGCGCCGATTCGCAAGGTACATCGGTGAGCGCTCGCGTAATCGACGGCAAAGCCGTCGCCGCAACGGTTCGTGAGCGGGTCAAGGTCGATGTCGCCGCCTTCGTCGAGGAGCGTGGGCGGCCGCCCGGGCTGGCGACGGTGCTGGTGGGCGAGGACTCCGCCTCGCATGTCTACGTGGGTATGAAGCGCCGCGCCTGCGAGGAGGTGGGTATGCGCTCGATCCACCACGAACCCGATGCCTCGATCCGCGAGGAGGAGCTGCTGGAGCTCGTGCGCGGGCTGAACGAAGACGACGAGGTCGACGGCATCCTCGTGCAGCTGCCGCTGCCCGGCCAGATCGACGAGGATGCTGTCGTCGCCGCGATCGACCCGAAGAAGGACGTGGACGGCCTCACCCCCGTCAATGCCGGACTCCTCGCCCACGGCACCCCGGGCCTCGTCCCCTGCACCCCCGCCGGCGTCATCGAGCTGCTGCGCCACGAGGGGGTCGAGCTGGAGGGGGCCGAGGTCGTCGTCGTCGGTCGCTCGAAGCTGGTCGGCGTGCCGGTCGCGCGCCTGCTGCTATTGGAGAACGCGACCGTGACCGTCTGCCACTCGCGCACCCGCGACCTCGATTCCGCCTGCCGCCGGGCCGACGTGCTCGTCGCCGCCGTCGGGGTCCCGCGGCTGCTGGGAGCCAAGGCGGTCAAGCCCGGAGCGGTAGTGATCGACGTCGGCGTCAACCGCCTCGAGGAGGGGCTGGTCGGCGACGTCGACTATGAGGCCGCGGCCGAGGTCGCCGCGGCGATCACCCCGGTTCCCGGTGGGGTCGGCCCGATGACGATCGCGATGCTGCTCGTAAACACGCTCCAGGCGGCGCGCACGCGAACGACCGGCGGGTAGGAACCCGCTCTGCCACGTCGAATCCACATCTGATGCAGGCATAGGGTCGATCCGGCCCGCCAACTCCCGAGGAGGGACAGATGGACGTGGACAGGCTGAGTACGGGGGAGAAGATCGCCGGCGTATCGGCTGTCCTTCTCTTCATCTTCATGTTCTTCGACTGGTTCAGCGTCGACGTTTCGGCCAGCGATGGCCTGGTCGGCGGCAGCTTCACCGCTGGCAACGCCTGGGACTGGTTCACTCTGATCGACATCTTCCTGCTGATCACGGTGGTGGTCGCCGTCGCGGTCGTCGTCGTCCGCATCAGCGACGCGGTCTTCGAGCCCCCGGTCTCGATGAACGCGATCGTCGCCGTCCTCGGCGGCATCGCCGTCCTGCTGATCCTCTACCGGATCATCGACCCGCCGGAGGGCGGGGATCTCGGCGGCCTTTCCGTCGATATCAACCCCGCTGCCGGCGCCATCCTGGGTCTGCTTGCCGCGGCCGGCGTCACCTTCGGGGGCTACCGCGCGATGCAGGAAGAGGGCACCAGCTTCGCCGACGTCGGCGACCAGCTCTCCAGCGGCGGGCGCGGTCCGGGCGGTACGCAGCCCCCCTCGCAGTCTCCGCCTCCGCCTCCGCCTCCGCCACCTCCCGCGGGCGGCGGGGCGCCCCCCGCTCAGTAAGGATCGCTTGAAGCGACCGCCGAACGCCGGGTCCCAATGGGCCCGGCGTTTTCGTCGGCGATCCCCCGCGCCACCTGCTTGGCGAAGGCGATGATCGTCATCATCGGGTTGACCCCGACCGAGTCCGGGAAGAGCGAGGCGTCGGCGACGTAGAGGCCGGCGGTTCCGTTGACGGAGCCGTCCGCGGCACACACTCCTCGCGAAGGGCCAGTCGCGATCCGCGCCGTCCCCATCGGGTGGAAGGCCTCCAAGCGGAGCTCCGAGGGCTTGAAAGTAGTCGCCTCGAAGGTGGGAAGGTCGCCCCGCTTCAGCGTGCCGGCGCGCGGGATGTTGGGGTAGACCTCGGTGGCGCCCGCGGCAAAGTGGACTTCAGCCGCGCGGGCGATTCCGAAGACGATTCGCCGCGCGTCGTCGTCGGTCAGTCGGTAGGAGGCGCGGATCGATCCATCGGCGAGGCGGACCCGGCCTTTCGAACGATCGCGGAGCTGGACCCCGATCGAGCCGATCCGGTTGAACTCGAGCAACGAGCGCTGGTGGTCGCAGCCGGCTCCGGGCAACCAGGCGCCGCCGAAGGCGAGGGGGGTGAAGGTCGCCTCCAGCAGGATGCGGTGGCTGAGCTCCCATTGGTCGACGTAAAAGCTCTGCATCACGCCCTCCCAGCCACGGACTTCCTCCTCGTAGCGGGCGCCGACCCAGCAGGCCGGGTGGATGTGGAGGTTGCGGCCGACCTGCGGGCCGCCAAGGCCGGAGCGAAGCAGCAGCTCGGGCGTGCCGAAGGCGCCCCCGGCAGCGATCACCGCCCGCCGGGCGCGCACCTTGAAGGGCCGCCGCCGGCCGCCCACGTCACGCGCTGAGCAGGCGACACCCACCGCCCGCCCCCGCTCGGTCAGGATCCGTCCCGCCTCGACCCCCGCCCGCACCCGTGCCCCCGCCGCGACGGCCCTCGGCAGGTAGCTGACGTGCATCCCCTGCTTGGCGTCGATCGCGCAGCCAAAGGGGCAGGAGCTGCATTGGACGCAATCGCCCGCGTTGCGATGAATCGGTCCGCCGCTGGCGCCGAGTACCTCGGCGCCCTCCATCGCCAGCTGCCCGTTTCGCCCCATCCGCTCTGGGTCAAGCTGGGTGACGCGGAGGAACTCCTCCGCCTCGGCGTAATCCTCATTGAGCTCCGAGGCCCAGCTGATTCCGTAGTCGGAGCGCCAGCTCTCCAAGATCGGCTCGGGGGCGCGAAAGCAGGTGCCGGAGTTGATCACCGTGGTGCCGCCGACCGCTTTCGCCACCGGCACCGGGATCGGCGGCCGCCCTGAGGCAATCGTCAGGCCCGCGTCGCGGTAGAGGCCGGCGATTGCATCGAGGCGATCGGCCGGATAGCTGTTGCGGTCGTAATGGTCGCCGGCCTCGAGCACGAGGACGTCGAGCCCGGCCTCGGCGAGGGTCGCCGCGGCGACGGCGCCGCCGGCGCCGGAGCCGACGATCGCGACGTCGCATTCCTCGCCCTCGCCGAGGGCGGCGGTGTCGCCGAGCGAGCCAGGCGCGGGAGGCAGCGATCCGTCCGCGAGCGCGCAGCCGATCTCTACGCCGATCCGCGCCTCCACGCGCGGCGAGACCGCGTAGCCGAGCGTCGAGAGGACCTTCGCCAGCAGCAGCAGGTCGTGGTGGAGTGAGAAGCGCGACCGCTCGAGCCGGCGCAGGAAGTCCTCCGCCGCCTCGAGGTCGAGCCGGCTGAAGCGCCAGGGGAATGGCAGCCACTCGAAGAGGCGCAGCCCGAGGCGCATGCGGGACAGCATCTGCGGTGAGAGCGAGCGCAGGAACATGGCGACAGGTCCGGCGACATCGACATCGCGCTCCGCCGCCGGCAGTCCGTCGATGCCGGGCGCCATCGCCGCGCAGATAGCGCTCAGGGTGCGTTGCTCAGCGGCCGAGAGCCCTGGCGAGCGCTTTCAACCGGGCTCGGCGGGACGGCCGATCCGGCCGGCGAGCGACCAAAGCCAGAGCGCGAGCAGCGCCAGGAAGCCGTCGACAAGGAAGTTGAGCAGGTAGATGAAGACCTCTTCCTGGATTAGGAAGAAGGCGAGCGAGCCGAGGGAGGAGGCGGTCTTGCCGGCGGCGAGGACGAGCAGCAGCGGTCGGTAGCGCACCACGTCCCCTTGGGCCACCAGGCAGATCCCGGTGATCACGACCATGTAGGCGAAGGCGAGGGCCAGCCAGAGGTACTGCTGGGTGTGGGGTGCGCGGTGGTCGAAGCCGAACCATTCGCCGACGTCGGAGATGACGTCGAGGACGCCGCTGGGCACCGCGATGAATAGGACGCCGACCACCGCGAAGCTCGCCGCGAGCAGGCGCAGGTTGAAAACGACGAATCTCTCTGCGCGTGGCCCCTGCATCGGAGGCCCACTCTAACTGGCCAGGCAGCCAGTTTCCATGCCCACCTAGAATCCCGTCGGTGATCGACCGAGATCAGGTGCTCCACGTGGCGAGGCTGGCGCGCCTTCGCCTCTCAGAGGAGGAGGTCGAGCGGATGGTGGGGGAGCTGTCGGGGATCCTCGACCACGTCGACCGGATCGGCAACCTGGACCTCGAGGGGGTAGAGCCGACCTCGCACGTGGTCGAGCTGGAGAACGTCCTCCGTGCCGACGAACCACGGCCGAGCCTTCCCCGCGACGTCGCCCTCGCGCCCGCCCCGGACCCGTCCGACGGCGCCTTCCGCGCGCCCTCGCCTCAGGCCGAATAGATGCGTGACCTGCTCAACCTCTCGGCCCTCGAGGCCCACGAAGCGATTGCCGCAAACGAGCTCTCCGCCGACGAGTTCACCGCGGCCTGGCGCGACGCCGCCGCCGGCGACGAGCTGAACGCCTACCTCTGGCGAGATGGGAGCCAGGAGGAGGCCGGCGCGATCGCCGTTGAGCGTGCTCGCACCGCGCCGATCGCCGTCAAGGACATCTTCTGCACCGAGGGAGTGCCGACCACCGCCGCCTCCCGGATCCTCGAGGGCTACCGCCCGCCCTACACCTCGACCGCGGTGTGCAAGCTGCTCGAGGCCGGGGCGCCGGTGCTCGGTAAGACGAACATGGACGAGTTCGCGATGGGCTCCTCGAACGAGAACTCCGCCTACGGCCCCGTCCTCAACCCATGGGACCGCGAGCGAGTGCCCGGCGGCTCCTCGGGCGGCTCGGCCGCCGTCGTCGCGGGCGGCCTGGCGCCCTGGGCGATCGGCACCGACACCGGCGGCTCGATCCGTCAGCCCGCCGCCTTCTGCGGGATCGTCGGCCTCAAGCCGACTTACGGGGCGATCTCGCGCTACGGGATGATCGCCTTCGCCTCCTCGCTCGACCAATGCGGACCGCTGACCCGCACCGTCAGCGACGCGGCGCTCCTCCTCGGCATCTTGCAGGGCCACGACCCCTGTGACTCGACCTCGGTGGGGATCGAGGGTGGCATTTCGATCCCCGACCGCGAGGACCTGCGCGGCCTGCGCTTCGGGGTCCCCGCGGAGCTGGCGCGCGACGAGTTCGACAGCGGCGTGCGCGGGGTTTTCGAGCAGACGCTGGCGAAGATCGAGGAGCTCGGCGGCGAGATAGCCGAGGTCGAGCTGCCGAGCGCCGAGCACGGCATCTCCGCCTACTACGTGATCGCCCCCGCCGAGGCCTCCTCGAACCTGGCCCGCTATGACGGCGTCCGCTACGGGATCCGGGAGGGCGGCGACGGCGACCTGATCGAGATGTACGAGACGACCCGCTCGAAGGGGTTTGGCGCTGAGGTGAAGCGGCGGATCATGCTCGGCACCTACGCGCTCTCCTCCGGCTATTACGAGGCCTACTACGGCAAGGCGCAGAAGGTCCGCACGCGGATCGCCCAGGACTTCGAGGCCGCCTTCGCCGGCGTCGACTTTGTCGTTACCCCGACGGCACCGTCGGTTGCTTTCAAGCTGGGGGAGAAGACCGATGACCCGCTGGCGATGTACCTGAACGACTTCTTCACGGTGCCGATGAGCCTCGCCGGCATCCCCGCGATCTCGATTCCCGCCGGCCTCGCCGAGCCCGAAGGCGGCGGGCCGCGGCTGCCGGTCGGCTTCCAGATCGCTGCGCCTGCCTTCGCCGAGCAGCGCCTGCTCGACGCCGCCTACGCGCTCGAGCAGGGAATCGGCTTCGACGCCCGCCCGGGAGGAGCCGATGGCTGAGCTGGAGGCGGTGATCGGACTGGAGATCCACGTCCAGCTGGCGACGAAGACGAAGATGTTCTGCGGCTGCGAGCTCTCCTTCGGCGACGAGCCCAACGTCCACACCTGCCCGGTCTGCCTCGCCCACCCGGGGGTGCTGCCGGTCCCCAACGAGCAGGCGATCCGCTACGCCCTGCAGATCGCCGCGGCGCTGGAGTGCGAGGTTGCTCCGCGCTCGATCTTCCACCGCAAGAACTACTTCTATCCCGACAACCCGAAGGCCTACCAGATCAGTCAGTACGACATTCCGCTTGCGAGCAACGGGAAGTTGGGCGACATCCGCATCCACCGCGCCCACCTCGAGGAGGACGCGGCGAAGACGATCCACATCGGTGAGTCCGGTCGTATCCACGGCTCCGCCGCTTCGCTGGTCGACTTCAACCGCGGCGGCACTCCGTTGGTCGAGATCGTCACCGAGCCGGACCTTCGCGACGCCGCCGAAGCGGCCGAGTGGGCGCGGCTGCTGCGCGAGACCGTGCGCCAGCTCGGCGTCTCCGACGTGAACATGGAGGAGGGCAGCCTGCGCGTCGACGCCAATGTCTCGGTGCGGCCGGCCGGCAGCGAGGAGCTCGGGACCAAGACGGAGCTGAAGAACATGAACAGCTTTCGCTTCCTGCAGCGCGGGATCGAGGCCGAGCTGACCCGCCAGCGCGAGGTGATCGAGGCGGGGGGGACGGTGGTCCAGGAGACGCTCCATTTCGACCCGGCCAGCGGCGACCTGACGCCGCTGCGCTCGAAGGAGGAGGCGCACGACTACCGCTACTTTCCCGAGCCCGACCTGGTGCCGCTGGCGCCAACCGAGGAGATGCTGCGCGAGGCGCGCGAGGCGCTGCCGGAGCTGCCGGCGGCGCGGATCGCCCGCTACGAAGGGTTGGGGCTGGCCCACGACGTGGCGCTGACTCTGGCGAGTGATCCCGAGACCGCCGGCTACTTCGAGAAGGCGTCGGAGGCGGCCGCCGGTGCCGAGCCCAGGGTCGTCGCCAATTGGGTGACCGGCGAGTTGGCCGCGGCGCTGCGTCAGGCCGAGGTGGAGGGGGGCGCCTCCGCCTCCAAGGTCTCGCCGGACGCGCTGGCTGACCTGGTTCGCATGGTCCAGGAGAAGAGGATCTCCCACGGCAGCGGCAAGACCGTCCTCGCGGCGCTGGTCGCCGAGGGCGGGGATCCCGCCGCCGTCGTCGAGCGCGAGGGCCTCGCCCAGATCTCCGCCGACGGCGAGCTGGAGGCGATCGTCGAGAAGGCGATGGCCGACAACGCCGACGCGGTCGAGAAAGTCCGCGAAGGCAACGAGAAGGCGATCGGCGCGATCGTCGGCGCGATCATGCGCGAGACCAAGGGCCGCGCCGACGGCGGCGAGGTCAATCGACTGATCCGCGAGCGGCTCTAGGAGGGGTTGGCGAAACCCCCGTTTCCGTCGGGCCAGATAACGCCGATGCGCTGGCTCTGCGCCAGTTTGAGGAGATCCCGACGCGGTTCCTCGGGGACCAGGATCAGCTTCTGCGGTGCCGGGCTGACGAGCCGCTCGTAATCAGCGAGTTGCCCGATTGCCATCCGAAATGACGCGCGGGCAACGCTGCCCTTTGCCTCCACCAGCGTGTTCGAAGTACGGTCGTAGAGATCGCAGAAGAGGGGGGCAGGCTCTCCTTCGGGTCGTATCTGAAGGCGGCAAACGTCGCGGCCCTGCGCCAGCCATGCGGCCTCGAGCTCCCGCACTAGCTTTTGCTCTCGACGCTCAGCTGCATACGGGTCACGGTTGGGGTAGACCATCATCCGCTCGGTCAAGTGCTGCTCGACAGGGACCTCCTTGACCGCCTCAGGTCCAAACTGGTTGATGCGCGAGGGGGCCAGAGCTGGGTGCCCGGAGAGGCGCCGCAACCGAAAAACGATCACCGACCGCATCGGGCCTTCGTTCGTCTCCGGCGCATCGGCCCGATAGTCGTCGACGTACTCGAACTCCCCCATGTAGGTCGTGGTGCCGCCGCTGGCGTCGAAGAGGTGAAGGGCGCGCCCCTCCTCCTTGTGGTCGCGAACGGCTTTATTGCCCTGGACCATCTGCTGGTCTCCGTGCTGACCCTCGCCGGTGTAATGGTAGAAGCCATCCTCGTGGGCGCCGTCGTAGATATAGCCATGGAGCGCCCCCTGGGCCTGGTCGGTGAAGAGGAAGACGTTGGGGGATTGTTTGGAGGGCGAAATCCCACCCTGACGGCGCCCGCCGTAGCGCTCGTGCAGTTCGACCCGTTTGATCTGGTCCCCGGCGCTCAGTGAGATTGCCACGAAATCTGCCTCCATTTTTAGACCTGATTTAGATCTAAATTTACCGATCAGGGAAAGTTAGTGGCTTCAGATACTTTGTAACATCTTGTTACAAAGTGCTAAGTTGGAGGCATGGCCTGGAACGTCGTGATCGCCGGTGGTGGCTTTGGAGGTGCCGCGGCGGCGCGGGAGCTGGAGCGGGTGATGCCGAAGCAGTCGGCGCGCCTGGTGCTCGTCAACGAGACGAACTTCGCCCTCTACACGCCGTTCCTGCCGGAGGCGGCCGCGGGCACCCTGGAGCCCCGGCACGTGGTGACGCCGCTGCGGGAGATCGTCAAGCGCACCTATCTGCGTCTCGGGTCGATCGTCGGCCACGACCCGGAGGCGAAGACGGTGACGCTGCGGGCTAAGTACGGCGAGACGGAGCAGCTCCCCTACGACCAGCTGCTGCTCTCGGTCGGCTCGGTCTCGCGGGTGCTGCCGGTGCCGGGACTGGCCGAGCACGCAGTCGGCTTCAAGAGCCTCGCGGACGCGATCTACCTGCGCAACCACGTGATCGAGACTCTTGAGGAAGCGAACGCGACCGAGGACCCGGCCCGGCGGGACCAGCTTCTTACCTACGTCTTCGTCGGCGGCGGGTACGCCGGGCTAGAGGCGCTGGCGGAGCTCCAGGATTTCGCCGCCGACGCCATGGAGTCCTACCCGCGGGCCCGACTGCACGGCATGCGCTGGGTCCTGGTCGAGGCGACGGGCAGGGTCCTGCCGGAGATCGACCCCGAGCTCGGGGAGTATGCGCTGCGGGAGCTGCGCGGGCGCGGAATCGACATCCGCCTGGAGACGACCCTGGAGGAGGTCACCGCCGACAGCGCCCGCCTCTCAGGCGACGAGGTGCTGCCGACGCGCACCGTCGTCTGGACCGCCGGCGTCGCCCCGCAGCCGATCCTCAAGGAGCTGAGCCTGCCGCTCGACGAGCGCGGCCGCGTCCCGGTTGACTCGTTCCTGCGGGTGGAGGGGATGGACTCGGTCTGGGCGATCGGCGACTGCGCCGCCGCCCCCGATCCGCGCGGCGGGACCTGTCCACCGACGGCACAGCACGCGGTGCGACAGGGGCCGGTCGCCGCCCGCAACATCGCCGCTGAGCTCGGTGTCGGCGAGGCCCGGCCGTTCGAGTACCGCAGCGAGGCCGCCTTCGTCAACCTCGGCCGCTACAAGGCGGTGGGCAAGATCGGCGACCGAACCTTCCGCGGCTTTCCCGCCTGGTGGCTGGCCCGGACCTACCACATGAGCCAGATCCCGGGCTCCGCCCGCAAGGTGCGCGCGGTGCTCGACTGGACCGCAGGGCTGCCCTTCCGCCGCGACCTCTCCGAGGTCGGCTCGATCGGCCACCCGAAACCGCTCGTCTGAAGCGCAAGAATGGGTACGTGGAGTACCTCGTAATCGCTTTTTTCTTCGGCCTCGGCACCGGGGTCATCGGCAAGGGCAAGGGCAGCTCTTTCTTCATCTGGTTCCTGATCGGGATGGTCCTGCCCCCGCTCGGCCTGATCGCGGCGATCCTCTACCGCGTCGACAAGGACGAACCCGAACGCGAGTGCCCGCGCTGCCACAAGCCGCTGAAGCTGTACGTCCAAGTCTGCCCCCGCTGCGGGACCGATCTTTACCTGCCGGACCCAGCAACCGTGCGGCATCCAGGCGTGCGATAGAGGGTTGGGGGACCCCCGGAGGAGCCTCCCCTCTTTTGCGACGGAGGGGGTCCCCCAACCCTCCTACCGCAACCAGGTCCTGACGATCGCGTTGGCGAAACCCATCCCGTAGCGGAAGACGGCGGGCTTCTTCGAGTGGCCGTGGAGGCGTTGCTCGACCGTGATCGGGACCTCCTTGGCGGGGATATCCCGCTTGATCGCCTCGATCATGAACTCGGAGGTGTGGAACTGCTCCTGGCGCAGGACGAGCTGGGGGAGGACGGTGGTGCGGACGGCGCGGTAGCCGTTGGAGCAATCCGTGACGTGGGTGCGGGTGATGAAGGAGACGAGGCGGTTGAAGAAGACGATCCCGAGCTCGCGGGCGAAGTGGTTGCGGTCAGCGTGGCCGAGCACGCGGGAGCCGTGGGCGACATCGACCTCGCCGTCGAGGATCGGCTTGACCAGGCGCTCCATCTCGTCGGGGCGGTGCTGGCCATCGGCGTCGAGGGTGACGACGATCTCGGCTCCCGATTCGACCGTCAGCCGGTAGCCGGTCCGCAGGGCCGCACCGCCGCCGCGGTTGGTGACGTGCCTTGCCACCGAAGCGCCGTGCTTAGCGGCGACGTCGCCGGTCCCGTCCCGGGAGCCGTCGTCGACGACCAGCACCTCACTGCCGAGGCCGCAGACCGCGGCCGGGATCTGGTCGAGGACGACGCCGATGTTCTCCGCCTCGTTGTAGGCGGGGATCACGATTGCGACCTTGCCGCGGAAGCGTTCCGGCAGGCCCGCCTGGCGGAACTCCTCCCAAGCAAGGCCCTCCAGCGCGGCGGCGAGCTGGCGCGCGTTGCGGGCCGATAGCGAGAGCGCCCGCAGGCTGAGCAGGAAGAGGATGAAGATCGCGAAGACGGCGAGCCCGAGGATGCGTCCGCCGTTGCCTTTCTCGAAGGAGAAGGCGGAGAGGAGCCCGTTGACGACTTCCGTCCCGGCGACGAGGGCGAGCCCGAGGCCGCTGGCGATCAGGATCAGGACATCGGCGTTGCGCAGGGTGCGGCGGCGCGCGACGGCGTAGCCGACGAGCAGGACCGCGATCAGCAGCCCGGCGGCGCGGAGAGCGGTCAGCTCGGCTGGGAAGATGCCTGCTCTGGGGACCATTTGCGGCCAGAGGATATGGCCGCGAGCCCGGATGAGAGGGCGAGGGCGGCGAGCGGAAAGACGAGCGTCATCAGCACCTCGTTGCGGCGGGGGGCGGCGAGGGAGACGGCTCCGATCGCGGTGACGAGGACGATCGGGGTTGCCAGGACGACGATCTCCCACCACCGGCGCCGCAGGCCGAGGACGAGGAAGCCGCCGATGCCCAGCAAGACGATCAGGACCTGGACGACGCGCCCAATGGTGCCGCTCATAGTTTCGCCGACGCCGCTGCTCCACATCCGGCCTACCTTGCGGACGGTCATCGCCAGGTACCCCCAGGGGTCTTCCTCGAAGTACCTCTCGAAGTTTTCCTTGCCGAGCTTGCCAAGCGCCTCGTCGCGCGGCAGCTCCGGGTGGCTTTCGGCGACCTGGTCGAAGAGCTTCGTGGGATCCACCGCGTCGAGCGCGGCGGTGCCCGGCTCGAGGTCGCGGCCGAGATACCGCTTCGCGAGGATCGCCTTCACCCGTTGGTACTCGCCGTCGGCTGGCAGGTAGGTACCGACGTAGAGCGCCTTGCCGCCGCCGGTCGAGATCGGCACCGCACGGTCGAGCACGACGATGTTGCGGACCGTCCAGGGGAGGATCGGCAGGATCAAGGCGATCAGGAGCACAACTGCGCCCGTGAGCCCGGGTCGCCAGCCCCGGCCGAGTCCCGCGCGCAGCCCGGCGAGGACGACGAAGGCGGCGCCGACGAACAGGTACTCGGGCCGGAACATCGCCGTCAACCCGAACAGGAGGCCCGGGACCAGCCATGGCCATCCTCGTTCTCGATCCGAGGCCCAGAGGAAGGCGAGCACAGCGGCCGGCAGCGTCAGCATCGCCGGCGGCTCGCTCATCACGACCCCGGTGGTGTGGATGAACGGCGGGTAGACGGCGACCCCGAACGCCGCGAGGAGGCCGACCCAGCGCCCGTGATCCCGACCGCCCAGGCGCCAGCCGAGGGCGAAGACGACGAGGATCGTCGCCACCCCCAGCAACGCCTCCACGATCCGGGCCGTCCCTTCCCTGGCGCCGTCGGTCGCGTAGAAGGCAGCGGCGTAGAGGAAGGGCGCCCCGGGCGACCAGTCGCTCGAGTCCTCGAATTCCGGCCCGCCGAAGCTCTGTTCCTCGTACAGCGTCTTGGAGAGCGCGTAGTAGGCGCGCGAGTCGTCGCCAGGATGCGCGACCGGGTCGACGACCACATAGGCCCGTACCACCAGTCCCAGCAACGCGATCGCCCCCAGGGCGATCAGCGTCCGCTTCCCATAGCGCCGCGGCAGCGCGTGGATCCAGTCGAGGGCGACAGTCAAGGCGCGCTCAGGCTATCCGGGCGCTCGGGCACGTTTGGCGAGTTTTGGCCGCTATCGGGGCCAAAACTCGCCACTCGTGAACTGGCCCAGGTCAATCCGACCGCGGTGAGGGGGGCCAGAAGAGGCACCAGGACCAGGACGCGACGCGGTGAGGCGACGAGCAGGGCGCTGATCGCGCTGATCGCGAGGACGATCGTGCCCAATAGGAGCGCCTCCCAGCGGCGGAGCCAGGCGAGGACGCCGAGGCCGAGGAGCGCGAAGGCGACGAGCGCCCAGTGCAGAACCTCCCAGCCTGGCTCGCGCATCACTTGGCGCGGCCCATGCGACCAGATTCGCCAGACCTTGGTCGCGACGAAGCCGGCGTAATCGAACGGCTCCTCGCTGATGTCGTCCCAGAGCTGCTCCTTGCCCAGCTTCGAGAGCGCCTGGTCGGTTTCCATCCCGGGATAGCGGTCAGCCGCGAGGCGAGCGAGGATCTGCTCGAGTCTCAACCGCTGGGCGTCCCGGGATTGAAATAGATCGGGATTTTCAGCAACCACCTCGGCACCGACCCTTTCCGGGTCGCCGTCCGAGGGCAGGTAGGTGCCGGCGAACAACACCTGACCGCCGCCGGTCGAGATCGGCACGAAGCGGTCGAGCGCAACCGCGTTGCGGATCGTCCAGGGGGCGAGGACGATGACGAAGGCACCGAGAAAGAACCCGGTGCGAAGGAGGGACCGGCGCCAATCACTGCTCGCCTCGCGGGCGAAAACCACCAGCGCCACGAGTGCTGCCACTCCCAAATACTCCGGCCGCACCAGCGCCAGCACCCCAAACAACGCCCCCGGCAACAGCCACCTCACCCAGCCACCCTCCCAAGCCCAAAGCACAGCCAGCACTCCGCCGGACAGCAGGGTTGCCGCCAGCGGCTCGCCCATCAGCATCCCCTGGTACTCCAGAAGAGCCGGATAGATCGCCACGACTCCAGCCCCCACCAGGGCCGGCCAGACGGGCGCTGAACCAACCTCACTTGAACGGGGTTGGTTCAGCGCCCGTCCCAACCGCCTCCCAATCAAGTACGCGAACAGCACGCTCAGCGCCCCGATTACCGCCAGCGCGACCCGCGCCAGCCGCTCGTCCTCACCGCCCGTCACCTCATAAAGACCCGCCGCGAAAAGCGGGACCCCCGGCGAGTAGTTGCTCGACGGCTGGGTCGCCTCCGATCCCACGGTGAACCCGTCGCCATCCGCCAGGTTCGCCGCAATCGCCCCGTAGGCCGCGGCGTCGTAGACCGGCGGCCGCCCGTCCCAGGCCTCGGCGACCCGGAGGCCCAGTCCCAGCGCGAGGATCGCGACCAGCGCGGCGAGGCCGATCCGACCGCCGTTTCTCGCCGCCAGTCCACTTTCCATCGGCGGGATTCAACTAAGCTGCCGCCTTCATGCGAATCCTCATCCTCGGGGGCGATGGCTACCTGGGCTGGCCGACTGCGCTCCGCTTCTCGGCCCGCGGCCACGAAGTCTCCGTCGTCGACAACTTCTCGCGGCGCCGCTGGCACACCGAACACGGCACCGCATCGCTGACGCCGATCGGCGACCTCGACGAGCGCATCGCCGCCTGGCGCGAGGTCTCGGGCGAGCAGATCCGCAGCTACGTCGGCGCCGTCGAGGACGGTGAGTTCCTCGACGAGGTCGTCGCCGAGACCAAGCCCGAGGCGATCGTCCACTACGGCGAGCAGCCCTCGGCGCCCTACTCGATGCTCTCCCGCGAGCGCGCGGTCGAGACGCAGCACACGAACGTGATCGGCAACCTCAACCTGCTCTTCTCGATGCGCGACCACGTGCCCGAGGCCCACCTGGTCAAGCTCGGGACGATGGGCGAGTACGGCCAGCCCAACATCGACATCGAGGAGGGCTACATCGAGATCGAGCACAAGGGCCGCAAGGACACCCTGCCCTTCCCGAAGCTGCCGGGCTCGCTCTACCACTGCTCCAAGGTCCACGACTCGACCAACATCCACTTCGCCTGTCGCACTTGGGGCCTGCGGGCGACCGACCTCAACCAGGGGGTCGTCTATGGGATCGAGACCGACGAGACGGTCCAGGACGAGCGCCTCGTCACCCGCTTCGATTACGACGAGCTCTTCGGTACGGTCCTCAACCGCTTCTGCGTGCAGGCGGTGATCGGTCACCCACTCACCGTCTACGGCTCCGGCGGCCAGACGCGCGGCTTCCTCAACATCCGCGACACCCTCCAGTGCGTCGAGCTGGCGGTCAACAACCCCGCCGACGCTGGCGAGATGCGCGTCTTCAACCAGTTCACGGAGCAGTTCTCGGTTCTGGAGCTGGCCGAGCTGGTCAAGCAGGCGGGCGAGCACCTCGGCTACAAGGTCGAGATCGACCACGTCGAGAACCCGCGGGTCGAGAAGGAAGAGCACT
Source organism: Solirubrobacterales bacterium (assembly GCA_035705945.1). Taxonomy (GTDB): domain Bacteria; phylum Actinomycetota; class Thermoleophilia; order Solirubrobacterales; family 70-9; genus VAYN01. Next base: position 89,429 of record DASSVR010000019.1, read on the forward strand.
ACTACAACGCGGTCCACACCAAGCTGCTCGACCTAGGGCTCGAGCCGACGCTGCTGGGCGAGGAGCTGGTGGAGTCGATCATCCATGCGATCGAGCACCACAAGGGGCGCGTGATCGAGACCGCGATCGACCCCAAGACCCGCTGGAACCCGGCCAAGTCGCCGGCCGGTCAGGCGTAGCACCGCTGGTACCATCGCCAGTTCCTATGCGCGCCGCTGACACGTTGATGGAATCCCTCAAGGCCGAGGGCGTCAAAGACGTCTTCGGAATCCCCGGCGGGGCCAACCTGCCGACCTACGACGCGCTCTATGACGCCGAATTCCGGCACGTCCAAGTGCGCCACGAGCAGGGCGCCGGCCACGCGGCGGAGGGATACGCCAAGGCGTCTGGCCGCGTCGGCGTCGCTTTCGCCACCTCCGGCCCCGGCGCCACCAACCTCGTCACCGCGATCGCCGACGCGATGATGGACTCGGTCCCGACCGTGTTCATCACCGGCCAGGTGCGGACCGAGCTGATCGGCACCGACGGCTTCCAGGAGGCCGACATCCTCGGGGCGACGCTGCCCTTTGTTAAGCACTCCTTCGCGGTCACCGATCCGCGCCAGATCCCGGAGTACGTTCACCAGGCCTTCCACGTCGCCTCGACGGGACGCCCGGGGCCGGTCCTGCTCGATGTCCCGCAGGACCTCTCGCGCGCCGACATCGAGTACGAACCCCGCACCGAGCCGGTCGAGCTGGCGGGCTACAAGCCCTCGACCGAGGGCAACATCAAGCAGATCCGGATCGCCGCGAAAGCGCTGGCGACCGCGCGGCGGCCGATCTTCTACAGCGGCGGCGGCGTCATCAACGGCAACGCCTCGGAGGAGCTGCGGGAGCTCGCCGACTCCGACCGCTTCCCGGTCACCTCGACCCTGATGGGTCTGGGCGGCTATCCGGCCTCCGGTGATCGCTTCATCGGCATGCTCGGGATGCACGGCACCTGGACCGCCAACCAGGCGATGGACAAAGCCGACCTGATCGTCGCGATCGGCGCCCGCTTCGACGACCGCATCACCGGAAAACTCGCCGAGTTCGCCCCGCACGCCAAGGTGATCCACATCGACATCGACCCGGCGGAGATCTCGAAGAACGTCGGCGCCCATATCCCGATCGTCGGCGACGTCAAGCAGGTGTTGCCGAAGCTGACCCGCGAGTACCGGGCGCTGCAGACCGACTCCTCCCGCCTCGACGACTGGTGGAGCACCTTACGCGGCTGGCAGGAAGCGCACCCGCTCTACTACGAGCCCGGCAAGGGCGGCGAGATCAAGCCGCAGTTCATGATCGAGGCGATGCACCGCGCCACCCAGGGCGACGCGATCGTCACCTCCGACGTCGGCCAGCACCAGATGTGGGCGGCGCAGTACTACGGCTTCGACAAGCCGCGGCGCTGGATCAACTCCGGCGGCCTGGGGACGATGGGCTTCGGTCTGCCGAGCGCGGTCGGAGCCAAGGTCGCCTGCCCGGACGAGCAGGTCGTCTGCCTCGGCGGCGACGGCAGCCTGATCATGAACGTCCAGGAGCTCGCCACCTGCGTCACCAATGAGATCCCGGTCAAGGTCTTCCTGATGAACAACGGCTACATGGGGATGGTCCGCCAGTGGCAGGAGCTGTTCTGGGACCGCCGCTACAGCTCGGTTGAGATGGGGGCGAGCCCGGACTGGGTCAAGCTGGCCGAGGCGTTCGGGGCGAAGGGGATGCGCTGTGAAGACGCCGCCGACCTCGAGGAGACGATGGTTGCCGCGCTCGAGGACGAGGGGCCGGTCCTGCTCGACGTCCGCGTCGCCCAGGAAGAGAACTGCTACCCGATGATCCCGCCAGGCCAGGCCGCCCGCGACATGGTCGAGGCGCCGCGAAAGGCGGTGGGTTGATGGAGGCCGGGACTCCTCAGGCGGTCAAACTCGAGGACCTGCACGTCCCCGGCCAGCTCAGCGGCCGCAAGCACATCCTCTCGATCCTGGTCGAGAACAAACCGGGCGTCCTCGCCCGGGTGGCCGGGCTCTTTTCGCGCCGCGGCTTCAACATCGACACGCTCGCGGTCGGCCCGACCGACGACCCGACCGTTTCCCGGATCACCCTCACCCTCGACGGCGCAGTGCACCCGATCGACCAGGTGACCAAGCAGCTGCACAAGCTCGTCAACGTGCTGAAGATCCGCGACATGGAGCCGGAGGACACGGTGGCGCGCGAGATGGCTCTCTTCAAGGTCTCCTCGGCGGTCGAGAACCGTGCCGAGATCATCCAGTTCGCCGAGATCTTCCGGGCCAAAATCGTCGACGTGGCGCGGCGGACGATGACGATCGAGGTGACCGGCTCGGCCGAGAAGATCGAGGCGTTCGAGCGGATGGTCCGCCCGCACGGACTCGTCGAAATGGTCCGCACCGGCGAGATTGCCATTGGCCGAGGTCACGACTAGCGACCTCCTCGGCGCCCTCGCCAGGGGCGTCGCAAGGGGACGGCGCACCCTCGTAAGCTACACCAGGGAGGTCGAGGTCGACGATCCCTGCGCGGCAGTTTTCGCCTCGCGGCTGGCCTCGGACCGCTGGTTCTGCTGGGAGCAGCCGGATCGCGAGTTCGCGCTGGCCGGGCTGGGGGTGGCACACGAGGTGAGCTCGCGCGGTCCCGATCGCTTCGACGACATCGCTCGAGCGTGCCTGCGGGTGACGGGAGATGCGGTGGTCGAGGGGCCGCGAGGGTTGCCGGCCGGCGCCGGGGCGGTCTGGCTCGGCGGCTTCGCCTTCGATCCCGACGGCGGCTCGACCCCGACCTGGTCCTCGCTGCCGCCGGCGTCTCTTGTCTTGCCGGAGATTTCGATCTGCCGCAGCGGCGGGAGGTCATTCCTCACCGTCAGCGGGGTCGTGCGCACGGGCGAGGGGGATGAGGTGGAGCGGCTTGGCGAGGCGCTCGGCGCCCGGCTCGGCGGCTTGCGCCTTACCGAGCCCCTTCCGTTGCTCGACCCGCACCCGACCGCCCACGCCGAGATCCGCAGCGCCCGCCCGCCGAGCGGGTTCGAAGCAGCCGTGGAAGGCGCCACATCCCGAATCGCGAGCGGCGAGATCAGCAAGGTGGTCCTCGCCCGCGAGGTGATCGTCGACGCCGCCACGGCCCACGACCCCGCCGCCCTCTTCGGCGCCATGCGTGAGCAGTTCCCCGCCTGCTTCTGCTTCTGCTGCGGGACCTCGGAGGCCGCCTTCATCGGCGCCAGTCCGGAGCTTCTGGTCCGCCGCTCCGGCGCCAGCGCCTCCACCGTCGCCCTCGCCGGCTCCACCCGCCGCAGCTCCGACCCGGCCGTCGACGATCACCTCGGCGAGCAGCTCCTGCGCAGCGACAAGGACCGCCGCGAGCAGCGGATCGTCGCCGAGCGGATCGTCCGTGCCCTCCGCCCACACGCGGTCTGGGTCGAGGCGGCAGCCGAGCCGGAGATCGTCAGGGTCGCCAACATCCAGCACCTCGGGTCCCCGGTGATCGCGCAGCTGGCCGAGCCCCACTCGGCGATCGAGCTGGCGGGACTGCTGCACCCGACCCCCGCGGTCGGCGGTGAGCCCTGGTCCGCGGCCGCTTCCGCGATCGCCGAGCTGGAGGGGATGGACCGCGGCTGGTACGCCGCCCCGGTCGGCTGGATGGACGCCACCGAGGACGGCGAATTCTGCGTCGCCCTCCGCAGCGCCCTCCTCCGCGACCGCCAGGCCCACCTCTTCGCCGGCGTCGGCGTCGTCGCCGGCTCGAATCCGGCCGCCGAGCTGGCCGAGACCGAGGTCAAGCTCGGGGCACTGCTGCCGCTAATCGCCGAGTAGGCTTGCGCGCATGAACCGGCGCGTAACTGTTTTGGTACTAGTCGTCCTCTTGGCTCTCTTAGTCGTTCCGGCGCAGGCGGCGGGCCCCACGGGTCCGCGGTTGGCAGTCTCTGTGTTCAGCGACGGGCCCGGTGCGGAGGATGAGAGCCAGGAAGTGATCACGATCGGGCCGTCGGGAGAGGATCGGCGGAGGCTCGTTGGTGGCGGGGGGGTGTCAATCGGCGACGGCCTTTCCTGGTCCGCCAGCGGTGACCGGTTCGCATTCTCCGTATCGGGAATCGAAAGCACCGCGGAAGAACCATTTGGGACCGGGTGGCCGGTGGCTGCGGTGGTCGACATCGAGGGGGATGCCCGCGCCTTCCCGCGGGCCTTCCTCAACGCCGGCGAACCTGTGATGGCTCCTGACGGTGCCTCCGTCGCGTTTCAGCGGATCAAGCTCGTCAAGGTGCTCGGCAGGGAGTCGTATCTGTTCAGGAGCTCGATCTGGACTCTCGATGTCGAACGTGGCTCGGTGCGGCGGCTGACCCGGTGGCGACTGGCCACCTTTCTTGACCCGAGCTCCTATTCGCCTGACGGCTCTACTCTCGTCGCTGAGTACTTCGGTCGCGGGGGCTCGTACGCAGTCGCGATCGATCTTCGCAGCCGCCGCATTTCTCGGCTTGCCCGGGAGGCCTCGGAGCCGGTCCTTTCCCCGGACGGGACCAGACTGGCATTCGTGCGCCTGAAAGTCCGGCATTTCCAGCTACCCAAGCCCGACCGGCCGGTCAGCGAGCTCTGGGTGGCCCGGGCGGACGGCAGTGGCGCCAGGCGCGTGCTGCGCAGGAAGGGCTCCATATCGTCCCCGAGCTGGGATCCGTCCGGGAGTCGCCTCGCCTTTACCCGCATTTCACCCGCCGAGGGGACTGGTGGCCTCGAACCGGAACCAGGCAACAAGGTGATGGCGATCAATGCCGATGGCACCTGTCTGACCCGGGTCTTCACCGACCCGGAGATAACCGTCTATCGCAGCGCGTGGCAGCCGGGACCAGGACGCGAGGCAGGACCGATCAGTTGCTGATCGCCGCTTCGACGGCTGCCGCCAGCCGTCGGTGAACCTCGACGTTCGTCCGCCGGTTGGTCTTCACTTCGATCAGGCCGGTGCCGGCGGCCAGGGTGTCGGGTAGCTCTGAGAGGTCCTCGAGGCGGCGGTGGGGCAGGTCGAAGAGCGCCGCGGCCTTGGCGGAATCGACTCCGCGCGGGGTGCCGAGGAGCGCCTCGAACTCATCGCTCTCCAGCGTCGACTCCTGCGGCAGGAAGTGGAAGATGCCCCCGCCGTCGTTGTCGATGACGACGATGCGGACGGGAGTGGAGACGTCGCGGAGGGCGGCGAGGCCGCCGACGTCGTGGAGGAGGCCGAGGTCGCCGGTGACGATCGTCGTCGGGCGGCCGCTGGCGTGGGCGGCGCCGATGCCTGAGGAGATCAGGCCGTCGATGCCGTTGGCGCCGCGGTTGGAGAGGAAGAGGGCATTGGTGTCGTTGGGAGCGAGGAAGGCCTCCTGGTCGCGGATCGGCATGCTGGAGCTGGTGTGGATCAGATCGCCGGCGCGGTGGGCCTGGCCGAGGGCGCGGTGGAGGGCCGGCTCGGTGATCGCATCGTCTTCTCTCGCGGCGTTGAATGCCTCCTCCAGCGCTCCCTGGGCCGCGGACTCCGCCTCCATCCATCGATCGGGAGCCGGGCGTTCCCGTCCTTCCAGCCCTTCTAGTCGCGCCGCCCAGCCGGAGGCCATCTCGGTCGGGTCGGCGCGGAGGATCGCCGCCGCCTGGTTGGTCGGCTCGTTCCAGCCGCCATAGGGGTCGATCACGATCTGGTCAGCCCCGCTGGCGGCAATCCAGGTCCGCAGCGGTTTGCTGGTGGGCATCTCGCCGAAGCGGAGGATCAGGTCGGGCACGACGGAGCGGGCGAAGTGCTCTTCGCGCAGCAGGAGGTCATAGGCGCCGACTACGTGGGAGCGGTCGTGGGGTCCGCAGCGCAGTTGCGAAGTGGGGTCGGCGAGGACCGGGAAGCCGGAGACCCGCGCCAGGTGGGCCAGTGGCTCCCGCAGCTCGGGGTCGAGCTGGCGGCCGGCGACGATCACGCCGGCAATCGCGTTGCCGATGTGGCCGGCGACCTCGTCGAGTAGGAAGGCGGACGGCTCTAGGTCGATCCGCGTCACCGCCGTCAGCGGCCGGCCTTCGCGGCCGTTCAGCGCGAGCGGATCGGTTGCGGTCACTGCTCCCTCGACCCGCACCGGCGCCAGCGGCTCGCGCCAGGGCAGGTTCAGGTGCACTGGCCCAGGACGGCTTTCGCCGCGCGCCGCAGCCAGCGCCCGGCAGGCTACGGAGCGGTAATGGAGAAGTCCCCCGTCGTCGGCGGCGTGGGTTCCGACTTCGCAGAACCAGCGCACCGAGGAGCCGAAGATCTTGATCTGGTCGATCGTCTGCCCGGCGCCGATGCCGCGCAGCTCCGGCGGCCGGTCGGCGCTCAGCACGACCAGCGGAATTCCTGATTCGTCGGCCTCGCAAACGGCTGGGTGGTAGTTGACCAGCGCCGTCCCAGAAGTGCAGAGCAGCGCCACCGGCTCGCGGCGCGCCTGCGCCGCACCCAAAGCGAAGAAAGCGGCCGACCTCTCGTCGACGATCACCTGCACCTCGATTTCTGGCTGCCGCCACAACGCCAATGCCAATGGCGTCGATCGCGACCCGGGCGAGATCACCACCAGCCGGAGACCGCCGCGCGCAAGCTCCTCGACGAAGGCGGAAGCGAGGGCGGTGTTGGAGTTGGTGGCGTCCATTGCGGCAGGCTAGAGCCGGTGCGCCTCCAGCGCCTCCTCGTCGATCTCTATTCCCAGACCGGGGCCAGGGGGGAGGTTCAGCCTGCCGTCGCGCACCTCGCACTCGACGGAGGCGATGGTGGAGGCGAAGAGGCGTTGGGTGGCGAGCCCATGGTGCAGCGCCAGACGTTCGGGGTGCTGGGTCTCCGTGAGGCTCAGCGCGACTTGCGCCGCCGCCGCAATTCCGACCGGACCGTCGAGCGCGCTGGTGACGTAGGCGGGGAGGACGTCGGCGATTGCGAGAGCCGTTTCGGGCCCGCCCACCTTGGAGAGCTTGATACCGGTGTAGGCGCAGGCGCCCTTGGCTACGGCCTCCTCAGCCTCGTCTAGCGTCGCGACGCTCTCGTCGGCGGCGAGGGGGATAGAGGTAGACGCGGCGAGCTCCGCCATCTCCCCAAGCGTCGCCACCGGCTGCTCCGCCAGCTCGATCCCGAGAGGCTCCAGATCCGCAAGCATCCACTTGGCGGTCTCCAAGTCCCAAGCCCCGTTCACATCAACCCGGATCCGCACCCCAGGCCCCAGCGCCGACCGCACCGCTCGCACCTGTTCCACGTCCTGCGCTCCGCGAGACCGCAACGGAGTCCGTATATCGGACTCTGTTGCGGTCTCGGCGCCGAGCTTCAGCTTGAAGGTGGTGAAACCGTCTCGCGCCCAGTGCTCGGCTTGGGCCGCAACCTCCTCCGGCGGCCCCGCGACGAGCGTCGCGTTGCACGGAACCGCTTCGTCTCCCTCACCCTTACCTGCTTCTTTTCCGCCGACCCTCCGTCCCAGCAAATCCATCCGCGCGGTCGCCACCGCGCAACGCGCCGGCGCCGACAGCCCCTCCGCCTCCCGGTGCTCCGCCCACTCCTCCAGCTCCCGCACCACCTCCGCCAGCCCAACCCCACCCCGCAACGCCAACGGCACCGCTTCGCCCAGCCCCACGACCCCGTCCCCATCCCGCACCCGCAGCAGCACCATCTCCCGCTGCCGCAGCGTCCCCCGCGCCGTCACGTACGGCTCCCTGAACGGGAGCGCGTAGGGGATTACCTCGACCGAGGCGAGTCGCACGCCTCTAGCCTCTCAGGCCGAGACCAGCAGACCCGCCGTCACCAGCAGGCTGAAGACTGCAAGCAGGACCCCGGTTTCCCCGAGCACTTGGTTCAGGGTCGGCCCGTCCCGGCGTTCGGCAAGCGTCCTCGCCGGCTTGAGCGCCAGAGGCACCGCCAGCAGCCCAATAAGCGGCAGCATGCTCGAGTCGCCGGCAGCCAAGGCGATCGGGAGCGTGGCGAAGGCGCCGAAGAGGAGCGCCCGGTAGAGGTTGACCGCGCTCTCGCGGCCGATCCGTACCGCCAGGGTGTTCTTGCCGGCGCGGCGGTCGGTCTCGATGTCGCGGACGTTGTTGACGACGATGATCGCGGTAGCGAGGAATCCGATTGAGATCGAGAGCCCGAGCGGCAACGCGTCGAGCTCCTCGAGCTGCACGTAGTAGGAGCCGTTGACCGCGACGAGGCCGAAGAAGAGGAAGACGAAGACCTCGCCGAAGCCGGCGTACCCGTAGGGCCGCGGCCCGCCGGTGTAGAGCACGCCGGCGGCGATCGACAGGGCCCCGATGACGAGGATCTCCCAGCCGGCGACGGTCGCCAGGTAGAGGCCGCAGGCGACAGCGACCCCGAAGGCGATCCAGGTCGCGGTCATCACCCGCCGCGGGGTCACCATTCCGCTGGCGGTGACCCGCACCGGCCCGAGTCGATCGGCGGTGTCCGCGCCGCGCTTGGCATCCGAGTAGTCGTTGGCGAGGTTGGTCCCGATCTGAATGAAGATCGACCCGACCAACGCCGCCACGAAAGCGCCCCAGCACGGTAGCTCCCCAAACCACTGCACAGCCGCCGCGGTCCCCACCAACACTGGCGCCACCGCCGCGGGCAACGTCCGCGGCCTGGCGGCCATGACCCAGATCCTCATGGCCGTTTGGGGAACTGCGAGAAGTCGGGCTGGCGCTTCTCCTTGAACGCCTCGCGCCCCTCCCGCGCCTCGTCGCTTCCGTAGAAGAGGAGGTTGGCGTCGTGGGCGAGCTGCTGGATCCCGGCGTAGCCGTCCTCGTGGGCGTTGAAGCTGGCCTTGACCAGGCGCAGCGCGAAGGGGGAGAGGGCGAGCATCTCCCGGCACCAGGCGACAGTCTCCCGCTCCAGGTCGGCGAGCGGCACCACCGCGTTGACGAGGCCCATTTCCAGCGCCTCGTCGGCGTCGTACTGGCGGCAGAGGAGCCAGAACTCCTTCGCCTTCTTGGTCCCGACCAGGTCGCGCAGGAGCGAGGCGCCGTAGCCGCCGTCCCAGGAGCCGACCCGCGGCCCGGTCTGGCCAAAGACGGCGTTGTCGGCGGCGATCGTCAGGTCGCAGCAGAGGTGGAGAATGTGACCGCCACCGATCGCGTAGCCGGCGACCATCGCCACCATCGGCTTCGGCAGCCGCCGCATCTGTACCTGCAGGTCGGTGACGTGGAAGCGGCCCAGCGAGGCTCCCTCGGCAACGTAGCCGGTATCGCCGCGCACGGTCTGGTCGCCGCCGGAGCAGAAGGCGCGCTCGCCGGCGCCGGTGAGGACGACGATGCCGACCTCGGTGTCCTCGCGCGCCAGCTCCAGCGCCTCGGAGACCTCGATCAGCGTCTGCGGCCGGAAGGCGTTGAGGACGTCGGGGCGGTCGATCGTCACCTTGGCGATCCCGCCGCCCGTCTCGTAGCGGATGTCCTCGTATTCGCCGGAGGCGGTCCATTCGATCGGGGCGTAGAGATCCTGCTCGGACGGGGCTCCTTTGTGGCGTTGGGGCATGATGGGCACGATATCCCGATGAAGCTCGACGACTGGCTCTCCCAGAGATCGCAGAGCTGTCCCGACCGGACTGCGCTGGTCGCCGACGGCGCCGAGATGACCTACGCCGAGCTGGAGGCGGAGGCGACCTGGGTCGCGCGGCGGCTCGCCGCCCACGGGGTGCGGCGCGGCTCGATCGCGGCGCTGACGATGCACCCCCGCCGCGAGCAGGTGGTCCTCCTGCACGCGCTGATGAAGCTCGGCGCCGAGCTTCTGCCTTTGGGGCCGCGGCTAACCCCCGAGGAGCGGGCGGCGATCGTCGCTCTCGAGGAGCCGATCATCGACCTCGACGACCCCGGCGAGCTGACTCAGACCGAGGCCGACATGCCGCTGCTCGGCGAGCACGACATGAACGACGTCTCCTGCCACGTCCTCACCAGCGGCAGCACCGGCGCACCGCGGCCGATCCCCCTCAGCTACGGCAACTTCCTCTGGAACGCGGTCGGCTCGGCGTTCAACATCGGCGTCGAACCGGAGGACCGCTGGCTGTGCTGCATCCCGCTTAGCCACATCGCCGGCCTGGGGATCGTCATGCGCAGCGTCATCTACGGCACCGCCGCGGTTGTCCACGACGGCTTCGACGCCGATCGGGTGGGGGAGGCGCTGGAGCGCGACGGCATCACCCAGGTCTCGCTCGTGGCGACGATGCTGACGCGGCTGCTCGAGGCGGGGGTCAACCTCTCCGGGCCGCGGGCGATACTCGTTGGCGGCGGCCCGGTGCCGGAGGAGCCGCTGGAAGAGGCACTCGCCATGGGAGCCACCGTCGTTCAAACCTACGGCCTCACCGAGACCTGCTCGCAGGTGACCACCCTCGCCCCGGCCGACGCGCGGCGCAAGCTCGGCTCGGCGGGGCGGCCGCTGCTGACCACGCACCTGCGGATCCAGGAGGGGGAGATCCTCGTCCAGGGCCCGACCGTCGCCCCCGGCAGCGCCGACGCCGACGGCTGGCTCCACACCGGCGACCTCGGCCACATCGACGACGAAGGCTTCCTCTACGTCAGCGACCGAATTGACGACATGATCGTCAGCGGCGGCGAGAACGTCGTTCCGGCCGAGGTCGAGGAGGTGCTGCTGCGCCACCCGCAGGTCGCCGAGGCGGCGGTGGTGGGGAGAGAGGATCCCGAGTGGCAGCAGGCGGTGACCGCCGTGGTAGTGCTCGAGAACGGTGCTGAGGTGACCCCGGACGACCTGCGGCGCCACTGCGCCGAATCGCTGGCGGGCTTCAAAGTGCCGAAGCGGGTGGAGCTGGCCTCGGCGCTGCCGCGTACGCCGTCGGGCAAGGTGATGCGCAGAGCGCTTCGCTGAGGCCCGGGACCCGACTCCGCTGAGCGCGGGTACCCGGTAGCCTGCCCCGCCATGCGAACCGACGACATCTTCACCGACAAAGACGCCGACTTGGGCAAGCTCGACGGCAAGACCGTCGCCATCCTCGGCTACGGCTCCCAGGGCCACGCCCACGCCCTCAACCTCAAGGACTCCGGCGTCGAGGTCGTTGTCGGCCTCCGTCCCAACTCCTCCAGCCGCGCCAAGGCCGAAGAGGCCGGGCTCGAAGTGCTCGACATCGCCGAAGCCGCCAGCCGCGGCGACATGGTGATGATCCTGCTGCCAGACGAGAAACAGGCGCAGGTCTGGCGTGAGGAGATCGCCGACGGGATCGCCCCCGGCAACCTGCTGCTCTTCGCCCACGGGTTCGCGATCCACTTCGGCGAGATCGAGCCACCCCCCGGCGTCGACGTCGGCATGGTCGCGCCGAAGGGCCCGGGCCACCTGGTCCGCCGCCAGTACGAGGAAGGCAGCGGCGTTCCCTGCCTGATGGCGGTCCACCAGGACGCCAGCGGCGAGGCCCACGACCTCGTCCTCGCCTACGCATCCGGAATTGGCGGCGGCCGCGCGGCGATCATCGAGACGACTTTCAAAGACGAGTGCGAGACCGACCTCTTCGGCGAGCAGGCGGTGCTCTGCGGCGGCGCCTCGGAGCTCGTCCGCGCCGGCTTCGAGACCCTCGTCGAGGCTGGCTACGACCCGCGCCTCGCCTACTACGAGTGCCTGCACGAGCTGAAGCTGATCGCCGACCTGATGTACGAGAAGGGGATCCAGGGGATGCGCTTCTCGATCTCCAACACCGCCGAGTACGGCGACATGACTCGCGGTAAGCGCGTAATCGGCGACGAGTCACGCGCGGCGATGAAGCAGATCCTCTCCGAGATCCAATCGGGTGAGTTCGCCCGCGAGTGGATCGGCGAGAACCGCGCCGGCGGCGAGTCGTTCGACCGCATGCGCAAGGAGGCGGAGGGGCACGAAATCGAGGAGGTCGGCCATGACCTCCGCGACATGATGCCCTGGATCGACCAGAGCTTCTGAGAAGCTCTGGTCAGTTCCCAAGCGGTCCCCGCGGATCCGTCTCGCCCTCGGGCAATTTGCCGTCGCGGCCGATGTAGCCGCCCTTGCCGCCGACGACCAAGTACACGGCGTCTTCGCTGTCGCTGAGGTTGCGGACGCGGCGGTGGGTTGGGGCGTCTACCCAGGCTAGGCCGCCCGCCTCCAGTTGCTGCGTGCTGCCGTCGCCGAATTCGAGCTCGACACGGCCACTGTGCAGGAAGTAGAGCTCCTCCTGCTCCTCGTGGTAGTGGCTGCCGGTCTCGTAGGAGGGCGGGAGGACGATCGCGTTGACGCCGAATGCGGTCACTCCCAGGGGTTTGCGAACCTTGCGGAAGCCCGGCCCTTCCCCAAGATCGTCGAGGTGGGCGACGGCGTAGCCGTCGCCCTTGGTCACATTCGTCTCGCTGCCGTCGGCCATTGCTCAGGCCGCCTGTGGCTCTGGAGGCGGCGGCGCCTCGACCGTCCCGACCGGGCCTCCCTTGGCCCTCTCCAACCCGATCAGCGGGTAGGCGTCGGTGAGGATGGCGAGATAACCGTAAACGCGGGCGTGGAAGCCGTTGACGAAGGTCAGCATGTTGTGGATGCCCTCAGGCATATAGCCGCGGAAGACGATCGTCAGCCAGGCGACGAACGCCGCGGCCAGTTGGATGTAGGAGGTCCCGTAGGCGAGCACCAGCAACACCGGCAGCGCCAGGATCCAGCGGAACAGCGCCTTGAGGCGGCTCTGGCGCTCTGCGGCCGGGGCGATGTTGACCCGGATCGGGTAGGCAGGGTCCTCGCTGAGGCCGAACGGCGGCCAGGCATCGGTCTGCAGGTAGATCCAGGCCGAGATCCGGATTGAGAAGCGCACGATCCCAGAGTTGACCTCGTACAGCCACTGCGGGTAGCGGCCGAGGACGATGATCGCGACCCAGGCGATCAGGTGGGTGAAGATGAAGACGATGCCCCAAAAGGCGGCGACGATCACCCAGGGAATCGCCAACAACAGGCGGAAGAACGTCGTCCACCGGTTGGGTTCGGGGTTGAAGTCGGCTTCGTAGGTGATCGGATACATCGCGCGCACCTCCTGCTTCGACGGGGCCCAGTTACCGCGAAGCAGCGTAGTTCCAGCCCCGGCGGCAGTCACGCGCTTTGGTCAATAACCTGTCGCCGGATGGCGCCCCAGACGACCGTGCAGATTCCCGCCGAGATCAAGCCGGCCGACGGCCGCTTCGGCTGCGGTCCCTCGAAGGTGCGCCCGGAGGCGCTTGCGGCCCTGGCCGAGCGCTCCGACTTGATGGGCACGTCCCATCGCCAGGCGCCGGTGCGGAACCTGGTGAGCGAGCTGCGCAACGGGCTGGCGGAGCTCTTCTCGCTCCCCGACGGCTACGAGATCGCGCTTGGCAACGGCGGCACCACCGCCTTCTGGGAGGGGGCGACGGCCTGGCTCGTCCGCGAGCGGGCGCTGCACCTCAGCTACGGCGAGTTCTCGCAGAAGTTCGCCAAGTCGACCGCGGCCGCGCCCTTTCTCCAGGACCCGATCGTGGTTGAGGCCGATCCGGGCGACGCCCCGGACCCCGCGGCGGACCCTGCCGTCGACGCGATCGCCTGGGCCCACAACGAGACCTCCACCGGCGTGATGGTTCCCGTGCGGCGGCCCGACGGCGCCGCCGAGTCGCTGGTCCTGATCGACGCCACCTCGGGCGCCGGCGGCCTTCCGGTCGAGATGATCGAAGCCGACGCCTATTACTTTGCCCCGCAGAAGGGCTTCGCCGCCGACGGCGGTCTCTGGCTGGCAATCCTCAGCCCGGCCGCGATCACGCGGATCGAGGAGCTCGACGGCGCCGCCGATCGTTGGCAGCCGGCCTTCCTCTCGCTGCAGATCGCGCTCGACAACTCGCGCAAGGAGCAGACCTACAACACCCCGGCGCTGGCGACGCTGCTGCTGCTGAACGACCAGGTCCAGTGGATGCTCGGCCTCGGCGGACTGCAGGGATGCGTCGAGCGCACCTCGGATTCCTCCGGCCGCCTCTACGGCTGGGCAGAGCGCAGCGAGTTCGCAACCCCCTTCGTTGCCCACCCGGCCAAACGTTCGCTGGTCGTCGGCACGATCGACTTCGACGACTCGGTCGACGCCGCCGCCCTCGCCGCCGCCCTTCGCGCCAACGGCATCGTCGACATCGAGCCCTATCGCAAGCTCGGCCGCAACCAGCTCCGGATCGGGATGTTCCCCGCGGTCGACCCTGACGACGTCGAGGCGCTGACCGCCTGCATCGACTGGGTCGTCGAGAACGTGGACGGCGTCGCCCGGTGAAGGTCCTCGTCAAGGAGAAGATCGCCGACTCCGGCGTCGAGCTGCTGCGCTCGCAGTTCGAAGTCGACCTCGGGCTGGAGATGTCCGACGAGGAACTGCGCGAGCGGATCGCCGAGTACGACGCGATCCTGATCCGCTCGGCGACGAAGATGACGCCGGAACTGATCGAGCTGGCCGAGAACCTGAAGGTGATCGGCCGGGCCGGCACCGGCGTCGACAACGTCGACATCCCGGCCGCGACCCGCCGCGGGATCATCGTCGCCAACGCCCCCGAATCGAACTCGGTCGCCGCCGCCGAGCACACGCTGGCGCTGGCGCTCGCCCTCTTCCGCAACGCCCCCCAGGCGCACCGCTCGCTGGTCGAAGGGCGCTGGGACCGCTCCAAGTTCAAGGGCGCCGAGCTCTGCGGCAAGACGCTCGGCGTGATCGGCTTCGGACGCATCGGCCAGCTCGTTGCCAAGCGCGCCCAGAGCTTCGAGATGGACGTCGTCGCCTTCGACAAGTTCGTCTCAGCGGAGCGCTTCCGCGACCTCGGCGTCGAGGGGGCCGACTCGATCGAGGAGGTGCTGGGCCGGGCCGACCTCGTCACCCTGCACACCCCGAAGACGCCCGAGACGATCGGGATGATCAACGCCGAGACGATCGCGGCGATGAAGGACGGTGCCCGCCTCCTCAACTGCGCCCGCGGCGAGCTGGTCGATCTCGACGCGCTGATGGCGGGCCTGGAGTCCGGCAAGCTGGCCGGGGCCGCGCTCGACGTCTTCCCCTCCGAGCCCTTCACCGAGCACCCGATCTTCTCCCGCGACGACGTCGTCGTCACCCCGCACCTGGGGGCCTCCACCGCTGAGGCCCAGGACCGGGCCGGCGTCGTCACCGCCGAGCAGGTGACGGCGGCGCTGACCGGCGGGGTCGTCACCAACGCGGTCAACATCGCTGCGGTGCGGCCCGAGGCGATGGAGGCGCTGGCGCCGTTCGTCCCGCTCTGCGAAAAGCTCGGCCGGCTCGCGCAGGGCCTCGGCGACGGGTCGCTCGAGAAGGTGAGCGCCGAATTTCGTGGCCGGATCGCTTCCCATGACACCCGGCTGCTCGGGATCGCGGTCCTCGTCGGCATCCTCTCCGGCCACACCGAGGAGCCGGTCAACCTCGTCAACGCACCGCAGATGGCGGAAGAGCGCGGGATCGAGCTTTCCGAGACGACCGACGCCAGCGCCGAGGACTTCACCGAGCTGGTCAAGGTTCGGATCGGAACCGGCGACGGCGAGGTCGAGGTGGCCGGGACCGGAGTCGGGCCCCGCAACGAGCCCTATCTCGTCTCCGCCTGGGGGGAGAGCTTCTTCCTCCCCTTCGCCGAGCACATCACCGTCTTCCGCTACGCCGACCAGCCGGGCATGATCGGCAAGGTTGGGACGCTCTTCGGCGAGGAGGGGGTCAACATCGTTTCCGCTGCCGTCGGCGCCGAAAGCGGGGGGGAGCAGGCCGTGATGGCCCTGACTACCGACGCGCCCGTCCCGGGTGGGACGATCGAGAAGATCCTCGGGCTCGAGGGCTTTGCCCACGGCCGATCCGTCGATCTCTAGAGCGAAACGTCACGCCTAACACGTTGTTCCCTTAAATGGAGACTGGCGAAGTCTCCGTCGGCAAGGGAACCGATGAAAAAAGTGCTCCTCATCTCGTTGACGATCTGCGCGACTCTTGCCGCGCCGACCGCCCATGCCCTCAACGGCCCGCTCAACCTCCTGCTCGCCGGCGGTCCCGAAGCCGACACGATCCGGATCGTCCTCAGCTCCGACGGGCGTGACTACGTGATCAGCTCGAGCGCCACCCTCGAAGCGGGCGGCGGCTTGTGCTCCCACCCCGAAGAACGGCCGAACGAACTGGTCTGCAAGGCCCCGGAGATCGCCGGCTTCGAGGTAAACGCGGCCGGCGGCGACGACACGATTGTCCTTGCGCCCGACATCCCGATCCCAGCCACCCTGCGCGGCGGCAGCGGCGGCGACCGGCTCGTCGGCGGCGGCGTCAGCGACAAGGTGGTCGGCGGCCCCGGCCCCGACGTCCTCTCCGGGCGGCGGGGAGATGACTGGCTCTTCGGCGGACACGGCCGCGATCGTCTGCTCGGCGGACCCGGCAACGACCAGCTGCGCGGAGGGCCGCAGCACGACGAGCTGCACGGCGGCTCGGGCCGCAACCTGGTCCTGCAGTAGGCGCGGCTGACCGCCCGCGCTGCTTGCGATTCCCGCGTCCTGCGCTAAGGTTCGGGGTCGAATGGCCCGCCGGCTCGACAGCCTCGCGCTTCTCCTTCTCCTCCCCCCTCGGGGGGAATAGCGCTGGGCGGCGCGATAGCCGCGAGAGACAGAGGCCATTCGAATCAGAGAGAGAAGGAGAGGTCCGATGGGACCAGCAGCTGACAACAACGACGCCAACCGCGTCCACATCTTCGACACGACGTTGCGGGACGGCGAGCAGTCGCCCGGGATCTCGCTGAACACGGCCGAGAAGGTCGAGATCGCCCAGCAGCTGGCGCGCCTCGGCGTCGACGTGATCGAGGCCGGCTTTCCGATCACCTCGCCCGGCGACTTCGAGGCGGTCCAGAAAATCTCGCGGGTTGTCGAGGGGCCGGTGATCTGCGGTCTCGCCCGCACCCACAAGGCCGATATCGATGCCGCCTGGGGGGCGGTGAAGGAGGCGGGGCGGCCCCGCATCCACACCTTTATCTCGACCTCCGACATCCACATCGAACACCAGCTGCAGACCGACCGCGAGGACGTCAAGGGTCAGGCGCGGGCGGCGGTCGCGCTGGCCAAGTCCTACTGCGAGGACGTCGAGTTCTCGCCGATGGACGCGACCCGCGCCGACGTCGAGTTCACCGCCGAAGTCTGCGCGATCGCGGTCGAGGAGGGGGCGACCACCGTCAACATCCCCGACACCGTCGGCTACACGACGCCCGAGGAGTACGCCGACTACTTCCGGCGGCTGTACGAGCTGGCGCCGGCGCTGCGCGACGTCGAGCTGTCGGTCCACTGCCACGACGACCTGGGCCTCGCCGTCGCCAACTCCTACGCCGGCGTGCTGGCGGGAGCGCGGCAGGTCGAGTGCGCGGTCAACGGGATCGGCGAGCGGGCCGGCAACTGCTCGCTGGAGGAGATCGCGATGCTGATCGGCGTCCGCGCCGACGTCCACGGCCTGCACACCGGGATCAACACCAGAGAGATCGCCCGCACGAGCCGCATGGTCTCCCGCCTGACCGGCTACCCGGTGCAGCCGAACAAGGCTGTCGTCGGGCGCAATGCCTTCGCCCACGAGTCCGGGATCCACCAGGACGGCGTGCTGAAGGAGCGCAGCACCTACGAGATCATGGACGCGACCGAAGTCGGCCTGGAGTCGAACTCGATCGTGCTCGGCAAGCACTCCGGCCGCCACGCGCTGCGCGACGCGCTGGAGCAGCTGGGCTTCAAGGTCGAGGGCCAGGCGCTGAACAACGCCTTCAAGGCCTTCAAGGAGGTCGCCGACCGCAAGAAGCAGGTGACCGCGCTCGACCTGGAGGCGATCGTCTCCGACGAGATGCGCGAGCGCGCTGACGCCCACGAGCTGGCCTGGTTCGAGGTCGAGGCGGGCTCCCGCCGCGAGCCGCTGGCCAAGGTTGCCATCACCCTGCCGTCGGGCAAGGAGTCGGTCGGGGAATCGAGCGGCGACGGACCCGTCGACGCGATCTTCCTCGCGATCCAGGAGGCAGCCGAAACCAAGTGCGAGCTGGTCAAGTACACGGTCGAGGCCGTGACCGGGGGGGAGGACGCCCTCGGCGAGGTGACCGTGATGCTCCGCGCCGCCGGTCGCCTGGCCACGGGCCAGGGCGTCGCTACCGACATCCTCGAGGCGAGCGCCCGCGCGTACGTCCGCGCGCTGTCCAACGCGCTCGAAGGCGCCGCGACGCGCGAGGCCGAGGCGGCGACCGCCGAGGCCGCGGTGGAACGGACTCCGGGCCCGTAGCGGGGAGGGGAGAGGGAGACGCTCCCCCGACAAAAGCGGGGAGTGTCGGGGGAGGGTCACCCTCTCCCCTCGTCACGGTTCCGGCGTCCTGTTGCGCGAGAGATGGCACAAACCGCGCACCAAATTTGCGGCGTGACCGGGCAGCATCAGCGGCATGCCCGCCGAGACCGCAACAGAGTCCGATATGCGGACTCTGTTGCGGTCTCGCGAGAGGGAGCAGGCGATTGCCGAGCTTGCCGATCGTCAGTACGGGGTGGTGGCTCGGGGGCAGCTGGTTGAGCTCGGGTTTGAGCCTGGCGCGATAGGGAGGCGGGTTCGCGCGGGACGGCTTCATCGTCTGCATCCGGGGGTCTATTCCGTCGGCCATCGCGTCGTCTCGCGGCAGGGGAGGTGGATGGCGGCGGTGCTCGCATCCGGACCCGAAGCTGTGCTCAGCCACTGGTCGGCGGCGGCCCTTTGGATGATCCGGCCGAATTCGCGCTCAGTCATCGACATCACTGCCGCACGCAAGGGTCGGTCCTGGAAAGGGATCAGGCGCCACCACAAACCCTTACCCGTCGACGAGGTGACGGTGGAGGAGGGAATCCCGGTGACGACCGTCCCGCGCACGATCATCGACCTGGCCGCGACCGACCCGGCGGATGTGGTGGAGAACCTCCTGCGGGAGATGGAATTCAGGGAACTGCGGGACCCGCTCTCGCTCTGGCACCTGGTCGAGCGCTACCCCGGTCGGCGCGGTGTGCGGAAGGTGCGCACGGCGCTCGAGCGGCTGAAGGACGAGCCGTCCGGCCGCCGCCGCAGCCCTTTGGAGGAACGCTTTGCCCCGTTCCTGCGCCGCCACCGCCTGCCCCTTCCTCGCTTCAACGACGACATCCTCCTCGGCGCCAAGTGCTACCAGGTCGACTGCCACTGGCCCGGCACCGGCCAGATCGTCGAGCTCGACGGCTGGGAGGGACACCGCACCCGTACCGCCTTCCGGGAAGACCGAGCCCGCGACCGCGCTCTCCGCGTCGCCGGCTACTCGGTCACCCGCCTCACCTGGAACCAGCTCGACGACGAACCCGAGGAGGTGGCTGCGGACTTGCGAGCCCTCCTGAAGGTATACAAGTGTCCGTGATAACGTACAACCAATGACCCCCGTGATGACCAAGGCTTCGGCAACCGCGATTTCTTCCCCCAAAGACCCTGCCGCCGCCGTCGGCCCGCGCATCCGTGCGCTCCGCGACGCGATGGGACTCTCGCTCCGCGACCTCGCCGAGCGTTCGGGCGTCAGCGCGCCGATGCTCTCGCAGGTCGAGCGCGGCGAGACGAGCCCGACGCTCGCCGTCGCGGGGAAGATCGCCGCCGGTCTGGAGCTGACGCTGTCGCAGCTGCTGCGCCTCGACGAGGGCCAGCACGTCGCGATCAGCCGCGCCGCCGGGCGCCGCCGGTCAGAGCGGGGCGGTCACCGCTTCGAGGAGCTGACGCCGCCGCTGCCGGGGCAGCGCGCCGACGTCTCCCTGCACGTTCTGGAACCAGGCGCATCGACCGGCGGCCGGGAGGACCCGCCGATGCACGAGCCGGGCAGCCGCGAGACCGCGGTGGTCCTCGCCGGCACCCTGGCGCTGGTCGTCGACGGCAGCCGCCACGAGCTTCAGGAGGGGGACAGCGTTACCTTCGACGCCGACCTCCCGCATCATTTCGAGAACGAAGGCCGGGAAGCAACCCGCTTCCTCGCCGTGATCGCCGCCGGCCTCAGGAGGAGCTGACGCAATGCCGAAGACGATGTTCGACAAGATCTGGGAGGCCCACGAGGTCTCGCCGGGGCTGATCTACATCGACCTGCATCTGGTCCACGAGGTCACCTCGCCGCAGGCCTTCGACGGGCTGCGGCTGGCCGGCCGCGAGGTCCGCCGCCCGGACAAGACCCTCGCCACCGCCGACCACAACACGCCGACCGACGGCACCATGGCCGCGCGCCTGATCGCCGATCACCTCTCCCGCGTTCAGGTCGAAACCCTGGAGCGCAACTGCGAGGAGTTCGGCATCCCCGTCTACTCGCTCGGCTCCGACCGCCAGGGCATCGTCCACGTGATCGGCCCGGAGCTGGGGGTGACCCAGCCGGGGATGACGATCGTCTGCGGCGACAGCCACACCTCCACCCATGGCGCTTTCGGCGCGCTGGCCTTCGGCATCGGCACCTCCGAGGTCGAGCACGTGCTCGCCACCCAGTGCCTGGTTCAGAAGCGGCCGAAGACGATGCGGATCGGCTACTCCGGCGAGCTGCGCCACGGCGTCACCCCCAAGGACCTGATCCTGGCGACGATCGGGCGCCTCGGTACCGGCGGCATGACCGGCTACGCGGTCGAGTACGCCGGCCCCGCGATCGAGGCGCTCTCGATGCCGGGCCGGATGACGGTCTGCAACATGACGATCGAGGGCGGCGGCCGCGCTGGCATGATCGCTCCCGACGAGACCACCTTCGAGTGGGTCGAGGGACGCCCGGCCGCCCCCGCCGATTTCGAGGCCGCGCTCGCGCGCTGGCGCGAGCTGCCTACCGACCCCGGCGCCAGCTTCGACGCCGAGGTCGAGATCGACGCCTCCGGCATCTCGCCGATGGTCACTTGGGGGACCAACCCCGGTCAGGTCGTCGAGGTGACCGACCGCGTCCCCGACCCGGCTCAGCTCGAGTCGCCGGCCGACCGCGAGGCCGCCGAACGCGCCCTCGCCTACATGGACCTGAAGGCCGGGACGCCGATCACCGAGATCGCCCCCGAACGCGTCTTCATCGGCTCCTGCACCAACTCGCGGATCGAGGACCTGCGAGAGGCGGCGGAGATCGTCGACGGCCGCAAGGTCGCCAGCACTGTTCGCGGGATGGTCGTCCCGGGCTCCCAGCAGGTGAAAGCGGCCGCCGAAGCCGAGGGCCTCGACGAGGTTTTCAGGAGCGCCGGCTTCGAATGGCGCGAGGCCGGCTGCTCGATGTGCCTGGGGATGAACCCCGACACCCTCGCCGAAGGCGAGCGCTGCGCCTCGACCTCGAACCGCAACTTCGAGGGGCGCCAGGGCAAGGGCGGGCGCACCCACCTGGTCAGCCCGAAGATGGCCGCCGCCGCGGCCGTCGAGGGCCACTTCGTCGACATCAGGGATTGGAGCTGAGGATGCGACCGATAGACGTGATCGAGGGCAAGGTGTCGGTGCTGGACCGCGCCGACGTCGACACCGACCAGATCATCCCCAAGCAGTTCCTCAAGCGGGTCGAGCGGACCGGCTTCGGCGAGTTCCTCTTCTACGACTGGATCCGCGACGGTGAGATCGAACTAAAGCCGAACCCGATCCTCGTCACCGGCGCCAACTTCGGTTGCGGCTCCTCCCGCGAGCACGCCCCCTGGGCGCTGGAGGACTTCGGCTTCCAGGCGATCGTCGCGCCCTCATTCGCCGACATCTTCTACTCGAACTGCACCAAGATCGGGCTGTTGCCGGCGGTGCTCGACGAGGCGCACTGCCGGGCGATCGCCGAGGCCGGCGAAGCGCGCATCGATCTGGACGACGAGACCGTCAACTGCGCCGCCGGCGTCTTTCAATTCCAGATCGAGCCGGAGGTCAAGCACCGGCTCCTGAACGGGCTCGACGACATCGGCATCACGCTCGAAAACGAGGGCGCGATTGATGATTTCGAGCAGGGTCAGGCGGCCTCGGCCGGGCCGGTGACGACGAGCCTTTGACCGGAGACGGCTTTAAGGAGCCGATGAACACCGGCGCCCGCGAGTGGGACGCCGAGACCTACGACACCGTCTCCGACCCGCAGTTCGAATGGGGGATGGAGGTGCTGGAGCGGCTCGAGCTGCGCGGCGATGAGCGGGTCCTCGACGCCGGCTGCGGCACCGGTCGCATCACCGCGGAGCTGGTCGAGCGCCTCCCGCGCGGCCGCGCGATCGCTGTCGACGGCTCCG
>DASSVR010000020.1:0-37025 GCA_035705945.1 Solirubrobacterales bacterium
ATCGTGAGTGCCGAGAAGGCCCGCGGCGGCGAGCACGTAGTGCTGGTCGATCGCAAAGGCGGGATCGCGGGGGGCGAGCGAGCGAGGCGCCCGCCGCGCAAGCGCCTCTCTCAGCACCCCTTGGCCGTCTCCCCGGTTGGCAAAAACCCCGCCAGTACCCACAACTTGCCTGACCTCGCGCAGGTCGGCGCCGGTCCGCACAAGCGTAGGCGGCCCACCTTTGCCAGGGCTCAGCAGCATCGTGCCGCAGTGGCGAGTGACCGCGTGGGTGGCGCAGCCGACGGCGAGCAGGTGATCTAGCTGCGTCTCCGCCTCGGTGTCCGGAATCCACTCCGGTCGCCCAGCCCGAAACTTCACAGACTGTCCAATCGAAGGCAGCGACCCATCCGCTTCAGCCTCGATCCAACGGGCGTCAGCGAGGAACACACCCGGCGCTCCGGCTCGTAGGCCGAGGTCGCCCTCCACCGTGCGAAGCGTCGACGGAGGCGGCAGCAGTGGGTCCTCGATTCCCGGCGTCGCTGCGTCCCCGACGTGATCGGAGTGGACGTCGGTCGTGGCCCCGCCGACGTCGATCACCATCACGTCGCCGATCCCGGGCTCAGTCTTGGTGCCGCGGGAAAGGAGCCGGGTTGCCTCCAGCACCGCCTCTGGCGTCGGCATCTTCACCATCTCGGCGAAGGCCGGACTGCCGCTCAGACCCTTGCCGCCGATCACGTGGTCGAGGAAAACCCGCAGGATCGCCTCGCGGGCCGATTCGATCTCCAACTCCCCCAGCCTCGGCATCACGTTCGCCGCCACCTCGACCGCGGTCCCCGCCGCGCGCAGAATCTCGGCTGCCTCCGCCGCCACCTCGGAGTTGCAGGCGACGACGGCGTGCCCCCCGAGGTTCCGCACCCCGAGCCGGCGGGCGTTCTCGAGCACCAGCTGCGCCTGGCCGCCATCGGTGCCGCCGGCGAAGAGGACGATCTCCGGCCGCGCCGCCTCCAGGGCGGCGAGCTGGTCGTCCTCGAGGGTTCCAGCGAGAACCGCTTCCACCCGAGCACCGGCGTTCAGGGCCGCCTGCCGGGCAGCGGCAGCGGTCAGGTCGGCGACCAGCCCGACCGCGGCCACCCGCAAGCCCCCGCCCGCGCTGGAGGCGGCCAGCTTGTGCTCGATCTCGACCGGCTCGGAAAGCGAATCCCTGGCGCTCGCCAGGGCGGCCGCGTATCCATCCATCAAGTCGGTGGCGATGCTGGTCGGTGCTTCCGCGCGGGCCAGCAGCCGACCCTCTCCCGCGTCGACGAGGCTGACCTTCGTGTAGGTGCTGCCGAAATCCGCGAGCGCGACGACGCCCACGACAGCCTCAGGCGGGAACGCTGTCGGCGCGGCGGTCGACCAGTGCGTCGACCAGCCTGTCGATCGACCCCGGGGTCTCGATTCCGTTCTCGTTGAGGTCGGCCCTGACGTCGATCGGGACGTCGGACCCGTCGACGTCCTCGTTGAGCACGCCGCCCATGAAGACCGGGGTCCCGACCACTTCAGCGACACCCATCTCCTCCATCAAGCGCTGGCCGAAGGAGCGGGCGACGCCGTTGTGGGTGGTGATCACGACAGCGTCCGCGGCGGTCTCGACCACGGCCTTGACGATGTCCTCCGGGTCCCGATTGATGCCGAAGTCGATCACGTCAGCCCCAACCGCGGTCAGGGTCTGGGTGAGCAGGAAGGCGGAGAACTCGTGCACGTCGGTAGAGGTGACGAGGACCTTCATGCCGCGGATCGCCTCCTGTTCCCGGCGTTGGTGCAGCTCGAGCAGGAGACGTTCGCGCTCCTTCATCGTGCTCTTGACCAGGTCCGTTTGCAGGACGGGCCGGCGGCCCCGGAGGTACCCGGGGTCCGGGGTGCCGGCGCCGAACAGCTCCTCGCAGCGCTCCGAACCGAGCCGTTTGAGCACCAGCAGCATCTGCGCCGGGTCGCGCACGTCGATGCCGGCGCTGGAGAGGCCCCCGATCACCGCTTCGAAGAAAGCGCGGCCGCCGCGGACCAGGTCATCTCGCAGTGCCTCGATCTTCCCCCAGTCCACCACCGGCTCCACCATCGGCGCGTAGTCCTCCAGCCGCCGGCTAATCGTCTGCACGGTCGCCACCTCGTCCCATGACGGGATCCGTTCGGTCTCGGTGACCGGGACGGCGATCGGCGCCCCACCGAGGCGATAGCGGTGCTCGACCATCTTCATGAAGAGGACGTCGGTGCTGAGCACAGCCATGTTGGCATCGAAATCCGGCGTATTGCCGATCGTGTCCCCCTGAACGTAGGAGAGCGGGACTTTGTCCGGGTTGACGGCGTCCAGGGCGAGGGTCACAGCTGACTTGACCACAGGGTCCTGGGTGAGGCCGCCAAACGAGGGGGAGATGGCGGCGCCGATCAGCTCTTCGCTGATGTAGCGCTCGACCATCGCCCAGCCGATGTAGTTGGCGTAGTCGTGGAAGACGCCGGGGTAGCCGTCCTCGAGGTAGGAGTCGAAGATCACGCCCTCGTCTTTGAAGGCCGCGAGCAGGCCGGCCGCCTTCAGCACCTCGACCGTCTGGCCGACGTCGTCGTCGAAGTAGGGCCAGCGCCAGGAGTACTGCGAGAGGACGCCGATCGTGGTGATGCCCGCCTGCAGCGCGTCGATCGCGTTTTCGACCGAGGCTGGACCGCCGATCGTGTTGTCAGCGGCCTCGGGCTGGATCGGCACGGTGTGGGCGAGCTCCCACCAGTCCTCTGAGGTCATCATCACCGGCCCGGTCTCCTGCGGCGCGTCGGCGCGCTGGTCCTTGGGCAACCCCATGCGCCGCTCGGCGATCAGGTTGAAGCGGTCGGGCGGACGGACGCCGCGCGAGAGCGCGTTCTCGTAGATCTTCTCCAGCCCTTCCCGAGTCTCGGCCCAGGTGGCGAGACCGATGTTCATGCAGGTGCAGGTGAAGCCCTCCGTGCGGGCCTTTTCGCGCCACTCGCGCTCGGAAGCGACCCCATTCTCCTGACAGAAGAGCGAGCGGTCGCGTTCGAGGCCGGCGGCCAAAGCCTTGCCCTCCTCGACGACTTCCCTGCCATCCGGCAGGTCGGCCGGCAACAACTCCGATAGGTCGACGTCGATCTCCGGCACTGCTCCTCCCCTTCCCTCAAATCCTTCCCGGTACTAGCCGTTCCCAGAGCAAACCCTAGCCATTGACAAGTTCGGCCGCCGATCGTTCTAAAAGAAAGGGAGGGATTCGCGAACCGATAGGAGGCTGGAGATGAAGCGACTTCTCGCAGCGGTGACGATCGCGGTCTTCGGATTCGCGGCCGTGGGATCGGCCGCGCCGGGTGACCCGACCGACCTCAAAGTGACCAAGACGGCGAACGTCAGCACGGTCAACGTGGGGGAAACGATCACCTACACGATCAAAGTGGAGAACCTCGGACCCGAGACGGCCACCGGCGTGACCGTCACCGATCCGCTGCCGAAGGGCGTCGACTACGTCTCGGCCACGACCACGGCTGGCACCTGCAGCCTCCAGGGCCAGCGGGTTGTCTGCGCGATCGGCACCCTGGAAACGGGCGCGGCCGCGAAAGTGAGCTCCGCGACGGTGACGCTGAAAGTCGTCGCCCGCAAAGCGGGCACCGTTACCAACACCGCGACGGTCTCCGGCGACCAGAAAGATCCGGTCGGCAGCAACGACTCGGCTTCCGTCAGCGTGAAAGTCATCCAACCTCCAGCGGCGGCGACTTGCCGCGGCGTCGCGGCGACGATCGTCGGTACGGCGGCCAGCGAGACGCTAACCGGCACGGGCGGGCGCGATGTGATCGTCGCCCGTGGCGGCAACGATGCCGTCTTCTCGTTCGCCGGGCGCGACCTCGTCTGCGCCGGGCGCGGCTCCGACCGCGTCGTCTCCGGGACGGCGGCGGACCGCGTCTTCGGGAATGCAGGGCTCGACCGGCTAATCGGCCGCGGCGGCGCTGACACGCTCAAGGGCAATGCCGGCAACGATGTCCTCAAGGGCAATGCGGGACCTGACCGCCTCCGGGGCGGGAGCGGCTTCGACGTCTGCCGGGGCGGGGCTGGCCTGGATTCGATTCGCGGCTGCGAGCTCTGAGCTCGAGGGTGGGTGCGAGCGAGCCCTTGCGGCGAGGGCTCGCTCCCGCCCCCTGGCGTCTCCACGGGCCCCAGAGGCGACGCGGCCGACCGGCTGGCAGGGTTTGCACGGCCGGCCGCGCCTCTATGCCCCGGCGGGGAAGGTGCTCGCCTGACTGGTCAGCCGGGAGCCAAGGGGCATCGGCTTCCGACCCTCACTCAACGAGCACGCGGGGGACGATATGCCGGGACCCCCCCTTCTCATGAGTGGTTGAGCCCTCCCTGGGGATGGTTCATCCTTTCGAAAGATGTCACCCCGTTCAGGAATGACCGACTGGCACCGGCAACCCTCGGATTCTCGCGAGGGAATTCAGGCGATGCTCAACGCCCTGCCGGCGCTGGTCGGCTACTGGGACAGGGACCTGCGCAACCGGATGGCCAACGACGCCTACATCGAGTTCTTCGGCAAGACGCCGGAGGAGATCCGCGGAATGCACCTCCGGGAAGTGCTGGGCCTCGATCTCTACGAGAAGAACCTGCCCTACGCGGAGGGAGCATTGGCGGGGGAGCGCCAGCTGTTCGACCGGGAGATTCCGACCCCCTCGGGGGAAGTCCGCTACACGCAAGCCTGCTACATCCCCGACGCGGTCGACGGCGAGGTACGCGGATTCTTCGTCCTCGTCACCGACATCACCGAGCGCCGGCGGATCGAAGAGGAGATCGAGCGCGGCCGGGCCCGGCTGGCGGAGGCTGAGCGAGTCGCGCGCCTGGGCAGCTGGGAGTGGGACATTCCCAACAACAGGCTGATCTGCTCGGAGGGCTTCTTCTCGCTCTACGGTGTTCGGCCGGAAGACCTGGAAGGACTCTCACGGCCCGGGCGCTCGCGATACGTCCACCCGACCGATCGCGAGCATGTCAACGAGCAGATCGAGATGGCGCTCGAGACGGGCACTCCGATCGACTTCGAATATCGGATCATCAGGCCCGACGGACGCGTCCGCCGGCTCCACAGCCGTGCTGAGCTGGTCGCAGACACGGAGGGCAACCCCCTCCGTCTGACCGGCACGGCCCAGGACGTGACTGAGTTCCACGCCGCCGCCGAAGCCCTCCACCAGACCGCCACCGATCTCGGCCGTCGCGCCGCCGAGCTGCACCGCCTTCCCACCCGCCCGGGCGGCGGCGTGGATCTGGCCAAGCTCCTCTCCGCCCGTCAGATGGAGATCCTCGCCCTCGTCGCCGAAGGGCTCAGCAACTCCGAAATCGCCTCTCGCCTCTATCTGACCGAGAGCACGGTGAAGTGGCACGTCCGCAAGATCCTGCGAGCCCTGGGTGCTTCGAACCGGGCGCAAGCTGTCGCGCGATACCTGTCGAACGCCTGAGATGGGGCGGGCTGGACTCGAACCAGCGACCGACGGATTATGAGTCCGCTGCTCTAACCAGCTGAGCTACCGCCCCTCGAGACCGAGCGTAGCGGCTACGCGCTGAAGAGCTGGGCCAGAGAGCGGCCGACGTCGGGGGGCTCTTCTTCGCCTTTAGCGGCGGCAGCGGCGCCGTCGGCGAGGGCTTTGGCGGCATCGGCGATCTGGTGGTCGCGGCCGCCGCGGATGGTGCCGGTCTTCTTCGCTTCGGCGAGATCGGACTCCATCAGGCCCGCCAGCTCGGCGAGGCGGCGGAGGCCGACGACGCTGGCGGTTCCCTTAAGCGCATGGGCTTCAGCCCGCATCGTCTCGAAATCGGTGGTGGCGGTGGCGAGGCCGGCTGAAATCACGTCGCAGCGCCGCTTCGCCTCTTCGGCGAATGACTGCAGGAGCTCCTCCTCGGTGGCGGCTTTTTCGTTCATCGTGCGAGGGCCCTGTCAACCGCTCGGTGCATCAACTCGAGCCCGAAAGCTCCCTCGATCGCGGCGCGGACGACGCCGCGGCGATCGATCGTGAAGAGGTACGGCTCGCTCGGCAGGTGGAAGGTCCGCACCTGGGGTCTCACGCCGTTTTCAGGGTCGTTGCCGTTGTAGATCTCCATGTGGATGAAGGCCGCCTTGTCTTCGTATTCCTGCTTTGCCTGCTCCGCCACGTCGACGACGGGGCCGCAGACCCGACTCTGGCAGAACTCGGGGGTCGCAAACAAGAGCACTATGGGTTCTTTTCCGAGCGCTTCCGCGTAATCCACCTTGTTCTGGGTGTCCGGCGGGATGCGCGTCGTGATCTTCGACAGGTCACCGCCCACGTCCTGCGTGGTCGGCGTATGGATGATCGGAGCCTTCTGCCCCGGTCTCGGAACCCGCTCGAATTCCCCGACCACGGCGCTCGGCAGGACCGCCCCCCTCAGCTCTCCGTCTTCCTCGAGGATCGCGGCGATCTGCCATTCGCCAGCGCTGGGAAAGCGGAGCTGGGTCGAGTAGACGACGCTAGCGACTTCGCGGTCGCTGCTGGTCTCGGAGCGGAAGGCGGGCGCGGCGGCGAGGCTTTCGATCATGGCGGGGAAGGGGCCTACCGCCGGCCGGTCGAGCGCCTTCGCTTGCGGTCGGGCGATTGCTCCCCCGTCGCCCGCCTTGGCTTTGGCCCCCGGTCTCGGGGCTGGGACCTTGGCGTAGTAGAGGGCCACTTCCGCGTCGGGGATCTCCCCCTCGTCGCGGTCGAGGATTCCGAAGGGGTAGCGGTTCTCGCCTGGATAGAAGACGACGGCGGCAGGCGCGACGATCGCTTCGGCCGGCCCGTCGGCGGCTTCGAGCACCTGTCGCAGCGTCCGCCCTTCGACGCTCGGGAAGTTCGACTTCGGCGGCGCTGGGCGGGTTTCGCGAGCCGGAGCCAAGCTGGCGGTCGATTCGCCGGTTCCGGAATCCCCTCCGCAGGCGGTGAAGAGAGCACCGGCCGCGAGCACGCAGAGCGTCGTCATAGCCAGGCGGGGGGCGCGCATCGGCGGCATGTTATGGAGAGATAGGGTCCCCGGAGTTCTCGACGGAAGGGAGATGGGATGGCGGATCGAGCGGCACTGGTGACGGGCGCGTCCAGCGGGATCGGGCTGGCGATCGCGCGGACGCTCGGGGAAGAGGGTCACGCGCTCACCGTCTCCGCCCGCCGACCGGAGAAGCTCGAGGAGGCCGCCGAGGGCCTGCGCGGCGAAGGATTCGAGGTGCGATCTGTGCAGGCGAACATGGCCGAGGAGGACGACGTGGTCGCCGTCTTCGCCGCGCATCGCGAGGCTTACGGTCGCCTCGACGTCCTCGTCAACAACGCCGGCGTCGGGATCGGGGCGCCGATGGAGCAGATCCAGACCAAGCACCTGGACATGCAACTGGCCGTCAATCTGCGAGCGCTGATCCTCGGCACCCGCGAGGGGCTCCCGCTGCTGCGCGAGGCGGGCGCCGAGCACGGCAAGGCGCTGATCGTCAACACCGCCTCGATTGCCGGCAAGGGCGGACAGGCCTGGCTCTCGATCTACGCCGCGACCAAGGCCGCGGTGATCAACTTCACCCAGTCGACCCACCGCGAGGCGGGCAGCGCCGGGATCCAGTGCACGGCGCTGGCACCGGGGTTCGTCGAGACGCCGATGACGGAGTTCGTCCAGGGACAGATCCCACCCGAGGAGATGATCCGGCCGGAGGACCTGGGCGAGGCGGTGCGGTTCCTGCTGCGCACGTCGCGCAACTGCCACGTGCCTGAGATTGTCTTCACCCGGCCTACCGAGGGCCAGGACACGCCGTGACGGCCCCTGGCGTCGTCATGCGGCGTCCTCGGTCGCCCAAATGGCGCTGCCATTAGGGCTCCCTGCGTCCTTGCCTGACACCGCCAGGACCTCGTCACTGCGCGTCCTGGTAGCGGCATTCGGGGACGCGGGGCATGTGTTCCCGGCCATCGCCCTGGGGAAGGCGCTGGCGGAGCGCGGTCACGAGGTCGTGATCGAGACCTGGGAGGAGCGGCGGACGGCGGTCGAGGGCGCGGGCCTCGGCTTCGCCGCGGCCGAGGAATACCGGATGTTCCCGCCCCCGGATCCGGACTCGGAGGAGGGTCAGCACGCGGCGGAGGCGGCGCTGGCGCTACTGCCGTTGCTGGAGGACTTCCGCCCGCACGTCGTCGTCAGCGACATCCTCACCCTCGCCCCGACCCTCGCCGCCGAGCGCGCCGGGGTTCCGCTGGCGACGCTGATCCCCCACGTCTATCCCGTCGTCGAGCCGGGCTTCCCCTTCTTCGCGATCGGCCTGCGACCGCCGCGGACGGGCCTCGGACGGGCGATCTGGCGAGCCGGGCACAATCGCGCTCTGAGGATCGGCCTCGAGCAGGGGCGCCGCGATCTCAACGTCCAGCGTCAGCGCCTGGGCCTCTCACCGATCGACCGCTTCCACGGGGGCATCAGCCCCGATCTCGCGCTCGTCGCGACCTACCCGCAGCTCGAGTACCCCCGCCGCTGGCCCGCGAGTGTGGAGATCACGGGCCCGATGCCCTTCGAGTTGCCCCACCCCGGCGTCGAGCTGCCTTCAGGAGACCAGCCGCTCGTCCTCGTCGCCCCCAGCACCGCGCACGACTCCGAGAACCAACTGGTGCGAACGGCGCTGGCGGCGCTGGCGGACGAGCCGGTGCGCGTGGTGGCGACGACGAACCGCGTCGCGCCGCAGCGCCCGATCGAGGTTCCAGCCAACGCGACCCTGGTCGAATGGCTCAGCTACAGCCAGCTGATGCCCCTGGCCTCGCTGGTCATCTCCCACGGCGGCCACGGCACCGTCGCCCGCGCCCTCGGCGCCGGAACCCCCCTCCTCGTCTGCCCGTTCATCGGCGACATGAGCGAGACCGCGATGCGCGTCGCCTGGGCCGGCGCGGGCCTCTCCCTGCCGTGGCGGCTATGCAGGCCGGCGCCGCTTCGCTGGGCGGCGCGGCGAGTGCTGCGCGAGCGGTCGTTCACGGCAAAAGCCGAGGCGATCGCGGCCTGGGGCCGCGATCACGACGGAGCTGCGCGAGGAGCGAGGTTGGTCGAGGAGCTGGCACTGAGAAAGGTCGCCGCCTAAAGCTCCGGGGGCGGGACTCGAACCCGCAACCCTTCGATTAACAGTCGAATGCTCTGCCTGATTGAGCTACCCCGGACCGTGCTAATCCAATTGCGCTACCCCGGATCAGCGTCCAGAACAGAATTTAGCGGCACCGCCGCAATTCCTGCCTCCACCTCCGCATGGCAGTTCGAGCAGAGGAGCACGCACTTCCTCGCCTCTGCTCGCAACTGGGCGAGCGACCGCTCCAGAGCGCTGGAGTTCCATCGTCTGGATTCCCTACGACGAATTCCAACTCGCCCAAATCGGTCGTACGCGCTTGCAGCGGTTGCAGCCCCGACCCTCGCGCACGAACAGAGTTATCGCCGTGGTGCTTGCACCGGGAGGTCATGCCGCGGCCCATCTTTCCGACCCGTGCCTGCGACGTGGAGCCGGCTTTAACTCGTACCTCCGAGCCCAGTACCGGATCGCACCAGACTCCGATCCACTCGTGAGCGATCTCCGGCAGCGAGCGGCCGGCTGCCAGCAAGCGCTCCAGCCTCTCTTTCGGAAGAGACCGTTTAGACGCGTCTTTTCAGCTTTTCACGACGCTCCCTCCGGCGGGTGGCGCGGGGGGAGGACCCCCGCGCGCAGTCAGTTTGTAGAGCACGGGGGTCCTCCCCCCGTGACAGGACCCGCCGGCCGGACTGCATCTCGAAATGCGAATTGAGCTGGCTACACGCTCCCCGCTGGCCGCTCCGCGTGGGCGATCCGTTCCACCAGCGCCGCTCGTTCGCGGCTGAGGGCCGCCCGGCGCTCGTAGTCGCCGCGCTCGCCGGCGGCGGCGATTTCGTCCTCGAGGCGGCGCTGCTCGAGCAGGAGGAAGTTGAGCTCCATCGCTTCATGGGAGGCCGGCTCCTCGCGCGACATGATCACCAGTTCCGTGATCAGCCCAGCGAGGCCGTCGTCGTCGTGGGGCAGGTTCGATGCGGGATCCTCGGGGTGCTCGCGCAGCCAAGCCGCGGCCTGGAGGCCAGTTGGCGAGAGATGGGCCTCGGTCAGGCGCGCCAGGTACTCCTTGCCCTCGGCGGGGATCGCGATGCACATCGCCAGCAGCGCCCGCTCACGCCGTTCGCGCGAGGTCAGCTCGACTCCCTGGCGGGGACGCGGGGGCGCCTGAGCCCGCCCGGCGCCTGCGGGTTCCGCCGCTTGCTCGCGACCTCCGCTCGCCGGGGTCGCCGCGACGACTCGGCCCATCACCATCGCCGGCTCGAGGTCGAGCTTCTCGGCGACGCGCCGCACGAGGTCGTCGCGACTCGCGGTCTCCCCCATCCCGGCCAGGACCGGAGCCACCTCGGCGAGCGCGCGGTCGCGCTCGACAGGGGAGGCGACGTCGGTGCGCGCGAGCACGAGGCCGACCTGGAACGCGGTCAGCTCCTCCGCCCCGTCGAGCAGCGCCCGAAACCGCTCCGGCCCACCGTCCTCAACCATCATCTCGGCCGGGTCCTCCCCCGCCGGCATCGCCGCCACCCGCAGGCGCATCCGCCGCCCCGCGGCCACCCGCTGCGCCCGCAGCATCGCCTCCTGGCCGGCGGAGTCGGCATCGAGGGCGAGCACCACCTCCTCGACCATTCCCGAGAGCGCCGCAACCTGCTCGCCGGTGATCGCGGTCCCCATCACCCCCACCGCCTCCTCGACACCGGCCTGATGCAGGGCGAGGACGTCGGTGTAGCCCTCGACGACCACCGCCCGCCCGGCCTTGGCGATCGCCGCCTTGGCGCGGTCTACCCCGTAGAGAATCTGGCTCTTGTGGAAGAAGTCGGTCTCGGCGGTGTTGACGTACTTGGCGCCTTGGTCGGACCGCATCGCCCGGCCGCCGAAGCCGAGGACTCGGCCACGGCGATCCCGGATCGGGAACATGATCCGCTCGCGGAAGCGGTCGTACTCGCCGCCGCTGCGGCCGCGCTGCACCAGTCCGACCCCCCGCAACTCCTCGACGCTGAACCCGGCCCGCTGGCCACTGACCAAAAGCTTGTCCCAGGCGCTGGGGGCGTAGCCGACCCCGAAGGCCCGCAGCACCTCTTCATGCAGGCCCCGGCCGGCCAGATAGTCGCGAGCCTTTGCCGCCTCCTTCGACTCCCAGAGATAGTGCGCGTAGAAGGCGGCGGCCCGCTCCAGCAGCTGCTCGAGCCGGCGGCGGTGCTGGCGCTTGGCCTCAGCCCGCGGGTCCTCCTGCTCTCGCTCCAGCTCAACCCCATAACGGTCGGCGAGCAGCTCCACCGCCTCGGTAAAGCCGAGCCCTTCCTTTTCCTCGACGAACTTGATCACGTCGCCGCCGACCCCGCAGCCGAAGCAGTGGTAGAGCTTTTCCTGCGGCTCGACCGAGAAGGACGGAGTGCGCTCCTCGTGGAAGGGGCAGAGGCCAACGTAGCGGGCACCCTGGCGACGCAAGTCGGTGTGGGCTGAGACGACCTCGACGATGTCGGCTGCCTGCTTGACCCGTTCGAGGCTCTCGTTGGAGATCAGCGCCATCAGAACCGCCACTCGGCGGGAACCGTCAACTCGGTGAACTTGGCGATGCAGAAGCGATCG
Source organism: Solirubrobacterales bacterium (assembly GCA_035705945.1). GTDB lineage: Bacteria > Actinomycetota > Thermoleophilia > Solirubrobacterales > 70-9 > VAYN01. The sequence continues at coordinate 11,616 of DASSVR010000020.1, forward strand.
GTCATGCCGGCGATGTAGTCCACGACGCGTTGATACTCGCTGGCGGTTGGATCCCAAGCCGGGATCTCGTCGGGCTGCTCGACGTAGTGCTGGAAGAGGTCGTACATGGTGCGGCGCACCCGGTCCTGCTCACGCCGGGCCTCAGGTCCGAGGTAGACGCGGTCGAACATGAACTTGCGCAAGCGCAGCATCGCCTGGCCGACCGCGCGCCCCTGCGTGATCTCCTCGGCGCCGGCGGAGTGCTCGACGATGTCGCGGACCAGGGTGTCGATGCGCTTCGAGCCGTCTGGGCCCAGCAGCTCGATCTCCACCGCCGGCAGGTCCCCGGGCCGCAGGATGCCCGCCCTCAACGCGTCGTCGATGTCGTGGTTGATGTACGCGACGCGGTCGACCAGCCTGACGATCTGCCCCTCCAGCGTCGCCGGCTTGCGGGAGCCAGTGTGGTTGAGGATGCCGTCGCGGACCTCCTCGGTCAGGTTGATGCCCTTGCCCTCGCGCTCGAGCACGTCGACCACCCGCAGCGAGTGCTCGTTGTGGCGGAAGCCGTCGGCACCGTGTTCCCGCAGCGCCGCGTCGAGGGCCTCCTCGCCGGCGTGCCCGAATGGCGGGTGGCCGAGATCGTGCCCGAGCCCGATCGCCTCGGTCAGGTCCTCGTTCAGCCCGAGCGCACGGGCGACCGTGCGGGCGATCCCGCAGGCCTCCAGGGTGTGGGTGAGCCGGGTCCGGTAGTGGTCCCCCTCTGGGGCTACGAAGACCTGCGTCTTGTGCTTCAGCCGCCGAAACGACTTCGAGTGGACGATCCGATCGCGATCCCGCTGAAACGGCGTCCGCAGCGGACTGTCCGGCTCCTCCACCTGCCGCCGCGCCGGGTACGACCGCGTCGCCTGCGGTGCCAGGAACTCCTCCTCCCAAGCGGAGACCCTGTCTTCGAAGGTGACAGTGGTGGGCACGCCCCGAGTCTAAGCCGCGGCGCGCAACTGGACATGCGCGTGATGCTCGAGCGTCTCGCCCACGGCCCGCTCGACTTGCCGGAGTGCCAGCGGCTCGGCTTCGGGCGCCTCGCTCAGCTGCCTCGTCAACCCATCGACCATGAACCGGTGCGCCGCCTCATCAAGCGGAAAGGAATTCGCTTCGCAGCCGTCGCAGACGACGCCGCCGGCGGCGCCGGAGAAGCCCGCCAGGTGCTCGGCCTCACCGCAGCGGGCGCAGGAGGCGAGCTCGGGGGCGAAGCCCGCGACCAAGGCCAGCTTGAGGCGGAAGGACAGTGCGGTTTCGAGGCTTGCGGCGCGGGCCTCCCCTGGATCGTCGAGCAAAGAGAGGTAGCGGCAGAGGAGGTTGTAAGCGGGCTGGTTCGGCTCGGCCGAGTCGAGCAGGCGCAGCACCGCGTCGCAGGCGCGGGCGCCGGCGCTGAGGGCGGCGCCGGAGGAGCGCAGCCGCGGGTAGCCGTCGACCGTGGTCGCGCTGGTCACGGTCATCAGGTCGCCCCGCCCTTCGTGCAGGACCAGATCGAGCCGGAAGAACGGCTCCAGCCGCCCGCCGAAGCGGGACCGGGGCTTGCGCACCCCCTTGGCGATCGCCCCGATCCGACCGCGGCTCTTCGAGTAGAGGTGGAGGATGCGATCGGCCTCGCCGTAGCGAATGCTGCGCAGCACGACTGCCTCCGTCTTGACCGTAGCCCCGGCCACTCTCCTACTTTGCCCGGCGCCTCGGACGTTTTCGCAGCCGCACCTGGCAGCTCGGGCAGAAATAGGTCGAGCGACCGCCGACGACGACGCGGACGATCGTCCCCTCGCAGCGAGGGCACTTCTGCCCCTCGCGGGTGTGGACGAGGAACTCGTCCTGCATCGTCCCCTTCTCGCCGCGGGCGTCGCGGTAGTCGTCGATCGAGGAGCCGCCGGCATCGATCCCCGCCTCGAGCGCGGCGATGACGCCGTCGTGGAGGGCGTCGAGATGCTCCGGCTTCATCGACCCGGCGGGCGAGAGCGGGTGCAGCCCGGCCCGAAAGAGCGCCTCGTCGGCGTAGATGTTGCCCACCCCCGCGACCTTCGACTGGTCGAGCAGAAACGACTTCAGAGGCGCCGTCCTCCCTGCTGCCATCTCGCCCAGCGCCCGCGGCGTGAACTCGGGCGAGAACGGCTCGACGCCGAGGTTCGCGAACCGCTCTCCCAACCGCTCGTCGTCGACCACGAAGGCCTCGCCGAAGCGGCGCGGGTCGGTGAACCAGAGCTCGCGACCGTCGTCGAGGTCGAAGCGTGCCCGCAGATGGCGTTCCTCGTTCGAGCGCTCGCTCTCGTAGAGCCGCCGTCCCTCCGAGGGGTCGAGCACCTCCTCGCCCTCACGGAGGATCAGGTTGCCGGTCATCCGCAGGTGCATGACCAGCGTCCGCCCGCCGTCGAGCCCCATCAGGATGTACTTGCCCCGCCGCCCCAGGTGCTCGATGGTCCCGCCGCTTACGGCCTCGCCCAACTGCCGGGGAGGCACCGGCCGCGACCAGCGCTCGTCCAGCACCTCCAGCCGCTCGATCCGCCGCCCCTCGAGCTCCGGCTCCAGCTGCCGCACGATGGTCTCCACCTCCGGCAGCTCGGGCATGCCCGAGTTCTACTCAATCGCTGGCGCGGGGATGGGCGCGGAAGTAGACGTCCTTGAGCTGCTCGCCCGACAGGTGGGTGTACATCTGGGTGGTCGAGATGTCGGCGTGGCCCAGCATCTCCTGGACGGCGCGGAGGTCGCAGCCGCCGGCGAGGAGGTGGGTGGCGAAGCTGTGGCGCAGCGTGTGCGGGCTCATCTTGCCGGCGAGACCAGCGTCCCGCGCATGGCGCTGGACGATCTTGTAGAGGCCCTGGCGGGTCAGCGGACCGCCGCGGAAATTGACGAAGAGCTTCGGCTCGTGCCGGTCGCCGACCAGTTTCGGCCGGCCGCCGCGCAGATAACTGTTGATCGCCGCGATCGCCTGCCGGCCGAGCGGCACGAGGCGCTCCTTGGAGCCCTTGCCGCGGGCGCGGAGGAAGCCCTCGCGCAGGTCGACGTCGCCCAGCTCCAACCCGATCGTCTCCGAGGCACGCAACCCGCACGCGTACATCACCTCCAGCAGCGCCCGGTCGCGCAGGACCGTCGGCTCGCTCCCCTTCGGCGCCGCGAGCAGCTTCTGCACCTCGGAGTAGTTGAGGACGTGGGGAAGTTTCTTCGAGCGACGGGGAGCGCTCAGCGCCGCGGTGGGGTCGTCGCCGATCAGCTCGTCCCGGCGCAGGTGCTTGTAGAAGGAGCGCAGGCAGGCGGCCTTACGATGGATGGTTGCCGCCGAGCGTGCCGGCCGCCCTTCTCCCGTCGCCAGCTCGGCGAGGAAATCGGCGACGTCGGCGGCGCCGGCGTGGAGCGCGTCGAGCCGGTGCGCCGAGAGGTATTCCCCGTACTGGAGCAGGTCGGTGCGGTAGGCGTTGAGCGTGTTGCGGGAGAGGCCGCGCTCTAGCTCCAGGTAGGAGAGGAAGTCGAGGAGGAGGGACTCGAAGCGGGCGTCGGCGTTCGGGGCTGCCGGGGTACCGGGGGCGTGGGGCTTGATGGCGATTGCCATGGGCGCAGGTTCTCCTCCCTGAGATCGCTTCCTTGGTTCGCAATGGAAAGACCACAGGATCTTGCGCTCGGCGCGCGGGTCCTGCCACGGGGGGCGGACACCCGTGCTCTACAAACTGACTGCGCGCGGGTGTCCGCCCCCCGCGTCACCCGCGCGAGGGGAGAATCAGTCGGGCTGGCGTTGCTCGGCGAGGAGGTGGCCTGCCGAGAGGGGAGCTGCGAAGAAGAGGGGGTCCTCCTGAAGGCTTCGGCCCATGGTGGTGGCTGGCAGGCCCGAGGCCTCGTAGCTGCTGAGGTCGAAAGGTGCCGGGCGTAGGTGGTGGCGATCGGGCGCGGCTTCGTTCAGGAGCTTGGTGATTTCTGGCTCGCCCTCTGGGACGGCGACGTCGACCGGGGCGAGGAGCAGGTCCAAGACGGTGCGGGTGTGGTGGCTCAGGCCTTGGTGACGGGGACGGGGGTCGGCGGAAGAGAGGCGGGGTGAGATCAGGGTTGGGAGGTTGAGGCTGAGGGCAGTGTGGGTGCTGTCGAGGACGGCCATGCCGCCGTGGCCGTAGGCGGTGTCGGAGCCGATGATGCCGGGGCCGGGGCCGACGAGGACCGCGTCCCAGCCGAGGTCGGCGGCGGCGGCGAGGGCACCGACGGTGCTGAGCGCCTCGTGCTCGCCGCCATAGGCGGGAGCGGCGGTGACGTGCCCAGCGAGCAGACCGAACTCGCGCAGCTGCTTGACATCTCGCGAAAGCGACCCCGGCAGCGCGCCGCCGCCCGTTTGCACGTAGCCGACCCGCAGCCCTGGCGACACCTGAGCCGCCGCCCATGCCGCTGGCGCGAGGTGCCCGTGCAGCGGAAGCACGAGCACCCACAGCGGTGCGCCTTTTCCTCGCATAGCGGGGATAAGGCGCACCGATTTCTCCTCCACCGGCTCCACCGGGTGCTGGAGCGAGGTGTAGTTCAGCTTCATCACGTGGGCCGCCCCCTCCGCCCCGCCGTCCAACCCCCGGGTCAAATTCACGTGGACGACGTCGAAGCCGCCCGATCCTAGGCCGAGATCGAGGGCGGCCACGTTGACGACCACCTCGTCGCCCTCGCGCATCTCTCCCAGCAACACCGCGTCCGCCCAAGCCGGCCGCCGCTCGCCTCCCACCTCAACTTCGAGCGGGTCAGCCGAGACGACGATGCCGCGTCGCAGCTCGAGGCGGCCGCTCACTGCTCCGCCGCCGCGGCGAGAATCCGCTCGCAGACCTCGAGCATCTTGTCGAGGCTCCGCGCCGGGATTCGCTCGTTGGAGGTGTGGACGTCTGCGGTGCCGTTGGAGAGCAGGAGACAATCGAAGCCGTCGCGGCGGAAGACGTTGGCGTCGCTGCCGCCGCCGATCGCGACCCGCTGCGGCTCCAGCCCCGCCTCGCGCAGACCGGCCTCGGCCAGGCCCAGCGCCGCGGAGTCCTTCGGCACTTCGTACCCGCGGAACAGCTCTTCGATCCGCACGTCGACGTCGCAGCCGTGCTCGCTCGCGCCCCAGGCGCAGGCGTCGGCGATCCTCCCCGCCACCTCCGCCGCCCGATCGGTGTCGAGGCTGCGCGCCTCGGCGTGGATCGCGCAGTGGCCCGCCACCACGTTGCCGGAGGTCCCGCCCGAGATCAGGCCGATGTTCGCGGTCGTGCCACCGTCGAGGCGCCCCCACTCCATCCGGCTGATCGCCGCGGCCGCGGCGGCGATCGCGTTGCTCCCGTCCTCCGGCCGGATCCCGGCATGAGCCTCGACGCCGATGAAGTCGGCCTGGACCTTCTGCTGAGACGGAGTGGAGACGACCACCTCCCCCACCGCCCCCGCATGATCGAGAACGAAACCGGCGCTGGAGTGCAGCTGCGAAGCGTCGAAGGCCTTCGCCCCCCGCAGCCCCTGCTCCTCAGCCACCGTAAGCACCAGCTCGATCCCCACTGGCCCGGGCCGCTCGGCCTGCCTCGCCATCAGCTCCATGAAGACGGCCACCGCCGCCTTGTTGTCGGCGCCGAGGATGGTGTCGCCGCGACTGCGGAAGACGCCCTCCTCGTTCACCACCTCGACCCGCCCACGGTGGGGAACGGTGTCGACGTGGGCGCAGAACATCAGCCAGGCATCGCCGGTCCCGGGGGAGCGGGCAATCAGATTCCCGGCGCCCGCCTGCGCCGCCTCTGTCGCGTCGTCTTCGCCAACCTCCAGCCCCATCGCCCGCAGCTCAGCGACGAGCGTGTCGGCGATCTCCCGCTCCTCTCCGGTCGGGCTGCGGATCTCGCAGTACCTGACGAAGCGTTCGTGCAGCCTCTCCACGAGCCGAAGGCTAACCGGGGAAGGCCCGCCGTGGCTCAGGCGGAACGGCGGAGGCGAACGTCATCTTCGACGACCTCCTCCTGTTCACCGGTCGCCTCGACCTCACCGCCGTCTGCCCGCCGTTCGCCCGCTTGTTGCGCCGCCGCGCCGACGAACTCGCGGAAGAGCGGCTCGGGTCGATTCGGCCGCGAGTTGAACTCGGGGTGGTACTGGGAGGCGACGAAGAAGGGGTGGTCCGGCAGCTCGATCATCTCGACCAGCCGCTCGTCCGGAGAGGTGCCGCCGCAGACAAGGCCCTCGTCTTCGAGCCGGCGCCGCAGTTGGTTGTTCACCTCGTAGCGATGCCGATGGCGCTTGTAGATGACGGCCTCGCCGAAGATCTCGCGCGCCCGCGTCCCGTCGTGCAGTTTCACCGGGTCAGCGCCGAGCCGCATCGTCCCGCCCATGTCGGAGACCTCCTTCTGCTCCGGCAGCAGGTCGACGACGGGGAACGGCGTCTCCGGATCGAACTCGGCCGAGTTGGCGCCGTCCATCCCCGCCACATGGCGGGCGAACTCGACGACGGCGATCTGCATCCCGAGGCAGATTCCCAGGTAGGGGATCGACTTCTCGCGGGCGATCCGCGCCGCTTCCACCTTGCCCTCGATGCCCCGCTCGCCGAAGCCGCCGGGAATCAGGATCCCGTCGCAGCCCTCGAGCTTCTCGGGGTCGAAGTTCTCGGAGTCGACCAGCTCGACCTCAACGTCCACCCCGTGGTGGAAGCCGCCGTGCTCGAGCGCCTCGATCACCGACTTGTAGGCATCGGCGAGCTGCACGTACTTGCCTACGAGGGCGATCCGCACCTTGCCGGTGGCGGAGTCGGCGCGGCGCACCATCTCCTCCCACTCGGTCAAATCGGGGGAGGGAGCCTCCATCCCGAAGTGGTCGAGCACCAAGTCGTCGACGCCCTCGGCGCGGAAGACGAGCGGCACCTTGTAGATGTTGTCGACGTCGTGGGCGGAGATCACCGCGTCAACGGGGAGGCTGGCGAAGAGGGCGATCTTGCCGCGGATCTCGCGGTCGAGCCGTCCTTCGGAGCGGCAGACCAGCGCGTGCGGCTGGATCCCGATCCGCCGCAGCTCGTTGACCGAGTGCTGGGTCGGCTTCGTCTTCAGTTCGCCCGCGTGGCCGACGTAGGGCACGAGGGTGAGGTGCACGAACATCGCCCGCTTCTGCCCCAGGTCCGTGTAGAGCTGGCGGATCGACTCGAGGAACGGCAGCGACTCGATGTCGCCGACGGTGCCGCCGATCTCGGTGATCACGAAGTCGACCGACTGCGACTCGGCGACGATGAGGATTTTCTGCTTGATCTCGTTGGTGATGTGGGGGATTACCTGGACCGTGGCGCCGAGGTAGTCGCCGCGGCGCTCGCGGCGGATCACCGAGTTGTAGACGGCGCCGGCGGTGACGTTGGAGGCGCGGGAGGTGTTCTCGTCGGTGAAGCGCTCGTAGTGGCCGAGGTCGAGGTCGGTCTCCGCCCCGTCCTCGGTGACGAAGACCTCGCCGTGCTGGAACGGGCTCATCGTCCCCGGGTCGACGTTGATGTAAGGGTCGAACTTCTGCAGCTGGACGCGGAAGCCGCGGGAGACGAGGAGGCGCCCGATCGCCGCCGCGGTGATCCCCTTGCCGAGGGCCGAGACGACGCCGCCGGTGACGAAGATGAACCGGGTGTCGCCTTTGCTGGACGGACTCATGCTCTGCCGAGCGAGTCTAGCCAGCGCAAAGGCGGAACCGAATCGATCGTCTGCGAAATAGACCGCAACTCCCCGTAAACCGTCAGCGCCGCGACGATCCCCAGCGCGACCAGCCGCGCGTCGCCTCCCAAAGTCGTCAGCAGCCAGATCCCCGCGACGGCCCCGATCAGGTTCGACCCGGTGTCGCCCAGCATCGCCCGCTCCCGCAACGTCAGCCATGCCCCCACGACCACCGGCCCGACGAAGATCCCCAGCAGCTCCAGAGGGGCAACGGTCCAAGCGCCGAGGCAGAGGCCCGTCCCCAGCAGCGCCAGCCCCTTCTCCGCCCGTCCCGGCCGCAAGTCGAGCAAATTGAAGAGGTTGGTGGCAAGGATCAGAAGAGCCACGTCGGCGAGATAGCGCCACTCTTCGAGCCCGCGGCCGGAAACAACATAGGCGGCGAGCGCCAAGGCTCCGACCGCCTTGATCGCGCCCGTCGAGAGCGAGCCCCCACGCAAGGCCTCCCAGTGGCCCCGCCACCCCCGCGGCGTCGCCACTGCCTCGCCCCGCCCCAGCGAATCGTCGAGGAAGCCGAGGAAGGCGATGCCGAGCAGGTAGGGCAGCCAGCGCCTCAGCTCCGGGTCCAGCAGGTCGAGGTCGCCGCGGTCGTCGAGGAAGGCCAGCGGCGCCAACGCCACCAACGCGGCGGTCGCCAGCACCGCCCCCAGAGGGAAGGCGAGGAGCGCGCCACGGTAGTTCTCCCGCACCAGGCCCGCGTCGCGCAGCCCCCGCGCCCCCGCTGGCACCAGCAACAGCGAGATCGCCACCGCCAGCGGCAAGCCAACCCATTCCACCGTCTATTCCCCCTCGGTCAGCAGATCCGGCAGCAGCTGGTCGGCGCTCCCCTTGACCCCGAAGCTGCCGTCGGCGCCGAGCAGAGCGAAGACGAGGGCCAGCTTCCCGGCGGTCAGGTCGATGTCGTCGACGCTGGCGAGGTCGTTCGACTGGAAGAAGGAGATCGAGGAGGTGTCGGCCCCAGTGGCCTCGACCCCGACAGCCGGAACGCGAGTCGCGGTGATGCCGCTCATCAGCGCTTCCTCGAGCTGGTCGGCTTTCGCGTCCTGCAGCTGGCCCATCTCTTCCGGCTGGTCGCGGACGACGATCACTCCGTCCAAGCCGCCGAAGCTGCCGCTGGCCCGGGCGAAGAGGTCGCCCCGGATCGCTTCCAGCAGGGTGCCACCGACGACCAGCTGACGCCCGAGGCCGGTCCCGAATTCCGTCAAAGCGTCCGCGTCCGTGCGCAAGCTCGCGAAGCGAGTTCGGGCGAGGGCAGCAACCAAGCCGTTGACGTCGACCGGCTCCCGCACCACGCCGACTCCGACGAGCCTGGCGCCGGTCGGGGCCAGCGCTTCCTCGACATCCTCGGTGAGGTCGCCGGGCAGCTCGCCCAGGGCGACGATCGCGATCCGCCTGCCCTCCAATCGGTCGCGGGTCAGCACCGGGTACACCCGTTCGCCGAACTCGTTGGCCCGGTTCAGCTCTTCGCTCAGCTCGTCGGCGCGCGAGCGGGCGTCCTGCAGGTTGCCGACGAGGCTGTGCTCGAGATCGCGGCGGGTGCTGTTGAGGGCATCGCCGCCGAACTCGGCCCCGATCAGGATCCCGATCGCCAGCGCGATGAAGACCGCGATCAGCGAGGTGGCGTGGTAGCGCGCTGAGTACCCCATCCCGGGCGGAAGGCTAGCCGCCTAGTCGATGCCGAGCCAGATCCGGATCTTCAGCCAGACCAGTTCGAAGACGTCGTTCAGCGCCGGCGAGGTGATGATCAGGATCGTCAGCAGGACCAGGAAGGCGATCGCGAAGAAGACGATCGGCGCCAGCGTCGAGCTCGGGTTGTAGAGCCGGCTCACCCCCTTCGCGTCGACCAGCCGCTCGCCGATCTTCAGCCGCGTCAGAAAGGTCGAGGACATGCCGCCACGCTTGCGGTCGAGGAACTCGATCAGGTTGAAGTGAGCGCCGACGCTGACGATTAGCGCCGCCCCCTTCTCGTGCGCCATCAGCATCGCCACGTCCTCGCTGGTCCCTGCTGCCGGAACGACCTGGTGCTCCAACCCCGCCTCGACCAGCCGCTCCCGCCCGGGGGCTCTCCCGTCCGGATAGGCGTGGACGACCAGCTCGGCGCCGCAGCGCAGGGCGGCGTCGCTGGCCGAGTCCATGTCGCCGAGGATCACGTCGGGCCTAAGCCCAGCTTCGAGCACCCCGTCGGCGCCGCCGTCGACGGCGACGATCAGCGGCCGCACGTCGCGGATGTAGGCGCGCAGCGCTTTCAGGTCGCGGCGATGACGGTCGCCGCGGACGACGATCAGCACGTGCCGGTCGCGGAAGGTCGCGCGGGTCGCCGGGAAGGCGACGTTGCCGGTCAGGAGGTCGGTCTCTTCGCGGACGTGGGCGACCGTGTTCTCGGCGAATTCACCAAGCGCCTCATCGATCCGCTGCCGGTGCTCCTGCATCTCCCGCTCGAGCTCGGCCACGTGGCGAACACGGCCGCGGAACAGCTCTTCACCGCCGACGACTACGGCGTCGCCGGCTATCCGCACCCGGTCCCCGTCGTGCAGCACCTCGAAGAGCCGTGCGTCGGGCGCGTCGATCAGGCAGACCCCGGCACGGGCCAGCATCAGGGGGCCGGCGTTGGGATAGCGCCCCTGGGAGGAGGGGGCGGCGTTCAAGACGGCCACGACCCCGGCGTCGATCAGCTCCTCGGCGGCGATCCGGTCGATGTCGACGTGGTCGATGACGGCGATCTCGCCGGGCCTCAACCGCTTGACCAGGTGCTTCGTGCGCTCTCCCAAACGCGCGGTTCCTTCGATCGGCGCATCCGGCCGGGAGCCGTTCCTGCCCCCGAAGAGGGCCGGAAGGCGGCGGTGGCTGGCGGTGGCCACCGAGTCAGATTAGTAGTCAGGCGGCTTTTAGGAGCTCGCGGGCGTGGCGAGTCGCCGCCTCGTCCGAACTTTCGCCCCCGAGCATGCGGCGGATCTCCTCGACGACGTCCTCGCCTTCGAGGCACTCGACGGTGGCGACGGCCTGTTCCCCTGCGACGTCCTTCTCGAGCCGAAAATGGGTGTCGGCGAGCGACGCCACCTGGGGCAGGTGCGTGATGCAGATCACCTGCCGGCCGCTGCTCAGCGCCCGCAGGCGCTCGCCCACCACGCGGGCGGTGTTGCCGCCGATCCCGGCGTCGATCTCGTCGAAGACCATCGTCGCGGCGCTCGCCGCCTGGCCGAGGCCGCTGAGGGCGAGCATCACCCGCGAGAGCTCGCCTCCAGAAGCCGCGTCCCGCAGCGGCGCCGGCTCGATGCCGGGGTTGGGAGCGACCCGCAGCTCCACCGTCTCGCGGCCGGAGGCGCCGGAGCCGTCCGGATGGGGCTCCAACACGACCTCGAGCGAGGCGCCGGCCATCGCCAGCTGCTCGAGCTCCGCGGCGACGCGCTCCTGCAGCGGACCGGCGGCGGCTTCTCGGCCGGCGCTCAGCCTCTCGCCAAGTTTCGCGCGGCGTGCTTCTGCCTCGGCGAGCGCCACCTCCGCCTCCGCGCTCCGCTCCTCGGCGCTCTCGAGACGCGCAATCTCGGCTCGGCAATAATCCGCGTGCGCCAGCACCGACTCGACGCTTCCCCCGTGCTTGCGTTCGAGCCGGTCGATGACCTCCAGCCTTTCCTCGATCGCCAGCAGCCTGGCCGGATCGCCCTCGACCGCCTGGGCGTAGTCGCGCAACCCTGAGCCAACATCGCCCAACTCCACCGCCAGCGCCGCGACCCGCTCGGCGATCTCGTCGAGGCTGGAGTCGAGCCCAGCTGCGCTCTGCAGCGCCGCTTCGGCCTGGGCAATCGCGGCCGTCGCCCCACCCCCGTCCTCCTCGGCGCCGGCCAGCCCCGCGTGCGCGGCTACCGCGGCTTCCCGCAGCCCCTCGGCGTGCCGCAGCCGCTCGCGCTCGACCGCCATCTCATCCCGCTCCTCCGGCACGGGGGCGACAGCCTCGATCTCGGAAAGCTCGTAGCGGTATAGGTCGAGGTCGCGCTCTCGCGAGCCCACCCGCTCGCGCAGCTCCGCCAGCTCGCCGGCAAGGCGCCCGCACTCCCGGTGCACGTCGCGATAGGCCCGCCGCAGCTCCAGGTGCTCGGCGCCCGCGAAGCCGTCGAGGATCTCGAGCTGGGCGGAGGAGATCGTCAGGCGGCGGTGCTCGTGCTGGCCGAAGAAGGCGAGCAGCCGGCCACCGAGCAGCTTTAGGTCGGCGGCGGTGGCTGCACGCCCGGCGACGAAGGCGCTGGTGCGGCCGCCATCTGAGACGCGGCGACCGAGCACGACCTCCTCGGCACCCTCCGGTAGCCGCTCCGCCAGCTCGGCCATCTCCGGCTCCTCGAGCAAGCCCTCGGGCAGGTCGAAGACCCCCTCTACCCAGGCCTCAGACGCGCCGGGCCGGACGATCTGCGCCCGCGCCTTGCCGCCCATCAGCAGGTCGAGCGAGTGCGCGAGCACGGTCTTCCCAGCCCCCGTCTCGCCGGTGATCGCGTTCAGCCCCTCCCCCAGCCGCAGCTCGGCCCGCTCGATCAGCAGCAGGTTCTCGATCCGCAGCTCGCGCAGCACGGGATCTGTGTAGCAACGGTGGCGGACCGACTCCAGCGATTTTCGCGCTAGTTCCGGCTAACCCAGGGACAGGGTGGCGAAGACCCCGCCGATCATGCTTGCGAACAACGTGACGAAGCCGATGAACATCGTCCGCTGCAACGCGTCGAAGCGCAGGTTCATTTCGGATTGCATCGCGTGGAACCTGTCATCGACCCGCTCGAACCGAGCGTCGATCAGTTCAAAGCGTTTGTCGATCAGTTCAAAGCGTTTCTCGATCTGATCGAACCGCTTTTCGATCCGCTCGAAGCCTTTCCTCATCTCCACCCGAAGTTCTCGGATGTCGGCGTCGATACGGTCAAAGCGTTCATCGATCCGCTCGTCGGTCCATCTTTCCCTTGGCATCATCACTGCCATAGACAAAAGCATACGCTATCTTTTGTCTACATGTCAAACGGCTAAATGCCCGAACTTCTCGCGGATGCGGCCGTAGAAGCTGGTCCCCGGCAGCTGCGCCAGTGTCCCGACCGCATCGAGGAAGCGGACTTCCAGCGCGGCACCTGCGGCGAGGTCGGCGATCTTGCCACCGTCGACAGCGACTTCGACCGCCTCGCGCCCAGGCGCGTTGAAGACGTGGAGGACGTCGCCGGGCGCGACGACCAGCGCCCGCGCGGTCAACGAGTGGGGCGAGATGTAGCTGACGACGTAGCCCTTCACGCCCCAGGCGAGGATCGGCCCCTGGTTGGCGAGGTTGTAGCCGGTGGAGCCGGCGGGCGTCGCGGCGACGAGCCCGTCGCAGCGCACGTGCCCCACCTCCTCGCCGGCGATCCGGTAGCTCAGCTCGGCGACGCGATCGTGGGGCCGGCGCGCGACGGTGATGTCGTTCAGCCCGATCTCTCTCTTCCCGTCGACCGCGACCTCGAGCCCGGGCAGCTGGATCGTCTCGATCTCGCCTTCGAGGGCGCGGCGGATGCCCTCCGCGGCCTCAGCCCGCTCGACCGCGGCAAGAAAGCCGACGGTGCCGAAGTTGACGCCGAAGACCGGGACCTGCGTCCCCGCGAAGCGGCGCAGGGCGTGCAGGATCGAGCCGTCGCCGCCGAGGACCAGACAGATGTCCGGCAGCGTGTGTTCCGCGGTGACATCGACCCCCTCGGCGGCCGCCCCGTGCTTGGCCCGCTCTTCCTCCGTCGCGGCAAGCCGCCAGCCGAGCTCGTGGGCGACCTCGGCCGCGACGGTGACCGCTTCGGAGGCCGAGGGCGGGTGCGAATGGGTGATCAGAGAGGCGGTCTTCACTCCTCCCCCTCCACGACCGCCACGGCGGCCTCGAAGTCCTCGACCTCCGGCCCCGCGCCCCCGAGCCAGACGAAGGTCTCCCGGTTCCCCTTCGGCCCGGGAAGGCCCGAGGAAGCGAAGCCGCGGACCGGCAGGCCCAGTTCGCGGCCGGCGTCGGCGACCTTGAGGATCGCCTCGCGCCGGTCGGCCGCGCTCCGCACGACGCCGCGCCCCACCCGCTCCCTGCCGAGCTCGAATTGCGGCTTCACCATCGCCAGCATCTCACCGTTCGGCTCCAGGCAGCGCTTCACGGCTGGCAAAACCTTGGTCAACGAGATGAAGGAGACGTCGATGACCGCCAGCGTCGGGACAAACGGCAGGTCGTCCGGGCACAGCTCGCGGGCGTTGAGGCGCTCGATCACCTGCACCCGCGGATCCTCCCGCAGGCGCGCGTCGATCTGCCCGAAGGCGACGTCGACGGCAACGACGCGTGCGGCGCCGCGCTGCAGCAGGCAGTCGGTGAAGCCGCCGGTGGAGGCGCCGACGTCGAGGCAGTCGCGGCCACTCACCTCGACGCCGAGCTCATCCAGCGCGTTCTCAAGCTTGATCCCGCCCCGGGAGACGTAGCGCGGACCCTCGGCGACGACCAGATCGGCGTCCGGCTCGACCAGCTGGCTTGGGCGCAACGCCACGGGGCCATCTCGTCCGATCTTCACTTCTCCCGCCCGCACCGCGCCGGCCGCGGCCGAGCGCGACGGAAAGAGCCCACGGTCCGCCAAAACTGCGTCTATCCGGGCCTTCTTCACTGTCGAAAAGCTACAGAGACCCCCCAAATGCAGGGTCTCTGTGACCCGACTCACACACAGATCGCACATACGTTCGTACGCTGCTCAAGGATTCGCAAGCGGAACCCGATCAAGGAGCATCACAAAGACTTTTTGGCTGAGCCCCGCGTCGACAATAGCCTCGCTGCTTCCCACAGCGACGCACTCGACATCAAAACGGGCTCACCTACCTCCCACGGATCCACACATATATAGAGATACATATCTCTCCTCCCTGTAGTAACCCCAGAAGCGCCCCGTCTCCCCGACGGGGCGTTTTCTGTTGTGGAGCCAAATAACCGCGATCCATCGACCAACCGGAGGACGAAGGGAAGCGCGATGCGCCAGCTGATGCGCCAGTCCGGCCGCAGGCGCCCCTACTCTGGGTTGAGTGAAGTATTCAGAGGTGAAACGAGCCCATATCGTCCCCCGCTGCTACCTCCTGAACTTCGCGGTAGATGAGGCGGTGACCCTTCGCGTCGATGGGAAGGTCATTCCTGGCCCGACCTCGATAGATGACGCGGCTGTTCGCAAGACCTTCTATCGGCGCTACCGCCCCGACGGTACGCCGATAGACGATGTGGAGTGGTCCCTCTCTCAGGTCGAGGGCGTTGTTGGTCCGATGCTGCCGTTGATCCGTGATTCGTGGCCATGCCCCACGATCGAGGACAAGGGCAAACTCGCTGAGTTCTTCGCGTTTCAGCTCGTCCGAGGCCCGCGTTGGAAGCGGTGGCGCGAAGCCGAGACGCGGCGGCAAGTCGCGGAACAGCGACGTAACCCCGAGCCAATCCTGCGCAACGGGCTCTGGCTCCCGGTCACCCAAAAGAACCTCAACGAAGTTGAGGATCACCCGCTGAGCGAGACTCAATGGCTCACGCGGATGATGAGCATCGCGAACAAGCTGATCGACATCTTTGGCTCGATGCGCTGGCATCTCATCGAGTTTGAGGAGCCTCTGCTTGCTATTTCCGATCAGCCAGTCGTTGGTTGGCCTCTAAAGGAAGAGTTTCGCCGCCCCGGCCCCAAACAGGCCGGCGTAGGGGCCTTGAACTTTCTTGAGGTGCGCGTCCCCATCTCGCCCACCCTCGCCATCCTCATGACCTGGCAAGACTCGGAAGACGCAGCCGAGCCCATTTCAGGGACTGCCGAGATCGCAGCCAACATCAACGCTTTCACGATTGGCAACGCCGACCGGCAATGGATGCACAAGCCGGGGGCTGTCCCCCCGATTGCTACCGGGTACTTGGACCCCATTTCGCCGATGCTGATCGACGGCTATGGGCCGGCGAGTGCTGCAGCCTCCAAAGTCCGGGAGGCAGTAACGGAGAACGTTCAGCCGAGGCTTGGCGAGACGTTCAGCAAAACGGCCGAAATCATCTCGGTGGCTGCACGCCGCTAGGGGCCGACTCCCGACGCTCAGACATCGGTGCGGATGCGGCTGACGCCAGGTAGGCATCCATCCGTGCCCGTACATCGTCGTAGCTGCCGGGGAGCAAGTGGCCGTACACGTCGAAAGTCGTCTGGATTTTTGAGTGCCCCATCACCACCTGGATTGCTTTGGGGTTCGCCCCGGTGTCGATCAACAGGGAGGCGAACGTGTGGCGGCACTCGTGGAGGGTGAGCAAGGTCACGAGGGCCGGCGCCCGCCCCTCCTCCTCAGCGGCTTCCCGCTCGGCGAGGTTGTACGCCTTCCAGGCTCGGCGCGCCCTGCCGTCGATGGTGGAGGGATAGAAGACCTGATCGGCGGCGCGGCCGAAGATGCGATCGGTCCCACTTCTCCCCGTCCTGACGAGCTGCTCATCGAGGAAGTCGCGGAGGATCGCCAGCAGCGGAATCGTCCGCTTCGCCGCCTCTGACTTCGGCTCGATCTCGCCCTCCTCCTGGTCCCAGCCTTTCCTCACGTGGATCAGGTTCCTCGCGAGGTCGATGTCTTCGCAGCGCAGGGCCTGCAACTCGCCCCGCCTCAGACCGGCATAGAAGGCCGTAGCCCACAACGGGCGATCCTCGAGTGGAAGCAGCTCGATCAAACGCGCCGCTTCCTCGGGGGCGACGATGCGGCGCGGTCGCTTGGAACTGCCAGAGGGGAGGTCGATTCCTTTGGTCGGCTCGTTCGCCAGTTCTTCGCGGTCGATGGCGCGGCGGTAGAACGCCTGGAGGGGGTTAAGGACGTTGCTTGCGCTGTGACCGGAGAGCGTCGCGAGTAGGTCGTCGGCGAAGCTCTGCACGTCCGCGCGCCGAACCTCCGAAGGTCGCAGGGCGCCGAGTTCGGAGTCCTTATAGCGGAGCCGGACGGCTCGCTCATAGTGCTCGTTGTCGCGCGAAGCGGCACCCAGCGCCGAACCCGGACTAGGACACGTAGGCCTTGCGCACCATGGCCGCCGTCCATTGGTTCGTGCCGTGTGCGGGGGGAACACCCCTGCGGTTCAGGAACTCGGCGATGTCGGCGAGGGACTTTCCCTTCGCGAGCTGCGTCCGGACTTGCGCCCGCCAGCCCCAGTCCCGCTTGTTGCACCAAGAGTGGGAGAGTCGAACGTTCTCGGCGATGAACCTACCGCCATCCGATTTGAGCTTCGGGTAGTGGTCGCGCGAGGGCGTCCACTTGTCGCCCGGGGTCCCGACCGGATCGAAAGCGCCGCGCCCCTTGGGGTGGTAGCACTGCGGCATCTCGCACCTCAGGGCGAGGAGCTGGCCGCGCTCGGCCATCCGCACGAGGACATTTGCGTTCTTCACGCCGAGCTCGCGGAGTTGGTCCGCGACCGATTTATCCGCCATGCGGCGATCCTGACACAACTGCTCTCGCGTGAAAGCGGCAGCGGCCCGTGAACCTAGTTGTTGCCGCCGACCGGGATCGCGCCAAACAAATAATGCAATGGCAAGCCTTCGCATTCATTCTCGCCCTTGGTTCATGCGCCAGTCATGCGCCAGTGCATCCCCGAAACCACCGGAAACAACCGGGCACAACCGGAGAGCGCTCCGCATCAACAAGCCAAATCCCGCTCCTGGTCTGCCGACCCGCAGTTCTCTCCTCCCTGTAGTAACCCCAGAAGCGCCCCGTCTCCCCGACGGGGCGTTTTCTGTTGTCTGGACGAGCTGCCGCGCCTGAGCTGAAGAGCCGCGCTTGCTAGAGATTGTCTGGTTAGTTGAGCGAATCTTGGTTAGGCTGGAGAACCTGCTGCGTTCCCGAGGCCTACCGGGGGTGAACATGAAGCGAATCATCGAGGTCGATGCGCAGGGGCGCGACGAATTGATGGAGCTCGTGCGGCGCACGAACGCAAGGATCAAGGAGATCGAAGATCAGATCGCCGAGAGATCAGGGGACCCGCCCTCCCGTGCCATCAGGGTGATCGCCCTTCCGGCGTCGGAGAAACAGGTCGCCGACGCCGAAGCGGAAGCGTCTCGGCGCGAAACCCCACCTCTCTGACGAGCTCACCCATTGCTTTAGGAACAACGGGGTTTTATGGTCATCGGGCACCCAGCGCGTGTGGCAGGGGGCGCTGCCTGCAGAACCGGATAAAACGGCCGTGAGGCCAAACGGAAGGAGCGTCATGGAGACCAGTGCCACCCCAAGCAGAGGGGACGACACGCGCCGCATCGGGGAAAGGCAACCAACGGGGTGGACCGTCTTCGCGGGAGTCCTCCTCTTCATCATCGGCTCGCTCGACGCCCTTTGGGGCCTCGCGGGAGTCCTCAACGACGAAATCGTCTTCGTCGGCGGCGAAGGAGTGATCATCGCCGACGTCAGCACCTGGGGATGGGTCCACCTCATCCTCGGCTCGATCGTGGCACTCACCGGGCTGGGCTTGCTCGCCGGGGCCGAGTGGGCACGCTGGACCGCGATCTTCTTCGTGACGATCAACGCGATAGCGCAGATCGTCTGGTTCCCGGCCGCGCCGCTTTGGGCGTTCCTGATCATCATCCTCGACGTCACGATCATCTACCAGCTGACCGCCCGCTGGGTGGATTGAGGGCCTACTAGGTCTCGAGTTCAGCCTGCTCGCTCTCGGCAGCCGCGGTGAGGTCGCTGTAGATCCTCACCGCGGCCGAGAGGAGCGGCGCCGCCAGCACCAGCCCGACCGTGCCGAACAAGCAGCCGCCGGCGATCGTCGCGATCAGGACGGCCAGGGGGTGGAGCTTCAGCGCCGCTCCGTAGGCGATCGGCTGGACCAGCTGCTGGAGCACGCCGTTCGCCAGCAGCACCAGGACGATCATCGCCCCGGCCACCTCGGCGCCCGCGCCGCCTAGGGCGATTAGCACGGCGAAGACGCCGGCGGTCCAGGCGCCGATGTAGGGGACGTAGCCACCGAGGAAAGTGACGACCGCAATCGTTCCCGCCAGTGGCACGTCGAGCAGCAAGCTGCCGGCGCCGACGATCAGCGCGCTCCAGGCGGCGACGATCGTGACCCCGAGGAAGTAGCCGCGCATACTGCTCGCCACCCGCCCGAGAACGGACCGGGCCACCGGGGTGGGTACACCGAGGTGGCGCTCGACGAAAGCGCCGATCGTCGGCGCGTCCTTGAGCAGGAAGAAGAGGCTGAGGGCCGTGAAGGAGAGGAAGACCGCCAGCGAGGCCAGCTTGTCGATCCCGCCGAGGAGCCCATGGGTGAGCGCTTCGAAAGCGTCGCTGACCGAGGCGCTCGCCCCCGCGTTGGCGTCGGCTGCGGTCGGCGCCTTGACGCCGAGGTCGGTCGCCCAGGACTCCAGCTGCTGGGCTCCCTCCTGGAGCCGCTGCGAGAGGCTGTCGGCCTGGCTGGCGATCCCGGTCAGGACGATCATCCCGACGCCGATCGCAAGGAGGACGATCAGGAGCAGGACGAGGGCGGCGCCGATCCCACGGGGAACGCCGTGGTACCGGAGCCAGCCGACCAGCGGCCCGGCGACCGAGGCGATGATCGCGGCCGTGATCACCGGCATCACGATCGCCTCGGTCAGCGAGAGCAGCCAGATCAAGCCCACCAGGGCGGCCGCGATCCCGACCAGGAGCCAGGCGGAGAAGCCGAGGTCCCGCATCCACCGCGGCGCCGCGAACAGGCCGTTCAACGCCCCGGGTTCGATCTCGATGACTTCGTCTTCGGCGGACGTCGCCTCGCGACCAGGCCGCCGCAGGCGCCCCCAGAAAATCGGGCGCCGCTCGCTCACCGGCTCACTCCCTTCCAGGGACCGCGCCGCGGGGCATACTCGATGGTGGCATGAGCAACGCTGACACTGTCACCTACGCCGGACATGCAACCGTCCTGATCGAGATCGAAGGCGTCCGCCTCCTGACCGATCCCGTCCTGCGTCGACGGATCGGGCCGCTGGTGCGCCATGGCCCCGCGCCAGCAACCTCCGTGACAAGCGGCCTCGACGCGGTGCTGATCTCCCACCTTCACCACGATCACACCGACCTCGGCTCGCTGCGGCGCCTCGGTCCCGCGACGCGGATCCTGGCGCCCCCTGGGTCGCGAGGGTTCTTCAAGCGTCACGGCTTCGCAGCCGTCGAGGAGCTCGCGCCGGGGGAGACAACGGCCGTCGGGAACCTGACGGTGGCCGGGGTCGAGGCCGACCACGCCGGCGGACGCCGCCGGCTCGCCCCCGACCCGCGGGCGATCGGCTTCCTCCTCCGCGGTCGAAGCCACGTCTACTTCGCCGGCGACACCGACCTCTTCGACGGCATGGCTGAGCTCGCCTCCGACCTCGACCTCGCGCTGCTGCCGATCTGGGGCTGGGGACCGAACCTCGGCAAGGGGCACCTGGACCCGGAGGCCGCCGCCCGCGCTGCGGCGCTCCTCTCCCCCCGTCTCGCGGTGCCGATCCACTGGGGCACGCTCTACCCGTTGGGCCTCGCGCGGATCCACCGGAAGCCGCTGCGCGCGCCGGCCTCGGAGTTCGCGGCCCGGATGCGGGAGCTCGCGCCTCACGTCGAGACCCGCGTGCTCTCCCCGGGGGAGTCGACCTCGCTGGCGTAGGCGTCCTGCCCCAGCTCAGCGAGCCAGCCGCGGAAGATCCGGTGCACCCGCTCGGCGCCGACGACCTCCTGCCGCGGCCACTCCAGGTCGGCCGGGTGGAGGACGAACGGGAAGCTCTGAGTCCCTCCCATCCCGCCGTGGGAGCCGACCAGCTCCTCGAACGCGGCGACCTCGCCGAACTCCGGCCAGAACGTGCTGTTGACCATCAGGTCGGCGCAGTGCGGAAAGCCGTCGGTCCGGCGCAGGTGGTCGGCCGCGTTGGGACCGAAGGGCGCGAGCGGGTCCTCCCCCTCGACCCGGTCAGGCTCGAGGAAGTGCGTGCCCAGCGTCCCGATCGCCATCGGCCCCTCGCGCGCGGAGCGCACGAGCACGAAGCCGATGCCGGGATGGTCGCGCAGCGCCGGCAGCAGCCGCGGGTAGAGCGCTTCGAGCCGCTCGAGGCTCACCCGGCCCGGCTCGCGCGGGAAGCAGATCAGCCCGAGGCAGCCGGAGGCCATCACCGAGAGCTCCGGCAGGCCGTCGCCGCGCGACCGCTCGACCTCGGTCCGCGCGACGGGATCGAGCACGACGGCCCCGTCGGCCCGGCGGTCGCGGGTCGCCGCCCGCACGGTCCTGGCCGCGACCGTGTCGTCCCGCGCGACCTCGGTTAGACCGGCGCTCATGTAGGAGAGGGCGTCGTCGTCCCCCCCTTCGGCGACGATCACGCTGTCGGGCTCGCAGGCTGAGCGGACGAGCTCCTCCAGCGTCTCGCCGTAGCGGTCGCGGAAGGTCTCACCCTGCGACTGCCCGTGGTCGGAGAGGACGACCAGCCGGTAGGGACGGGGCGCGGCCGCGCAGGCGGCGGCGATCCGCTTGATCTGCCGGTCGAGGTCGTGCAGCACCGCGAGCGCGTCGTACCGCTCGATCCCGGAATGGTGGGCGACCTCGTCATAGGCTAGGAAGGTCGTGTAGACGACGGGACGGCCGGCGAGGACGTCGGCGACCACGGTCGCCACCTGCAGGTCCCGCTGCACCACCGTCGCCCAGGCGCGAACCAGGGCGTAGGAGCGGCTGCGTCCGATCCGCGGCCGCACGTCGTCACGGACCTGGCTCCGCGCTGCCCGCCGCTCGCGGGCGACCTCGGCGAGGGCGAGGACTAGGGTCCGCGCGGCCGCGTAGGGGCGGGCGAAGTAGGAGGCGTAGTCCTTGCCGATCGGCCGGCGTCGCCGCAGCGCGGTGCTCATCGTCAGCATCGAGTGGGGCGCGTCGCCGGAGAGGATGTTGGCCCGGCTGGCGCCGTCGGCGTGCAGCAGCCCGCGGCCGTCCGAGTGCCGGCGCTCGATCTCTTCCGCGTCGCGCGGGTGGTTCGTCACGATCGCCGCCCCCCGCTCCTTCTCCCACCAGCGGAAGGCGGGCATGTCGTCGTTGGAGCCGTGCAGGAGGCCGGCCTGGCAGGCGCCGGTCTGGGAGGACCAGTCGGTCTCCCAGCGCTCCAGCCTGTGGGACCCGCTCCGCAGCCAGCGCGCGAGGGTCGGCGCGTTGCCGTCGCCGATCGCCCGGCGCAGCACGTCGTGGGCGAGCCCGTCGATCTCGAGGAAGAGGACGCCGGGCACTTCGCTCTCCGTCACCTCCCTGCGCCGCCGCGCCTGGCGGCGGACGACCTGGCGGTGCCAGGTGTCGTCTTCGTCGATCGCGAAGACGGCGTAGACGAGGGCGGTGACGCCGGCGATCACGATCGTCACCAGCGTCCCCTCGAGAACGCCGGCGATCTCGGCCCCCGGCAACGCGTCGATCGCCAGGGTCACCAGCAGCCCGTTCAAAACCAGCGCCCCCACGCCAAGGGTCAGCACCGTCACCGGGAGGGCGAAACGGACCAGCGTCGGCCAGACCAGCGAGTTCAGCAGGCCGATCAGGGCGGCCGCCCCTAACGCCGTGGCGGGGCCGTCGAGAACGAAGCCGTCCAGCAGCTCGGAGAGCAGGAGCAGGATCGCGGCGTCGAGCAGCAGGACGAAGACAACGCGGCGGACGGCGGTCACTCGGGCCTCACTCTCGGCGGGGTTCCTTCCATCTGCGGGAGTCTCCACCGGCGCCGCCCCCGAAGCAACCGGCGTTGCCACCCTGGGATCAGACCTTGCGTCCCGTCCCCCGGCGGGAGATGATGAACGGAGCTATCGGCTCGCTTGGGGGAGGGAGACATGGGAAAGCGCTCGAGCACGCTCACCTCGATGCTCGTGCTGGGACTTGCTTCGTGGTTGGCAGGCGTCCGGAATCTGTTCGACAAGCGCCCGCTCTTGTCGCTGGCCGTCTTGATCGGCGGCGGCCTGCTGACCGTCATTGCGGGATTTCTGCTGATGGCCAGCCGGCCCTCCGGGCGGCTCGACTACGGGCGGGAGGAAGTGACCTGGTTCTGCGCGACCTTCGGCATCGGCTTCGCCTTCCTCGGGCTGGCGATATCCCCCCTTACCCATTGGGTCCTGCCGGCGCTGGTCTTCGCCGCCGGAGGGCTCGCGCTGATGGCGTGGGCGCCACACGCGCTCGGGCGCAACCGGATCTGAGGGACCTTCCTTCGCGGGCTCGGCGTCCCGCCAGCAGCGAGACGCCGAGAAAGGCAAGACCTACCGGTCAGCCGGTCTTCGTAATCGACACGGCCGGCAGGGCGGGCTGGGTCGCCGCGAGCTTCATCGCGCACCTCCTTATGCTCAGGACTGGTGTAACCATTCCCAGTTACCCAGGCTGAGCCGGCCGATGCGGCAAGGAAAGGCACCCGACCCCTCGTAGGTTCGAATATGCGAGCGATGGCCTTTGTCTGGGCGGCGAGGTGCCGACGTAGCTCCACCACGGCCGCCGCCGTGCGTCCACAGGCGCGCCTCGCGCCCCGGCCTAAGCGGCGGGCGCGAGAGATCCGTTTCCCCAAGCGGATCCACACATATAGAGCGCGCCTCTCCTCCCCTTGGTGATCCCCCAGAAGCGCGGCTTACGCCTACTTCCGTTTCACCGGAGAGACTCGCGCAGGCTAATCGATTGCGTCAATTGAATCAATCGTCAAAAGTGATTAGGTCAACGCCGGCTGTGCGCTGGGCAGCGCGCTGAGCACCTTTTCGGCAACGGAGTCCCCCGTCAATCCGACCTCTGCGCGCAGCAGCGCCGGCTTGCCGTGGGTGACGTAGCGGTCCGGAAGCCCTACCCGAAGGACCCGCGCGCGCTCGGCGGGAGCCTCGGCGAAAGCCTCCTCGAGGTGCTCGAGGACCGCCGACCCGAAGCCGCCGGGCAGGACGTTCTCCTCAATCGTCACCACTAGCTCGTGCTCGCGGGCTAGGCGCTCGACCAGCTCGCCGTCGAGCGGCTTCGCGAAACGCCCGTCGGCGACGGTTGGGTTCAGCCCGTGCGTGGCGAGAATCTCGGCGGCTTCCCCGGCAACCGTGACTCCGTAGCCATAGCCAAGCAGCGCCACCCGCTCGCCCTCCCCCAGGACCTCGCCTCTGCCGATCGGGATCAGCTCTGGTGCCGCCGGAAGCTCAACCCCTTCGGCCGCGCCGCGCGGGTAGCGCAGCGCCGCCGGCCCGTCGTGGGCGATCGCCGTGTGCAGCATGTGGACCAGCATCGCCTCGTCGCGCGGTGCCATCACGACGACGTTGGGGATCGGGCGGAAGTAGGAGACGTCGAAGGCGCCGTGGTGGGTCGGCCCGTCGTCGCCGACGAGGCCGGCGCGGTCCATCGCGAAGGTGACGTCGAGGTTCTGCAGGCAGACGTCGTGGACGATCTGGTCGAAGGCTCGCTGGAGGAAGGTGGAGTAGATCGCGCAGACCGGCTTCGCCCCCTGCAGCGCCAGGCCGCTGGCCAACAGGACCGCGTTCTGCTCGGCGATGCCGACGTCGTAGTACTGCTCGGGCAGCTCGTCGCAGAGCTGCTGCAACCCGGTCCCCCCCGCCATCGCCGCGGTGATCCCGATCACCCGCTCGTCCGCCTTCGCCTCGGCGACCATCGCCCCCGCGAAGACCTTGGTGTACTGGGGGGGCGAGCTCGCCGCGGGCGGCTTCTCGAGCAGCTCGATGCCCTCCGGCGAATCGGTTTCGGTCACCGGCACCGGTTTAGGCGCGGACGCCGGCTGGCCGTTGACGATCGACCTGGGCTTCGCCGCGTGCCACTTCTCCATCGACTCCAGCCCGCCCTCCTCGGCGGGGGCGAAGCCCTTGCCCTTGACGGTGTGGATGTGGACGACGACGGGACGGTCGGCGTCGAAGGCCTCGCGCAGCGCCTCGCGCAGGGCGTGGACGTCGTGCCCGTCGATCACGCCCATGTAGGCGAGGTCGAGCTCCTCGAAGAAGAGGCCCGGCGCCCAGTAGGCCTTGATCGCCGACTTGATCTCCGGGCCGAGCCGCTCGATCCGTTTGCCGAGCCCCAGCGGCAGCTTCGTCAGCCTGTCCTCGACGCCCTCGCGGGCGTGCCAGAGGCGCGGGTTGAGACGGATCCGGTTGAAGTACCGGGAGAGCGCGCCGACGTTGGGTGAGATCGACATCCCGTTGTCGTTGAGGACGATCACGATCGGGGTCTGCATGCCACCGGCCGCGTGCAGCGCCTCGTACGCGACGCCGCCGGTGAGGGCGCCGTCGCCGATCACGGCGGCAACTCTGCCGTCGGAACCGATCCCTTTCCGCATCGCCTCCTTCAGCCCGAGCGCGTAGCCGATCGACGTCGAGGCGTGGCCGGCGCCCATGATGTCGTGCTCGGACTCGAATACCGAGCAGAACGGCGCCAGCCCGTCGTACTGGCGGATGGTCGGCAGCCGCTCACGGCGGCCGGTGAGCACCTTGTGGGGATAGGCCTGGTGGCCGACGTCCCAGAGGATCTTGTCGCGCGGAGAGGAGAGCAGGCTGTGGAGGGCGACCGCGAGCTCGCATGTGCCGAGGTTGGCGCCGAAGTGGCCGCCGATCTCCCCGATCGTGTCGATGATGAGCTCGCGGATCTCCTGGGCGAGCTGCTGAAGCTGGTCGTCGTCGAGGTCCCTCAGGTCGGCGGGGTCGTCGACGCGGTCGAGGATGCGCTCCGGCGCCTCGGGCTTGTCTCCGTCGGTGGTCTCGTCGCTCATGACTGTCGCGTATAGATGAAGTCGGTTATCTGGCTCAGGTCGCGCGGATCGCCCTTCACTGCGGCGAGGGCCTCGTGCGCCTTTCGATGCGATTCGGCTGCGAGCTT
>DASSVR010000021.1:0-43015 GCA_035705945.1 Solirubrobacterales bacterium
GCATAGCGACGGTCCACGCGGACTCGCGAACGGAGCTACGGGCGATTCAGGCGAGCAGTTTCGCCTTCGCCCGCTCGAACTCCTCAGCGCTGAGGGCGCCTTTGTCTTTCAGCTCGGCGAGCTTGTGCAGCTCGTCGGCCGGGGAGCCGGCGTGGGCCTGCTCGCGGACGTATTCGTCGAAGTGCTTTTTCGCGTCGGCCTGGGCCTGGATCGTCCGGTCCCGCATCCCGCCGCCGCGGGCGATCAGGTAGATCAGCGAAGCCAGGAAGGGGACGACGACGAGGAAGAAGCACCAAGCTGCCTTGCCCCAACCGGACAACTCGTGGTCGCGGAAAAGGTCGGTGAGGATCGTGATCAGGATCCAGATCCAGATCACGAAGAAGAAGACCTCCAGCGCGATCAGGAGCGCTTCCCCAAAGCTGATATCGGCGAGCGGCACGTTGGCTTCCTTTCGTCGAAGACTGGTCGCGGAAATTCCCGCAATTGATGATTCCGGACCTTATCCCCCGCTCCTGCCTCCGGCATCCGTAGTTTTCAGTTTCATCGCAAAGAGGACGATCGCCACCGAGGTGGCGAGATTGAGGCTGGAAACGCCTTCCCGCATCGGGATCGAGACCCGAGCGTCCGCCCGCTCGAAGACTTCGCCGCTGAGTCCGTGGCGCTCGGTGCCGAAGGCGAGGACGGCTCGGGGCGGGACCTCCTCCGGCACCAGCTCCTCCCCCTCGGGATCGATCGCCAGCAGCGGTCGGTCGCTGCGCGGCAGCGACTCGACGGCGGCCACCGGAAGGGCGAACTGCAGCCCGGCGGCGCCGCGGACGGCGTCGGGGTGCCAGGGGTCGTTCTCGCCGGTGGTGATCAGGGCCGCCGCGCCCGCGGCGGCGGCCACGCGTATGCAGGCGCCGATGTTGCCCATGTTGCGTGGCTGCTCGAGCAGCACCGCCGGCGCCGGGTCGGAATCGGCGAGCGCGGCGCCGAGGTCGACAGCCGGGCGGTGCGCGATCGCGGCGACGCCGGTGTGCGGGACGAGCGGCACCAGGTCCGCCAGCGTCTCCCTGTCGACGACCTCGACCCTGGGGGCGATCTGTCCAGTCAGGTCGGGCGCCAGTTCCTCGGCCATCGATTCAAGCGCGGCCGGGTCGACGGCGACGGCCTCGACCAGCTCGGCTCCGAAGCGGAGGGCGTGCTTGAGCGCGTGGAAGCCCTCGACAACGGTCAGCTGCGGGTCGCGGCGCGCGGTGCGGAAGCGCACCACGCGTTCGTGCTCTTCGCGGCCCATCCGCGAATCATTACTCGGACAGCTGAGCCAGCGCCACCTGGTTGCGGCCGCCCGCCTTCGCCAGGTACAGCGCTTCGTCCGCGCGCTTCAGCAGGTCGTCGATGCTCTCGGCGAAGTCCCAGCTGGCGAGTCCGGCTGAGCAGGTCTGCCCCATCGGCGTCTGCATCCGCAATCGCTCGACTATCTCCGCCGCCTGGTCGGGGGGCGTTTCGGGGAGCAGGACGAGGAACTCCTCGCCGCCGAAGCGGACGATCGTGTCCTCGGCGCGCAGCGCCGAGTCCCAGGCGCTGGCGCACCCACGCAGGACCTCGTCGCCGGCGAGGTGGCCGTGGCTGTCGTTGTATTCCTTGAAGTGGTCGAGGTCGAGGATCGCCACCGAGAGCGGCGAGAACCGCCGGCGGGCGCGGGCCATCACCTGGGGCACCTGTTCCTCGAGGGCGCGCCGGTTCGGCAGCCCCGTCAGCGAATCGCGGCGGGCCATCTCCCTGACCTTCTCCAGTAGCTCCTCGCGTTCGGCCTCGATCCGCTTGAGCTCGGTGACATCGGCCGCGCGGGCGTAGATCAGCGACTCATCCGGGGAGAGCTGCGAGCTCCAGCGCATCCAGTGCCAGGACCCGTCCTTGGCCCGGTAGCGATTTTCGAAGGTGAGCATTCCGCCGCCTCCGAAGAGGGCGGCGGCCTCGGCTTCGGTGCGCTCGCGGTCGTCGGGGTGGACGCGGTCGATGAAGGGGACCGAACGCAGTTCC
This sequence comes from Solirubrobacterales bacterium, assembly GCA_035705945.1. Taxonomy (GTDB): domain Bacteria; phylum Actinomycetota; class Thermoleophilia; order Solirubrobacterales; family 70-9; genus VAYN01. The sequence goes on from DASSVR010000021.1 coordinate 2,023, forward strand.
TCGAGGCTGTAGCCGAGGTATCGCGTCCAGGCGTCGTTGAGCTCGACGAAGTAGCCCTCGGTGTTCGCCGTGCAGAGCATGTCGTGGGAGAGGTCGAAGAAGTGCCGGGCGCGCTCGTTGGCGCGGGCGCGGCGGGCGATGATCCCGGTCATCAGCAGCATCAGGACGCTGAGCGAGATCGTCGTGAATAGCCAGCGGGTCAGCGGCGAGTAGCCGGCGGTGTTTTCCACCAGCAGCAGGGGGACCGCGTAGGTGGCCAGCAGCCACGCCAGGTGCATCGCCGCGATTCGGCGCGGGAAGTAGTAGGACGCGATCAGCGTAGCCCAGACGTAGATCGTCCCGTACTGGCCGACCGCGATGCCGCTCTCGTAGATCAGCAGCGAGGTGACGGCGGCGACGGCGGCGAGGATTCCGTGGACGGCCTCGCCGGGGATCCTACTGGCGAGGACCCCGATGATCAGCCCGGCGATCGCCATCGCCAGAGCGGTGAGGGCGAGTGCCGCTTCGTCGGCGCCGCTCGGATGCGGAAGGACGAGGGAGAGCCCGACCAACCCGGAGCCCGCCAGGAGCATGGCCGCCGAGGCTCGGATCCTCGAACGGCCCACCGGCCGGATGCTTACCCGATTTTGGGGAACTCCCATGTCGGGGAGATCGGCAAACCTCGACGTTTACTTTAGGTACGCATCACCTGGAACTGGCTCATGAATCCGTGGTCCTCGTGGTCGAGCATGTGGCAGTGGAGGACGAACTTGCCGGAGTAGTCGGAGAAATGACCGGCGAGGAGAATCCTTTCCCTGGGGAACACGAAGAAGGTCTCCTTGAGGCAGTCTTCCCACGGCGGCGGAGGCTGGCCGTTTCGCTCCAGCAGGTACCAGTCGGTGTGGTGGATGTGCATCACGTGGGCGACGTTGGTCCTGTTGACGATCTCCCAGGTCTCGGTCGTGCCGAGGCGGGGGAAGGCGTCCGCGTAGGCGGGGTTGAAGGTGCGGCCGTTGATCCGCCAGGTGGTCTTGAAGAAGCCGCCGATCGTGATCTCCCAGCGGTGGTCGGGCTTGCGCTTGGCCGCGCGGGTCCAGGCCGGCAGCGGGCGTAGGCGGCGCGGGACGCGGGTGCGGTCGGGCGCTCGGTGGCGGTCGACGCGGAACTGCATCAGCGCGCCGCTGTAGGTGCGAGCGCCGATCGGGTTGCGGCCGGCGTGGCGGGCGCTGCTGCGGAGCTCGACGCTTTGGCCCGCCGCACCGGCGAAGTCGACGACCACCTCGACCCGCTCGCCCGGGCCGAGCAGTATCTCCCGCCGGCGGACGGGCTTCGGCATCAGGCCGCTCTCGGTCGCGATCTGGAGGAAAGGCGCTCCGTTCGAAAGCTGCAGGTTGTAGCTGCGGAAGGCGGAGACGTTGAGGATGCGCAGGCGGTGACGGCGCGGGCCGACCGGGTGATGGGGCATGTAGGCGCCGTTGACGAGGACGGTCTCGGCGAGGATCCCGTCGGCCGGGGGGCGGCGGTCGGTGAAGGGGTCGGTCAACTGGTTGCCGCGGTCGAAGGTGCGGTCGCCGATCATCAGCGGCAGGTCGCGCTCGCCCGAGGGGAGCGGCAGCGACTCGTCGAGCTCGTCGTCGACGATCCACATTCCGGCCAGCCCCTTCCAGACGTGCGGGGAGGTCCGGTCGAGGCGATGGTCGTGGTACCACTGGAACGAGGCCCGCTCCGGGCGGCCGTCCTCGATCAGGTCGTAGACGTAGGTTTTCCGCCCGCCCGGCTCGAGTAGGAGGTCGTTGCCCGACTCGCGGGCGGAGAGGCCGCGGGGAATGCGGCAGAACCAGGAGGTGGGTTGGCGCCGGGTCAGGCCTCCCGGCTGGCCGTCGAACTGCGTGCGGTTATGGCCGCCGTGGAGGTGGATCGAGAGCTCGCCGGCGCTCTCCGGCAGCTGGTGGTGGAAGGTGACGCGGGTGCGGCGGCCGGCGCGGCGGCGGACGGTCGGCCCCGGGAAGCTGCCGCCGAAGGTCCACAGCTTCGTCTTGCGGCCGGGGAGGATCTGCTGCTCGGCCTCGCGGATCGGGATGCGGATGTGGTCGTCGTCGAGGACCGGCGGGATCGGCAGCCGGGCACGAAAAGGGGCTGCAGCGAGCGCCGGATCCGGCTCGGCCGTCAGCGGCACGAGGCCACCGCTCCCGCCCCGCAGGGGAAGGAGGGTGGCGAGGGCGCCGCCGCCGAGGGCGCCGAGGAAGGCTCGGCGCCCGAGGCGGGGCGGTGCTGAGGGCTGCCCAGACGTGCCGCTAGCTGATCGGGAGCGGCACCACCGGCGCCACCACGTTGACTTTGCCCTGCATCCAGGGATGGACCGCGCAGAGGTAATAGAGCGTGGTCCCGGCTTCGGCGGTCACTTCCTGCGAGAAGTGAGTGCCTTTTTTCTGTTCGCCGGTGAACCAGGAGTCACCCTTCTTGCCGCTGGCGTTCCCCATCGTGCTCCAGCCGGCGAGACCGGCTTTGGCCGGGTTTTTCGTGATCCGTTCGGTTTTCGGGTTGAAGCCGTGCCATTGGGCGATCGCGAGGCAGATGTGTTTCGGCGCGAAACAGCTCTTCCGCGCTTTCGGCGTTTTCGGCAGCGAGCCTTTGGTCACCAGCGAGAAGGTGTGCGGGCCGACCTGTCGCGGGTTGGTCTTGTTGAAGATTTCGAGCTGATCGCCGACCGTCACCGATTCGGGTCCGACGAATTTCAGCTTGCCTTTGGTCAGCTCCATCGAGATCACCTGGGTGACCCCGGTCGGCGTCGCTGCGCTGGCGAGGCCGCTGCCGCCGATGGCGAGGGTGAGGGTGGCCGCCGAGACCGCGAGGACGAAGGCCCGTAGCCGGGTGCGGCGTGAAAGCTTGCTCAAGAGTTCCCTTTCTCTGAGAAAGATCGAGTAGGGCAACATCTTAAGGGCCCCCGGTAGCCTCCCTGCGGCATGGCCGCCTTTCTCCACACCTGCTACCGGATCGGCGACATCGACCGCTCGGTCGGGTTCTACGAGAAGCTCGGCTTCGAAGAGGTGCGGCGGATGCCGATCGGCGACGAGGCGATCAACGTCTTCATGGCGATGCCAGGCGAGGACCCCCGCCTCGAGCTCACCTACAACCACGGCGTCGAGTCCTACGACCTCGGCACCGGCTACAACCACATCGCCCTCGGCGTCGACGATCTCGACGGCACCCTCGCCCGCCTCGCCGACCTCGGCATCGAGCCCGAGAAGCCCCCCTACCACCCCGGCGGCCGCACCGAGGGCCACCGCATCTGCTTCGTCAGGGACCCCGACGGCTACCGGATCGAGCTGATCGGGGATTGAGGTTCGGTTGGGGACGTGCCTCCGCCGAGGCCCGCCCCCGTCCTTCGTTCCAGAGATCGCTCAGTGCGGTCCCGGACAATTCGGATGGTTGTTGTCGCTCTTGCACGGCCCGCTGTTCGGGTGGAAGTGGCCGGAACCGCCGGCTTTGTTCGGATTGCCGAACGCCGACGCCGGGCCGACGGCCATCAAGCCAACCACCGCGGTGATGGCCGCGGCCTTGCGGATGCGGATACTCATCCTTACCTCCTCATTTGCCGGGACGCCCCTGATCTTTAGATAGGGCTGGTCCCATATTGGTACTCCCCCTACCCGTATATTCGTTGCCTATACCTTGACTTTTACTGATCAGCAGCTAAGGCGGGGGTGCGTCAAGGTGCGCTGACGCCGCCACCGGGGGGTGGCGGCGCTGGCGTGGGGGTTGGGGTGGGAGCCGGTTCCGGCTCGGGAGCGGGCTCGCCCTCGTCCCCGGCACCTTTGCCTTTGTCGGAGGATTTCTCCTCGTCGTTTTCCTCTTCTTCGTAGCCTTCGATTTCTTCTTCGCTATAGGCCTCGGAGCTGGACCTGGTGTGTTCGCTCTCGAAGCTGTCGAGCTCGGGAAGCGAGCTGGGGACCTCGAATTCGGGGCACTCGCCTTCGTGGGCGGCCGACATGAATGAGCTCCAGATCGGGCCGGCGGTGGGGCCGCCGAAGCCGGTGTATTCGCGCGTGATCGGGTGGCCGACCCAGACCGCGGTGGAGAACAACGGCGTGTAGCCGACGAACCAGGCGTCGGAGAGCTCCTCCGAGGTTCCAGTCTTGCCGGCGGCGTCGGAGCAGCCCATGTAGGTGTAGCCGGCACCGGTGCCCTGGGTGATCACGCCCTCGAGGATCCGGGTCACTTCATATGCCTGACCCTCGCTGAGGACGCGCTCGCCCGCGTCCTTGTCGAAGTTGTCGACTTTGCCGTCCGGGAACTCGACCCGGCTCACCGCCGTCGGGTCATGGCGGACCCCGCCGTTGGCAATGGTCGCGTAGGCGTTCGCCATTTCCAGCGGGGTGACGCCGATGCCGAGCCCGCCGATCCCCTCCGCCGGGACCGACTGCAGCGGCGCCTCGATGCCCAGTTCCTTCGCCATCTTGGTCACGTCTTCGGGGCCGACATCGAGGTCGAGCTGAGCGTAGATGACGTTGACCGAGGCCCAGGTCGCGCTTTCGAGGTTCATCGTGCCGGCGCCGTGGCCCTCGGAGTTGTTGACCTCCCAGCTGCCGCCGCCGGGGATCTCAAGGGTCATCGGTGAGGAGCCGCTGTAGTAGGTGCTGCCGGGGTCGATCCCCTCCTTCACAGCCGCCGCCAGGACGATCGTCTTAAACGAGGAACCGGGCTGGCGGTGCGCCTGCCAGGCGTAGTTGAACTGGCTTTCGTTGGCGTGGCCTTCGGTCGCGGCGAGGGCGACGATCGCGCCCGTCTCCGGGTCAACCGAGGCGAGGCCCGCCGCCGGTCCGCCTTCCGGGTAGCAGACGTAGCAGGAGCCTTCGACCGCTTCTTCGGCCTTCTGCTGCAGATCCGGGTCGATCGTCGTGTAGGCCTTGAGGCCGCCGTTGCGGACGGTGTTGATCCCGTAGCGCTCGATCAGTTCGTTCTGGACGAGGTCGAAGAGGAACGGATCCTTGATCACCTGGTACTTGCTGCCAGGCTCGATCCCGAGGCCGCGGGTACGAGCCTTACGCAGCTCTTCGGAGGTGATGTAGCCCTCCTCGGCCATCGCCGCCAAAACCTCGTTGCGCCGCTTCAGGGCCGCCTTTGGGTCGAGGAACGGGTTGTATTCGGAGGGCGCCTGCGGCAGCCCGGCGATCATCGCCGCCTCGGTTAGGTCGAGCTCTTTGGCCGGCTTGCTGAAGTAGGTCTGCGCCGCCGCCTCTGCCCCGACCGCGGTCTGCCCTTCGACCGTCCCGTAGGGAGCGGTGTTGAGGTATTCCGTGAGGATCCATTCCTTGTCGTGCTTGTCCTCGAATTCGACCGCGAGCTTCGCTTCCTTCAGCTTTCGCTCGATCGTGTTCTCGGGGTTCGAGATGTAGAGGTTGCGGACCAGCTGCTGGGTGATCGTCGATGCGCCCTGCACCGGCGCGCCGGCCTGCAGGTCCTTCCAGGCGGCGCGGGCGATGCCTTCGTAGTCGAGGGCGCCGTGCTCGTAGAAGTTCTTGTCCTCGATCGCGACGGTTGCGTCGCGGAGCACATTCGGCAGCGACTTCGCCGGCAGCGGCTGGCGCACATTTTCGGAGCGGATGAACCCGATCAGGCTGCCGTCCGCGGCGTAGATCGCCGAGGAGCGCCCCTTCTGCACCGGCTTCAGGCTCGAGAGCGGCGGCGCCGAGTTGTAGACGCTGAGCGCCCAGGCGGCGCCGATGCCGCCAGCGATCAGCACAAGAGCTGCGAGCACCCCCAGCGGGATCGCGATCTTGTGCCAGATGGGATGGGGCGGCTTGCGTCGCCGCCTGCGGACCCGCGTGGCCATGCGCGTCCGATTGTAGGGACGCGCTCGGTTTGGCCGCGCGGGTGGGGACGAGGGCGCAATCCCGCTTGCCAGAGCGATAGGCTCGCGCCGCAGTAGCAGCGGCAGCTAGTGGATAGGGAGGCAAAGTGAAATTGGTAATCGGGATCGTTCGCCCGGAGAGGGCGAACCAGGTCCTGGAGGCGCTGCACCGGGCAGAGGTCCGGGGGTTTTCGATCAGCCGCGTCCAGGGACACGGAGGTGAGATGGACCGCGTCGAGACCTATCGAGGCACCACCGTGCAGATGGGGCTCTCGGAGAAGGTCCGCTTCGAGGTAGCCGTCTCCGACGGCTTCGTTGACAAGACGGTGTCGGCGCTCTGCGAAGGGGGCCGGACCGGCGAGGTCGGCGACGGCAAGATCTTCGTGGTCCCACTGGACCACGCGGTGCGGATCCGCACCGGAGACACGGATGAAGGCGCTGTGACGCCGGTGAGCAAATGATCGCCGCGATCGACACGGGCGATACCGCCTGGATGCTGGCGGCGACGGCTCTGGTGCTGTTGATGACGCCGGCGCTGGGTCTCTTCTACGCCGGGCTGGTGCGCTCGAAGAACACGCTCAACACCTTCATGATGTGCATCGCCGCGATCGCGGTTGCGACCGTCACCTGGGCGGTGGTGGGCTACTCGCTCGCCTTCGACGGCGAAGGCGACCTAATCGGCGGCCTCGGCAACGCCTTCATGCAGGGCGTCGACTTCGAGCCGCGGGAAGGGGGCACGATCCCGGAGCTGGTCTTCTTCGCCTTCCAGGCGACCTTCTGCATCATCACCGTGGCGCTGATCTCCGGCGCCGTAGTCGAGCGGATGCGGTTCGGGGCGTTCCTCGTCTTCGCGGCGCTGTGGTCGGTGCTGGTCTACGCCGTAATGGCTCACTGGGCTTTCGGCGGCGGCTGGCTGATCGAGGGCGGCACCCTCGACTTCGCCGGCGGCGTCCCGGTCGAGATGGCCTCCGGGTTCTCGGCCCTGGCGGCGGCGCTGGTGGTGGGCGCGCGGAAAGACTACGGTCGCCAGGCGCTCCTTCCCCACAACGCGGTCTACGTGCTGATGGGAGCGGGCCTGCTGTGGTTCGGCTGGTTCGGGTTCAACGGCGGCAGCGGCTTCAACACCGGAGAAGCCAGCGTCCTCGCCTTCACCAACACGCTCCTCTGCCCCGCCACGACGCTGGTCATGTGGTTCGCGCTCGACGTGATCCGCGGCCGCAAGGTGACGGCCGTCGGCGCCGCCACCGCGATCATCGTCGGCTGCGTCCTCATCACCCCCGCGGGCGGCTTCATCAGCCCCGGCTGGGCGATGGCGCTGGGGGCCCTGGGGGCGATCCCGAGCTGGGCGATCATCGCCTACCGCACCCGCACGCGGGTTGACGAGACGCTCGACGTCCTCGCCGCCCACGGCGCTGCCGGTTTCTTCGGGATCCTCTTCATCGGATTCGTTGCGCAGTCCGGCTGGAACGGGATCTCCGACGGGCTCATCTACGACAACGCCAACCAGCTCTGGGACCAGGCGAAGGCCGCCCTGGCGGCACCCGTTTACGCATTCGTCGCCACGTTCATCTTGCTGAAGGTGATCGGAGCGGTGATGCCGCTGCGGGCGACCGATCGCGAAGAGGCGATGGGCATGGACGTCAACCAGCACGGCGAGGAGGCCTACGTGACCGGCGAGGGGGCGATCCTGCTCCTGCCGGACGATCACGGCAAAGCCGCCGTGCCGGTGGCCGATCCGGGCTAGGGGTTGCCGGGGAAGCGGGGCACCCTCTCCAGACACCACTCGCTATGGCTCGTGGTTGAGTGTCTGGTGAGGGTGCCCCGCTTCCCCTTCTAAGCTCGGGGCCGCATGACCGATTGCGTCCAGGTTCTGACCACCACGGGCTCCGAGGAGGAGGCTGGGCGGATTGCTGAGCTGCTGGTCGAGCGGCGGCTTGCGGCGTGTGTGCAGGTGGTGGGGCCGATCGCCAGCCGCTATCGCTGGCAGGGCGCGATCGAGGAGGAGCGTGAGTGGCAGTGCCTGGCGAAGACGACGCGGGCCGCGTATGACGCCGTCGAGGCGGCGATCCGCGAGGCCCACTCCTACGACGAGCCCGAGATCATCGCCACCCCGATCGTCGCCGGGTCTCCCGGATACCTAGCCTGGATCGAGGAAAACGTGGACTAGGCGCGGAGGCGGTAGCCCTTGGTGAAGAGGCGGAGGTTGATCAGGAAGAGGACCGCCGTCGCCGCGGTCAGCGCCGCCAGCGAGAGGGCGATGCTGACTTCGGAGAAGCCGACGAAGCCGTAGCGGACCAGGTTGATCATGTAGAAGATCGGGTTGAAGTGGGTCAGGGTCTCGTATGGCTCGGGCAGCAGTTCGGCCGAGTAGAACACGCCGCCGAGGAAGATCAGCGGCGTGAGGATGAAGGTCTGGGCGAAGGCGACGTCGTCGAACTGTTCGGCGCGGACGCCGATCAGCACTCCCAGCTGGCTGAAGAAGAACCCGACCAGGAAGAGGGACGGGATCAGTACGAGGATGTGTTCGACCGGTAGGTCGACCAGCAGCAAGGAGGCAAGGAAGGTCAAGATGGCCACCGTCAGCCCCCGCATGAAGCCGCCGAGGGAGAAGGCGAGCAGCAGCTCCGCCGGCGAGGCGGGCGAGGAGAGCTGGTCCTGGATCGCGCCCTGGAACTTCTGCTGGAGGATCGAGGAGGAGTTGTTGGTGAAGGCGTTGATCGACCAGGCCATCATGATCAGCCCGGGAATTACGAAGATGACGTAGTCGATCCCGTGCAGCTGGTCGATCCGCGAGCCGAGGGCGGCGCCGAAGACGGAGATGTAGAGGAAGGTTTCCAGCAGCGGCGCGCCGATCGTCTGCTTCTTGATCTTCATGAAGCGGTTTACCTCGCGGCGCCAGAGCGTCGCGAAGCGGATCTGGGCCGCGTTCACGCCTCCACCTCCGGCGCCAGCTCGATGTGCGAGCGGGAGAGCTCTTTGCGGCCGACCAGCGCCAGGTAGGCGTCCTCGAGGTTCGGCACCTCGAAGCGCTCGGCCAACTCGGCGCTGCTGCCCTCGGCGACGATCTGGCCCTCGGCGATGAAGGCGATCCGGTCGCAGAGCTGCTCGGCCTCCTCCAGGTAGTGGGTGGTGAGCAGAATCGTCGTCCCCTCCTGGTTGATTTTCTGGACGTAGTGCCAGAGCTCGAGGCGGAGCTCGACGTCGACGCCGGCAGTCGGCTCGTCGAGGATCAGCAGGCGCGGCCGGTGCATCATCGCCCGCGCCAGAATCAGCCGCCGTTTCATCCCGCCCGAGAGGGTGCGAGTGCGTTCGTCCCGCTTGTCGGTCAGGGAGAAGGTCTCCAGCAGCTCGTCGGTCCGCTTGCGGCGCTCGCGGCGAGGCATCCCGAAGTAGCCCGCGTGGTAGTCGAGCGTCTCCTCGACGGTGAGGAACCAGTCGAGGTTCGGCTCCTGCGGGGCCAGTCCGACTGCCTGCCGCGCCTCTGCGTAATGGTCGATCGCATCGTGGCCGAAGATCTCGATCGAGCCGCCAGTCGGCTGCGCCAGGCCGGTGGCGCAGTGGATCAGCGTCGACTTGCCGGCCCCGTTCGGCCCCAGCAGGCCGAAGACCTCGCCCGGCTCAATCGAAACGGAGACCCCGCGCAGCGCGTCCACCCCGGTCGGGTAGCGCTTCTCCAGGTTCTCGATCTCAAGGGCCTTCATGCGGCTGACGACTCTAGCCACCCGCGGCGTTCGTCTTTGTACCGCTATAGGGCTACTAAAGACGAACGCCGGCCCGCAGGTGTCATATAAGTGCAACGTGACTGTGCCCGCGCCGCTGCTTGCCGTCGACGCCCCTTCGATGCTCTTCCGCGCCTTCTACGCGCTGCCGAAGACGATTGTCGGCCCGGACGGGAAGCCGGTGAACGCGCTGCTCGGGGCGGCGAACATGATCCTGCGGGAGGTCGAACTGCACGCGCCGCGGGCGGTGGTGCTGTGCTTCGGTCCGGATGCCGCCGCCTACCGGACCGAGCTCTATCCCGCCTACCACGCCGAGCGGGACGATGCGATGCCGGACGAGCTGCCGCACCAGCTCGCCGGCTCGCGCGAGTTCTTCGAGGCGTTCGGGTGGACGGTGGCGATCGCCGAGGACCTCGAGGCCGACGACCTGCTCGGCACTTACGCGCGGCTCGAGGCCGAGGCCGGCGGACGGGCACTGCTCCTGACCGGCGATCGCGACATGTACCAGTGTGCGGCTAAGCAGGTAACTGTGCTCTACGTCCGCACCGGCGGCAAAGGAGCCGAAGAGGTGGGACCGGCGGAGGTGCGCGAGCGCTACGGGATCGACCCGGAGGTGGTCCCGGACTTCATCGCCCTGCGCGGCGATCCCTCCGACGGCCTGCCAGGGGCCAAGGGGGTCGGTCCGAAGACCGCGGCCGAGCTCCTGCGCGAGCACGGGTCGCTGGAGGCGATCCTCGACAACGCGATCCGCGAGCGGCGACCGGCGCTGCGCGGGGCGCTGATCGAGGGCCGGGAGGAACTGCTGGCGTTCAAGGACATCGCGACGCTGCGGGACGCCGGGGTGGAGCGGCTGCCGGATCGGGCGACGGACTGGACCGGGGCTGCCGAGGCGGCCCGAGCGCGCGGCATGAAAAGACTCGCGGAGCGGCTGGAAGCCAACGCGGACGCGGACTAGACGGTTGGCGACTTGTGGTCCCTATAGGGGCCAAAAGTCGCCACCCATAGCCCCCAAGTTGAGACCACGGCCCAGACGCCCTCCAGCAGCACGAAGCCCCACTGCTCGGCGAGGACCGCCAGCACCGCGAGGACCACCGAGCCGACGAGATTGAGCAGGAGGTAGAGGCGGGAGTCCGGACGCATGCGCTCGAACTGGACCGCGGCGAAGGCGGCGAGGATCATCACCGCGCCGGCGATCTGGATCACCTGGTCCACGGCCGCGAGCCTAGAGACCGGAGAGGAGGCGGTACGGTCGGCCGGTGGATCGGAACTCGATGCCGCTCTTCGAGCACGGCCAGCTGCGCAAGCGCTGGCGCTACGTCGGCCTCTTCGCCGAGGAGCTGATGCTGTGCGCGGCCCGGGCTGAGGTCGGGCCGCTGAGCCAATCGTTCTGGGTCTTCTGGGACCGGGAGGAGCGTCACCACGCGGCGCATACCTCATTGCGACCCGGAAGCCGGGAGGTGTGGCTGGAGGGGTCGCGGCTCGAGATCGACGGCCCCGACCTGCGGGCGAACCTGCGGCTCGGCGAGTCGGATCCGATCGAAGCGACCTGCCCGAGCGGCCGAGCCTCAGCCTGGACCCGCAAGCGCGCCGGGATCCCGATCGAGGGGACGGTCGAGGTGCCGGGTCGGCGCTGGGAGATCAACGGTCGCGGCGTCGACGACGAATCCGCCGGTCACCATCAGCGCCACACCAGCTGGCGCTGGTCGGCCGGCGTTGGCACCGCCGCCGACGGGCGTTCCCTTGCATGGAACCTGGTTGAAGGGATCAACGATCCGCCAAGCGGCAGCGAGCGCGCGATCTGGATCGACGGCGAGCCATTCGAGCCCCCGCCCGTCCGCTTCCGCGGGATGAAGGCGATCGACCTCGGCGAGGGCGAGTCGCTTCGCTTCTCGACCGAGTCGAAGCACGCCCGCGACGAGAACTTCCTCCTCGTCCGCTCCCGCTACCGCCACCGCTTCGGCACCTTCAGCGGCTCGCTCGGCGGCGTTTCCCTGGATTATGGACTCGGCGTGATGGAGGAACACGATGCCCTCTGGTAGTGGCAGGCGACCCCGAAAGCTGAGCCGATTCCAGGTGGCTTGGCTGCGGCGGGCTGCCGGCAGGCGCGAGCGCTTCATCACCGCCTACGAGTTCCCCTCCTACATCTCCCGGCGGGTGCGAAAACGTCTCCCCCCGATCGAGGAGAGCGACTGGCCGCTGGTCGAACAGGGCATGCGCGAGTGGTTCATCTGCTGCGCCTGGCGCGGGCGCGCGGTCCTCGGGATGCCTTCGCGCGCGGTCGACGAAGCCTGGCACGAGTTCATCCTCGACTCGATCGCCTATATGCAGTTCTGCGAGCAAGCATTCGGTGATTACCTCCATCACACGCCGGACGAGGCGATGGGAGCGCCGATGGGCGACGCGCTGGCCGAGACCGTGCGGGCATGGGATCGCTCCGACACGGGCCGGAACCAGGAATCCGTCCTTTGGGATCTCGACGAGCGGCTTGGGATCGCCGAGCCGCTCAGCCTCAACGGGCTCCAGCTCGCCGCCGCCCGCTCGCGGGCCCACTATCCGGTCGGTGCCGGTGGCTGCTTCGGAGGGACTACGGGCGGCGACTCGGGAAGCTCTGGCGGGTCCTGCTCCGGAGGAGGTGGCGATGGGGCTGGAGGCGGGTGCGGCGGTGGCGGTTGCGGAGGGGGCGGCAACTGACCGGCTATGCCGGGTGCTCGGGATTGAGGAAGTCGAAGCGGCAGCCGGCGTCCCACCCCGTCGGATCCTTCGTTTTCACCAGGTGTCGACGAAGCGGTGGGCGCCGGGGGGACGGGAGTCGCCGGCCGCGGTGAGGGTTGAGGCGATCAGGCGGCGGGTCTCGGCCGGATCGATCACGTCGTCTAGCTCGAACAGCGCCGCCGCGTTCAGCGCCTTCGCGTTCTCTTCGGCCGCCGCGGTGAGGTCGCGGACGCGCTGCTCGCGCTCGGCCTCGTCGGGGATCGCCTCCAGCTCCTTGCGCAGCGCCAGCCGCACCGCCCCCTCCAGCCCCATCGGCCCGAGGTGCGCGCCCGGCCAGGCCACAGTCAGCAGCGGCTCGTGCAAGCTGCCGCCGACCATCGCCTGGGCCCCGAGCCCGTAGCCGCGGCGCAGCACCACCGCGATCAGCGGCACCCGCAGGGCGGCGCCGGCGACGAGCAGGCGCGAGGCGTGGCGGACGAGGCCGGTCGCCTCGGCATTGGGCCCAACCATGTAGCCGGGCGTGTCGACGAGCGAGAGGACGGGCAGGCCGAAGGCGTCGCAGAGCTGCAGCAGCCGCGCCGCCTTGTCGGCGGCCTCGCTGGTGATGGCGCCGGCGGTGTGGCGGGTGTCGTTGGCGATCACCCCCAGCGGCCGTCCCTCGATCCGCGCCAGGGCCGTCACCATCTCCGGCGCGAAGCGCTCGCGCAGGAAAGTGACGCTGCCCTCGTCGGCGAGCGTCTCGACGATCGGCCGCGGATCGTAGGCGCGGCGCCTGCGCTCGGGCACGAGGTCGCGCAGGCGCGCCTGGTCGGGCTCGGGCCCTGGCTCGGTCGCGCCCTGGAAGTAGGCGAGCAGCTTCTTCGTCGCCGCGGTCGCCTCAACCTCGTCGGCGCAGACCAGGTCGACGACCCCGTTCGGCGCCTGCATCTCAATCGGACCGACCTCGTCGGGCGGCACGTCGCCGAGGCCGCCGCCGGCAATCATCGCCGGCCCTCCCATCCCCAGCGAGCTGCTCTCGGTGGCGACGATCAGGTCCGCGCAGCCGGCGATCACGGCGTTACCGGCGAAGCAGCGGCCGTGGACGATCGCGATCCGCGGCACCAGCCCGGAGAGTCGCGCCCAGAGGGCGAAGGCGCGCGTGTCGAGGGCGGAGACCACCGGGTAGTCGGTGTCGCCGGGGCGCCCGCCGCCGCCCTCGGCGTAGAAGACGACAGGGAGCCGCATCCGCTCGATCAGCTCGAAGAGGCGGTCCTTCTTGCGATGGCCGAGGGCCCCCTGCGTCCCGGCGAGGACCGTGTAGTCGTAGGAGAGGACCGCGCAGGCGGCACGCTCGGCGTCGAAGAGGTCGCCGTTGACCCGAGCGGTGCCGGCGAGAAGGCCGTCGGCGGGCGTGCGCGCGATCAGATCCTCTAGCTCGCGCCGCCCCCGCTGGGCGGCGATCGCGTAGCGGCCGTACTCGACGAAGGAGCCGGGGTCGACAAGGTCGGCGACGTTCTCGCGAGCGGTGCGCCCACCGCCGGCGTGCCGCCGCTCGACCGCATCCGGGCGCGCGTCATCATCCGTCAGCGCCCGCCGCGCCAGTAGCTCCGCCAGGTCGTCTCGCTCCCCCTCGCCCACTGGGAGATCTTTACGCGATCAGCCGCGAATCGCCTTGCCGGCGATGTTCCTCAGACGGGATTTGTCGCGATTGGTGAGGTTGCTCGGGCGGCCCCTCGACTTCTTCAGCAGGTTCCAGAATTCGGTCCGGTCGTGCTGACTGAGGTTCTGCTCAACCCTCTCGCGGCCTTTCTCGGCGAGCCAGATCGAGGCCGCCCAGACCATCTTCCAGGGAACTCGCTTCCAGAGGTGGGGCGCTGCTCGGCGTGCCAGCCAGAAGGGCATCTCGGCCGCCTAGTCGGCGCCGGCCACGGTGGTAGTGGAATCGAAGCCGCCGCCGCCGCAAGCATCTAGGCCGAGGGAGAGGGCGACCATCGCAGCGGCAAGCAGCGGCTTCAATCCCATCTGGCGCTTCTTTACCCGGCTCGGCCCGATGAGAATCAGCATGGTGGAACCGGGGGTGTACAGTCGATCTAGGCGGGGTCAGATAGGGAAGCTTTCCCAATACGAGAGGAGCCGCCTTGAACGAAGCAGCAATTGAGGAGTTGGGCCCTATCGACTACATCCTCGTCGAGTGGCCGGGCCGCCAACCGAACGGCGAGATCGCGCCCCACCTGGTCGATCTCGTCGACCGCGGTCTGATCAGGATCCTCGACCTGGCGTTCATCCACAAGGACGAGAGCGGCGCGGTGAAGGCGCTGGAGCTGTCGGAGCTGGGCGATGGCACCGGCGAGCTCGCGGTTTTCGAAGGCGCCTCGTCGGACCTGCTGGGAGACGACGACCTGGACGAGGCCGGCAATGCCCTCGAGCCGGGGACGTCCGCCGCCCTGCTGGTTTTCGAGAACAGCTGGGCGGCGCCGTTCGCCGCCGCCGTCCGGCGCTCCGGCGGCCAGCTCGTGGCCAGCGGCCGCATTCCCGTCCAAGCCATCCTCGCCGCCCTCGACGAGGCCGAGGCAACCGCCTAGAAAGGATCGATTCGATGCCAGGACTACTTCGAGGCGTCGCCCGCACCGCGGTGATCGCCGGAACCGCGACCTCCGTCAGCAACCGCGTCTCCCGCCGGCAGGGCAGGCGCTGGGCGGAACAGGAAGAAGCTCAGCAAGCGCCCGCCGCCGCGCCCGCTCCACCGCCCGCGGCCTCGGCCGACGGCTCGGTGATCGATCAGCTGAAGGAGCTGGGTGAACTGAAAAACCAGGGCATCCTCACCGACGAGGAGTTTGCGGCGCAGAAGGCAAAACTGCTCAGCGCTTGACCGCGTAGAAGAGGTGGGCGACGCCGGGGGCCTCGACGACCCCGGTCTGCTCCAGCTTCACGTGCGGCGGGATGCCCTCGAGCAGCCGGGCGCCGCCGCCGAGGATCACCGGGACCTGGTTGAGGAGGAGCTCGTCGAGTAGGCCGGCGCGGATGACTTGCTGGATCGTCTGGGCACCGCCGCCTATGGAGACGTCCTGATCAGCAGCCGCCTCGCGGGCGAGCTCGACCGCGCGATCCGGCCCCTCGGTGATGAAGTGGAAGGTGGTCTCGCCAAGGGTCAGCGGCTCGCGCTCGTAGTGGGTGAGGACGAAGACCGGGACCCGGAAGGGCGGTTCATCGCCCCACCAGCCGTTCCAGAGTGGCTCGGTCCAGGGCCCGCGGACGGGGCCGAACATGTTGCGGCCCATCACCACGGCGCCGGTGTTGCCGAAGGCCTCCTCCATCACCGGCGTCGAGGCGTTGACCTCGCCGCCCTCCCTCCCGTGCGACTGGCGCCAAGCCGCCAGCTTGATGACCCACTCGTGCAGCGCCTCTCCGCCTTCGCCGAGAGGGTATTCCTCGCCCTGATCGGGTCCCGCGACGAATCCGTCCGCGGAAACCGAGATCTGGCACTTCACCTTGGCCACGAGACGACCGTACCACCGCCAGACGTAGGTGTTTCCCTATGCGGCGGTCTCTTGCGGATTCGCGTCGGCTGGCCGCTCGTCCTTGATCGCCCGCAAGCGGAAGTAGAGGACGGCGGCAACCAAGGCGGGGATCGGCGCCGTCAGGGTTGAGGCCAGCGCGCTGAAGACGATTTCCACCAGGATTCCCTCGGCGAGACTGACAGCGATCGCGATGAAGACCACCGCGGCCGCGAAAGTGATCAGGTAGGCGGTCAAAACCGCGCCCAGGACCGGCCAGCCGTTGTCGCGAACGAGCTGGCGCGAGCGGCCGAAGGCGTCGAAGATCGGGCGCCTCTCGACCACGATCACAGGCGCCACCACCGCCCAGATCGTCAGCAGGTAGAGACCGGGGACGACGAACAGGACGAACCCGCCCACGATTCCCAGGCCGGCGAGGATCCCGGCCCCGATCAGCGGCGCCAGCACCGGCGTCACAGAGCGGACCAGCTCGCCGATCGAGGAGTCGCGGCGCCCGTCCTGAACGTCGCTGACCAGCCCCACCACCATCCCCTGATAGAGGGTGGAGAGGGCGATCCCGACCACCAGGGCAAGCAGCGACAGCTCGAGGGAATCGGCGGCCAGCGCTTCGATCACGCCGAGCGCGAGGAACAGCCAGAAGGCCACCGGCAGCAGCACACCCGCCTGCTTCCTATAGATCGAGAAGGCCTCGCTGAGGGTCGTGCCGACGCCAAGCCTGCGCTCCATCCCCTCGCTTTCGCCCTCGGCAATGCCAGCCCTCCCAATTACCCCGAATTGGTGAGAGTATTCGTTCCATCATGGACACCCCCGACCAGTCCATCCAGCAGGTCGAGGAGGAGCGGTTCCGGCGCCTGATCGACGTCGGCAGCAACCTGCTCTCCGAGCTCGACCTCGAGGCGGTGCTGAAATCGGTCGTCGAAGCGGCACGGGAGTTGACCGGCGCCCGCTACGCGGCGCTCGGCGTCCTCGACCGGGAGCGGCGCGAGCTCGAACGCTTCATCAACGTCGGCATCGACGAGGAGAAGCAGCGCGAGATCGGCAACCTGCCCCGTGGTCGGGGCGTGCTCGGTGAGCTGATCCGCGAGCCGGCGCCGTTGCGGCTGCGCGACGTAGACGCCCACCCTCACGCCTACGGCTTCCCCCCCGGACACCCGCCGATGCACTCGTTCCTCGGCGTCCCGATTGCCGTCCGCGGCGAGACCTACGGCAACCTCTACATGACCGAGAAGCAGGGCGCGGAGGAATTCGACGAGGCGGACGAGGAGGCGGCAGTAACCCTCGCCAGCTGGGCGGGGATCGCGATCGAGAACGCCCGCCTCTACACCAGCCTGAGCGAACGCGAGGCGGAGACCGAGCAGGCGCTTCGCCGGGCCGAGACCTCGGTCGACATCGCCCGCACCGTCGGCGGGGAGACCGACGTCAAGCGGGTCCTCGATCTGATCGTCAAGCGGGCGCGGGCGCTGGTCGACGCGCGGGCGCTGCTCGTCCTCCTGCTCCGCGGCGACCACCTCTTCGTCGCCGCCCGCGCCGGCCAGGTCAGCGATGAAATCGTCGACCTCACCGTCCCCCTCGACGACGAAATCTTCCGCGCCGCGATGGAGGACCGAGTCTCGCAGCGGCTGGAGCGCGGCTCGCAGCCCTCCAAGGCGAGACTGCGGGAGCGGCTCGGGGCAGAGGCGGCGCTGGTGGTCCCGCTGCTTTTCCGGGGGCGCGCGGTCGGGACGCTGGTCGCCCTCGACCGCGAAGCCGGGGGCGTCGAGTTCGACCAGGAGGACCTGCGGCTGCTGCAGTCCTTCGCCGCCAGCGCGGCAACGGCGGTGGCGACCGCGCAGACGGTGGAGTCGGACCGCCTGCGCCAGCAGGTTGAGTCGGCCGAGAGAGAGCGCCAGCGCTGGGCCCGGGAGCTGCACGACGACGCCCTGCAGGGGCTGGCGGCGCTCCGGATCACGCTGGCGACGGCGTTGCAAAGCGGGGACGAGGGCCGAGCCGAGCGAATCGAACGCGCGGCGGAGGAGACGCTGGAGCGGCTGGAGGGGCAGATCAACGAGCTGAACCGCCTGATCAACGACCTGCGGCCGGTGGCGCTAGAGCGGCTCGGCCTGGCCGGGGCCCTGGAGGCACTCGCCGAGGAGACCTCCTCCCGCGGCGGGATCGAGGTCGAGACGACGATCGAGGTCGAGGGGCCCAGCGGCGAGGAGGAGCGGATCGTCTACCGCCTCGTCCAGGAGGCGCTCAACAACGTGCTCAAGCACGCCGCCGCCTCGCGCGTCCAACTGGCTGTGCGCGAGGCCCAGGGCGGGATCTGGATCGACATCCGCGACGACGGCGCCGGCTTCGACCCCTCCACTGCGAGCTCCGGGCGCGGGCTGGTCGGGATGCGCGAGCGGATCGAGCTGTTCGGCGGGGGGATCGAGGTGGAGTCGCGGCCCGGAGAGGGCACCACGATCTCCGCCCTCGTGCCGCTCGAAGACACTTAGCCGGGCGCGGGCCGGCGGCAGAAGGCTCAGGCGGTGCCGTCGCGGGCGGCGTCGATCACGCCGTTGGCGATCGCGAAGCGGACCAGCTCCGGGCGCGTCTCCAGTCCCAGCTTCTCCAGCAGCTTCGCCCGGTTGACCTCGACCGCGCGGACACTGAGGTAGAGCTTCTCGCCGATCTCGCGGTTGGTGTAACCGAGGGCGAGCAGGCGCAGCAACTCGAGGTCTCGCTCCCCCAGCGCCGCCAGCGGATCGTCGCCGAGCCGCGCCACCTCCCCCCCGAGCTCGGGGTCGATGTAGGAGCCGCCTTCGGCGGTGCTGCGGATCGCCGCCGTCAGCTGCCGCTCGGCCGCCTGCTTGAGGACGTAGCCGGAGGCGCCCGCCCGCAGCAGGTCCCGCGCCCGGCGCGGGTCGTTCTGCATCGTGAGGACGACTATCGCGGTGCCGGGAGCCTCCTCACGCAACGCCGGCACGTCGCGGGCCGGCTCGGCGCCCGGCATCTGTAGATCGAGCACGAGCACGTCCGGACGACGGTCGCGGACGAGCTTCTGAGCCGCTGGCGCGTCGCCGGCCTCGCCGATCACTCGCAGGTCGGGCTCGGCCTCCAGCATCGCCCGCAGGCCGGCGCGGATCACGTTGTGGTCGTCCGCGAGGACGACCGTTATCTCATTCTCACCGCTCTCCATCGGCGCTCTCGCGGGGAGTCTCGCATGGCTAACCGGAAACGTGAAAACCCCGCACCCGAATTGTGGTTTTCGGCCGATGAACTCTGGCCCGCGGCGAGTGATCCTGATCTCATGAGGATCCTGCTCGCCCTTGGGGAAGAGGCCCTGTCGCACCGCGGAGCGGAGGCGACCGCGGCCACCCTGGCCACCGTCGCCGTCGGGAACGAGGTGATCGTCACCCACGGCTACGACTTGCAATCCAGTCAGGCGCTCGAGCTGGCGCTGCGCAACGCGCTGCCCGGTCGCGACGTCGTCAGCGTCCTCACCCAAGTGGTCGTCGCCGCGACCGATCCCGCCCTTCGCGACGGCGAGGGCTACCCACAACTCGTCCGCCCCCCGAAGCCGCAGGCGATCGCCGAGATCCGCAGCCTGCGAACCCTGCTCGACGCCGGCGCGCTGGTGATCTGCGCCCGGCGCGGCGCCGCTCCACTCGCCCTCGACGACTTCGGCAGGCTGGACGAGATCGAGGCGGCGGTCGATGGGAGCTCGGTCGCGGCCCTGCTGGCGCGGCGGGTGGACGCCGATCTGCTGGTGATGCTCGCCGGCGACGGTGAATCCGTCGAGTCCGGGATCGAGACGGCCGGACGCTTCGCCGAGGCGACCGGGTGCAGGGCCGCGATCGGAGGACTGCAGGACGCGGTTCGGATAGCAGGGGGCGAGGCGGGGATCCAGATACCGGCCCGCGGCGCTGGGCGGTCCGCCGCCGTTCGCCAATCTCCCGGCAGCGCTAACGCGGGAGCCAGCGCCGGGAGACGACTTGGGCCCCCGCGCCGCTAGGGGGTGGGCGCGGGGGCTCGGGGATGGATTGTGCCCCGATTTGAACGTTCACCACGCGACCACACTCTCTCGGCCGGGAGAGCGAACGGATTGGCCGCGGGATGAACTCGGTGGCTTGCTCCATCCCGCCCGATCTTCCCTGGAGGGCGGGGTCGCTGACATCCGGGTTCGCCAACACCCGCCGATGCGGCCACCCCGCAGGCGTTACCCTCGCCGCGTGAGCGCCGACGCTCAGAAGAGGAAGATCACGATCGTCCTCGTCGACGACCACGCAGTCGTCCGGGGAGCGCTGAAGGCGCTGCTGGAGGGGCAGGCGGACCTAGTGGTGGTAGGCGAGGCGCGGGACCTCGCCTCCGGGCGGGCCGCGGTCGCCGAGCAGCGCCCACGGGTCGTCGTCCTCGACGTCAACCTGCCCGACGGCCTTGCCGTCGACTCCGTCGCCGCGCTGCGGGAGGCCTCGCCCGAGACGCGGATCGTCTTGCTGACGATGGAGCGCGACCTCACCCTCGCCCGCCGCGCCCTCGACGCCGGCGCCAGCGGCTACCTCTTCAAGGACGCAGCCCACCTCGAGCTGATCGAGGCGGTGCGGGCCGCGGCCGCCGGAGAACAGCACCTCGGCCCCGCGGTGGCGGCGGGGCTCAAGAACGACGACAGGGATGACGGGCGGCCCCCTCTCTCACCGCGCGAGACCGAGGTGCTGAAGCTGATGGCCCTCGGCCACACCAACCGCGAGATCGGCGAACAGCTATCGCTCAGCGTCCGCACCGTCGAGACCCACCGCGCCCACATACAGCAAAAGCTGGGCCTCTCCAGCCGCCCCGACCTGACGCGCTACGCGCTGGCAAACGGGTTGATCGACACTTAGGACGAAGGACACAGCGCCGCCGGTAGAGGGTGCCGACACCCTCTTCGACAGAGCTCCTCCAGGACGCTGGAACCCGAGCCGTCCCGCTAGTGCGTGTGGTTGAGGGGTCTGTACCGGCTAGCAATCCGTCCCTCGGACGCCGGGTACATTGCCCCGATGTTGTATTTCAGCCACCCGGCCTGCTTGGAGCATGATCCGCGGGAGGGGATGCTCGGGCATCCGGAGTCGCCGGAGCGGCTGCGGGCCATCGAGGCGGCGCTGGCGGAGCGGGGGTGGCTGGGATGGGAGCGGCGTGAGGCGCCGGCGGCGACCGAGTCGGAGCTGACGCTGGTCCATGCGCCTGAGCACGTGGAGGGGATCCGCGAGCTCTGCCGCTCCGGGGGCGGCGCGATCGACATCGACACCTACGCCGGCGAGGCCTCCTGGGAGGCGGCGCTGCGCGCGGCCGGCGGCGCCTGCGAGATGACGCGGGCGCTGCTGGCGGGCGAGGCGCGGGTGGGGTTCTCGGCCTGCCGCCCGCCGGGCCACCACGCCGAGCCGTCGCGGGCGATGGGGTTCTGTCTCTTCGACAACGTCGCGATCGCCGCCGCGCTGGCGTTGGCCGAGCTCGGCCTCGAGCGAGTCTTCATCCTCGACTGGGACGTCCACCACGGCAACGGCACCGCCGAGATCTTCCGCCGCCGCGACGACGTCCTTCTCGCCAGCATCCACCAGGACGGGATCTTCCCCGGCAGCGGCGCGGCCGACGACGCCGGCTCCGGCCCCGGCGAGGGCTGCACGATCAACCTGCCGGTGCCGGGGGGGAGCGGAGAGGACGTCTGGCTCTCGCTGCTCGAGGGCGTCGTCCTTCCCGCCGCGGCGGAGTTCCGGCCGCAGCTGGTGCTCGTCTCGGCCGGTTTCGACGCGCACCGCGACGATCCCCTGGCGACGTGCCGGCTCGAGGCCTCGTCCTTCGCCCGGATGGCCGCGCTGGTCGGCGAGGCGGCAAGGGACTGGGGGGCGCCGGTCGGCGCGGTCCTCGAGGGCGGCTACGACCTCACGGCGCTCGCCGAGTCCGTCGTCGCCACCATGACTGCCCTCGGGGGCGCGGCGGAGGCCGCCTGAGATGGCCAATCCCAAGTTTGTTCCGATCGCCGTCCACCCCTTGGAGCGGTTCAAGCCGCTGCTCGGCGAGCGGTTCGCGGAGATCGAAGAGGTCGCCGCCTGGGCCCGCGACGGATTCGCCGGCCGGGCGATCTGGCACATCAGCTCGACCGCGCGCGGCGGCGGCGTCGCCGAGCTGCTGCGCACCCTTCTCCCCTACGCCCGCGACGCCGGCGTCGACGTGCGCTGGGTGGTGCTGCGCGAGGGGCCGGAGTTCTTCCGCGTCACCAAGCGGATCCACAACCACCTGCACGGCGATCCCGGCGACGGCGGCGTGCTCGACGAGAGCGCCCGGCAGACCTACGAGTCGGCGCTGGCGGCGAACGTCGAGGCGCTGGGACCGCTGATGCAGAGCGGCGACGTCGTTTACCTCCACGACCCGCAGACCGCCGGCCTGGTCCCGGCCCTCCACGACCGCGGCCTGAAGGTGATCTGGCGCTGCCATGTCGGCGTCGACCGGCCGAACGACCTCGTGCGCGCCGCGTGGGACTTCCTCCGTCCCTACGTCGCGCCTGCCGACGCCTATGCCTTCTCCCGCCGCGAGTACGCCTGGGACGGGCTGGACGAGAAGAAGGTCTGGCTGATGCCGCCGGTGATCGATCCCTTCTCGCCGAAGAACCAGGACCTGAAGCCCGACGTCACCACGGCGATCCTGAAGGAGATCGGGCTGATGCCCGACGGCCTCGAGCGGGTGCCCTTGTTCGAGCGCGCCGACGGCACCCCCGGGAGGGTCGAGCGCAAGGCGGCGATCCTGCAGGAGGTAGGCGTTCCAAGGGACGCGAAGATGGTCGTCCAGGTCTCCCGCTGGGACCGGCTCAAGGACCCGCTCGGCCTGCTGGAGATGCTGGAAAGGCACTTGAAGGACCCGGAGCTGCACCTCGTCGTCGTCGGCCCCGACAGCGGCGGCGTCGCCGACGACCCCGAGGGCGCCGTCGTCTACGACGACGTCGC
Organism: Solirubrobacterales bacterium; assembly: GCA_035705945.1. GTDB lineage: Bacteria > Actinomycetota > Thermoleophilia > Solirubrobacterales > 70-9 > VAYN01. The sequence goes on from DASSVR010000021.1 coordinate 24,713, forward strand.
CGAGGCCTGGCGACGGCTGGCGCCCGACGTCCGCCGCCGCGCCCACCTGGTCAGCCTGCCGATGCACGACATCGAAGAAAACGCAGCGATGACCAACGCGATCCAGCGCCGCGCCGACGTCGTCGTCCAGAAGAGCGTCGCCGAGGGCTTCGGGCTGACCGTGGCGGAGGCGATGTGGAAGCAGCGGCCGGTGGTCGGGAGCCGAGTCGGCGGCATCCAGGATCAGATCGTCGACGGCGAGACCGGATTCCTGGTCGACGATCCGCGCGACCTCGCCGCCTTCGCGAAGGCAATAGACCGCCTCCTCGCCGATCCCGACCTGGCGCGGGGGATGGGCGAGGCGGCGCGTCAGCGGGTGATCGACCGCTACCTGGCGGTCCACCGCCTGCGCGAATACGTCGACCTGATCGGCGCCCTGATCTCCTGACCCAGGCTGCGGCGAAGCCGCAGCGGATGCGACGGTCTTCCCCGGATGAGTCCGGCGCCGTCCGCCTGAACACTTGTAGGGATGGACAGAACGGAAGCGGCCAAGGTCCTGATCGTCGGCGGCGGCGTCGGCGCTCTCGAGGCCGCGATCGCGCTCGAGGACCTGGCCGGCGACAAAGCGACGGTCGAGATCTGCGCCGGCCGCCGCGACTTCGTCTACCGGCCGTTCGCGGTCGGCGAGCCCTACGGCGCCTCGCGGGTCCTGCGCTACGACCTCGAGCACCTGGCCGATCTCTGCGGCGCCCGCTTCCGGCCCGAAAACATCGCCTCGGTCGACGCCGTGGGTCGCCGCGTCAGGAGCCACGACGGCGCCGAGATCGCCTACGACTACCTCGTCGTCGCCTGTGGAGCGCGGCTGCTGTGGTCGGTTCCGGGCGCCATTACCTTCTGGGGAACCGCCGACGAAGGCGAGATGCTGGAACTCATCGGCCGGTTGCGCGAAGGGCGCCTGCGGCGGCTGATCTTCACGATGCCCGGCGGCCACGGCTGGGCCCTCCCCGCCTACGAGCTGGCCCTTCTGGCCGCAACCGAAATGTCACGGCGCGGCATCGACGGAACCCGCCTCACCGTCGTAACCCCGGAAGACGGCCCCCTGGCGATCTTCGGGCGGCGCGCCTCCGAGCAGGTGGCCGAGCTGCTGGCTGAAAACGGGATCGAGGTGATCGCGGGAGCCCACCCCGTCAAGTACGAAAAGGGAGCGCTGGCGATCGTCCCGGGCGACGAGCTCGAAGCCGACGCGGTGGTCAGCCTGCCCCGGCTCGAGGGTCGCCATATCGACGGTCTTCCCTACGACGCCGCCGGGTTCATCCCCGTCGACGACCACGCCCGGATCCCCGCCCTCGGGAACTGCTTCGCCGTCGGTGACGTCACCACCTTCCCGGTCAAGCAGGGCGGGCTCGCGACCCAGCAGGCGGACGTCGCCGCGGAAGCGATCGCCGCCGACCTCGGCTGCGAGGTCGAGGCGAACCCACTTGACCCGGTCCTGCGCGGCATCCTCTGGACCGGCGCCAAGCCCCGCTACCTGTTTGGCTGGCTGGGCGGCGGCCACGGCGAAACCTCGATCGCCAGCGACCGGCCGCCGTGGCCGATTGACAACCCGAGCAAGCTGATCGGGCGCTACCTGACGCCGTTCCTCTCCGATCTCGAATCTAGCCGCGGAGCAGCGCCTTTTTCAGCCGCAGGCTGAGCTCGCGGCTGCTCCTCCCGCCGCCCACGGGCTCAAAGGTGACGGTGAGGCGGAGCCGCACCGACCCAGTCCGCAGCAGGGCCCGCCGCTTGGGGGGCTTCGGCACGACCCGCAGCCTGACCGCGCCCGCCGTGGTGACCTCGCGGCGGCGTGGAATCGCGCCGGCCAGGGCCAGCTGCCCCGGCCCCGGAACCTGAACCGCGAGCGTCGCCGTGCCGCGCCTGCGGTTGAGACGGATCGTGGTGATGCGGAAATCGCTGCTCGGCGACAGCGACTCGTCGTCGGGCGAGCCGCCCGAGCCTGGCGGCGGTGGAGGCGGGGGTAGAGGCGGCAGCAGCGGTCGCGGAGCGGTCAGCGCCTGCACCACGTCGCCGTTGCCGGCGAAGCGCTTCCACGCCATCGCCAGGGTGCCGTCCTCGCCCCAGGCGACAGCCGGGTCTCCGGCGCTCCGCCCCGCGGCCGAGAGGCTGGCGACAACGCCGAGGGCGCCGCCGCCTTTCAGGTCGCGCCGCTGGACGATCCAGTTCGAGCCGTCGAAGCGACTCCAGAGCACGGTGGCGGTGCCGTCGGGGGCGACCGCCAGCTGCGGATCCGCCGCGTCGCGAGCCGTGGCGGAGAGGTTGATCGGGCTGCCGATCGGGATCCCGGTCGAATCGAGGCGTCGCGCCTGGACGACGAAGTTGCTGCCGTCGAAGCGATCCCAGACGACCGTGGCCGCACCTTCGGGGCCCAGGGCCAACTGCGGCTCGGCGGCGCTGCGGCCGCCGGCCGAGAGGTTCTCGACCGCACCTTCGGGCAGGCCGGCGGGGGCAACCCGCTGTCCCTGGACGATCCAGTTGCTGCCGTCGAACCGGTTCCAGACCACCGTCGCGGCGCCGTCGGTGTCCACATCCACCTGCGGCTGGATCGCGCTCTCACCGCCGGCCGAGAGGTTCTCGATCCCTTCCTCGAGCATCCCGTCGGGTTCGACCCGCCGCTCCTGGACGATCGAATCGGAGCCGTCGAAGCGGCTCCAGACCACCGTCGCGGTGCCGTCGGGGGCGACCGCCACCCGCGGTTCGACCGCGTCCCTGCCCGATTCCGAGAGCCGCTGCGAAGGGTTCGCCGAGGTCCCGTCAGGTGCGATCCGGCGCACCTGGACGAGGTAGTGGAACCCGTCCCAGCGCTTCCAGACGACGGTCGCCTCGCCGTCGGGGGCGACGTCGACCCGCGGTGAGGCGGCGTCCTGACCCGAGCCGGAGAGGGTCCTGGTCGCTTCCTCCGGTTCCCCGGCGGGATCGATCCGCCGCTCCTGGACGCGGAAGTTGGCGCCGTCGGATCGCATCCAAACGACGACGGCGGTGCCGTCCGGCGCCACCGCGACCCGCGGCGCCAACGCGTCCTCTCCAGATGCCGAGAGTTGCTGGGTCGGCCTCGGCGTGCCATCGGCAGCGATCTGGCGGGCGAAGACGACGAACTCGCCCGCCGCTTTGGCCCGGGCGCTCCAGACCACGGTTGCGGTTCCGTCCGGCGCCACCGACACGTCGGGGCCGCTCGCCATTTCCGCGGCGGCGGAGAGATCCTCCGGCCGAGCGGGATCGCCGGGTGACGCGGAGGGCGGCTGCACTTTCGTCAGCGGCGGCAGCGAGACCGGCCCCGGGACGAAGACGCTGCTCTGGATCGACTCGCGGAACTGCTGTTGCGCCGGGGCCGAGCTCTCGATCGGCCAGTCGGCTCGTTTTTCCCCCTTCGGGAACGGCCAGTTGAACCAGAGGTAGGCGCCGATCTCGGGGTGGTGCGGCAGGTAGGTCGTCAGCATTTCCCGGATCCAGTCGGTCTTGTTGCCGCCGTACTCGCTGGATGCGTTCTCGACGATCGCGACCGGCTTGGTCGGCGCGACTTCCCTGATGATCTTCAGCGTCGGCGTGATCGTCTGCTCCGGGGTGATCCATTTGTCGGGCTGGGCCGGGTTGCGGCCCCAGTTGTAGGAGTCGAGACCGGTCCAGTCGACGTAGGCATCGCCGGGGTAGTAGGGGGCCGGATTCGATTCGGGGTCGAACCAGATGCTGTTGACCACCCACGTCCAGGTGACGTTGGTGGCGCCCTGTCCGACCACGAGGTCGTGGAAGCGCCGCCAGGCGGCGATGAAGTCGGGGCTGCGCCCCCACGGGTACCAGCCGCCGTTCATCTCCCACCAGGGGGCGAAAAGAAACGGGCGTCCCCAGGATTTCGCTTCCTGCGCCCATTTTTTGATCGCCGCGTCCTGGCTGCCATCGACGACGTCCGCGAGGGTCATTTCTTTGCCGAGGCCCATCACCACCAGCGGAATCGCTCCGCGGACATGGGTCGCGTCCATCTCGGCTTTGTCGAAGCTCGCCCAGGCGTGGCTCTGGTTGAGGATCGCCACCCGCTTGCCGGCGTGCCGCTCGAACAGTTCCCAGGCGGCCAGGTTGTTCGGCGCGTTGACTTTCTGGTTCGGGTCGTAGGTTTCGCCGCTGATCGTCGCCCCGAAGTACGTCGACCCGGCAGCGGACGCGCTGGCGGCGGCGAGCAGCAGGAGCGAAATGCCTAAGCACATCAGCGCCGCTCTGACAAGTCCCCCCTGGACCATCGTTCGATGCTGGCGAAAACGGCACCTTTCGTCAAGCCGGCTGGAGTGGCGGAATGTGGCAAACCCCGGATGCTCGACGGCGCCCGAGGCGAGAGGTTTGGATCAGTAATCCAAACCTGGAGAGAGATGAGCCAGTCCCTCGAATGTCCCCGTTGCCATCTGCGAACCGAGTCGCGCGGTGGCGGCTGGCAGAGCCGTTCGTGCTCGAGCTGCGGAGCGCCGATGGTGCTCGCCGCGGCCCCGGCCGAGGCTCTCGTCCGCGAGTACCTCTACAGCGACCTCCTGGCCCGGATGGGAGCCCCGCCGCCACAGGGGCGACGGGGCTGAGCCTTGCGGGTGGCGTTCAGGACTGCTGTTCTTCTTTCCTCAACTGCGCCGCGGCGACCACGCAGCGCGAGAACGGGGTGCCTTTCTCGCCTTTGACGTGTTTGCGGCTGGTTTCTTTGCAGGCCTGACGAGGAGTCAGGTTTTCGTTGTTTGCGGCGCGGGCCATCGCCGTGACGCAGCGGCTGAAGTCCGTGCCTTTCTCGCCTTTGACGTGCTCGCGGCTCTCTCCCCTGCAGTGGACGCCGTAGGCCTTTGCCTTTTCAGGCAGCGGCGCGTTCGGGCCTGGGGACGGTTTTTCCGGGTTCGGGCCTTTGCCTTGGCTGCCGGGTTCCGCCGGCTGTGCCGCCAGCGCCATTGCCGGGACGACTACCAGGGCCAGCGCGCCGAGGAGAGCGGCGAGCTTCATGCGGAGCTTCATCGAGCCTCCCTGTCCGTTTCCATGCACGCCCCTGGAACGGGCTGAAGAAGCGGGCGTCAGCCCTTTCTTGACCAGATCAGCGGATTTTTTCGGGGGCCTTGGCGCCACCCTGACCGTCCCCGGCGATGGTCGACCCGGTCGTCTTCCCGCCGGCCTTGGGCCCCGATTCCGGCTGCGTCTTCGTCTCAGGCGCGGCCGCGGGCGGAGCCGCGGCCGGAGGTTCTTTTGCCGGCTGATTGGGAGCTGGCTTTTCGACCTTGGGTTGCGCCGGCTGACCGCCACGTTCGGCGGCAGCGGGAGGTTCTCTCGCCGGCGGTTTGTTGGCGCCCGCCGCTTCCTGCCCCTGGGAGCTTTTTTCCTGGCCCCGCCCCGGGTGCGAACCCTGGGGGCCGTGTCCGCGGACGCCGGGGTGGCCCTTGGCGGCGTGGCCATGCCCTTTCTTCTTGCCATTCGCCCCTCGATTGGCCTTGGAGTTGGATCCGGCGCCCTGCCCTTTGGGGGACCCGGGCGAGCCGTTGGCGCCGTTCCCCGCCTGCTGACCGGCGCCGCCGTTCGATTGGGGATGGGATTGGGAGCCAGCGTGGCCGGACGCGGGCGCGGGCGGCGCCCCGCTCGACTTCTCGTCCTTCCCGCCCGGCAGGCCGACGTGGATGACGCCGGTACGGTCGGCGGCGGTGACCCCGATCGCCGCCGCCACGGCGACCGTCGCCACCCCTTTAGCCGCGGCTGAGGCGCTGATCGTTTTCGCCGCGCCGCCGCCCAGTGCGACCGCGAGACCACCCCCGCTGGCGGCCCCCGAGCCGCCGATCAGGCCCTGCAGCATCCCGGCCACGGCGACCGCGGGTAGCGGCGAGAGCGCCGCCAGGTCCTGCTGCCGGGTCTTGATTTCGTCGCCGAAGGCGCTGCAGTCCGCGCAGGCGCGGAGATGGGCGCGGACGTCGCGGCGGCGTATGACCCGCCCGTCCCCGTCCGAAAGCGCCTTCGTCACGGCCTCGCAGCTCATCTCACGCCCCTCCTCCATCTGGTGCAGGCTCTGGCGCGCCTCGTAGAGCGTCTGCCGGACGACCGCCCCGGAGGTCTCCATCGCGGCGCCAATCTCCTCGAAGTCGAGCCCGGCCAGCTCGCGCATCACCAGGACCTCGCGCTGGCGCTCCGGCAGCTCCCGCAGGTCGGCGATCAGCTGCCGCAACCGCTCCCGCGTCGCCACGTCCTCGGTGAGGCCGTAGCCGGGGGCGATCTGCTCGACGTCGAGCTCCCGCGTCTCCCGCCGCCGCCGCAGCAGGTCGATCGACTCGTTGTGGGCGATCCGGTAGAGCCACGGCTTCAGGTCGATCGTGCGTTCCTCGCCGGGCAGCGCCCGCAGCACCTTCATCATCGTGTTTTGGAGCGCTTCCTGGGCGTCCTCGGAATTGCCGACGATCGTCAGGCAGAACCGATAGAGGCTCTGGTGGTAGCGCTGGAAGATCGCGGCGAAGGCGCGCTCGTCCCCCCCAACCGCCCGTCGGGTCAAGCGCTCGTCGGAAAGCAAGCGGCTGAATCCCGCCGCGGCTGCTGCTTCGCTCACTACTCGATCTTCCCATTCCGGGCAATTCCTTCAAGCGATTGGGGTGCCGACATCTCCCTAAACGGGCTTCCCCCGCGGCTGTCAGCGCCTTTCGCCTGACGAGGGGCCTGCTGTGCTCGGCCGCCTCTAGCTTCGCCTCCTAACCAGAAAAGTTCTCCTGGCTTAACCAGCTGGGGCGGTGGGTAGCGATGGGTGCATGACCGAGCTGGTCCTTGGACCCGTCCTCCGCTACGTCTCCGAGACGGAGGCGACGGTGTGGGTGGAGACGAGCGAGGCCTGCGAGGTCGAGGTCCTCGGCTGCCGCGAGCCCACCTTCCGCGTCGACGGTCATCACTACGCGCTCGTCTGCCTCGAGGGGCTGGAGCCCGCCTCGCGCTACGAGTACGAGGTGAGGCTGGACGGAGAGGTGCGGTGGCCCGAGCTAGACTCCGACTTACCGCCGAGCGCGATCCGCACGATCGACGCCGACAAGTCCCTCGACATCAGCTTCGGCTCCTGCCGTGTCTCGGTCCCGCACGAGGCGCCGTTCACCGAACCGAAAGACGAGAGCGAGGACGGCCACGAGGTCGATGCCCTCTGGGTCTTGGCGGCGCAGATGGTCCGAGGCGAGCGCGAGGAGTGGCCGGATCAGCTCTTCCTCCTCGGCGACCAGGTCTACGTCGATGAGGGGGCGCCGAAGACGCGCCGCAAGATCAAAGAACGGCGCGGCACGGCGACCCCGCCTGGCGACGAGGTCACCGACTTCGAGGAGTACACCTGGCTCTACCGGGAGAGCTGGGAGGAGCCGCTGATCCGCTGGCTCTTCGCCAACGTCTCGGTCTCGGCGCTCTGGGACGACCATGACATGAGCGACGACTGGAACATCTCCCGCGAGTGGTTGCTGGAAATGCAGGAGAAGTCGTGGTGGCACCGGCGCGCGGTCGGCTGCATCGCCAGCTACTGGATCTACCAGCACATCGGCAACCTCTCGCCGCGCGAGCTGGCGGAGAACGAGCTCTACGGCAAGGTGCGGGGCAACCAGAAGGCCGAGGAGGAGATCTTCTCCTGGGCGCACTGGATCCAGTCGACCGGCGCCGGCACCCGCTGGAGCTACTGCCGCGACTTCGGCCGCACGCGGGCGATCTTCATCGACGCCCGCGCGGGTCGAGTCCTGGAGGAGGACCGGCGGGCGATGATCGACGACGAAGAGTGGGAATGGATCGTCGAACACGCCGAGGGGGACTTCGACCACCTGCTGATCTGCAGCACCGTGCCCTGGCTCCTCTCCCCCGCCTTCAACCGCTTCGAGGCCTGGAACGAGGCGCTGGGCGACGGGGCCTGGGGGCGCCCCTTCGCCTGGGTGGCGGAGAGGCTCCGCCGCGCCTTCGACTTCGACCACTGGGCCGCCTTCCGCGAGTCCTTCGGCAAACTGCGCGACCTCCTGCACGAGGTCGCCACCGGCAAGCGCGGCGAGGCTCCCGCCTCGGTGGTCGTCCTCTCTGGCGACGTCCACCACGCCTACCTCTGCGAGGTCGCCTACCCCGGCTCTCCTGAGCGCAGCCCGGTCTACCAGGCGGTCTGCTCCCCCTACCGCAACCCGCTCGACCAGAAGGAGCGGCGGGTGGTGCGCTGGGGATTCGGCTGGCCGCTAACCGCCTTGGCCCAGCTGCTGGCGCGCGCGGCCCGGGCTGACGACCCCGGGATCCGCTGGCGCACGCTCGAGGGCCCCTACTTCGACAACCAGGTGGCGACCATCCACATCGACGGCCGCGACGCCTGGATCCGGCTCGACAAGACCGTCCCCGGCGAAGACGGCAAAGAGGCGCTGGAGAAGAGCTTCTCCCTCCAGCTGGCCTGACCAAGCCGCCCCACCTACCCCCGGACGCTTGCGCGGCGATGCTTTCCGCTGTATACTCCTAATGAATGTTAAATTAGAAAAGGCTGAGATTCATGTGTCCACCAAGCATTAACATTTCTGAAGGCACTTACCAGCGGCTCCACCGCCACACCCTGTCGTTCGAGGACACTCCTGAGGACGTGATCCTCCGCCTCCTCGACCGGGCGGAGGGATCCGACGGCGCGGCACCGTCCCCCTCCTCTCCCTCGCCGCCGCGATCGGGCGGGCCGTCGCGTGCCGCACCTGGTTCTTTACTGCCCCTCACCGCGTACTGGATCCCGATCCTCCGCTTCTTGGACGAGAACGACGGGGCGGCTCCCTCAAACGACGTCCTCGACGCGCTCGAAGAGCGGATGGGTGACAAGTTCACGGCGAAAGATCGGGAGCCGCTGCGGTCAGGCGCGATCCGATGGCGAAATCGAGCGCGTTTCGCCCGGCTGCGGATGAAGGAGCGCGGACTGCTGAGTGACCGTTCCCACCGAGGTATATGGGAAATCACGCCTTTCGGCCGTCAGTTCCTCGCTGAAGAAGAGGTCACTTCGGAGTAGAACGATGCTGCGCCCGTCTGACCTCTTGACCCCCTCAGATTTCGCCGTGGAGCACCAGCGCGAAGACATTCGAGACCGGCGCTCACTGCGCTACCGGATGAATGTCAGCGAGACCGCCCGCGCCCTCGCGATGCTGACGGGGTCGATCGCGTCCGCGGGGGGCCTCGCTCACCTCCTTGGCTGGCTTTGAAAACGCCTTCGATCGCGAGGCGTCGATAACCGTTCTATGAGGGGGAAATTGCCGGCTCGTTGCCTTAGTCGTTGCGGAAATCTTTCAGGGTGCCTGCCCAACCTCGGCCGCGTCGCCCGCTCGGCGCGGACCCCGCAGCCAGTAACGCTGCTCCCACCAGCTCCAGGCGCCCATGACGACCGCCGCGTAGACCCAGCCGAGGGCGATGTCGAAGAAGTAGTGCTCGCCGGTCGCCATCAGGGTCAGTCCCATCGCCAGCGGGTAGAGCGCCAGCAGCGGCCGCCAGGGGGGTCGCACGCGGAACCAGAGGAAGATCGCCACCAGGGTGACGAAGGCGGTATGCAGAGAGGGGACGGCGGCGACGAGGTTGACGTCGGACTGGCCCGCGGTGATCAGCGACGCGGTGCCGACGCCGAGCACCTCCCACCCCTTGGCGGTGGTGCGGTGGACTTCGCCCAGCACCCCCATTTCCCCGGCCATCCACGGCGGCGCCGCGGGGAAGAGGATGTAGGTGGCGAGGCCGGCGATGGCGAGGGTGACGAGGCGGCGGGTGAAGCGGTGGAAGTCGCGCCGGTCGCGCGCCCAGAGGTAGCCGGCGACCGCGAAGGGAACGATGAAATAGGAGGTGTAGACGAGGGTGAAGAGGACGTCCCACCAATTCACCACGCTGGGCTCGTAGAGGCGGTCCTGCAGCCACTCGGTCGGCACTTCACCGAAGAAAACAGCCTTGTCGAAGTCGACCATCGTGTGCACGTTGACGCCGATCCCGAACGAGTCGGCGGCGCCGCGGGTGAGGTCGTAGGCCCAGAGCACCGCGACGATCGGCAGCCAGTCGCGCAGCATCTGGAGGATTTCCCGCGGCGGCCGCCCGATCGAGGCGCAGGCAAGGGCGCCGCAGGTCCAGAGGATCACCAGCTCGCGCTGGACCGGGACCCCGTAGTTGGCGCTCCAGAGGACCAGGGCGACGAAGTAGAGGCCAAGCGCGTAGGGCCGCAGGCCGGCCAGGGAAGCGAAGCGGAACTCCGCCGCCTGCTCCGTCCTCTTCTCGGCAATTTCACCTGGGGGCATCGCCCCCATGCTATGGGGCGCGTAGTGGAGCGAGAGTGTCGATCAGCGCCGCGGCGGCAGGATCGGGCTCCCCCCGAGGCGCGAGAAGACGTTCTGCCTGTAGCCGTGGTCGAGGCCGCGTCCGAATGCCTCGGCGGCGGCGGGCGAGGTCTCCAGGGGCCAGTCGACCTCGCGATCGACCTTGTCGAACCAGACGAGGCCGCGGACCTTCGGGAAGCCGTGGCGCAGGGCGGCGAACATGTCGTTGATCCAGCCGGCCTTGGCCGCTTCGCCGCCGGTCGAGGCGACCTCGCCGAGCAGCATCGGCTTGCCCGGGGCGATGTGGCCGGCGACGCGGCGGTAGGCGGGGGCGAAGATCTCGCGAAAGCTGCGCCAGGGCGCCGGCTCCGGCGAGTCCGGTCCCCAGTTGTAGCCGTCGAGGCAGGTCCAGTCGACGTAGCGGTTACCCGGATAGAACGGCCGCAGCGGTTCGTCGCGGGCGTAGGGGCACCAGACCCAGGTGGCATTGCGCGCGCCGACCCGCCGGAAGACGTCGTGGACGTGGCGCCAGGCCGACCTGAACTCGCGCGGGGTGTTGCCGTTGACGCCGGCGCCCCAGGCGAACCAGTCGCCGTTCATCTCCCAGTCGAAGCGGAGGAAGAACGGGTGGCCCCAGTCGCGGGCGGCGCGGGCGAAGGCGCGGATGTGCTCGTCGTAGCGGCCCGCGGTGAGCTGTGCGAGCCGGATCTCGCGCGGGTAGGCGCCCGAGTTCCAGCTGAACAGCGGGATCGCGCCATGGCGGCGGATCTTCTCCATCTCCCGTGTCGGGAAGGAGTAGTAGCTGCAGCGGGAGCGACCGCACTCGGCGAATGGAGCTGAGAACTGCAGCAGCGAGAGACCGTGGCCGAGCTCCGCTTCGAACCGCCGCGCCGCCCGCATCTCCCAGGGCGGTTCGCCGCCCGTCAGCTGCGTGCCGATCCAGGCGCCCCAGTACATCGGGCGCGGCTTCGCCGCGGCAGCGCCGGGCAGCGCCAGCAGAGCCAGCGCTACCAGGAGCGCCGCCGCGGCGGCGCGAATCAGGCGGCGGGTCGGGTGGTGGTCGCCCGCGCCTCCACCTCCGGCTCGCTCGCGGCAAAGGCGCCGATGCCGAGCACGCCGAGGATCAGGTGGAGGATGTTGTCCTCGGTGTTGATCGGAACGAAGCCGAGGATCGACTCGTGGTTGCCGATGATGAATCCCCAAATCGCAACGACGATATAGACCACGCCGAAGGCCAATGCGTAGGTCCGCGAAGCGGCGGGCCCGGAGGCGAAGGCGAGCAACCCGATAACGCCGCTGAGAACGTGGATGAGGTTGTGCCAGGCGTTGACGTCGAGGATGCCGAGAACGGCGTCCACCTCGCCGGGGCTGCCGAACGAGGCGCTGTAGAAGAAGCCGAGGATGCCCGCCACCAGCAGCACGGCTCCGATCAGGCCGGCGTACAGGCTGGCTGGGCTGTAGTCGGTATCGCGGCGGTAGGTCTCGTCAGGCATTTCAGGCTCCTTCTCGACAGCCGCCCCGGCGGCAGCCCACCGGCCGCCTTGGACGGCGATTCCTGTCTTAACGGTGGCTAATACGCGAGATACCCACGGTCAGATCAGTCCAATCACCATCGGAACAGTCATCTGGAGCCGAGCGGCCGGTGTTCGGACTGGTAGTGCTTGAGCGTCGCGCCGGTGGTATCGCCCGGCATCTGCAGCCTCACCCGCAGAGTCTCGGCGAAGTCGTCGATCGCCATCCGCAGGATCTCCGCCCGCACCCGCAGCGCGTGCGGGCGCCCGTCCTCGCCGGCCTCCTCGGCCAGCGAGCTGAGGAACGGCAGCAGCCCAGCTAGGGCCCGCTCCTCGTCCTCGGTGCGGAAAAAGTGGACGATCGGGAAATGGATGACGTCGCGGCGGGCACGGATGAGCTGCTCGGCAAAAGAGGCCAGAAGTCCCTCGAGCAGCTCCGGGTCGGCGTCGGCCAACTTCTCCCCCAGCCGCTCCTCCGCTTCCTTCGCCAAGTGCACCTCGTGAGCCAGCGAGTCGCGGCGCGAGATCGCGTTGTAGATCGAGATCAGCCAGGAGATGCTCGCGGTGAGGAGACCGAGGCCGAACATCGTCTCGATCGGGCCCAGCAACCGCAGCAGCGGCGCGGCCGGTGAGATGTCGCCGTAGCCGAGGCTGGTGAGGTTGACGAGGGAGATGTAGAGCGCGTCGAGGAAGCCGGCGTGCTGGGCGGGATCGAGCGGCCGGTCGAAGTTGAACCCGTCCGGCAGCTGCGGGTAGAAGATCAGCGCCCACCCCACCGCCAGCAGCGCCGCCCAGGTGGCGACGACGACGATGTAGCCGAGGGGACCGGCGAGCAACCCGACCGTGCCGCCGCGCCCTGACAACCGCCGTGCCATCCAGGCCACACCGCGCACGACCCGCCGCGCGACCATCCCCCGCCCGAGCGGGTGGAAGAGGACGTCGAAGATGTCCCGCAGCGCCAGCGCGATCAGCGCGATCCCGAGGAGAGTCCAAACGACGTCCACACGCAGACGCTAGTCAGCGTCCCGGCGCCATGGTTCGCAGCCCGGCGAGGCGAGCGGCCGCGGCTTGGCGATTGTCGTAGGTGATGAACGCGTCGATCGGATGCACCGCTACCGCCGAGATCACGTGTATCGCATCGAGCGCACGCAAGCCAGGCTCGGTGAGCGCACCCGCGGCGATGAGCAGGGAGCTCTCGAGCGGCTGCAGCGCCACCTCGTCGATGACTCCGTAGGTACGTTCGAGCAGCGCCTCTAGCCGGAATTCCGGATCCAAAGCAGCCACTCGTCGCGCCGCCCTCGGGAGCTCGACGAGAAGGAGCTCACTGCTGACCAAGTCCGCGTCTTCCAGATAGGCGTGCAATGACGCCGACTCGCTCTCCACCCGCACCAACTTCACGAGAGCGGAAGCATCCGCGTAGAAGAGGGGCATCTCAGCGGTAGCCGCGTACTTCTTCGAGAGCCCTGGTCAGCGCTTCAGGATCGCTCCCCATCTCCAGCGGCTCCGGAAACCCGGCTCGCTTCCTTGGAGGACTCACTTTCCCTTCGGCGATCAATCGGTCCAGGGACGAGCCGGTCGCCGGAGCCGGTCCGAGCTCCGCCACCGGCCGGTTGCGGTCGGTCACCACCAGCCGCTCGCCAGCACTCACCCGTCGCAGGTACTGGCTGAGGTTCTGCCGCAGCTCGGCGACACCGACGGTCTCACTCATGTACATGAAAGTAGCACTTGCTTGAACGCTCGTTCTCTTCAAAGTCCCGGCGCCGAGGTTTTCGCCCCATCCGGCCCCAAGCGCTCAGCGTTGGTATTCCGATGCGGTTAACATCGCGCCGCTTTGTCGGGAGGAACGGTGGCAAGGGCTGCGCGGATCGTCGGCGCCGTGACGGTGCTGATCTGGGCCGTGGTCTTCGGCTGGTTCCTCAACGAGTGGGTCACCGACGAGACGGTCGTCGTCTCCTCCGAGCGGCCGCTAGAGGTCTACGCGCCCGAGACGGTCGTCGCTGGTGAGTACCCGAACGTGCTCGGCCTCAGCACCGAAGAAGCTCAGCGGGTGCTCAGCGACGCCGGCGTCGAGCTGAGCCGGGTCGAGATCCGCGATGTCCCCTACGTCGGCCCGGAAGAGCTCGTCGTGCGTCAATTTCCGGCATCGGGGACCAAGGTCGGCGACGAGCGGGTCGTCCTGGCGGTGTCGAGCGCGGCGACGATGCCGGACCTGAGCGACGCCTCCGAAGGCGAGGCGAAGGCGGCGCTGGCGGAGATCGGCGCGCCGGTCACCGTCGTCGACCAGTACCAGTCCGGCGCCGCGGAGGGAACCGTGCTCTCCACCGACCCGGCCAGCGGCCAGCTGGTAACGGGACGGGTCCTTCTCTACGTCGCCGAGCCGCTTTCCAGCGTCTACCTGACCGAACTCGAACCGATCGCCTCGAACTGCCGGACCGCCGAAGAAGCGGTACTCGCAGGCACGAGCCAGAGCGAGGCGGTGATCTGCCAGCCCGAACACGGCAAGACGCCCCGCAGCGTCACCTATGCCCTCGGCGGCGGCGTCGAATCCTTCGAGGCCGAGCTCGGGCTCGACGACCGCGGCAATCCCGACGCCCCGGTTGCGATCCGCATCTACGCCGACGGCGAACTCGTCCTCGCGCGCCGGGTCGAATTCGGCGACAGCCTGCCGGTCGAGGTCCCGCTGATGGGGAAGCTGCAGCTGACCCTCGAAGCGGTCGCCGCCGGGGTCGCCGAACCCGGGGCCCTGCCGGTCCGCGCCGCCTTCGGAGAACCGCGTCTGGTCGGCTCGCGCAGCGCCGTCGACCGCCTCTCCGAAGGGCTGGTCGAATGATCCGCCGCGCGGCGGCGCCGGCGGTCATCGCTCTCCTCCTGGCGGTCGCGGCGCCACCCGCGATCGCCGCCCCCGCGCTCTCCGAACCGCAGCCGAGCCCGGTCGCGATCGTCCTCGACACCTCCGGCTCGATGACCGAAAGCGACGGCAGCGCCAGCGGCCGGATCAAGATCGACGGCGCCAAGATCGCGCTGCTCGACTTCCTCCAGCAGGTGGAACCGGGGACGCCGATCGGCCTCCGCAACTATCCGGCAGAGGGGGAAGCGACCGAAAGCGAAGAAGGCTGCAGCGCCGGCAAGGCGCAGTTCGAAATCCAGCAGCGGGACCCGACGGCGATGGCGGCGCTGATCCGCACCCTGCAGGCCGACGGGGACACGCCCACGGCGGCGGCCCTGCAGGCGGCGGCAGACGAAATCGCCCGCGCCGGCGGCACCCAGGGCACGATCGTCCTCGTCTCCGACGGCGAGTCGAACTGCGGCCGCGACCCCTGCGAGGTGGCGCGGGAAATCGCCGAATCCGGCATCGACCTGCAGACGATCACCGTCGGGTTCCAGGTCTCCGGCGCCGGCGCCCAGGAGCTGCAGTGCATCGCCGACCAGACCGGCGGCAAATACATCAGCGCCAATGACAGTGCCACCCTTGCCGAAGCCTTCGACGAAATCTCCCGGCCTCAAATTCACCTCGGCGTCACCTACCCGCGCGTCGCCCTGGCCCAAGTCGGCAACGACCGCTCCGGCCTGGCCCGGATCGAGGCGGTTGTCACCAACACCGGGCAGCGGATCGCCCGCGGGACCTTCGCCCGCATCGGCTTCGACGTCGCCGCCGGGGCGCCCGCCGTCGTCCGCCCCGTCGTCTTCCTCGGCAACCTCGAGCCGGGGGAAGAGCGGCGCGTCGCCTGGTCGTTCCGGCCCAGTGTGCCGCCGGCCGACCGCAACCCAATGCCGCTCCCCTTCACCGTCATCGCGGGAGCGCAGAACAGCGTCGCCGACGCCGAGTTCGAGGCGACGATTCAGGTCCGGGACGCCTTCGAGACCGCCGCCGATGCCGGGCCGATCCTCGCCGGCCGCAAGACGATCGCGATCCTCGGCGACTCCTTCTCGGCCGGCGAGGGAGCCGACGAGTACATCGACGGCACCGACACCGACGAGAACCCCTGCCACCGCAGCCGCCGCACCTACCTGATCAAGGCCTTTGCCCTCCCGGACACCAACATCATCGCCTGCTCGGGGGCGGTGACCAACGACTTCCAGGCGCCGCAGCCGGGCCACACCGAAGACCCCCAGATCGACCAGCTAAAGGCATTGGGGCAGGGGCAGCCGGTCGAAGCCGTGGTCCTCACGATCGGCGGCAACGACTTCGGCTTCAAAAAGGTCGTCATCTCGTGCGTGATCGACGACTGCTCGCGGCGGATCTACGGCGCCGGCGAACTGGTGCCGGCCTTCCCCAAGCGGAGCGACAAGTTCGTCGAGGAGCAGATCCACGCCCTCGGCGGGGCACTGCAGACCGCCTACACGCAGGTCAACGGGGTGGTCAACCAGGAGGCGGCGCGGGCCGCGGCGGGGGGGCCGGTGCCGATCCTCGTCCCCGCCTACCCGCTGCCGACGCCGCTGACCGCGCAGCACTGCCCGCAGATGTTCGAGCGGCTGTCCCCCACCGAGATCAAGTTCTTGGTCGAACTGGGCGGACAGCTGAACTCGGCGATCGAAAAGGCGACCGAGGCGGCGCGAGATGACGGAATCCCCGCCTTTTACGTGCCCAACACCGAGATGGCCTTCCAGCCGGACCACACCGTCTGCCATGGGGAACCGTACGCGCGGTCGCTCGCCAGCTTCAACGGCGCCGGGGTCAACGGGAGGGAGCTGATCGACGCGCTGGAGCAGACCGTTTGGCGCATTGGCCCGGTGACGATCCCGAACCCGATCGACCGGCTGCGAGCGAAGCTGAAACTGACCAAGGCACAGTTCGGGGCGTTGAAGCGGGGGTTCATTGAGCTGGTCCACCCCACCCAGGGCGGGTACGCGGCGGAGACGCGGGCGATCCTGCGTTGGTCCCAGAGCCCCGACGCCGAAGCGGCGGCGAGCTTCCTCGCGGCCTCGCCCGCTGCCCCGTCCGGCTCGGAGATAGAGATCGAAACCTCGGGATTCGAGCTTGGCCAGCTTTCCCCCGGCCAGGTTCCGGTTCTGCAGGGAGGGACCGCCTACCCGCTCCAGGCGGGTGGCTTCGAGCCGCAGACCCAGGTGCAGATCGTCGTCCACTCCGCCCCGCGGGTGCTGGGCGAAGCGACGGCGAGCGAGCGCGGGGCCGTTGAGCTCGAAGTCGTCCTGCCGCCGGACCTGGCGCCTGGGGAGCACGAGCTGACCCTCACCGGCGTCGGCGGCGACGGCGAGCCGCGGGAGATCGTGATCCCCTTCCGGATCGCCGGCGACAGCCTCCCCTCGACTCAGGAGGCGCTCCTGCTGGGCGGCCTCTTCGGTCTGGCGGCGTCGGCCTTGTGCGGACTGATCGCGTTCCTCTCCGGCAGACGCCGTAGGCTCTCCGCGGGAGAGAAGGGGTGACGGGGGAAATGAAGGGTGAGACGGAGGAGCGGGCCTCGAACTGTGCCGCCTGCGGGCGGCCGCTGGCGCCCGACGCGGCCTTCTG
This sequence comes from Solirubrobacterales bacterium, assembly GCA_035705945.1. Lineage (GTDB taxonomy): Bacteria > Actinomycetota > Thermoleophilia > Solirubrobacterales > 70-9 > VAYN01. Next base: position 41,965 of record DASSVR010000021.1, read on the forward strand.
CCGCGGCTGCGGAGCGCCGCGGGAAGCCGCCCCGAAGCCATCGCCGGCCGAAGGTAAACGCCGGCGCGGGTTGGCCAAGACCCTCGGGCTGGGGGCGCTGATCGGCCTCGTCATCGGCGGCGGCGTGGTGGCGGCGATGGTGCTGCTGGAGGACGAGAGCCCGACGCCGGCCGGCGTCGCGCCCGGATCGGCGGCGACGGTGCCGGAGCGGGAGCCCTCTCCGACCGCCAGCGGGGAAGCGAGCTCGGCGAACCGGCCGCAGGGATTCCCAAGCGCCGACCGGGCTCAGATGACCAGTGAGATCGAGGCGGTGCTCCTCGCCTTCCACGAAGACGTGGTCGCCGAAGGCTTCCGCGACGCCTGGAGCCTCCTATCCGCGCGCAAGCGCTCGCAGACCCTGCGCGAGGACGGCTACGCGAAATGGGCGCGGGCGCAGGCGAGTCTGGTCCCATACCTCTCCCCCGGCGGCCTCAGGGTCCGGATCGAGGCGCTGGAAGGCGGCGGCGTGGCGCGTGTGCGGGTCAGCGGGATGGGGTGGTCGGCTCCCGGAGCTTCCTGCTCGGAATGGGCGGGGCTGACTTGGGTCAAGTTCGAGGCCGGCACCTGGGCCTACGACCCCGGCTACTCGACTACCCCCCAGCGGGAACGCGAATGGAAGCCCCGCTATGACCAGTTGCTCGGGGCGAGTTGCTGAGCGAGAGACAGGCATGGCGCCGGCCCCTCGCCGTGGTACTAGCGCTGGCGGTCGCCGCCTCCCTATGCTGGCTGGCGTGGGCCAAGTTCGGCGACCACGCCGGGGCCGGTAAGACGCGGCAGGCGGGCGCCCCAGCTCCGAGGGCCATCGAGGCGCCGACGGCCGCGGCCCCGGAGCGGCAGCGCGACCCAGCGGTGAGGGGCCGCCTCGAGGCCGCCCTGCGTCGGGGGGTCGCGGCAGCCGCGGCGCTCGGCGGCCGCGCCGAAGCGGCCGCGATGCTCGGCGACTGGGAGCGGCCGCTAGTCGCCACCGCCGGACCGGACGGGCCGCGCCAGGTGCGGATGTGGAGCCTCAGCA
>DASSVR010000022.1:0-8499 GCA_035705945.1 Solirubrobacterales bacterium
TCGACGAACCGGTTTGGCACCTCGATGTCGGCTCGTCGCATCCTGGGGCTGGAGTAGGTCCCAAGGGTTGGGCTGTTCGCCCATTAAAGCGGTACGCGAGCTGGGTTCAGAACGTCGTGAGACAGTTCGGTCCCTATCTGCTGTGGGCGTTGGAGAATTGAGAGGAGTCATCCCTAGTACGAGAGGACCGGGATGAACATGCCTCTGGTGTATCTGTTGTCCTGCCAAGGGCACCGCAGGTTAGCTACGCATGGAACGGATAACCGCTGAAAGCATCTAAGCGGGAAGCCGTCCTCGAGATAAGTTCTCCCATCCCCTTGAGGGAGTAAGACCCCTGGTAGACCACCAGGTTGATAGGCCGGCGGTGCAAGCGCAGCAATGTGCTCAGCCGACCGGTACTAATGGGTCGAGGGCTTGACGGATATTTTTTACCCCTGGTCTTGTGCGGTTTTCAAGCTCCACCGGGGCTGTCTCGCAAGATTTCCGGTGGCGCATAGCGAGAGGGAGACACCTCTTCCCATTCCGAACAGAGCAGTTAAGCCTCTCAGCGCCGATGGTACTTGGAGGGCAACCTCCTGGGAGAGTAGGTCGCCGCCGGTTCTTATTTAGCGGTCCGCGCCAGGATTTGGCGCGGGCTGCGGCGCCCGGATACGCGGCGCGCTGCGCCACCGTCGAGCGGCTTGCGTAGCGCTGCTACGCGGCGCCGCTCGCCCGCGGCGCATCGCTTGCGTCCCGGACGCCTCGCTCCCGCGACAAATCCTGGCGCGGACCGCGGGGTTCCTTGACTTTCTCAGCGCCCGGAATTCGCCAAGTGCCCAGGCCGCCGCGGGGCTCGGAACAGGCCGGATTCCTCGAGCAGGTTGCAGTTCCCGCTGCGGGCAGCCGCTCGCGTCGATACGGCGGGTCGGCTGCTGGCGGAGAGGAGGTCTGCGCAACCCTGGCGAGTTCTCCCAACGGGCTCTAGCCCATACTCGCCTAGGGTTGCGAAGTCGATTAGGAGGTCGGCGGCGTCGGTCAGCCGGTCGGTTATGTTGGTCTTTGGATCGAACATGAGTTCGTACGGTACGGGGGCCCTCGGACGGTATCCCGGATCTGCAACGGAGGTTGCAAAGGCTGCCGTCAAGTGGCTCTGGAAAGCCGAATCGGTGGCGCCTATATGACGCAGCGCTACTGGCGGTCAGTAGCGCTGCGTTCCCCAGAAGCGCGCTTCGATTTCGATCCTAGACGCTCTTGGGGCTCGGACGCAAATCGGAGGATGAGCTTCGCGGTTAGGGCCGGCTGCTCGACGTTGGGGGAGTGGCCGGCGCCGGGGACCAGGTGCACCTCTGCGTTGGGGACTCCGTCCTCGTACTGATCCAGCGCCCTCTGGGGGTCCTCGACGATTTGCTCCTCGGCGCCCATCAGGACCATCAGCGGCTTCCCGGTCGCTTTCATCCGCTGGTCGAGCGGCTGCTCGTCGAGGAAGTCCTCGTTGCCGCCAGGGGAGTCGTCGTAGGCGGTGTAGGTGAGCCGCTTGACGTCCTCGACGAAGGCATCCGGGACGTCGTAGCCAGGGGCGAAGGCGACCTCGAGACCGTCGCGGACCGAGAAGTCGGGCTTGATCGTCCAGAGGAACTCGCCGAGCACCGGCTGGAAGCCGAGGCTGGCGATGAAGCCGAGGTCGCCGTGCGAGTTGTCGGCGGGCATGTCGACGATCACGAGGCGCGCGACGAGTTGCGGATGCCCCTCCGTGAGCGCCACGCCGACGGAGCCACCGAGAGAGTGTCCGACCACCGTCGCGTCACTCACCTCGAGCTCTTCCAGCGCCTCCGCCACGACCTGCGCCTGGTTGTCAGGCGTGTAGCCGGACTCCGGCTTCTCGGAGCCCCCGTGTCCGAGCAGGTCGACCGTCACCACCCGGTGCTCGCGCTCCAGTAGGGGGATCATCCCGTCCCACCAGTCGCTCGCGCAGCTGTAGCAGTGGATGAGCAGGATCGGATCCTCGTTGCGCGGCCCGTGTTCAGCCACCTGGAGCTCCCCGCTCGGCAGATCGAGGATCCGCCCACCTGGCAGCGTCACCTCGGCCCCCTTCGTCTTGCCGTCGACGATCAGCGCGTTGACGATCAGCAGCAGGGCGAGGGCGGCTGCCGCCGCGATCGCGAGTTCCAGTCGCCTCCCCATGACGGTCGTTACCCTAGCCGGAACCATGGAGAAGTTCGTGATCCAGGGCGGCGTCCCCCTGTCGGGGGATCTGACCGTCGCCGGCAACAAGAACGCGGCGCTGCCGATCCTCGCCGCCTGCCTCCTCACCGAGGAGGAGGTGCTGCTGCACCGGGTGCCGCGGATCCGCGACACCGAAGCCCAGATCGCGCTGCTGGAGCAGCTGGGGGTCGAGGTCGCCTGGGTGGGGGACAACAGCGTCCGCCTCTGCGCCGCCGAGGTCGGCGGCGAGGTCGACGAGGATCTCTCCCACAGGATCCGCGCCTCGTTCCTGCTCGCCGGGCCGCTGCTCGCCCGTTTCGGCGAGGCGAAGATGCCGCCTCCCGGGGGCGATTTCATCGGCCGCCGGCGCCTCGATGCACACCTCGATGCCTTCAAGGACCTCGGAGCGCGGATCGACGGCAGCCGCTGGATCGAGCTCAGCGCCCCCAACGGCCTCCGCGCCTGCGAGATCTTCATGGACGAGCCCTCGGTGATGGGCACCGAGAACGCGCTGATGGCCGCCGCGCTGACCCCTGGGGCCACGCAGATCGCGAATGCCGCTTCCGAGCCCCACGTCCAGGACCTGGCCCACCTGCTGACCGCGATGGGCGCGCGGGTCGACGGGATCGGCTCCAACGTGATGGTCGTCAACGGGGCGGAGCGGCTCAGCGGCGCCGAGTACACGGTCTCTTGCGACCACATTGAGGTCGGCAGCTTCATGGCGCTGGCCGCCGCCACCGGCGGCGAACTCCGCATCCGCGACGTCAATCCCAAGGACCTGACGATGGTGCGTCGCCAATTCCGGCGCCTGGGGTTGCGCTCCGAGATCGCGGGCGACGACGTGCTGGTCCCCGCCGGACAGCACCTCCAGGTCGAATCGGACCTCGGCGACGCGATCCCGAAGATCGAGGACGGGCCCTGGCCCGCCTTCCCGGCCGACCTCACCTCGATCGCCCTCGCCCTCGCCACCCAGGCTGAGGGAGAGATCCTGATCTTCGAGAAGATGTTCGAGAACCGCCTCTTCTTCGTCGACAAGCTCGTCGCGATGGGCGCTCGGATCACGCTGTGCGATCCCCACAGGGCGATCGTCAGCGGTCCGAGCCGTCTTCACGGTGAGCGAGTCGAGAGCCCCGACATCCGTGCCGGGATGGCGATGCTCATCGCCGCCCTGGCGGCGGAGGGAACCTCGGAGATCGGCAACATCCGCCAGATCGACCGCGGCTACGAGCAGATCGACGCGCGGCTGCGCGGCCTCGGCGCCCAGATCGAACGCGTCTCCGCGGAGGTCCCGGCCTAGCGCCGCACGCGCGGCTGCGCGGCGGGGTGCTAGCAGGGGTTTTTCGGCCGCTCTCGTAAGGTCAGGCCGATGATTCACCCGATTCCACCAGGGACCCGCGACGTCCTGCCGGACGAGATGCGCGAGCTGCGCCGGCTTGAGAACGCCCTGATCGGGGTCTTCGAGGAGCGCGGCTTCGGCGAGGTGGCGACCCCGGCGATCGAGTACGACGAGGTGCTGGCCCGCGGCGACGTCCGTGGCGCTCGCTCCTCCTACCGCTTCTTCGACGAGAACGGGTCGCTGCTGGCGCTGCGCTCGGACATGACCGTGCCGATCGCCCGCCTCGTCGCCAGCCGCTTCAGCGGCGAGCCGCCGCACCGACTCTGCTACGTCGCCAGGGCCTACCGGGCGGTGCGCCCGCAACGCGGGCAGATGCGCGAGCTGGTGCAGGCTGGCGTCGAGCTGATCGGGGCGCGGGCCCCGGAGGGGACCGTAGAGGTGGTCGAGGTGCTGGAGGCGGCGCTCGACGCCGCCGGCCTCGAGCGGGCGGTGATCGGCCTCGGCGACGCCGACCTCTTCCGGCAGCTGCTGGAGGAGCTCGGGGTGGAGGAGGAGGCGAGGAGCTCGGTGCTCGCCAGCCTCGCCACACACGACCTCGTCGGCCTCGAGGAGAAGCTGCTCGACTCCGGGATCGGCGCCGAGCAGGTCGCCACCTGCGTCGCCCTCTCGCAGATGCGCGGCGACCGCGAGGTGCTGGAGCGCGCGCGCGGCCTCGGCGGCGCGGCGGTGGAACGGGCGACGGCGCGGCTGAGCGAGACCTACGAGGAGCTCGAGCGCCAGGGTGCTGCCGAGCGGGTCCAGATCGACCTCGGCCTGCTCCGAGACCTCGGCTACTACAGCGGCGCGATCCTCGAGGTCTACGACCCTGCCCTCGGTCACGTGATCGGCGGCGGCGGCCGCTACGACGGCTTGATGAAGCGTTTCGGGGTGGATCTCCCGGCAGCTGGCTTTGCGCTCTACCTCGACCGCGTCCACACCGCCCAGATGGAGGAGTCGCGGCGCGGGGGTGGGGCGCGATGAGCGGCTTTGCCGCCAGCCGCGCCAAGCGCGACGGGCCGCTGAAGCTGGCGGTCCCCCGGGGCGCCCTCTTCGGCGAAACCCTCGACCTGCTCGACGCCGCCGGCATCGACACCGCCGAGCTGCGCGGCGACTCCCGCTCGCTGATCTTCGAGACCGAGGAGATGACGCTGGTGACGATGCGCCCCTCCGACGTCCCCACCTATGTAGAGGCGGGGGCGGCGGACGTCGGCATTACCGGCAAGGACGTGCTGCTCGAGCAGGCCGACCGGGTCGTCTTCGAGCTCCTCGACCTCGGCTTCGGCCGCTGCCGGATGGTCCTCGCCTCGCGCACCGGCACCGACCGTCTCGGCGAAGCGCAGCGGCGCCTGGGGATGATGCGGATCGCGACCAAGTACCCGCGGATCGCACAGCGGTACTTCGAGTCGACCGGTCGTCAGATCGAGCTGATCGAGGTGAAGGGGTCGGTCGAGCTGGCCCCGTTGGTCGGCCTCGGCGACGGGATCGTCGACCTGGTCGCCACCGGTCGCACGCTAGAAGAGAATGAACTCGAGGTCCGTGAGGAGATCGTCGAGTGCACCGCCCGCTTCGTCGCCAACCGGGTCGCGCACAAACTGCGCTCCGCCGAGATCGACGAGCTGACCGCGAAGCTGCGCGAGGCGGGCGCGCGATGAGAACCAAGCGGTTCGAGTGGGAGGGGGCCGCGGCGACCGCTACGGCGCTGCGCTCTTGGGCATTCCAGTCCCGTGACGACAGTGTCACCGTTGCCGTTCGTGAGATAGGGGTGGAAGTTTTCGGGGAAGAGGACGCGGCGCTGCTCCGACTTACGGAGCGTTACGACGGCGTTTTGCTCACGCCAGAGGAGATGAGGGTTGAGCCGGCGGAGGCCGAGGCGGCGTTACGCGCACTCGGCTCCGAGCAACGTAAGGCGATGGAGCTCGCAGCTGCCAACATTCGCACGGTCGCCGAAGCACAGCCCCCTGCGCCGCCGTCTTCGGTCCGGCTTCCCCAGGGTCAGAGTGTTGCCATCCGCGAGGTGCCAGTCGCGGCGGCGGGCATCTATGCGCCTGGCGGCCGTGCAACCTACCCTTCGACTGTTCTCATGTGCGCGATTCCCGCGCAGGTAGCGGGGGTGGAGCGCATCGTCCTCGTCTCACCGCCAGGTGAGAACAAGCGGCCCTCTGACTCGATCCTCGCGGCGGCTGCCCTTTGTGAGATCGATGAGATTTACGCCGTCGGGGGCGCTCAAGCGATCTTCGGCCTCGCCTACGGGACCGAAACGATCCCGCGGGTTAACGTGATCGTCGGCCCTGGCAACATCTGGGTGCAGGAGGCAAAGCGTCGGGCGTTTGGCGAGGTGGGGATCGACGCCTACGCCGGCCCTTCGGAGCTGATGGTTGTAGCCGGTCATGATTCCGACCTCGAGTGGATCGCTTTTGATCTTGCCGCGCAGGCCGAGCACGGCCCCGAAAGTCCCCTGGTGGTCGCTGGAGTAGAGAGCCACGTTCTCGAGGACATCGAATCCGCCGTCAACCAGCTTGTCGAGACCCGCCCGAGCGTCACCGACGCGCCGCTTGCCCTCGTCCAGGTCCCCGACGTCGACGCCGCGATCGACCTGGCGAACGCATATGCCCCCGAGCACCTCGAGCTAGCTGAGGAGGACGCTGATCTGCTTGCCGACAGGGTAAGGACGGCTGGCTGCGTTTTCGTCGGCCGTTACGGCGCAACCGCTTTTGGCGATTACGCGGCGGGCTCGAATCACGTGTTGCCGACCTCGGGCGCGGGCACGTATGCAGGTCCTCTTGGTCCCGGCACTTTCCGCCGCAAGCTTTCGAAAGTCGAGATCACCGAGTCCGCCGCAGCCAAGCTTGCGCCGCAAGTCGACGCCCTTGCCCGCGCCGAGGGCCTCCCAGTTCACGGCGAGTCCGCGATGATTAGGAGCAGACCATGAGCCGCACGGCCGACAAGCAGCGGAAAACCGCCGAGACCCAGATCCGGCTCTCGGTCGACCTCGACGGGGGTGAGTCGAGCGCCGAGACCGGCGTCGGCTTTCTCGATCACATGCTCGACTTGCTGGCCCGTCACGGCCGACTCGGGCTGAAGGTCGAGGCGAACGGCGACCTGGAGACCGGCGCGCACCACACCGTCGAGGACGTCGGCATCGTGCTCGGGCAGGCGCTGGACGAAGCGCTCGGCGACCGCGCCGGCATCCGCCGTTACGGCTCGGCCGTCGTGCCGATGGATGAGTCCCTGGCCGAGTGCGCGATCGACATCTCGGGCCGGCCGCTCTGCGTCTTCAACGGCGACCTGCCGGCGACCTCGATCGCCGGCTTCGACACCGAGCTCGCCGAGGAGTTCTTCCGCGCCGTCGCCAACAGCGCCAAGCTGACCCTGCACGTCTCGGTCCGCTCCGGCACCAACGCCCACCACATGATCGAGGCCTGCTTCAAGGCCTTCGCCCGCGCCCTCCGCGAGGCGGTCTCGATCGACCCCGAGGAGAGCGGCGTGCCGTCCACCAAGGGAACGCTGAGCGAATGAGCACCCGGATCGCGATCCTCGATTACGGGATGGGCAACCTCCGCTCCGTCGAGAAGGCCCTCGAGCACGTCGGCGTGACGGCGACGATCACCAGCGACGCCGCCGAGGTGCGCGGCGCCGACGGGTTGATCCTGCCCGGCGTCGGCGCCTTCCCGCGGGCGATGGAGCGGGTGCGCGAGCTGGCGCTCGACGAGCTGGTCGCCGAGCGCCGGGAGGCGGGGGTGCCGATCCTCGGCATCTGCCTGGGTTTGCAACTGCTCTTTGAGTCGACCACCGAGCTCGGCGGGGCGAATGGCCTGGGCCTGCTCGAAGGGACGGTGGCCGACCTGGAGGCCGATGGGATGAAGGTTCCTCACATCGGCTGGTCGCCGGTGCGCTGGGAGCGCGACTCCCGCCTCACCGACGGGATCCCCTCGGAGACGCCTTTCTACTTCGTCCACTCCTTCGCACCACGGCCCAGCGACGATGAGCTGCTCGGCACCGCCGAATACGGCGGCCGCTTCGCCTGCGCCGCCGAGCGCGAGAACGTCTTCGGGGTCCAGTTCCACCCCGAGAAGTCGAGCGCGGCCGGGCTGCGGCTGCTCTCGAACTTCGCCGGAGTCTGTGCGAAGGCGCCCGTGGCCGGCTGACCGCCGCGTGATCCTCTACCCGGCAATCGACATCCGCGGCGGCAAGGCCGTGCGCCTGCTGCAGGGTGACTATGAGCGAGAGACCGCTTACGACACCGACCCGGCGGATGCGGCCGTCCGTTGGGCAGGCGAAGGAGCCGAGTTCCTCCACGTCGTCGACCTCGACGGCGCGAAAGCCGGCGCGCCCCAGAACCTGGACGCGATCCGCCGCATCGCCGCCGCCGTCGATTGCCCGATCCAGGTCGGCGGCGGTCTGCGCGACGCGGATTCCGTCGCCTCCGTCCTCGATGCGGGTGCGGAGCGGGTGGTGATCGGGACGGCGGCCCTGCGCGACCCCCAGTTCCTCGAGCAGGCCCTCGACGCGCAGGGCGAGCGCGTCGTCGTCTCCCTCGACACCCGCGGCGGCAAGGTTTCCGTTGCCGGGTGGACCGAGACCAGCGATCTCGAAGCCGCCGAGGCGGCGGCGGACCTGAGCCAACGCGGCGCCCAACGCTTCCTCTGCACCGCAATCGAGGTGGACGGAACCATGGAGGGTCCCGCGATCGAGCAGCTCAACGAGATCGCCGCTGCCACCCCAGCCCAGATCATCGCCTCAGGCGGAGTAGGCGACCTCTCCCACCTCGAAGAGCTGGCGCGCGACGCGGCGCCCAACATCGAAGGCGCAATAGTCGGGCGAGCCCTCTACGAGAAGCGCTTCACCGTCTCAGAAGGCATCGCGGCGCTCAGCTAGAGGGGACGGGATACCTCCTCCAGACGCTCAACCTCGAGCCATAGCGAGAGGTGTCTGGAGGAGGTATC
>DASSVR010000023.1:0-185879 GCA_035705945.1 Solirubrobacterales bacterium
CGACCGGGTCGGGAAGGTCGGCGCGCCCGGCCCGAGGCCCCCCGGCACGGGCCGGGCGCGGCGGAGTCGCCAAGCGCTTGTCGATGACGCAGGCGATCTCCATACGAACGTATGTTCGGGTTGATCGCCGAAGATTTCAAGGGCACTTGAGCCCAACTGCAAACTTCTTAACTTTCGCGGGCGATCTCCGCCGCCTCGGCGCTGCCGAGGTACGGCGTCAGCGTGAACTCGACGAGGTCGGGGAGCAGCGACTCGAGCTCATCAGTGCGGTCGGCGAAGATCCGGCGGGAGATCAGCGAGACCATGCCGCCGACCAGCGCCTCCTCGGTGGTCGGGGAGAGACCGGCGAGGACGGCTGCCGAACGCCCCTCGCGTCCGGCCTGGAAGTAGGGGACCAGGCTCTGGATTGCCGCGTCGTAGCGCTCGACCACGACCGGGCCCGCGACCAGCGCCTCCACCATGCTGAGCCGGGCGAGGTGCGGCTCGGCGGTGAAGAACTCGAGCATCGCGCCGATTCCAGCCTGCACCGCCCGCGGCCACTCCTCCTGCTGCCCGAAAGCATCGTCCACCCGCTGGCGCAGCTCGACCATCACGGTGTCGTAGGCGGCGATGAAGCACTCGTCCTTGCTGTTGAAGTGCTCGTAGAAGGTGCGCCGGGAGACCGCCGCATGGCGAGTGATGTGAGCGATCGTGGTGCCGGCGTAGCCGTTTTCGGCGACCGCCTCCGCGAGGCCGGCAATCAGCCTCTCCCGCTGGTTGTGGGAGACGAACTCGCGGGGCAAGCCGTGGCGCCCCGGGGGGAGCCGGGCGAGCTCGGGTGGAAACTCAGACTCCATGGACTGATCGACTGGATCTTGCAAGAGAAACCGACGATACCGATTTGAACGAGCCGAACTGGTCCTGGCTGACTGGCCAGTTTTTTTATCCCGCAACGAGCTACTTGTCACCGGCGTCTCCATTACCCGCCGCGAGGTTCCGCGCGGCATCAGCCCCCACATATGGGGTAAGGGCAAACTCGACCAGCCCCGGGAGCAGCGCCTCGATGTCGTCGATATCGCCAGCGACCAGGCGCTGGTAGATGATCCAGAAGACGCCGCCGATGATCGCCTCCTCCAATGTCCCCGGCAGATCGTCGCCGCGGGGCGAGACATCCCGTCCAAGCCGGAACAGGGAAACGAACGACTGCAGCGACTCCTCGTAGTACTCGACGGAGGCGGGGCCGGCCGTTAACGCCTCCACCATGCAGGTCCGGGCGAGGGCAGGCTCCTCGGCGACGTAACCCAAAAAAGCTCGGAGGCCCGCCTCAACTCGCAGCGGCCAGCTGTCGATGTCGCCGGCAGCCTTGACGACGCGATCGAGCGCGGTTGACATGGCGAAGCGCTGGGCAGCGAGAAAGCACTCTTCCTTGGAGCTGAAGTTTTCGTAGAAGGTGTTTCGCGCGATCGCTGCCCGTTTGACGATGTCGGCGACGGTCACGTCCCGGTAGCCCTTGGCGGAGATCTCCTCGGCAAGGGCAGAGATGATCCGAGCGCGCTGATGGCGGGCGATGAACTCCCGTGGAAGCGGCTGCCGTCCCGGAAGTGGACGGGTTGTTTGGCTTCGAGCCACGAACGAAAGAGTACCTAAGTGGAAGGTCGGCCGTGTCGCGACTCCCAAAGGGATACCGTTTATGTACCGAAAGGTAGACATAGTGTTTTTTCAATCTAGGTGGGGAAAGTGGCAGGCAAACGAGAACGCCTCCTTCGCGGGATGCTCGAGGCAGTTGGGACGAATGGGTACGAGCAGACGACGGTCGAGGACGCGATCAGAAGCGCCGGGCTCTACCGGCAGGCGTTCTACGACTGCTTCCAGGACAAGGAAGACTGTTACCTGCAGGCGCTCGAGGCTGGATTTGCCGAAGCAGAGCAAGCGATGCGGCAGGCGGCGGAGGGTTGCGGCACCTGGCGTGATCGTCTGCGCGGCGCGCTGAGGGGTCTGCTGCGCTTCCTCGACCAGCAGCCCAACATGGGCCGGGCGCTCCTGGTGGAGGTGCATGCTGCCGGGCGGCCGGCAGTGGAGCGGCGGACAACGGCCATGGAAAGGACCGTGGAGATGGTCGACTTGGCGCGGCAGGAAAGCGGGGGGGCGGCTCCTGCGATTTCGGCCGAGGCGGTCGTGGCAGGGATCCTCGCGGTCCTCCACACCCGCCTCACGGCGCAACAGGCGGAAGGCTTCGAGCGCCTGCTGCCGGAGTTGATGTACCTCGCGGTGCTCCCCTACTTCGGCGCGGAGGCGGCAGCCGCCGAGATGCGCGGAGAGGGCTAGGAGCTGTCCTTCGGATCCGCGCCCGCCCCGTGGCGTCCCTCGCCAGCGGCAAAGCGGGCGGCGCCGCGCGCGGCGACCGCGAGCACCTCGCGACCGAGTCGGTGCTCGAGCTCCAGCCCTTCGCTCAACGGCAGGCCCGCGCCCTCGAGCGCGGCGCGGCGATCGCTGAGAACCGTCTCCGCGGGGAAGGAGGCGATGTGCTCAGCCAGCTCGAGGGCACGGTCCAGGTGCGCCCCTGGCTCGACCAACTCGTTGACGAGCCCGATCCGTTGCGCCTCCTCGGCTTCGACCGGACGGCCGGTGAGGATCAGCTCCAGTGCCAGGCCAAGTCCGACGACCCGCGGCAGTCGCTGGGTGCCGCCGTCAATCAGCGGGACCCCCCAGCGACGCTCGAAGCAGCCGAAGACCGAAGCCGGCGTGGCAATCCTCAGGTCGCACCAGAGCGCCAGCTCGAGACCGCCGGCCAGGCACCAACCGTCGATCGCGGCGATCGTCGGCTTGGTGGGGGTGAGGCGGGTGAAGCCGAGTGGCCCGGAGGGGTGGTCGACGTCGAGGTCGAGCGACTTCAGGTCGGCGCCGGCGCAGAAGGCCTCGCCGCCGGCACCGGTGAGGACGAGCACCCGCGCGCCGTCGTCGGCTTCGAAGGACTCCAGCCCCCGTCGCAGCTCTGCCGCAGCGGCACCGTCGATCGCGTTGCGACGCTGCTGACGATCGATCGTCAGCACCGCGGCGGCGCCTCGGCGCTCGTACCGTACCTCCGAGCTGCTCATCGAGCCGATCCTCCCACAGAGGATCAAGCGCGGGAGCGGGCGGGCTAGTCGTCACGCGGTCACGGGGTTCGCGACGACGCCCGGCTCCCGATCAAGTGCGCCCCGGTCGCCGGCCTGGGAAGGGCAGGTCCCCCAAGGCCGCCGCCCACGGTAGGGAACGGAGCGGACAAAGAAAAAGCAACCGGTGATGACGCTCGTTGCCTGCCTCGCGCGTAGCCTTCGCGCTCAGAAGCTCGTCACGTCACCTTCGAGACCTTTCCCGTTTGGCTTTCGCGGGAACCGGTCTCTCCCGGTCGCAGAAGCAACGTACCCCTCCGGATCGCGTCGCGCTAGAGGTAGGTGCCGGGACAGTCCGCAAAGAGCGATAAGTTCGCGCGGCGGCTACCCTCCCGCCCATGCGGATCGACGAGATCATCGCCGAGAGGAGGCCGACCTTCTCGATTGAGTTCTTCCCGCCGAAGACGCCGGAGGCGACCGAGCAGCTGTACGAGACGGCGCGCGAGTTGCGGGCGCTGGAGCCGAACTTCGTCTCGGTCACCTACGGGGCCGGCGGCTCGACCCGCGACGGGACGGTAGAGATCACCACGGCGCTGAAGGACGAGCTCGGCTTCGAGACGATGGCGCACCTGAGCTGCGTCGGGGAGACGACCGAGGGGCTGGCGGCGACGCTCGACCGGATCGAGGCGGCCGGGATCGAAAACGTCTTCGCCCTGCGCGGGGACCCGCCGCGGGGACAGGAGGACTTCGTCCAGCCCGAGGGCGGGCTAGGCAGCGCCGCGGAGCTCGCCGCCTTCATCTCCGCCGGCTGGGACTTCGGGATCGGCGGTGCCTGCTTCCCGGAGGTGCACCCGGAGGCCCCGGACCTCGACACCGACCTGCAGTACCTGAAAACGAAGGTCGATGCGGGAGCGAGCTTCCTGATCACGCAACTCTTCTTCGACAACCAGGTCTATTTCGACTTCGTCCAGGCGGCCCGCCAGCGGGGGATCGAGGTGCCGATCGTGGCCGGCGTGATTCCGGTCGCCAGCTTCGCCCAGACGAAGCGGATCTGCAGCCTTTGCGATGCCACGATCCCGCCCCGGCTTGAAGCCGCCTTCGAGGCGGCGGGCGGCGACCCGGAGCGGGAGTTCCAGCTCGGGATCGCTTACGCGGCGCAGCAATGCGCCGAGCTGCTGATCGCCGGCTGCCCGGGGATCCACTTCTACGCCCTCAACCGAGCGCCCGCCACGAGGGCGGTGCTGGGTGCCCTGAGAGCCTCGCGGCCGTGGGAGCGGGTGAGCGGTGACGCCGCACGGTTAGAACTTTTTGAATAAGATTTCGCCCGATGATTAATGGAGGGGGCAAGGGAGGCGTTATGGGCAAGGCAGGCGTTCTCGTACTTGTAGTGGTCGCGGCGCTCTTCGCGCTTTCGGGTTGCGGAAGCTCCGAGGGATCAAGCGGCAACGCGCACGTCAACGACGAATCGGGCGAAACCCACGACCTGACCCTGGATGAAAGAGTTGGGACGCCGCCGCAGCCGCCGAAATTCAAGAATCTCGAAAAAGTGGCTGAAGAAGCAGGTTGCTACCTGTTCCTGGAGTACGAAGAACAGAAATCCAAGGTGGTTCCGGTCGGATCCAAGGCTCCCGAATACAACACCTACCCTGCCTCCTCGGGGCCCCACGTCAAACCTCCTCACCAGCAGGCTGACGGCGCCTACCTGAACACTCCTGAAGCGATAAACGTTGTTGGCTCCCTCAACAACGGCCGGATGGCGATCTATTACGCCCCCGATCTCCCCGAAGACACCCAGCTGGAATTGAAGGGCCTTTACGACACGATGTATGGCGCGACGCTGCTCACCGCCGACGACGAAATGCGCTATGCCGTCGCCGCGGTCACCTGGTCGAACTTCATGGGGTGCACCGCCTACGATGATGAAAGGACCCTGGACGCGATCCGTCTTTTCGGCAAGAAGACCTGGGGGAAATACGGCAATGAGCCGGTCGAGGACTTCCCGTTCGAGGGCCCGACGCCGAGGAACCCGGAAGAACCGGAGAGCTCCGAGGAGTAGCCGCCTGACGAGGCGGCCGCATATTCTCCGCCCGCATGGACGGGGAAGACCGCGAGAGGGAACGGTTGCGGCAGGAGCGTGTGACGGCTGAAGAGACGGCCGAGCGTTCGAACCGCAACCGCCTCCTGATTGGCTACGCGGTGGTTTCCACCGTCGTCCTCGCGGTCGCGGTGCTCGTCTTTGTCCTCGCCAGCGACAGCGGCGAGGACGGCGGTGGCGCGCGGGACGCGGGTGGGGCCCACATCAACTTCAACGCCGCGGTGGGCTCGACCAACGGGGTGGAGCCGGACGAGCGGGCCGGCATCGTGCCGGCGGCGGCGCGGGAGACGAGCCTGAAAGCGGCAGCCGCGCGGGCAGGGTGCGAGCTGCGGCTGCGACTCGCGGATGAGGGCCACGAACACATGCCGCCCAGTTCGCCTGAACCCGCCTACAGGACGAACCCGGCGACCTCGGGGAACCACGTCGATGCGCCCTTCCAGCAGGCCGACGGCGCCTACCTCGAGACGCCGGAAGCGATCAACCTCGTCCATTCGCTCGAGCACGGGCGGATGGCGATCCAGTACTCGCCCGAGCTTCCGGAAGAGGCCCAGCTGGAGCTGAAGGGGCTCTACGACACGATGTATGGGGCGACCCTCCTCTTCCCCAACGCTGAGATGCCCTACGAGGTCGCGGCGGCGACCTGGACCAACCTCCTTGGCTGCCCTACCTACAAGAGGGCGGCGACCCTCGACGCGATCCGCGCTTTCGGCAAGGCGACCTGGGGGAAGTACGGCGGGGAGGAAGTCTTCGCCTTCACTTTCACCGGCCCGACGCCGGCCGAACCGGCGGCGCCTGAAGCGGCCGAGTAGCGGGGTTAAGGCGCCCGGTAGGCGGGGAAGAAGCCGGACGAATCGCGGTCGGCGCTGAGTCGCTCGTAGGCGGACTCGTCGCAGATCAGCTCGGAGGTGAGCCAGGGCTGCTGCCGGTTGGCGAAGCCGCGCTTGAACTCCTCCAGCGCGTCGCCAGGAGAGATGCCGCCGCCGAGGTTGAGCGGGAGGCCGAGTTCGCTGGAGAGCTCGACGAGGCGGGCGACGACGTTCTTCATCGGTGAGTCGCGCAGGTGAGAGTCGGCGCTGCCGCTGAGGTAGTAGTGGAGGTAACCGTCGCTGACGGCGGCGATCGAGGCGGCGGCGAGCTCCCCGGAAGGGGCGGCGGCGAGGGTGAGCCAGGTGCATTCCGCTTCGAGGATGCGGTCGAAGTAGGCGCCGCCGAAGAAGTAGTGCGGGGCGGCCTCGGTGCGTTGCATCGTTTCCTCGTAGACGCGGAGGAAGCCGGCGCGCTGGTCGGCGGTAGTCTCGGCGCCCGGAATCAGCTCGAGCTCGTAACCAGCTTCGAGGTTGCGCCTGACCTGCCGGCGATCGGTCGGCCGGCTCTTCCTCGATAGCGCTGGGTCCGCGACCTGGACCACGTTGCGCTCCGTTGCCCCAGCCAAGGGGGATGGTTCAAGCGCATGCCGAAGGAAGATGCTGACGAGGCCGGTTGCGGAGAAGTCGATCGACTCGGGGTCGGTGGGAGGAGTCGGGGGCATGTCTCCCGGAGCCTCCCCGCTGTTGCTCCGGGAGGCATGCCCCCGACTCCTCTCAACTAACCCGGGATATCCGTAGGGGGAGATCGCGTCGCGCTGGTCGGTGCCGGGGATCTCGCGGACGATCAGGGGGGCGAGCAGCTCAACGTCGTCGGCCTCGATCCGCAGCGTGTGAGTGACGCCTTCGGCGTCGAGGAAGGGGCGGGAGCGGAAGAACCCCGCGTCGACCGCGGCTTCGCCGCGGTCCTCAAGCAGTTCGGCTCGGGCGCTCACCCCAGAAGATGCGCGGCGGCGGCGCGGAACTCGTCCGGGAGCACGCCCCAGATCTCGCAATCGTCCGGCGGTGCGTCCTGGCGGGCGAGGTGGGCGCGCATCGTTCCCTCGTGCTTCCAGCCGAGGCCGGCGACTGCCTTCTTCGCCACCTCGTTGCGGGCGGGGATGCGGCCGTAGACGCGGTGGGCGCCGTACTCGTCGAAGGCCTTGGCGATCGTCAGCGCCTCGGCGCGGCGGCCCACACCCTTGCCGCGCACGTCGTCGCCGATCAGGGCCCCGAGCTCCGGTGCCGTCTGCCGGAAAAGTCCGTAGAGGGCGGTGAAGCCGACCGGCTCGTCGTAGCCCTCGACGACGATCGCGAACTTGCGGTCCTCGCCGGAGCTGTCCATCGCCCGACGGGTCCAGGCCTCGGCTTCCTCCATCGTGAAGCCGTCGCGCTGCTCCATCAGCGTCTTCGTCGCCTCCGGGTTGTTGAACCAGCGGTGGACGGCGGGCGCGTCGCCCTCTTCGAAGGAACGCAGACTGACGTCGGGGCGATCGCTCACGGCCGGAACCCTATCCTGCTCAATCAGGTGCCAAGCCCTGGCCGGTGAGGACCAGCCAGGCGGTCTTGATGAGGATGCGGAGGTCGAGGGCCGCGCTGCGGTGGTCGACGTACCAGACGTCGAGCTCGATCCGCTCCTCCCAGGGGATGCCGGCGCGGCCCTGTACCTGTGCCCAGCCGGTGATCCCGGGCAGTACCTCGTGGCGGCGTTTCTGGTGCGGGGTGTAATCGTCGACCTGGGCTTTGATCGTCGGTCGCGGGCCGACGATCGCCATCTCGCCGCGGATCACGTTGACGAGGTTTGGGATCTCGTCGAGGGAGGCGCGGCGGAGGAACCGGCCTGGCGTGGTGACGCGGGGGTCGTTGCGGTAGACGACCTTGCCGACGCCGATCGGATCCGACCCCCGCACCATCGTCCGCAGCTTCCACATCTCGAACTCGCGACCGCCGAGGCCGACGCGACGCTGGCGGTAGACGACCGGGCCAGGGCTGGTCAGCTTGATCGCGATCGCGGCGACGAGCAGGACCGGCGAGAGGATCGCCAGGGCGAGGGCGGCGAGGAGGATGTCGAGGGTCCGCGGCATCAGCGGGTGCCCTCGGCCTTCTGCCAGCGCCCGCCTGCGCCCTGGTGCCAGCGATCCCAGAGGCCGGCGGCGATCGAGGTGGTGGTCAGCACGTAGTAGCGGGCGATGCGGAGCGGCGCCAGAGGCAGGAAGCGGCCGAGCAGGGCCGCCACGATCAGGCCGATCTGCAGAGCGAAGGTGAGGATGTAGAACCAGCCGTCGAGGAGGAAGGCGTTGGTGACCAAAGCGACCAGGTGGAGGAACGGGCTGAGGTAGCGAAGCAGCCGGTGGGAGACGAGCTCGAAGGCGAATAGCGGCGGGTATCCGCGGGGCGAGAGCATCCCCTCGCCGAGGACGATGTCCCAGAGGCCGCGCATCATTCGCCGTTTGCGGGCGAGCTCGCCCTCGAGGGTGGGGACCATCTTCTCCTCGGCGCGTGCGGCTGGCACGTAGAGCGAGCGCAGCCCACGCTTGGCGAACGCGAACGGGAAGCTGAGGTCGTGGCTGCCGGAGGGGGCGAGGGGGATGTAGGCGCCGCGGCGTACCGCGTAGATCGCGCCGTTGCCGCCGGTGACGCCGGCCAGCGCGGACTCCATCTCCCGCACCGCCATCTCGTAGCGCCAGTAAGTCCCCTCGAGGTTGTCGCCACCAGGGTCGAGGAAGCGGACCTGGCCGCAAACGTAGCCGACCCTCCGGTCGGCGAACGGGGTGACGAGCTGCCGCAGCGCGTCCGGGGCCCAGGCGCTGTTGGCGTCGGAGAAGGCGAGGATCTCGCCGGTGGCCTGCTCGGCCGCGGCGTTGAGGGCGGCAACCTTGCCGCCAGGCGGCAGCTCGAGGACGAGGTCGGCGCCGGCGGCGCGAGCGCGCTCCGCGGTCGCGTCGGAGGACCCGTCGGAGGCGACGACGATCTGCAGGCGGTCGCGCGGATAGTCGAGCGCAAGCGCATTGGCGACCTTCCCCGCGATCACCTCCTCCTCGTCGTACGCGGGAACGATCAGCGACACCATCGGCAGCTGCTTCGCCGTGTCGTTTCCACCTTTGTCCTCGCTATAGGCAGGCGAAGGGTGGAAACGATGCCGACCGAGGAGGCGGGTGAGGGCCCAGAGGACGAGCGGGTAGCCGAGGTGGGTGTAGAGGATCAGGCTGGCGCTTAGCCAGAAGAGGATTGCGGCGGTGGTGTTCATGGGCGGGCGTCGAGCAGGTCGCGGTAGAGGTCCATCGTCAGTCGCGCTGACTCGTCCCAGGAATACGGCCCGGTGGCGGCTTTGGTCGCGGCGGCGGCGAGCTCGGCTCGGGCCTGGTCGTCCCTGACGAGGTCCCCCAGCGTGGATGCGAGGGTGGCGGTATCGCCGGGCGGGACGAGTCGGGCCGCTCCCGTTTCGGCCACCTCCGGGAAGCCGCCAACCGCGCTGAGGACGAGGGGCTTGCCGAAGGCGAGGCCGGTGTAGAGCACGCCGGAGTGCTCGGCGTCCAGATAGGGAAGGACGAGGAGGTCGGCGCGGCGGAAGATCGCTGGGATCTCGGCGTCATCGACGAAGCGCGTGACGAAGCGAACGCGACCGCCGACCTCGGCTGCCTGGCGGCGCAGCGGCTCGACGTCCACGCGCGGGTTTCCGACGATCCAGAGCTCGGCGGCGTCCCCTGAGGTGCTTTTGACGATCCGGCCGTATGCCTCGATCAGATCCTCGATGCCCTTGTAAGGGCGGAGCAGTCCGAAGAAGAGGATCACCGGCCCCTCCGCACCCTCCAGCTCCGGCGGCAGCGGCTTCTCCTCGGGCAAGCTCGTCAGGTAGTCGAAAGCGCCGTGGGGAATGACCCGGACCTTCGCGGGGTCCAGCCCCACCTCGTCTCGCAGGCGGGCCGCGCCATGCTCGGAATGGGCGACGACCGCGTCCATGCTGCTGAAGACGCGGCGGGCGACGCGGACCTGCCGGCGGTTGGGTCGCGGGGGCAGGATGTAGTGGGCGGTCATCACCCGCGGCCGCTTTGGCGGGAGCATGTGGACGTCGAGGCGGGGGATCGTCAGCCACTGGTAATGAATGACGTCGACCTCGGCGGCGCGCCGGAAGCGGAGCATGTCGCCGACGTGCTCGACGGCCTTGAACGGGAGCCGGGCACGCGCCTCGAGCCCGCGGGAGGCGGTGCGGCGGTAGAAGCGCTCGTCGACCCGGTAACCCTCCGCGGGAGGAACCGGGCCATAGAGGAAGCGGCTCGTGACCAGCTCGACCTCGGCGCCGGCACGCGCGAGCGCGGCCGCGAGAGCGCGGTCGTAGGGCGGCGTAAAGGCCGAGGGGTCGACGAGTTGCACCTTCATTTGGGCCGGGCGGATTATCGTGACCACCTTGCCGCCCACGCTCTCCTACTGCGTCGTGAACACGAACGGCCGCGATTACCTGCTCGCCTGCCTGGCCGCGATCGACCGCGCCCACCCGCCGGACGTCGAGGCTGAGATTCTCGTCCTCGACAACGCATCTGAGGACGGCTCCGCCGAGGCCGTCCGGGAACTCGGTGGCGAGATCCGCCTGATCGCGCTGGAGCGGCGGACGGGCAAGGCCGAGAACGACTCGACTCTGATGCGGGAGGCGCGGGGCCGGTACTGCCTGCTGCTGAACGAGGATTCGGAGCTGCGGGCGGGGGCGGTCGAGGCGCTGCTCGCGGCGCTGGAGCGCGAACCGAAAGCAGCCGCGGCGACGGCCCAACTGCTCGACTCCGATGGCAACCCCGTCCCGTCGGCCTGGCGCTTCCCCGGCGTCGGCACGGCGCTGATCGGCGCCCTCTTCCTGCACCGCCGGCTGACCGTGCAGAGCAAGGGCAGCATGGTCCGCC
Source organism: Solirubrobacterales bacterium (assembly GCA_035705945.1). Lineage (GTDB taxonomy): Bacteria > Actinomycetota > Thermoleophilia > Solirubrobacterales > 70-9 > VAYN01. The sequence continues at coordinate 10,898 of DASSVR010000023.1, forward strand.
GAGTCGACTGGGCGCAGTCGAGCGCCTTGATGGTCCGGCGAGAGGCGGCCGAGGAGGTCGGCTACATGGACCCGGCTTTCTTCGTCTACTACGACGAGTGCGACTTCGCCAAGCGCCTACGCGAGGCTGGCTGGCACTGCCTCTTCGTCCCCGCCGCCGAGGCGGTCCACCACGACCAGCTCTCCACCGACCTCGCCAAGGGGCTGCCCAGGATCGTCGAATTCCACCGCAATCGCGACCTCTACATGCGCAAGCACCACGGCGGCGGCGCCGCTCTTACGGTCCGTCTCCTCACCGCCTGGTCCTACGCCCTCCGAGCCATCGCGGCCACCGTCCTCCCGAACCGGTCGGCCCGGGTATTCTGGGCCCACGCCCGCCAGGCGCTCTTCCCCAACCGCGGCGAGTCTCTCCGCGACCGCGCCCTCGACGGGCCAAAATGACTGGGACGCTATGCCGGGTCGCGGACCGCTGGTGCAGCGGCAAGCGAAGCGCCGACCGCCAGCAGCACCCAGGTGATCGGGTCCTCGAAGAAGCCGGCGTAGGCGAGGGTGTGGACGAGCAGAGCCACGAAAGCCGCCAGGACCGCGGCTCGGGCGGCATTGCCGTTCAAAAGACCCGCACTCATCGTCCGCAGAGCAACGGAGATGAGCAGGAGATAGGCGATCAGGCCGATCAGGCCCTGCTCGGCCGCGACGGTGACGGGCTCGGTGTGGGAGATGGTGACTGGGGCGTCCGGGTTCTCGCGGTGCTCGCCGTAGGCGCTCTGGAAGCCGCCCGCGCCGTAGCCCCAGACGGGGCGTTCCGCGAAGAGGTCGAGGCCGCCGGAGATGAGGCTGCCGCGGCCGCTGAGGTCGACGTTGAGGCGGTCGCTGGTGATCTTCCCGGAGCCGCCGGCGAGGAGGACCACCAGCACGGCGCCGACGCTGCAGACGGCGACCACCACCAGCGTCCAGCGCCAATTCCAGCGAATCGCCGCCAGCATCGCGAGCCCAGCCAGCAGGGCCAAGAAACTCGACTGCGAGTAGGTCGGCACCAGCCCGATCCAGAGCACCAGGATCAGTCCGCTGAGCAACCAGAAGCTCTCCCGGGTGCGAACCCAGAGCAATGCCGCGGCAGCGACGGTCGTCACCAACGCCAAGTACCGGCCGTAGACGTTAGGGTCCCAAAACACCCCGTTGACCCTGAAATAAGTGTGGAATTCGTTCGACCTGATGATCTGGTCGTTCCAATAAAGGCTCCCGGTCAGGAACTCGACGCTGCCGATGACCACGAAGGCGCTCGCCTCGATTCCGACGAGGATCAGCGCCCACCGCAGCAACCTCCCGTCCCACTCGACGTCCTGCAGGAGACCGAAGGCGACGGTGAACGGGACCAGGAAGAAGCAGACGTTCTGCAACCCCTTCGAGAAGTCCTCGGAGTACAGCGTCTGCAGCGCGTAAAGCACTACGACAGCGGCCAAGACCTTTGCAAGCCAAGTGGAGGAGACAGGACCCGCCGACCGGCGCCCCCAGTCCCTCGCTCCCACCGCCACCACCCCGGCGGCAATCACCAGGTAAAGCGGGACGAGCAGGTTCGCAGTATCGCCACCCGCCTCCAGCGGCACCCGGAACGGCAGGGCGACGATGACCGCGAGTGGAATCGCGATCGGCCAAGGCCTGAAGAAGATGGCCAGGACTCCGATCGCGAGAACCGCAATCGCGAGCAGCACGACGATCCTCCACTCGTCGTGGCGGAGGTCGACGATCTGTGCGGTGTGCCATTGGTCGCCGATGATCAAGACCGGGAAGAGGGCCATCGCCATCGCCATCGCGGCGCTGCGCGGGCGCCCAGCCGGCAACAGGATCGCGGCGGCGCTGGCGCCCACCGCGAGGAGGAGGCCGGCCCCCGCGAGGAAGTCGCTCAACTTTTCGCCCTCGCGCAGTGGGATCGCGGGTTCTTCGGGGAGCGGTGAAGACGGATCACGCCGGGCGTAACGAGGGTCCGGTCTCCGAGTTTCACCCGCAGCTTGTAGCGGCCTGGTCGTGCGGTGCCGCCGCCCCGCTGCCGGCCGTCCCAAAGGAAGGTGTGGAAGGTGTAGCGCTTGAGGAAGGTGTCGCGAGCGAGGGTCACCACCACCCGCCCGCCGGGCTTGATCACCTGAACCGTGCCGTCGCTGCTCTGGGTGGTGCGGAAGCGGATCCGGATCTCGTCGTACCTGCAATCTCCGTTCGGCGTGAAGCTCCGCACCGGCGGTGCTTCCGGGTGCAGGCGGGGCACGGCGACGAAGCTGGCTTTGTCGAGCACGAGCGGGTCGCGCTTGACCAGTTGGGCGTAGGCGAAGGCGGCTAGCGTCGCCAGGACGAGGAGCGCGAAGACGACCGCGGCCGCGTCATTCGGCCGCTTCGGCATTGTCCTCGCCGACGATCACGGCGACGTTGGCTCCGGCCGAGACGGGTTCGATTTCGCCGCTCATCAGCTGCAGCTTCGGGATGCTCAACTGCCGGGCGACGATCCGCGCCTCCGGCTTGTGGCCGCGTTTGAACATCACCACGCTTTCGGCGAAGCTGGCGCTGCTGTTGGTGACCGCCCCGAGGCGGAATCCCTTCCCCTCGACCTTGTCACCGAAGCTGGCGGCGAGCCCGGGTACAGCGGTGCCGTTGAGCACCGTCACTTCGACTTCGCTTGGCCTCAGCTTCGCCGCCGCCTGCTTGGCGCCGCCGCCGGCGCCCTCGTCGGATCCGCTGAGGACGAGGTAGGCGCCGCCGCCGATCGCCACGACCAAAACGACGAAGAGCGCGACCAGCGTGCCCGGCTTCGAAGCGGTCTCCCCTAAGCCGGAGAGGCGGTGCCGCAGCCGCTCGCGAAGGGACTGTTCCGGCAGGCCCTCCTCGCGCCGCCGGCGCCGCTCCTCGCGACTGGAGATCGCCTCCTGGTCGGCGGTCCGCGCCTCCTCGAGCGCCCGCAGCTCCTCGGCCCGCTGGGCGGCGATCGTCGTCGCCTGCTCCTTGCGGTCCGCGTCCCGCTCGGGCGCCGAGCCGGCCCAGTCGCGGAGGCGGCGGATGTCGCGCCCATGCGTGAAGGAGAGCAGCGCGAGCACGGCGAGACCGAGGAACGCGGCCAGGCCGGCGAAGGCGCCGATTTGTTCGATCACGCGGACCAAGTGTCTATCCGCAAACTCGCGCGTGCGGCTGGCGAGTGCCGGACCGAGCGGGGGTAGGACGCAGGGGGGCCGAATGGCAGCGCCATTTGGCCTCCCGAGGACGACGCCCCGTGAAGTGTCCGGCGCCGCCAGCCGTGCGTGGGGGTTTGCGGATAGACACCAGTGGCTGCGAGAGGCTATTCGTTGGGGGCGAGAGTCGCCGCCTCGCCACCCGGTGCGGCGATCAGCTCGACGACTCGCTCCGCCAAATTAGCCTCGTCCCCGGCCAGAACCAGGTGTTCGAGCGAGTTCAGGGTCGACTCGACCCACTCCTGGTCGATCGGCGTAGCGCGCACCGCCCGGTTGATCCGTTTCGCGGCGGTGGGCTGGCACTCCTCGGCCTCGCCGAAGAGGACCTCGTGCAGCTTCTCGCCGGGGCGCGGCTGGGTGAACTCGACCGCGATGTCCTCCTCCGGCTCGTAGCCGGCGAGGCGGATCATGTTGTGGGCGAGATCGACGATCTTCACCGGCTCGCCCATGTCGAGGACGAAGACCTCGCCCTTGCCGGCGCCGATATCGCCGGCGCGGATCACCAGCTGCACCGCCTCCGGGATCGTCATGAAGTAACGGGTCATCTCCGGGTGGGTGACCGTGACCGGGCCGCCGCGCTCGATCTGGCCGCGGAAGATCGGCACGAAGCTGCCGGAGGAGGCGAGGACGTTGCCGAAGCGGACCGAGGCGAAGCGCGTCTCCGGATACCTGTCCCCGGCCGCCTCCACGACCCACTCGGCCATCGCCTTCGAGGCGCCCATCACCGTCTGCGGATTGACCGCCTTGTCGGTGGAGATGAGGACGAAGCGCTCGACCTTCGAGGCGGCGGCGGTCTCCGCGGTCACCCGCGTCGCGATCGTGTTGTTGCGGACCGCCTCGAGCGGGTTGGCCTCCATCAGCGGCACGTGCTTGTAGGCGGCGGCGTGGAAGACGACTTCGGGCTTGAAGCGCTGCATCACCTCGAGCATCCGGTGCGGCTCCTTGCAGTCCGCCAGCACCGCCTCGCAGCTGGCGAAATGGCGCTCCTCGACCATCTCGCGGTCGATCTCGAAGAGGTTGTCCTCGGCGTGGTCGAGCATCACCAGCAGGCGCGGGCCGACGCGGGCGATCTGGCGGCAGAGCTCCGAGCCGATCGAGCCACCGGCGCCGGTGACGAGGACGATGCGGTCACGCAGGTAGGCGCCGACGCGGTCGAGCTCGACGACGATTGGGTCGCGGCCGAGCACGTCCTCGACCTGGACCTCGCGCAGCTGCTTGTTGAGCTGGACGCCACCGCGCAGCAGCTCGAACACGGTCGGCAGGGTGCGGACGCGGATTTCCCGCTCGCGGCAGGCGGCGACGATGCGGCCGCGCAGGGTCCCCGGCGCCGAGGGGATCGCGATCACGACTTCGTCGGGGTCGGTCTCGTCGAGGATCCTGTCGATCTCCCGGGTCGCGCCCAGCACCTTCAGGCCCAGCATCCGCATCCCCCGCTTGCGCGGGTCGTCGTCGACGAAGCCAATCGCGGTGGCGCCGAGGTTGGGGTTGAGCTGCAGCTCGCGGACGACCATCTGGCCGCCGGCGCCGGCGCCGACAACGAGGACCTCGTGCTTCGGCATCCGCGCGCCGCGGGTCGGCCGCTCGAGGATCAGCCGCACCGCCAGGCGGGCGCCGGCGATCAGCAGCGCGGTGAGAAGGAAGTCCATCACCTCGACCGACCGAGGAAGCGTGTGCTCGAAGGGCTTGGCGACGGCGAAGACGACGACGAGCAGGGCGCTGGCGACGGCCACCGCGCGGAGGATCAGGAGGAAGTCGCGGCCGCTGACGTAGCGCCACCACTTCTGGTAGAGCCCGAGGGCGTAGAAAACGACCAGCTTGCCGACGACGACGAAGCCGACGGACTGGGCGAAGAGGGTCTCGTAGCGCTGCGGCCAGCCGTGCGGGTCGTCGAGGAAACGCAGCTGGAAAGCGAGGAAGTAGGCCAGCGCGACGAGAACGGCGTCGGCCGCTATCTGCAGAACCCGGTTGCGGTAGACGGGGTGGTTCAACCGGCGCATGAACCAGGCGAGTTTAGTTGCTGTTGGGAGCTCTCCCTACAATGCCCGCTTCACGATGCCGATCCTGCCGTTCGCCAGCGTCACCGATTTCTTCCTCGACCCGATCGTCAACGCGGGGACCGACTTCATCAGCAGCACCGGGCTGCCGGCGGTCTTCGTGCTGATGCTGCTCGAGTCCGCCTGCCTGCCGGTGCCGAGCGAGGCGATCATGCTCTTCGCCGGAGCCAGCGTCGCCGCCGGCGAGCTCAGCCTCTTCGGAGTCGTCGCCGCGGGAGTGCTCGGCAACCTCGTCGGCTCCTGGATCGCCTGGGGCGTCGGCTACCTCGGCCGCGTCGACCTGCTCGAGAAAAACCGCCTCATCCACCTGCCGCCGAAATACCTCAAATGGGCCGACGACTGGTTCGAGCGCTACGGCGACGCGACGGTCTTCTTCTCGCGGATGTTGCCGATCATCCGCACCTTCATCTCGCTTCCGGCGGGCGTCGCGAAGATGCCCTTCTGGCGCTTCACGGTGCTGACGGCACTCGGCTGCATACCTTGGGTGCTGATGCTGGCGCTGATCGGCCAAAGCGTCGGCCACAACTGGGAGGAGTGGCGCGACCACCTGCATTACCTCGACTACCTGGTGGTGGCCGCCGCGATCGCGCTCGGCGTCTACCTGCTGGTGAAACGGCGCCGACGCGGTGGGCCCGACGAGGGCGAGCCGGCCGGCGCTCCCGAGCCCGCTGGGGCTCCCAGGGCTTGAGCGACGGCGGCCTACCGGCCCCGCGCGCGGTCGCGCTGGGGCTGGTGCAAGGGCCGGCGGAGCTGCTGCCGGTCTCCAGCTCCGCCCACATCGTCCTCGTCCCCTGGCTCGCGGGGTGGGACTGGGACGGGATCGATCCGGAGCTGCGCAAGAGCTTCGAGGTCGCGCTCCACACCGGCGCCGCGGCGGCGCTGCTGATCGGCCAGCGGCGGGTGATCGCCGAAGAGCTGCGGCAGTTCGACGGGCGGCGGGCGCTGCTGCTGGGCCTTTCCTTCCTGCCCGCGGCGGTCGTCGGGTACACCCTGGAGCGGCCGATCGAGCGGCGCCTCGGGGGACCGCGGGCAACGGCCTACGGGTTGCTGGCGGGCGCCGCGGCGATGCTGATCGCCGACCGCAGGCCGCAGCGACGGGGCCGCGGCGACGCGACGGCTACGGACGGCCTGGCGCTCGGGATCGCCCAGGCGGCGGCGCTCGCGCCCGGCGTCTCGCGCAACGGCGTCACCCTGGCGGCGGCTCGCTGGCGGCGCTTCTCGCGTGACCAGGCCAATCTGCTCTCGCGCACGATCGCGTTGCCGATCATCGTCGGCGCCACCGCGCTGAAGGGGGGTCGACTTGCCCGCCGCGGCACCACCCCGGAGCTGCGGCGCTCTCTGGCCGTCGGCATCGCCGCCTCCTTCGCCTCGACCCTCGCCTCCCAGCGCCTGATCCAGCTGGTCGAGCGCGACCGCGCGCTCTGGCCCTACGCGGCCTATCGGATCGGCTTGGCGGCCGTGGTTCTTGCAAAGCTAGGGCGCAAGTGACGGCGAAGGACGCCTACGCAAAAGCTGGAGTCGACCAGGGGGCGGCAGATGCGGCCGTGGCCGGTCTGGTGCGGGCGCTCGGGGCTATCGAGCTCGGCAGGCCTTCGGCGCAGGTGCCGCTGCCGGGGCATTACGCGAGCGTGATCAAGATCGACGAGCGGACGGGGATCGCGCTCTCAACCGACGGGGTTGGGACGAAGCTGGTGCTGGCCGAGCAGCTCGGACGCTTCGACACGATCGGGATCGACTGCGTCGCGATGAACGTCAACGACGTGATCTGCGTCGGCGCGGAGCCGCTGGCGATGCTCGACTACATCGCGATCGAGAAGGCCGACCCCGAGGTCTGCGCGGAAATCGGGGTTGGCCTGGCACGGGGCGCGGAGCTCGCCGGGATCGAGATCCCCGGCGGCGAGCTGGCGCAGCTCGGGCAGCTGGTCCGCGGCGTCGACGTTTCCGGCGCCTGCTTCGGGACCGTCCCTCTCGATGCGATCGTCGACGGGTCGGCGATCGAGCCGGGGGATGTCGTGATCGGCCTCCCCTCCAGCGGCCTGCACTCCAACGGCTACACCCTCGCCCGCTCCGCCCTCGCCGAGATCCCACTCGACGACGACCGGCTCGGCCGGCCGCTCGGCGAGGTCCTGCTGGAGCCGACCGAGATCTACGTGAAGCCAGTCGTCGAGCTGCTGCGTTCGGAGATCGACGTCCGCGGCCTCGCCCACATCACCTCGGGAGGCACCGGCAACCTCCTCCGCCTCGCCGCCGAGGTCGGCTATGAGATCGATGACCCGCTGCCCGTCCCGCCGGTCTTCGACCTGATCCGGGAGCACGGCGACGTCTCCGACGAGGAGATGCGCGAGGTCTTCAACATGGGCTGCGGCTTCTGCGTCGTCGTGCCCGCGGGGGACGAGGGGAGCGCGCTGGCGCTGCTGCGGGGTCACTACCCAGAGGCGAAGCGCGTCGGCCGCGCAACCGATGGACCACCCAGGATCCTCTAAGTCGCCTCCGCGCACGGGGCGTCGTAACGTTGGCGGCGCAAGTGAGCGACCGCGCCTCGACTAGTTCCCAGATGATCGGCACCGTGCTCTCCGGCCGCTACAGGCTGGAGGCGAAGCTGGGCAGCGGCGGGATGTCGACGGTCTACCTGGCCCGCGACACCACCCTCGACAGGTCGGTCGCGGTGAAGGTGATGCACCGCGAGATGTCCGAGCAGGCCGATCAGCTGGAGCGGTTCCGGCAGGAGGCGCGGGCGGTGGCGAAGCTCTCGCATCCGAACGTCGTCGCCGTGATCGACGCCGGCGAGGACGGCGGCCACCCCTACATCGTCTTCGAGTACGTCGAGGGGGAGACGCTGAAGCAGCGGATCAACCGGGTTGGGGCGCTCGATACGCAGGAGGCGCTCGCCCACGCGATCGAGATCGCGCGCGGCCTGACCGTCGCCCATTCCCGCAACATGGTCCACCGCGACATCAAGCCCCAGAACGTCCTGATCGACTCCGAGGGGCGGGCGAAGCTGACCGATTTCGGGATCTCGCGCCAGCTCGAGCAGGACGGGATGACGGCCACCGGGCGCGTGCTCGGCACCACTGATTACGTCGCCCCGGAGCAGGCGATGGGGCACCCGGTCGACCAGCGCTCCGACATCTACTCGCTCGGCGTCGTCCTCTACGAGATGCTGGTCGGGCAGGTCCCCTTCCACGCCGACAGCCAGGTCGGGGTGGCGATGAAACACGTCAATGAAGAGCTGCCCGACGTCCAGCAGCGACGGCCCGAGCTCTCCGCCGCCGCGGCGATGGTGGTCGAGCGGGCGACCGCGAAGGATCCCTCCCGGCGCTATCAGGAGGCCGGCGATTTGATCGACGATCTGGCCACGGCGCTCGAAGTCGAGGCGGCGCGGGCGGGCGCGGCGACCGGAGAGGCGACGAGCGTGTTGGAGGCGGTGCCGCCCGCGCAGGGCACGCTTGCTGGCGGTGGGCGGCGATCATGGGCGGCGATCGTGCTGCTGCTCGTGGTCGTCGCCGGCACGCTGGTGGCGGTGCAGCTGATCGGCAGCGGCAGCACCGGCGGAGGCGGTGCCCTCGACGGCAAGGGCTCTCCGGTGCCGCTCTCGGAGGCCTCCGACTTCGACCCGCAGGGGGACGGCGAAGAGGGCCCCGAGTTCGTCGGGCTCGCTGTCGACGGCAACCCCAGCAACACCGCCTGGAGCAGCGAGCACTACGACTCCGAGGACTTCGCCGGGACGAAGACTGGTCCCAACCCGGGCGTCGGCATCTACGTGGTGGCGAAGTCGACTGGGACGCCAGCGGAGATGATCATCCGCTCGCCCTCTCCGGGCTGGGATGCCGAGATCTACGCCGCCGCCTCCGGCCCGCCGGAAGAACTCTCCGAATGGGGCGAACCGGTCGGCGACGTGACCGAAGCGCAAGATCTCGAGGAGGTCGAACTGCACCTCGGCTCGCCGGCGAAGTACTTCCTGATCTGGTTCACCAAAGCGGCTCCCTCGCGGGAACAGGAAGGCCGCTACCAGGTCGAGATCAGCGACGTGAAGCTTTTCGACTGAAGCGGCCCAGGCGCGGGTATAGGAGTGACCGTCTTCACATAACCATTACATCGATCCATGTAATCATTCCCCGATGGCAGAGCGAGGCGCCATACCCAATGTCCCGAAGGCGCGCCAGCGCGCACTGCACGCAGTTCGCTCGCTCTTCACCCCGCTGCTGCCGGATGACTACCTCGAACTGATCAACCCGCTCTGGTCGACGCAGGAGCTGCGGGGCCGGATCGAGCGAATCAAGCAGGAGGCACCCGACGCGGTGACGGTGCTGATCCGGCCTGGCTTCGAGTGGACGGGACATCGGCCCGGCCAGTACCTGCGGATCGGTGTCGTGGTCGACGGCGTCCATCACTGGCGCGCCTACTCACTGACCACGAGTCCCGGGCGGCCGGACGGGCTGATCGGAATCACCCCGAAGCTGGTCGAGGCGGGAACCGTTTCTCCCTACCTCGTGCGGCAGGCGCGGCCCGGCGACATCGTCCGCCTCGGCGGCGTCGAAGGGACCTTCGTCCTCCCCGATCCCCCTCCGCGGCGGCTCCTCTTCATCAGCGCCGGCAGCGGCATCACCCCGATCATGAGCATGTTGCGCAGCCTCGATCGGGACGGGGCGCTGCACGACGTGGTCCACGTCCATTCCGCGCGCAGCGCCGACGGGGTGATCTTCGGCGAGCAGCTGCGCGATCTCGACTCCCGCTGCCCCGGCTACCAACCGCACCTGCGAATCACGAGCGAAGTAGGACGGATGATGCCCGCCGATCTCGACTCGATCTGCCCCGACTGGCGAGAGCGACACGCCTTCGTATCCGGCCCCGGGGAGATGCTCGACGCGCTGGTCCGGCACTGGCGCGAGGAGGGGGATCCCGAGCTGCTCGAGATGGAGCGCTTCCAACCGGTGATCGGCGGCGACGCGGTCGCGGGGGAGGGCGGTCGGGTCCGCTTCATCACCAGCGGCGTCGAAGCTGAGTGCGGCGGAGGCACGCCGATCCTCGTCGCGGGCGAGGAAGTCGGAGCCGAGCTGCCGTTCGGCTGCCGGATGGGGATCTGCCATACCTGCATCGGCCGGCTCTGCGCCGGCGAAGTGAGGGACCTGCGGACCGGGGAGGTCTACGGGAATGAGGGAGAGATGGTTCGCACGTGTGTCAACGCGCCGGAAGGCGACGTTGCAATTGCCCTATGAGAAAGCGGGATCAGGAAATCAGATGACCACCACCGCCACGCCCCCCACCGCCCCGATCGACAGCCACGAGGAGAGCCCGCTCGCACACCTGTCCGAGCAGCAGCTGGAGGAACTCGCGCGCGAGTTCGACGCGATCCGCGACCGGGTCATGGCCGAGCTCGGCGACCGCGACCGCCGCTACATCGAGAGCATGATCGAGATGCAGCGGCGGCTTGCCGTCCTCGGGCGGGTACTGCTGCTCGCCTCCCGTAACCGCGCCGCCTGGGCAGCCGGGACCTCAGCGCTGTCGGCGGCGAAGATCCTCGAGAACATGGAGATCGGCCACAACGTCATGCACGGCCAGTGGGACTGGATGAACGACCCGCGGATCCACTCCTCGACCTGGGACTGGGACACCGCCTCCACCGCCGAGGCCTGGAAGCACTCCCACAACTACGTCCACCACACCTACACCAACATCCGCGGCAAGGACAAGGACCTCGGCTACGAGATCATGCGGATCGACCCGGCGCAGAAGTGGCACCCGGTCTACCTCGCGCAGCCGATCTACAACCTGATCCTGATGGCATTGTTCGAGTGGGGCGTGGCGCTGCACGACCTCGATTTCGAGGCAATCCGCACCGGTCGCAAGTCAAAGTCGCAACTGAAGCGCGAGCTGAAGGGGATCGCGGGCAAGGCGAAGAGCCAGATCGTCAAGGACTACATCGCCTGGCCGCTGGTCAGCGCCCTCGCCGCGGCGGCGGTTCATGCGGCGGTGGAGACCCGGCGGCAGAGCAAGCGGCCGCGGGGGATCCTCGGCCGGATCGGTCACAAGCGCCGCAGTCGCTGGGCGCCGGTGATCGACGCGGCGCTCGAGGGCGGCAGCAAGACCTTCCGCGCCACCGCCAAGGCCGACGCCACCGCCAACGTCGTCCGCAACGTCTGGGCCTACGCGATCATCTTCTGCGGCCACTTCCCCGATCAGACCTACACCTTCTCCCAGCAGGAGGTCGAGGACGAGAGCCGCGGCGGTTGGTACATCCGCCAGCTGACCGGCTCCGCCAACATCGACGGCAGCCCGATGTTCCACATCGCCAGCGGCAATCTCAGCTACCAGGTGGAGCACCACCTCTTCCCGGACATGCCTAGCACCCGCTACGCCGAGATCGCCCCGCAGGTCAAAGACGTCTGTGAGCGCTACGGCCTCCCCTACAACAGCGGCCCGTTCCTCCAGCAGCTCGGGATGGTGCAGCGGACGATCCTGCGGCTAGCCTTTCCCGGAGGCAGGCCCCGGCCGAAGCCGGGGCCCTACCGCGGAGATTAGGTTTTTCCAGGACTACGACCTGACGACTGATCGATTGATCGCCTCTCAGTCGGCCACGTAGAGCCCTTTGATGTTCGTGACGGTGTAGGTCGCTGTCAGGCGAGCGCTGGCAGGGCAGGCGCCGCCGCTGGTCCCAGAGAGCGGGCCGTTGATATCGAGCGTCGTGGTGCCTCCAATTTCTTCATTGCCTGTGAGAGTGCCGGTGGTAATGCCCGGGGTTGGGGTTTTGTAGACACAGCTGACCCCGAATATTTCGTGGGTCACTGTGACTTCTGTGCCAGTGGAGACAAACAGACCGTTTGCAGTGCCGGGCACGTTTATGATTTCCCATTTTCCCCCCATGATGGTATCCACTGTTTTCGAGCACCCGGTGTAGGTGTGACTCTGGACGCTCCCGTTGGGATGCCAGAACGAGCTGTTGTTTTCGCCAGCTCTTTCAATGAGAAGACTGAGTCCAACGCCGGTGCATTCGTTGAATTTTTTGCCGTTTGTGTCCTCGAAAAGAACCGTCGATCCGAGCTGCTTCGACGCTTCGAGAGTCGCACCGACTTTCTGTGTTTCGTCCCACCATTCAATGCTCTTCCAGAGCTCGCCTGCCGACGCGGTTCCGGCTCCGACGAACGCGATCAGAGCCATAGCCGCCAGCGCCGCGGTCAGCCCCATCTTCAGATGTCTCATCTTCTCTCCCTTGCTTCCGAGCAGATGCCCGTTCTAGGTCCTGATCAGATGGTCAAGGCCAGACGTAGAGGCCCGGGATGTTCGTAACTTCGTAGGTCGCGGTTATGCGAGCGCTGGTGGGGCAGGGGTCGCCGCTAGCCCCAGAGAGCGGACCGTTGAGTTCCAAGTACGTGGTGCCTCCAATTTCTTCATTGCCATTGAGGGTGCCGGTGGCCGTGGCGTTGGTTTTGAAGGTGCAGTTGACCCCGAGCGAGGGGAACCACACTTTGACTTCTGTGCTCGTGGCGATGAACAGCCCGTTATCGGTGCTGGGGATGTGTTTGACTTCCCACGTTCCACCGTTGACGGTCGACACCGATACCGGGCACCCGGTGTAGGTGTGTTTCTGCGCGCTCCCGTTGGGATGCAAGATTTTGCTGTTTTTTTCACCGCCGTATTCGATGAGAAGGTGGAGTTCGGCGCCGCTGCATTCGACCCATTTGTTTCCTGCTGTGTCTTCGATAGCCAGTTTTGGTCCGGTCAGTTTCGCTTCGATCGTCGTACCGACGTCCTGTTTTGGGTCAAAACCGAAGACGCTTTTGTACATCACGGTCGCCGACGCGCTTCCGGCGCCGACGAATGCGATCGTGGCGATGGCCGCCAGCATCGCGACCAGGCCAACCTTCAGCTGCTTCATTTTCTCTCCCTTGCTCCAAACAAATGCCCGCTCTATCTGCGTCGAGCACAGCCGTAACAGGAAGGACGTTGAGTAGTCAAGGACAATTTTGGGAGAATTCGGTCCGGGCGCGGTTGAATGGAGCTCCATGCGGATCGCCAGCCTCGTCCCCTCCTCAACCGAGATGCTCTTCGCCCTGGGCCTCGGAGACAGCGTCGTCGGCGTCACCCACGAGTGCGATTACCCACCGGCCGCCGCCTCGCTGCCCCAATTGACGGCGACGGTCTTGCCGGCGGGGCTGAGCGCCGGGGAGATCGACGCGGCGGTGAAGGAGGTGGTCGGCGAAGGACGGGCCCTTTACACGCTCGACGAGGAGCGGCTGGGGGAGCTGGCGCCGGACCTGATCGTCACCCAGGCGGTCTGCGAGGTCTGCGCGGTCTCATATGACGATGTGGTCGCTGTCGCGGAGCGGCTGCCTAGCCGGCCCCAAGTCCTCCAACAGGATCCAAGCAGCCTCAGCGAGGTGCTGGGTGACGTGCTGCGGCTTGGTGAGGCGGCGGGGATCGAGGAGCGGGCGCGAGAGCTGCACGAAAACCTGGAGCGGCGGCTGGAGGCGGTCCAGAGAGCGGTCGAGGGGGCGCCGCGGCCGCGCGCGCTCGCCCTCGAGTGGCTCGACCCCCCGTTCCTCGGCGGCCACTGGATTCCGGAGATGATCGAGATCGCCGGCGGCGAGGACGTCTTCGGGCAGGCGGGCCAAAAGTCCCAGCAGGCGGAGTGGGAGCAGCTGCTCGATCTGGATCCCGACGTGGTCGTCGCGATGCCCTGCGGCTGGTGCCTGGAGGACTCCAGGGCACAGGCGCTCGAGCACCGCGGGCGGCTCGAATCGCTCGGGGCCGGACGCGTCTTCGCCGTCGACGCCGCGTCCAGCTATTCCCGCCCCGGGCCACGGCTGGTCGACGGCACCGAACTGCTCGCCCATCTGTTCCACCCCGAGCGGGTGCCGCCTCCCGACGGCATCGCGTTCGCCGAGGTCACGGCTCAGAGCTCGAGCTCGTAGTAGAGCATCGCCGCCCCCTGCGGCCCTTCCTCGTTGGTGAAGCCGACTTTCCCGTAGAGGCCGCGGGCGGCGACGTCGGCCTCCCCGGTGTTCAGCTCGATCCAGGCGGCGTCGTGCTCGCGACAGGTCGAGAGCACCGCCTGCATAAGGGCTTCGCCGATGCCCTGACCGCGCAGGTCGGGCTCCACGTAGAGCTCCTGCAGGTAGGCCTCCTGCTGCTCGGTCCAGACCGAGGGGCGGAAGCGGAGGAGAGCCAGGCCGTCGGGCCCCTGCCCCGCCAGCAGCACGGTCATCTCGCCGTCCCGCAGCATCCTCTCGGCGTGCCGGGTCAGCTCCACAACCGGCGGGGTCCGCTCCTCGTATTCGGTGTTGAAGTCGTGGAGGAGGCGGGCGATCGCGGCGGCGTCCTCCACCCCCGCCTCTCGAACCTGTATCTCTCGCTTCTCCATGGCCTCAGTTTCGCTGCCCGACGAAGTTCGCGCCGCCTGCGCCTGGGTGGCGACGCTGGCGCGATGGGTGGAGGTGGACGAGGAGCGGATCGGCGAGTACGCCGCGGCGCTGCTGGAGGAGAGGTCGGATAACGACGTCGAGCCGGCCCCGTTCGCCCACTCTGATCCCGAAACCGCCGCCGCCTTCGCGATCTGCATGAACGCGATCAACTTCGGCTCCGGCTGGTGGCCGACGATCGGCAAGCGTCCCGGCCACAGCGGCTACGCGACGATCGCCGCCGGCGTCAGCGAGCGCTTCACCGCCGCCGGACCCTGGAGCGCCGCGGAGCTGGCGGCAATCGGCGCTGGTGAGATCGCGGCCGTTGTCGGCCAGGATGCGGAGCACCCGCTGATGGCGCAGTTCGCCGCAGCCCTGCGGGACGTAGGCGCCCATGTCAGGGATGACCACGGTGATCGCTTCCGCGGCCCGGTCGAGGCGTCGGATTCGATTCCCGCCCTGGCGGGCGTCCTCGCGGCCTGGGGTGCCTTCGCTGACGTCTCCCTCTACGAGGGTCGGGAGATCCCGTTCTACAAGCGCGCCCAGCTCGCGGCCGCCGACCTCCACCGCGCCGGGATCGCCGACCTCCCCGGTCTCGAGCGCCTCACCGCGTTCGCCGACAACCTCGTGCCGCACGTGCTCCGGGTCGACGGCGTCCTTCGGCTCGAGTCCTCACTCGGCGCGAGGATCGAAGCCGAAGAGCTGCTCACGCATGGCTCGGCGGAAGAGGTGGAGCTCCGCGCCAGCGCCGTGCACGCGGTCGGACTCCTCGCCGAGGCCGCCGGCGGCAATCTCTTCCCCGCCGAGATCGACGCCGTTCTCTGGAACCGCGGCCGCGGCCAACGCTACAAGTCGATCCCCCGGCCCCGCTCGCGCAACACCGCCTATTGAGCGTGCCCTAGAACGGCCGCGGCGCCCAAAGCGCGTCGTAGATGCCCTCGAGGGATTCTCCGACGAGGCCCTCGTCGCCGCCGATCAGCACCTTCCGCACCTCGCCGTCGAGGGCGACCGGTATCCAGGCTTTGATTTTGCCGCGCCCCCAGCCATCGGATTTGGGGGTCGGCTCGGCGCAGCTGTGGACGGTCCCGTCCTCTTCGACCTCCGCCCACACGGCCTCGCCTTCCATGCCGGTTCCTTCTTCCTCAGCGAGAACGTCCAGCCTCAGACGCTTGCCTGGGTGCGGCGGCAGCTTCACCAGGGGGAGGACCGCCCTCAGCAGAGTGGCCATCTCCGCCGCCGTGATTCCTTCTCCGTCGTCGGCGACGACGTGGTGGTGGCGCCAGCGGGCGATGCCGGCTATCAGTCCCATCTTGCGGCGGGTTTTGTCGGTGAGCGCGTAGCAGCGGCGCCGGCCCGGCCCCGGCCACTCGGTGAGCAGACCGCTGGTCTTGAAGAGGCCGGCGCGACGGTTCACCTGGTGGTAGCTCAAACCGTGCGGGCCCTGGGCCAGTTCGGTCGGCGAGCGCGCCTCGCAGCTCAGCTCCTCGATCATCCCCGTCTCCCAGAGATCGGCGAGGAGGCCCAGCGAAGCCCAGGCGTGGGCGTCGATCCTGCCGTCAGGCAGCCGCGTCAGCGAGGCGGTGGCAAATTTGTTGACGAGTTCGTAGAGCTCGCTGCCGCAGGGATCGCTGAGGGTGTGGACCACCTTCGAGGGCACCCCCGGCTCCTCTTCGCGATCGATCACTTCCAGCTCAGCCAGCTTGCCGGCGTAGCGGTAGATCGTCCGCGGCGTGTACCCGGGGACTTGCTCGGTCAGGTTCTTCGTCCGCAGCGGCCCTTCCCCCAGCGCCATCAAAATCGCCCCCGTCGCGCCCGCGCTGAGCAGCCTCAACACCTCGGCGATCGAGGCACCGGCGACACAGTCCTCCGAGCTGGAAGAAGGCTTGATGTCGGTGCTCGAGTGTCCAGTCGCCATGTTCCCCCCAGCGGCCGCGGTCGGCGCCTCGGGAATCGCCGGCATTCCGCCCGTTTGAGTTGTGGGTTCCGCTCGGTACGTATTGGGTACCCCAGGGGCGCTAAACCAATCAGATCGCGGGAAATGTCCTCAGAACTGGTGGGAACGCGCCCATTCGTGCCGCTCGACCGCTAGCTGGATCAGGCGGTCGCAGAGCTCTGGGTACTCGACGCCGGTTGCCTCGAAGAGCCTTGCGTAGACGCTGGTGTCGGTGAAGCCGGGCATGGTGTTGATCTCGTTGACGAGGACCGAGCCATCGGGCTCGACGAAGAAGTCGCAACGCGCGAGGCCGGAGCAGCCGGCGAGCCGGAAGACCGCGATCGCCAGGTCGCGGACGCGGGCGGTCGCCTCCTCGCCGATCGGGGCGGGGACGCGCAGCTCCATCCCGCCCTCGGTGTACTTGGCCTTGAAGTCGTACCAGTCGGCGTGAGCAACGATCTCACCCGGCAACGAGGTCCGCGGCTCGGCGTTGCCGAGGACCGAGCACTCGACCTCGCGGCCGGCTGCGGAGGCCTCGACGATCACCCGCGGGTCGTGGCGCAACGCCAGCTCGACCGCGGCGTCGAGCTCGTCGAGCTTCTCGACGCGGCTGATGCCGACGCTGGAGCCGAGGCGGGAGGGCTTAACCCAGAGCGGCAGCCCCATCCGCTCGCAGCGGCCCCACCAGTCGTCACCTTCGACCGCGGTGAACTCGACCTGCGGCACCCCGTGGGCGGCGAAGAGACGCTTCAGCGTCAGCTTGTCCATGCAGGTCGCCGAGGAGAGAACGTCGGAGCCGACGTAGGGGATGTCGAGCCACTCGAGCAGCCCCTGGACGCTGCCGTCCTCGCCGAAGGGCCCGTGGAGGGCGGGGAAGACGGCGTCGGCACCGAGCAGGCCGCCGCCTGGGGTCAACTCGACCGAGGCGCCGGCGGCGCCCCAGCAACCCTCGCGGCCGATCGTCACCTCGACCACCTCGTGCCCGGCCTCGCGCAGGCCCCGCGCCACCGCGGCGCCCGAGCGGAGGGAGACGTCGTGCTCGGAGGAGCGGCCGCCGGAGAGGACCGCCACCCTCATTCTTCTTCTCCTTCTTCGAAGGATTCGGCCGCCCGTTTGCCGACGGTGATCGTCACCGTGGCGCCGGGTTCGGCTTCGGTCCCCGGCGGCGGGAACTGGTCGGTGACGCGGCCGATCTGGCCGGGGATTTCGGTTTCCTCTTCTTCGACGCTCGGCTGCAGACCGGCGGCGCGGATCGCTTCCACCGCTTCCCGGCGCAGCTGGCCGATCACGTTCGGCACGCTCGCCTGCTCTTCGCCGCTGGAAACGACGATGCTCACCGTCGAGCCCGGTTCGACCCTGCTGCCCGCGTCCGGTTCCTGCCGGATCACCTCTCCCCGCGGCGAGGAGCTTTCTTCTTCGGAGACGCTCGGCTCAAGTCCCTGGCTGCGGATCCGCTGCACCGCCACTTCGCGCTGGGCGCCGACTAAAACGGGCACCTTGATCAGCTTCGGGCCGCGGGAGACGAAGAGAAGGACCGTCGAGCCTTTCGTGGCGGTGCTTCCGCCGCGCGGTTCCGAGTAGATCACCAAGCCCGGCTCGACCGAGTCCGAGTTGACCCGTTCGACGGCGGCGTTGAAGCCGGCCGTCTCCAGCCTCCGCGTCGCCTCCTCCTCGGTCTCGCCCGCGGTGGGCGGGATCTCGGCGCTGCCGGGCCCTGAGCTGACCGTCAGCGTCACCTCCGGCTTCGAGCAGGAGAAGGTGATGAGGGCGCAGTCGAGCGAGGCCTGCCCGGCGGGAGGCGAGGCGGCCGGGTCCTGCTCGAGCACTTCGTTGGCGGGCGCTTCGCGCTCGACCCGGATCACTTCGCCGACGCTGAAGCCGTCCTGCTCGAGCAGGGTGATCGCGACGCCGAGCTGGTTGCCGGTGACGCTCGGGACCTGGGTGGTGGTGTCCCGCGTCAGCGCCAGCCCTACGAGGATGCCGAGCAAGATCGCGGCGACCAGCAGGCCCCAGAGCCACCAGTTGCGCCGGCGCTCCTCCTCCGGCGGAATCTCCTCGGGGGCGGCGACGACCGGTGGCGGCGGAGCAAAGGCGGCGGTCTCGCTGCCCACGCCCGGTTCCCTCATCGCCGCGTCGAGCGCCGCGATGAAGGCGTCGGCACTCTGGAAGCGCTGCCCCGGCTCCTTCTCTAGCGCCCGCATCACCACTGCGTCGAGCGCCGGCGAGACCCGCGGGTTGACCGAGCTTGGCCGCTGCGGCGTCTCGGAGACCTGTTTCATCGCCACCGCCACCGCGCTTTCGCCTTCGAAGGGGACGCGGCCGGTCAGCGCCTCGTAGAGGATCACCCCGATCGAGTAGAGGTCGGAGACGGCGGTGACGTCGTGCCCCTGGGCCTGCTCGGGCGAGAGGTACTGCGGGGTGCCCATCACCGAGCCGGTCTGGGTGATGTCGGAGATGCCGGCACGGGCGATACCGAAGTCGGTGACGACCGCCTTGCCCTCCTCGTCGACGATCACGTTTTGCGGCTTCAGGTCGCGGTGGACGATGCCGTGGCGGTGGGCGAAGCGGGCGCCCTCGAGCACCTGGCGGACCAGCGCCGCCGCCTGCTCGGGGGCGAGGCCGCGGTCGATCATCTCCTTCAGCGTCGGCCCCTGGACGTAGCGCATGGCGATGTAGTTGAGGCCGTCGTCGGCGCCGCGGTCGAAGACGGCGACGATGTTCGGGTGCTGCAGGCCGGCGGCGTGCTCGGCCTCGTGCTGAAAGCGCGTGACGAACTCCCGGTCCTGGGCGAAGCGCCGGTGCAAAACCTTCAGCGCCACCTGCCGCTGAAGGTGGGTGTCCTCGGCGAGCCAGACGTCGGCCATGCCGCCGCTGCCGAGCCGGCGCAGCACCCGGTAGCGGTTGTCGACAACGGTTCCCTCGCCTACCTCAGCCAATGCTCCTCCTCATTCCCCGTTCAGGATCGATTCCGCCACTTCGCGGAAGATGGGTGCGGCGACGTCATTTCCGAACTGTTCAGTGCACTCGACCGATGCCGCGATCGCGATCTGCGGGTCGTCGGCGGGGGCGAAGCCGATGAACCAGGCCTGGTTCTCGTCGATGCCGCCCCCGCAGGCCTTGTTGCCGGGCGTTTCCGCGGTGCCGGTCTTGCCGGCGACGGCGACGCCGGGGATTTCCGCGTTCGTCCCGGTGCCTTCCCTCACCACCCCTTCCATCGCCGTCGTCAGCTGCGCCGCGGTCTCAGCGCTGATCGGCTCGCTGTAGGTGGAGGGGTCCATGGTGTCGACCATCCGTCCCTCCGGGTCGACCACCCGCTTCCAGATCTGCGGCTTCATCAGCTCGCCTTCGTTGGCGACCGCCGCGGCAACCAGCGCCATCTGCAGCGGCGTCGTCAGCAGCCGCTCCTGCCCAATCGCAAGCCGGGCGAGGTCGACCGGGTCGCTTGCCCGCAGCAGCTGCCTTTCTTCGTAGACACCGCTGGCTTCCACCTGGTCTTCGGGTAGGTCTATCGCGGGCTTCGCGTTGAAGCCGAACCGTTCCATGTATTCGAAGAGGACGTCGTTGCCGAGCTGCTGGCCGAGCTGGCCGAACCAGGTGTTGACCGAGTTGGTCAGGGCGGTGTCGAGGCTGGTGTCGGGGAAGTCCTCGTTGAAGTCGTTCTGCAGCGGCGTCCCTTCGACCTCGAGGCTGCCGGGGGCGTCGATCGTCGTCTCCGGCGTGATCGCGCCGCTGTCGAGGCCAGCGGCGGCGGTCACCACCTTGAAGGTGGAGCCCGGTGGGTAGAGGCCCTGGGTCGCCCGGTTCAGCAGCGGCGTTTCGATTTCGTCCGAGTTCCACTCTTCGAGGTCGTACGGGACCCGGTTCGGGTCATAGGGAGCATTGGAGACCATTGCCTTGACGGCGCCGGTGTCGGGCTCGATCGCGACGACGGCGCCGAAGCCAACTTCCTGCAGGGCGGCGAGCGCGGTCCGCTGGGCGTCGGAGTCGATGCTGGTGACGACGTCGTTGCCTTCCTGACGGTGGCCGAGCAGTTCGTCGACGATCGAGCTGAATTCCGATGCGTCGCCGATCAGCTCCTCGTTGTGGAACTGCTCGAACTGGGTGTCGCCCTCTTCGACGAAGCTGTAGCCGATCGGGTGCCCGTAGAGGGAGCCTTCGGGGTAGCGGCGCACGTAGCGCTTGGAGTCCCCCTTCCCCTTCGCCACTGACTTCGCGATCACGACCCCGTCTTCGGTGAGGATGCGGCCGCGGGGGATCTGCTGCTGCTCGAGCAGCGGCCGCTTGTTCGCGTCCTTTTCCTTCAGCGCCTCGGCGTCGAAGACCGCCCAATAGGACGTGAAGCCGATCAGCACCGCGAAGAGTACGACGACAAAGGCGAACAGCTTGACGATCTGGCGGTTCATGCCGGCGCTCCAAGGGCGGCGGCATGACCGGCCGGCTCCGCCGCCTCACGGCGAGCGCGGTCGGAGATCAGGAGCAGCAGCGCCAGCAGCACGAAGTTGGCGAGGATCGAGCTGCCGCCGTAGCTGATGAAGGGCAGGGTGACGCCGGTCAGCGGGATCACCCGGGTGACGCCGCCGATGATCACGAAGGCCTGGATCGCGAAGACCGCGGTCAGCCCCGTCGCCAGGAGCTTTGAGAAGCCGTCGGCGGCGAGCAGCGCGATCTTGAAGCCGCGGGCGGCGATCAGCAGGTAGACGAGGACGACGCCGACGGCACCGAAGAGGCCAGCCTCGTTGACGATCAGCGAGTAGATCGCGTCGGTGTGGGCGGCGGGCAGCAGCGGGTCGTCGCTGCCGGGCACGAACACCAGCGCCTGCCCGAAGCCCTTGCCGAAAAGCCCACCGTCGGCTTGGGCGAAGATCGACTGCAGGATCTGGTAGCCGGTGTCCTGCGGGTCGTTGTACGGGTGGAGCCAGATTTCGATCCGGTCGTGGACGTGGGGGACGGTCTCGGCGAAGAACCAGGCGCCGAGCAGGAACATCCCCATCCCGATCACGACGAAGGAGAAGCGGCCGGTCGCGACGTAGAGCAGGGCAAGGAAGGCGGCGAAGAACATCAGCGAGCTGCCGAGGTCGCGGATGAAGACGAGCATGAACATCGAGGCGCCCCAGACGACCAGCATCGGCCCGAAGTGCTTCAGTGGCGGCAGGGTCACGCCGAGGATGCGCCGGGCGCCGACGATCAGCACCTCGCGGTGCTCGCGCAGGTAGCTGGCGAGGAAGACGACGATCGCGAGCTTGGTGAACTCGGCCGGCTGGAAGGCGATCGGGCCGATCTTCACCCCGAGATAGGCACCGTTGACCTGCTGCCCGATCCCCGGCACCCGCGGCGCCAGCAACAGCAGCAGGCCGCCGATCGCGATCGTGTAGCGATAGCGCTCGAGCACCTCGTAGTCGCGCAGGAAGTGGATCGTCAGCGCGAAGAGGACAAGCCCGAGCACGAACCAGTTCGCCTGGTCGCGGGCCAGGGTCTCGTCGATCCGGTAAATCATCACTAAGCCGAAGGCGGTCAAAGTCGCGACCAGCGGGAAGAGGTAGGGGTCGGCGTTGGGCAGGCGGATCCGCAGGTAGATGTGGGTGGCGAGGCAGATCGCCAGGAAGTAGCCGCCGTAGATCAGGCTGAGGTCGCCGAGCTGTTCGTTCTCCTGCGAGAAGACCGCGGCGAAGCCGGCGGTGAGGAGGACGGCGACCGGAACCAGGGCGAGCAGCTCGCGGTTCCTAGCGGCCATTGGCGAAAACCAACGTCAAGGAAGTCCCTCGGTCTTTTCGATGTCTTCGATCAGGGAGACGGCGTCCTCGCGCGAGCGCAACTCGTGGCCGGTGACCGCGTCTGCGCGCCGCTGGGGCAGCGAGTCGGTCTGGACTGGGATCGAGTAGTGCTCCTCGTAGAGGTTGACCCCGAACGGGAGCTCGTATGGGGTGCCGCGGTAGAGCGCAACCCGGCCGGCGTCGTCGGTGCCGAGGAACCAGACCTGGCGGTTGCCGTACCAGGCGCCGAAGGCGATCGCGGCGAGGACAAGCAACGCGGCGAGGACCTTGGCGACGGTGCGCAGGCGCCGGCGCCGCGGGCGCGTCCCCAGCTCCTCGCGGCGCTTGCGCGCTGCCTCGGCGGCGGCGCGGCGGCGAACCTCGGTCGCGGTCAGCCCTGCCTCCTCGGCGCTCGCCCCGATCAGCGTCGCGCCCTCGTCGGGACCCGCACCGGGATTGGTCGCGTCCGGCGCGGCCGGGTCCTCGAGCCGGAAGGCAACGACGGTGATGTTGTCGCGACCGCCCGCCCGGTTGGCTTCGTCGACCAGCGTCCGCAGCGCCGCCTGCAGCGAGGTGGCGCGGGTGAGGACCTGGGCGATCTTCTCGTCGTCGAGCATCGTCGTCAGCCCGTCTGAGCAGATCAGGAAGACGTCGCCGTGCTGGGCAGGGACCGTTTGCAGGTCGACCTGGACCTCCGGTTCTGGACCGAGGGCGCGGGTGATGATCGAGCGCTGCGGGTGATCCTCCGCCTGCGCGTCGGTGAGCTGGCCCTTGCGCCGCATCTCCTCGACCAGCGAGTGGTCGCGGGTCAGTTGCTCGAACCTGCCATTGCGGAAGCGGTAGGCGCGGCTGTCGCCGACGTGGCCGATCGCCACCTCTTCCGACTCGAGGTCGACGATCGCCGCCGTGACCGTCGTTCCCATCCCCGCCAGGCTCGGGTCCTTGCGGGCGAGCTCGTGGATGGTCCGGTTCGCGCCCTCGATCGTCTCCTCGAGCGCGCGCTCCGGCGGCGCCTTGGGCAATCCCCCGGCAAACGACTCCGCCGCCGACTTCGAGGCCACCTCGCCGGCCTGGGCACCGCCCATTCCGTCGGCGACGACGAACAGCGGCGAGCTGGTGAAGAGCGAGTCCTCATTGGCGTTGCGCTGCCGCCCCGTATCGGTGCGGACTGCCTCCTCGGCGATGCGCAGGCTCATCCGCTCACCCGACCTCGAACCTGAAGACCGTGTCGCCGATCTGCACCCTGTCGCCGTCGATCAGCTCCGCCTCGCCATGCAGGGTGGCGCCGTTGAGCAGGGTGCCGTTGGTCGAGTTCATGTCCTCGACGAAGAAACGCTCCTCACGGGAGAAGACCCGGGCGTGGATGCTGGAGGCGTAGCGGTCGTCGATCCGCACGTCGGCATCCTTCGAGCGCCCGACCGAGAGCCCCCCGATCAGGTCGAAGCGCTGCTCCCGCTCGAGGCCGCCGCCGCGCTCGGCGACCAGCCAGCCGTCGACGCCGCGCTGCGGCGCCGCGTAGGCGGGTGCGGCGTGGAGGCCAGTCGCGTCGGGGGCCGGCGAGACGGTCCTCCGCAGGTCCTTGAGGGCGCTGCGGGCGATCGCCAGCACGAACAGGTAGAGGACCGCGATGAAGCCGAATTTGAGGGCTACTGAGATTGGGTCGTAGTCCACGCCTAGCGCACCTTAATGAGGGCGGCAGCCGCCGCTACTGCTCGATGTCGAAGGTGAAGGTCGTGGTGCCGAGGGTCACCTGGTCGCCGGGGCTCAACCGGGTCGACGGCACGCGGCGGCCGTTGACCTTGATCCCGTTGGTGGAGCCGAGGTCGACGATCTGCCAGTCGCCGCTCTCGGAGCGCCGCAGCTCGGCGTGGCGGCGCGAGACGTTGGGGTCGGCGAGCACGCACTCGACCGACTTCGAGCGCCCGATCGTTGCCCGCGGCCCGTCGAGCACGTAGCGGCGGTCGTCGAGGGAGACGACGGCGCGGGTCGAGACCAGCGCCCCGACCGCCTGCTCGGGCCGTTGAGACCGACCCCGGCCCCGCTCGCGCACGGCCGAGTAGACCATCGTGTGGCCCTCTTCGCCCTGTTCGGGCGCCTGGCCCTCGTGGGCCGGCGGCTTCACCAGCCGCGCCTGGATCCCGAACTCGCCCAGCCGCAGCCGCTCGTCGGTGCTGAACTCGACCGCCGGGCGCGTCAAAAGGTCGTAGCCGCGCCGGCGCGCGTGCTCGAGCAGGTAACCGGAGAGCTCCTGCTCGAGCGAGCGCTCGTAACCCTCGAGCTTGCCCCGGTCCTGGCGCGAGAGGAAAACGGTGTACTCGTTGGGGACGTAGACGCGCTGGACCGAGGCGGTCTTGTGGGCGTCCATTTCCTTCGCCAGCTTGCGCGCCAGTTCGACCGGCTGGACCTCGGAGCTGAAGGCACGGCTGAACACCCCCTCGACGAGGCCTTCGAACATCGACTCCAGACGACTGAGCGCGCCGATCGGGAAATCCTAGAGCGAGCGGCCTATGGGAAGGCGAGCCCGTTGAGGGCAAGGAAGCCGCCGACCGCCGCTGCCGCGGCCACGGCGCCGGCGCGGGTGGCGAGGTGGCCATGGCCGGCGGGCAGCTGGTCGGGGAGCTCGTCGAGTGAGTCCTCGATCGCCGTCCCCAGCTCCTCCAGCGAGGGGCGGAGGTTGGGACGAGACGAGAGACAGGCGTCGATCGTGTCGGTGAGCTCGCGCGGAAGGTCGGGCCGCAGGCGGCGCAGGGAGCGGTGGCGGCCGCCGATCGCGCGGGCGGTGGCGGCCGGGGTAGCGCGACGGTGCGGATTCTCGCCGCTCCAGCACTCATACAGGGTCAGCGCCAGCGAGTAGACGTCGGACTCCGGGCCGGCCGGACGACCTTCGGCCTGCTCGGGAGACATGTAGGCGAGAGTGCCGACGACGTCGCCGGCGGCGGTCAGCGCGGTGCCGTCGGCGAGGTGGGCGACGCCGAAGTCCATCAGCTTGGCGCGAGGCTCGCCGTCGTCGATCACCTGCACGTTCTGGGGCTTAATGTCGCGGTGGACGACGCCGCGCGAGTGGGCGTGGTCGAGCGCTTCGCAGAGGTCGGCGCCGATCTCGCCGATCTCGCGGTCGCAGAGCTCGCCGGCCTGGGCGAGGCGGGCGAGCGTTGAGCCCTCGACCAGCTCGGTGACGAGGAGCGCGTTGCCATCCTCCTCCCCCAGCTCGTAGAGGGTGACGATGCCGGGGTGGTTGAGGCGCGCGGCGGCTTGAGCCTCGCGGAGGACGCGGCGGCCGCCCTCCCCCCGCTGCTCGATTGCCTTCACCGCGACCGGACGCTCGAGGCGCCCGTCCCAGGCCTCGTAGACGACGCCGAAGCCTCCGCTGCCGAGGCGGCGCTCGATCAGGAAGCGGTTGAGGACGAGCGAGCCGACCATGGCTCACCTCCACTTCGCCGGTAAAGGATCTCTTCCTGCCTGGCGCGGGCTTGGGAAAAAGGTGCCGTTTGCGGGGTCTCTCCGCGTCCCGGCCTGTTCAGAGTGCATACTCTCGCCCCCGTGGAGGACTTCGCCTCACGACGCCCCCCCCGGCGTGAGCGGCCACAACGCCGACCGGAACGTCAGCAGATCATGCTGCGGCGGGCGCTCGCTCTCGGCGGCGGCCTGATCCTCCTGATCCTGATCGTGCTCGGGATCAAGGGTTGCCTCGACGCCCGCGCCAATCGCGAGCTGAGCGACTACGCACGCAACGTCAGCCAGATCGTCGAAGAGACTCAGCAGACGAGCAAATCTTTCTTCGGCCGGCTCGAGGACCCGGGCAACCTCTCCGTCACCGAGTTCGTCGACCAGGTCGACGCCGACCGCAGCGCGATGGCCACCTACGCCGAGCGGATCGACGAGCTGGGTACCCCAGGCGACATGAGCCGGGCCCAGGCCAATCTCGAGCTCGCCTACAAGCTGCGGGTCAGCGCGATGGACGAAATCGCCGCCAAGATGAGCACCGCGCTCGGCGACGCCGGCGTTGAGAAGGCGATGATGGGGATCGCCAAGCAGATGCAGAAGCTGCTCGCCGCCGATGTCATCTACGAACAGGTGGCGCGGCCCGAAGTCGACGGGGTGCTCGCCTCGAATGGGATCTCCGACAGCGACCTGCCGAAGGGCAGCTTCCTGCCCGACGAAAAATGGCTCGACGAGAGCACCGTCAGCGAAGCGCTCGGCGGCGTCAGCGGCTCCGGCGGGACCGCGACGCCCGGCGTTCATGGCACCGAACTGACGGGGGTCGTCGTCAACGGCACCGAACTTGTGGAAGGGGTGCCGAGCACCATCTCCGGCGAAGGCAGCGTCGAAGTCGAAGTCCAGGTCCAGAACCAGGGCGAATCGACCGAGAACGGCGTCACCGTCGTCGTCACCTTCGAAGGGAACACGGTGAAGGGCGAAATTCCCGAACTGCCGGTGGGCGAAATCGGCACCGCGCTGATCCCGCTCACGCCGACGCCGAGCGGCGAAGTAACGCTGGAAGTCGAAGTCGAAGCGGTCGCCGGCGAGCGGATCACCGAAAACAACGAAGCGGCGTACACGCTGTTGGTCGAATAGGCGCGTCTCGGACCTCACGAGGCTCTGGTTTGATCCCCCCATGCGAGTCGCCTATTTAGGACCCGCCGGAACCTTCACCGAGGACGCTTTGGGAGAAGCGCTCCCCGATGGCGGCTATGAGCCGCTGCGGACACCGACGATCCACGACGCGATCCTGGCGGTCGAGCGCGGCGAAGCGGATCGGGCTTTGGTGCCGATCGAGAATTCGCTCGAGGGGTCGATCCGGCCGACCCTCGACACCCTCGCCTTCGAGGTGAGCAAGGTGACGATCGTCGGCCAGCACGACTATCGGGTTCGGGTCCACCTGATCGCGCGTGAGGGAGTCGACGTGGAGCACATCGAGGCGGTGCTCTCGCACCCGCAGCCGCTCGCCCAATGCGCTCGCTTCCTGCGCGAGAGATTTTCCGAGGTCGAACTGCGCAGCGTCAGCAGCACGGCGGCCGCGGTGCGGATGGTGAGCGAGTCCTTGCGGCCCTGGGCGGCGCTCGGCGCCCGAGCGGCGGCGGAGCTCTACGACTGCGAGGTGCTCCTGGAGGGAGTCGAGGACTCCGACGAAAACATCACCCGCTTCGTCTGGATCGCACCGGCCGGGACCGAGCCAATCGGCGAGGGACCGTGGAAGACCTCGCTCGTCTTCTCCGAGCTCGGCGCTGACCACCCGGGCGCGTTGGTCGATGCGCTGAGCGAGTTCTCGACGCGCGAGATCAACCTGACGCGAATTGAGTCACGGCCGATGCGCCAGGGTCTGGGTCGCTACATGTTCTTCTGCGATCTGGAGGGGAAGGTCGACGACGCGGTCGTTTCCGAGGCGATCGCGCAGCTGGAGAGCAAGGCGGAGTCGGTCCGCATCCTCGGGTCGTACCCCGTCGGCTGAGCGTGCCGGAATCAGCTTGAGAAGTGGGTCGGAGTCTGAGCGCCGTACAATTTCCGGCAACCATGGCCAGAGTCCTGGTACTCAACGCGACGTATGAGCCGATCAACGTCTGCACGTTGAGGCGAGCGGCTGTCCTCCTGCTGAAGGAAAAGGCGGAACTTCTCGAGCAGCGAAACGGCGACGTCCTCCACTCCGAGCGGATGACGATGGAGCGCCCAGATGTGATCCGCCTCGTCAACTACGTCCGCATCCCGCGCGAGGCCCACCGTCGCAAGATCACCCGCCGCGCGGTCCTCGCCCGCGACTCCTGGACCTGTCAGTACTGCGGTTCGACCAAGTCGGGGCTCACCGTCGACCACGTCATCCCCCGCTCCCGCGGCGGCCTATCCGTCTGGGAGAACATCGTCGCGGCCTGCCCGCCCTGCAACCGCCGCAAGGGCAATCGCCTCCCGCGCGAGATCCACATGCACCCGGCAAAGACCCCCAAGGCCCCGCCGGCCACCGTCTTCATCCAGGTTGCCAGCCCGAAGATTCCCGCCGCCTGGCAGCAGTACCTGCCGCAGGCCGCGTAGGCCTATCGTGGGCCTACGCCAGGGTTCCTGAACGTACGACTACACTGCCATCAATGATCGTGCGGGCCGGCGAGGCTCAACGAGCGCTCGCCAAGTCTCCGCTGGTGGTGCTCCTCATTTTCATCGCGGTTGTCGCCGGCGGCGAGACGAAGGCGAGCGCGGGAGGTCGCTGGCTGCAGCCGGTCAGCGCGCGGGAGGCGAGCGCCTTCTGGACGCCGACCCGGATGCGCGCGGCGAAGCCGGTGGAGGTGGGGGCGCCTGGCCGCAGGGGGCCAGCAATCGTCGGAGACGGCGGGAAGAGGTCGCCCCGAGTCGCGGCGCTGGCTGGGCCCTCTTCCGCCTTCGGCCTCGATTCCGTCCCGGTTCCGGATTCGACCGCCCCCGAGTACCGCATCCACGGGGTGATCTTCCTCTCGGCGGGAATCTTCGGCTACGGCCGCTGCTCCGGCACCGCCGTCCGCTCCCGCAACCGGAGTGTCGTCGTCACCGCCGCCCACTGCCTCAACACCGGGGGCCCAGGCGATCGCTGGTTCCCAGGGAAGGCGGTCTTCGTTCCCGGCTACCGCTTCGGGCAGCGGCCGTTCGGGGTCTTCCCAGTCCGCTGGATCGACACGACGAGGCAGTGGCGGGCGAGCGGCAGCGAGAACTTCGACGTCGGGGCCATGCTCGTCGGGCGCAACAAGCGCGGGCAGCTGCTGGGCGAGGCGGTGGGCGGCGCAGGGATCGCCTGGAACAGGAAGGCGAAGCAGGTCTTCGACGTGTACGGCTACCCCGCGGAAGAACCGTTCGACGGCGAAACGCAGCGGGTTTGCGGCGGAAGGCCGTTCCTCGGCCACGACCCCAGCTCCTTCGTGATGCCGGGGCCGCTCAACCTCGCGGTCAGCTGCAGCCTGAACGGCGGTTCGTCCGGCGGCGGCTGGCTGATCGAGGGAAACACCTTGAACAGCGTCACCAGCTACGGCTACTTCGACGAAACGTCCCCCGCCTTCGGGGCCTACTTCGGCAACGAAGTAGCGCGCCTCTACGGGCGCGCGGAGAGGATGCGATGAGGCGCCGGCCGGTGGCTGTCGCGGTGCTCGTGGCGGCGTTAAGCGCTCCCGTCGCTCACGCCGGAGCAGAGGACCTGCCGCCGTTGCCGCGTCTCCCCCAGAGCAGGATGCTGATCCAACACGGCCCACCCGTGCGGCCGGCGCCGCTGTTCCGATCCGGGTTCGTCGCCAAGGCAGACGGGTTCGATATAGGGGTCAGCACCTACGGCGACGCGGTGTACTTCGAGGTCTGGCGAAAAAGCAGGGGCCGGCGAATCGCTACCGCCTACCTGGCGCGCGGAGTGGCACGCCCCGAACGGCTGCAGGCGACGTTCGGGAACTTTGGCAAGGTCTCGATGCGCTTCCGTGAATCCCGCGGCCGGCCGCGGTCGATCTGTCGCTTCGGCCAGGTCCTCGTCAAGCGGCGCGGCGTCTTCGTCGGCAACCTCCGGTTCAGGGGCGAAGGTGGCTACGTCTCAGTTCGCCTGCACCGAGCGAAGGGGGGAATCGTGACCCCGGGAGGAAGGTGCCGGTACCGCCCCCGCAGGGGGGTGCTGCGAGAACTCATCGAACTCTTCTTCCTGCCGAAGGCGGCGGTGCTGGCGCTGTCGCGCGACGGCGTCGACTTCACCGCGCTCCTTGCACTCGAGGGCAGACGAAGCAGCGCGTTTCTCGCCATGCACGAAGAAAGCCGTGGCAAGCTGGCGATCATCAGGCTCGCGGAAGCCCGCAAGCCGCGGCGGCACATAAGGGTCAGCGAAGCTCTCACCTCCGCCAGCCTCACGCCCCCGTCGCCATTCCACGGTACCGGCCGCTACCGGGCGGCACCCGACGGCACCACGACCTGGTTCGGCGACCTCAGCGTCCACTTCCCCGGGGCTCCCCGCTTCCCGCTGACGGGCCCCGGCTTCGAGCCCTTCCTCGAAGCGCCCTTCTAGCTAGGAGCCCTACTCCCCCGCTCCGTCCGGGGATGCTTCGACCAGCTCCTCCTGGCCGTCGTCCTCCACGGCGGTTGAGGCGTCGGTGGATTCTTCGGACTCGACCACGAGGGCGACGGCGCTGACGCAATCGTCGTCCTTGATGTTCATCACCTTGACGCCCTGGGTGGCGCGGCCCATCTGGGAGATGCCGCCGACCGAGGTGCGCTGGACCATGCCGTTCTGGGAGATGAAGAGGAGGTCTTGGTGCTCGCCGACGATCAGCGCGCCGGCGAGACCGCCCTTCTTCTCGGTCAGCTTCGCGGTGAGGACGCCTTTCGTGCCGCGGCCCTTGACGGGGTACTCGGAGACCGGCGTGCGCTTGCCATAGCCGTTCTCGGTGACGACGAACAGTTCGGTGTCGTTGCGGGCGACGTCCATCGCCAGCACCCGGTTGTCCTTGCCGGCGACGTTCATGCCTTTGACCCCGCTGGTGTCGCGGCCCATCGTCCGCACGTGCGCCTCGGAGAACCGCGACGCGTGCCCGGAGTGGGAGACCATGAGGATGTCGTCTTCGCCCGAGGTGAGCCGCACCTGTACCAGCTCGTCGCCGTCGCGGACCTTGATCGCGATGATCCCGTCGGCGCGGATCGGCGTGTTGTAGGCGAGGAACTCGGTTTTCTTGACCAGGCCCTGCGCAGTGGCGAAGGCGAGGTACTTGTTCTCCTTGAAGTCGCGGGTGGGGATCACCGCCATCACCCGCTCGCCTTCGCGCAGCGGCAGCAGGTTGTTCAGCGAGCTGCCTTTCGAGGTGCGCGAGCCCTCCGGCAGCTCGTAGACCTTGAGCCGGTAGACCTTGCCGCGGTTGGTGAAGAAGAGCAGGAAGTCGTGGGTCGAGCAGATGTGGAGGTGGGCGATGTAGTCCTCGTCTTTGAGGTTCATCCCCATCACGCCGACGCCGCCGCGGCGCTGCTGCCGGTAGGTCGCCAGCGGCAGCCGCTTCACATAGCCGGAGGCGGTCAGCGAGATCACCATCTGCTGGTCGGCGATCATGTCCTCGATCCCGACGTCGCCCTCGAAGTGGGCCAGCTCGGTGCGGCGCTCGTCGCCGTAGGACTCGACGACTTCGGCCAGCTCCTCCTTGACCAGGCCCATCACCTTCGCTTCGTCGCCGAGGATCGCCCGCAGCTCGCCGATCCGCTCCATCAGGTCGGCGTGCTCGGCGCGGACTTTGTCGGCCTCGAGCGCGGTGAGACGCTGCAGGCGCATGTCGAGGATCGCCTGCGCCTGCTCGCGGGAGAGGTCGAACTTCGCGATCAGCCCATCGCGCGCCGCGTCAGGGTCGCTGGAGGCGCGGATCAGTTTGATCACCGCGTCGAGGTTGTCGAGCGCGATCAGCAGGCCCTCGAGGATGTGGGCCCTGGCCTCGGCGCGGCGCAGTTCGTACTGCGTGCGCCTGGTTACCACCTCGCGCTGGTGTTCCACGTAGTGGTGGATCAGCTCGAGCAGGCTGAGCGTCTTTGGGACGCCATCGACCAGCGCCACCATGTTGGCGCCGAAGGTCGTCTGCATCGCGGTTTTCTTGTAGAGGTTGTTGAGAACGACTTTGGCCGGCGGGCCGCCGCGCTTCAGCTCGATCACCAGCCGCATCCCCGAGCGGTCGGTCTCGTCGCGCAGATCGGAGATGCCGTCGAGCTTCTTGTCGCGGACGAGGTCGGCGATCTTCGTGATCAGGCCGCCGTCGCCGCCCTTCTTGACCATGAACGGCAGCTCGGTGACGACGATCGCCTCCTTGCCCCCCTTCATTGGCTCGACATGCGCCCGCGCGCGGACCCGGATGCTGCCGCGGCCCGACCGGTAGGCCTCGGCGATCCCCTCGCGGCTCATGATCCCGCCGCCCGGGAAGTCGGGGCCCTTGACGTGCTTCATCAGGCCCTCGAGATCGGTGTCCCTGTCGTCGATGTAGGCGGACACCGCGGCGGCGACCTCGCGCAGGTTGTGCGGGGGGATGTTGGTCGCCATCCCGACCGCGATCCCCGAGGTGCCGTTGACCAGCAGATTCGGGAACCGCGCCGGCAGCACCAGCGGCTCCTGCGTCGACTCGTCGTAATTGGGACCGAAATCGACCGTGTCGGCATCGATGTCGCGCAGCAGCTCGGTCGCCAGCCGCCCGAGGCGGGCCTCGGTGTACCGCATCGCGGCTGCCGGGTCGTCGTCGATCGAGCCGAAGTTGCCCTGGCCGTCGACCAGCATGTAGCGCAGGGAGAAGTCCTGCGCCATCCGCACGAGGGTGTCGTAGATCGCCGAGTCGCCGTGGGGGTGGTACTTGCCCATCACCTCGCCGACGATGAAGGCGCACTTGCGGTACGGGCGGGTCGGCTGCAGGCCGATGTCGTGCATCGCGTAGAGCACTCGGCGGTGGACCGGCTTGAGGCCGTCGCGCACGTCCGGCAGCGCCCGCCCGACGATCACGCTCATCGCGTAATCGAGGTACGACGAGCGCATCTCCTTCTCGAGCTCGCGCTCTTCGATCCGCCCGGTGAGGGCATCGAGGGCCATCAGATGTCCCTCCAGTGGAACGCCGCCGCCTTACACGTCAAGGAAGCGCACCTCTTTCGCATGCGTCTCGATGAAGTCACGCCGGGGACCCACCTGGTCCCCCATCAGCATCGAGAAGATCTGGTCGGCGGCGGTCGCGTCTTCGAGGGTGACCCGGGCCAGCGTGCGGCTGGCGGGATCCATCGTCGTCTCTCGCAACTGCTCGGCGTTCATCTCGCCGAGGCCCTTGAAGCGGGTCAGTTGGACGCCTTTGCGCGCCAGCTCCAAGACCGCTCCGCGCAGAGCCTGGAAGGAGAGCGCGACGTTGCGCCGCTCGTCGTAGGCGATCTCGAACGGCGGCCGCCCGACCTGCTTCAGCAGCTGTCCGTGCACCTCGACGAACTTGCGGTAGTCGTGGTGGCTGAAGAGCGCCGCCGGGAAGCGGTGGGTACGGGCGAGGCCGCTGCCCTTCTCGATCGCCTTGACGACGAGCAGGTCGTCGCTCTTCTCCAGCACCTCGGTCTCGAATGGCTCGTCCTCGGCGGCCTTCTGGCTCAGCAGCTTCGCGGCGGCGGCGAGGGTCGCCACGCCCTCGTCGAGCAGGTTCGACTCCTCGAGGAAGCGCACCGCCTCGTGGCCGAACTCCGCCTGCAGGGAGGAGCTCCAGCCCTCGTACTCCTTCGAGCGCCGCACGTACCCCTGCCAGCGGCTCGAGGTCAGCTTCGTCTTCTTGCCGTTGGCGTCGGTCAACTCGAAGTCCTCGAGTTTGTCGCGCAGCAGCAGCTCCTCCAGTTCGGACTCGCGCTCGAGGTAGGTCTCCTGGTTGCCCTGCTTGACCCGGTAGAGCGGCGGTTTGGCGATGTAGACGTAGCCGGCCTCGATCAGGTCGGGCATCTGCCGGTAGAGGAAGGTGAGGACGAGGGTGCGGATATGGGCACCGTCGACGTCGGCGTCGGTGGCCATCACGATCTTGTGGTACCTGGCGTCCTCGATGTTGAACTCGTCGTGGACGCCGGTGCCGATCGCGGTGATCAGCGCCTGGATCTCGTTGTTTGCCAACACCTTGTCGATCCGGCTCTTCTCGACGTTGATGATCTTCCCCCGCAGCGGCAGCACCGCCTGCGTGTTGCGGTCGCGCGCCTGCTTGGCGGAGCCGCCGGCAGAGTCGCCCTCGACGACGAAGATCTCGGCCAGGCTCGGGTCCTTGACCGTGCAGTCGGCGAGCTTGCCAGGCAGCGTCGAGTTCTCCAGCGCCGACTTGCGCCGGGTCAGGTCGCGCGCCTTGCGGGCCGCGTCGCGGGCGCGGGAGGCGTCGATCGCCTTGCTGATGATCCGCCGCGCGTCGCCGGGGTTCTCCTCGAGGAACTCGGCCAGCTTGCGGTTGACGGTCTCCTCGACCAGGCCTTTGATCGGCGGGTTGCCGAGTTTGGTCTTCGTCTGCCCCTCGAACTGAGGGTCGTGCAGCTTCACCGAGATCACCGCGGTCAGCCCCTCGCGGACGTCCTCGCCAGCGAGGTTGTCGTCCTTCTCTTTCAGCAGGCCTTTGTTGCGCGCGTAGGCATTGAGGGTGCGGGTCAGCGCCGCCCGGAAGCCAGAGAGGTGGGTGCCGCCCTCGTGGGTGTTGATGTTGTTGGCGAAGCTGAAGATCGACTCCTGGTAGGAGCTGTTCCACTGCATCGCCAACTCGACTTCGCCCTCGTCCTCGGCGCCTTCGAAGTAGATGACCTTGCGGTGAAGCTCGTCCTTGTTCTCGTTGTGGTAGCGGACGAAGTCCTCGATGCCGCCGTCGTACTGGAAGCTGACGCTGTTGGTGGCGCCGCGCTCGTCGACCAGTTCGATCTTCAGGCCGCGGGTGAGGAACGCGGTCTCGCGCAGGCGCTCGGCCAGCGTCTGGAAGTCGAACTCGATCTCCTCGAAGATCTCTAGGTCGGGGAGGAAGGTGATCTTGGTGCCGTGGTCCTCGGCTTTCTCGCCTTTCGCCAGGTCGCCCTGTGGTTTGCCGCGCTCGTAGTCCTGCGACCAGACGTGGCCGTCGCGGCGGATCTCCAGGTGGAGCCGTTCGGATAGGGCGTTGACGACGGAGACGCCGACGCCATGCAGGCCGCCCGAGACCTTGTAGCCGCCGCCGTCCCCAAACTTGCCGCCGGCGTGCAGGACGGTGAGCACGACCTCGGCGGCCGGCCTCCCCTCCTTCTTCATCGTCTCGACCGGGATGCCGCGGCCGTTGTCCTCGACGGTGCAGGAGTTGTCGGGGTGTAGGACGACCCGGACGCAGTCGCAGTGACCGGCAAGCGCCTCGTCGACCGAGTTGTCAACCACCTCATAGACGAGGTGGTGCAGCCCCCGCGGGCCCGTCGAGCCGATGTACATCCCGGGCCGCTTGCGGACGGCCTCCAGGCCCTCGAGGACCGTGATGTCCTTGGCGCCGTAGGAGTCGCCGCTGGCTTTTTTCTCAGGCAATGAGTCCCTTCCAGTTGACACAGATACACAGAAAGCCCCGACGCCTTGGAGCTCGCTCCACGGTTGGGTCGGGGCAAACGCGAGTTGCCATAAGAATACCAGTTGAGGCCCTCGGACAAGCCGCCGCTCTGTAAAGAAATCCCTGCAAATCACGCAAAAGCGCGATTAGAAGCGCGCGGAATTCACACGGAATTTGAGGGCCCGGGGCGCCTCCTCCCCCAGCACGGTCCGCAGCCGCTCCAAGAGGGTCTCCTGCATCAGGTCGAGCTCCTGCGCCCAGACCGCCTCGGCGCACTCGATTGTCAGGGTCCCTCCCCGCTCCGAGACCGGCACGGCGACCGTCGCCAGCTGCTCGCCGACGGCACTGGGCCAAGCAGCTTGGGCCGCCGCCAGAGGCGTCTTCGGAGCAACGCCCCGGAGGGCCGCCTGGAAGGCGCTCGCGGCGGATCGTGGCGCTCGACGCCGACTCATGTGAGATCGACGCTTTCTGTCTGCGACAACGGCGTCCGCACCACTCTGGCCCGTGCCTCCGCCGGAACGGACTCTTCGTCCGCCGCGGTGATCAGCACCTGGCCTCCATCGCTCAGCCGCGCGATCAGGTCTCGTCGTCGAGTGGGATCGAGCTCGCTCATCACGTCATCGAGGAGGAGGAGCGGCGTCACCCGCCGCGCGTTCAGGAGCGCCGCGCGCTCGGCGAAGAGCAGGGCAAGCAGAGCCGCGCGCTGCTGGCCCTGCGAACCGAACCGCCGCAGGGATCGGTCGCCGCTGATCAGCTTCAGCTCATCGAGGTGCGGGCCCCAGGAGCTGCGACCCATTCGGATGTCCTGCTCGCGCCGCTCCTCCAGCCCCGCCTGGATCTCCTCCGCCGCTCCGGAAGCCCGCGGGGCATACTCGAGGGCGGCGTACTCGAGCCCCAGTTCGGCTGCGGCGGAAGCGAACGGCTTGGCCAGCTCCGCCGTCGCCTCGACCCGCGCCTCGATTAGAGGCGCTGCTGCCCTGGCCAATCCCGCGTCCCAGATCCCCAGGTCATCCGGAGAGCCGTGCCCCGCAGCCAACCGCGACAGTAGGGCGTTGCGCTGCGCTAGCGCCTGCCCGTAGCGCTTACGCAGCTCCGCCCGCGCGGGCCAGCGGGCGGAGACGAAGGAGTCGAGGTGAGAGCGCCGCTCCGCCGGCGGGCCCTTGACGAGGCTCAGGCGATCGGGAGCGAAGACGGCGACCGGGGGACGACTGCGGGCGATCGTCGCGGGCTCGGCGGGGCTGCCGTCGAGTAGATGGCGGCGGCCTTCGGTCCGGGTCACCGAGGCCAGCAACTGATGCTCGATCCCGTCCTCGTCCCGTACCGTCGCCTCCGCCCGCGCCAGCGAGCCGCCGAACGGAATCAGGTCGCGCCGGTCCGAGGTGCGAAACGAGCGGCCAGTCAAGGCAAAGTAGATCGCCTCAATCAGGTTGGTCTTGCCGGTCCCGTTCGGCCCGACGACGCTGACTATGCCGGGCGCGAGCTCGACCCTGACCCGATCGAGGCTGCGCAGCGGCTTTGCCTCGATCGCGGTGACGAGCATCGCCAACTCACCGGGAGGGGTCCGGCACGGTTAGACGTTGAGGCGGATCGGCATCACCAGGTAGCGGAAGTCGTCCCCCTCCACCGGCTCCAGCAATCCCGGCCGCAGGGGCGAGATCAGGCGCATCAGCACCTCATCCCCGGAGACACTTTCGATCCCCTCCTTGAGGAACTCGGGGTTGAAGCCGATCTCCAGCGGCTCGCCCTCGAAGGCGGCCGGCATCGTCTCGCGGGCGTCGCCGACGTCGGGGGTCTCCGCGGCGACGGTGAGCTCGCCCGAGGCGAAGGAGAGCCGCAACGGCGCGTTGCGCTGCGCCAGCTGGCTGACCCGGCGGGTGACGTCGAGGAAGTCGCTCCGCGGCAGCCTCACGTCGTGCTCGTAGGACTCCGGCAGCAGCTGTCGAAAGTTGGGGAACTGACCGTCGATCAGCCTCGTCGAGAGGACGATCGACCCTGCCCTGAAGACCGCCTGGTTGGGAAGCAGCGAGATCGAGGTATCGCCGGTGCTCTCGGCGGCGAGGATGCGCCCCAGCTCTCGCAGCGCCCGCGCCGGGATGTTCGCCTCCAGCTCGCCGCCGAGGTCCGCCTCCAGCTCGGTCCGCTTCACCGCGAGCCGATAGGAGTCGGTCGCGACCATCGTCATCTCCTTGCCTTTGGCGGAGACGAAGACGCCGGTCAGCACCGGGCGCATGTCATCGCGCGACGCGGCACGCGCAACCAGCTCGATGCTCTCTTCCAGCGCCGGCGCCGGGATCTTCAGGCTCCCCTCGTCCTGCGGCTGCGGCAGCTTCGGGAAGTCCTCGACCGGCAGGACCCGCAGGTGGAAGCTGGAGCCGCCGCTGCGAATCTCGACGTCGTGCTCGGCCTCGCGCAGCTCGATTTCCACCTCCGGGTCGCCCAGCGACCGCGCCACCTCGGCGAAGAGGCGGCCGGGTAGGAGGGCGGATCCCTCTGCCTCGATGCTCGCCTCGAGCGTCGTCTCGAGGCCGAGGTCGAGGTCGGTGGCGGCGAGGGTGACGTGCCCCTCGGCGGCTTTGATCAGCACGCCCGAAAGCGCCTGCGTGGCCGCGCGGGTCGAGACGGCCCTGGAAACGGTGGAGAGCTTGGAGACGAGATCCTCGCGTTTGGTCTTGAGCTTCAAGTGATGAATGCCTTTTCGAGTTGGATTAGGGCTTGTGGAAAGAGTCCACGCCGGGGGGTTTCTGGCCTTGTACTGCGGTTTGCCGGTTGTGGATGGCGCTGTGGGAGGGTGGGGATTCTTGCAGTGTCAGCGGCTATCAGTCCCCATCGCCGACAGGGCTGTGGATTGCTCCGCGCAACTCGCTGACCTTCTCAGCGAGGTCGCCGCCCTCGTCGAGGCTGGCTTCGACTCGGCGCAGCGAGTTGAGGACGGTGGTGTGGTCGCGACCGCCGTAGAGGCGGCCGATCTGTGGCAGCGAGAGGTCGGTGAGGTCGCGGGTGAGGAAGATCGCGACCTGCCGGGCGCGCAGGGGCGTGGCCGCGCGGCTGGAGCCGACGAGCTCCGCCCTGGAGATGCCGAAGCTCTGCGCCACCTGCTGCTGGATCTCCTCGACCGAGGTGGGACGGGAAGAGCGGGTGCCCGGAATCACCTCCGCGATCAGCTCCGAGCTCAACGGCCGGGCCATCAAGGAGGCATGCGCGAGCACCCTGGTCAGGGCGCCGTGGAGCTGCCGGACGTTGGCGTCGATCCTGTTGGCAAGCTCGGTCAGGGCGCCACCGTCGGCTATCTCGATGCCCGCCTCCTCGACCAGGCGCCGCAGGACGGTGAGGCGGGTGGCGAGGTTGGGCGGCTCCACGGCGACGGTCAATCCCCACTCGAAGCGATCGCGCAGCCGCGAGGCGAGGGTCGAGAGCTCACTGGGGATCCGATCGGCGGAGAGGACGAGCTGGCTGCCGGACTCATACAGGGCGTTGAAGGTGTGGAAGAACTCCTCCTCCGTCGCCGGCTTGCCCTCGAGGAACTGGACGTCGTCGATCAAAAGGACGTCTAGATCGCGGTAGCGAGCCTTGAAGGCGTCGTTGCCGGAACTTTTGAGGGCGGTGACGAACTCGTTGGTGAACGACTCCGCGGTCGTGTAGCGGACGCTGAGCGCCGCCGCGTTATCGCGCAGGTAGTTGGCGATCGCCGCCAGTAGGTGGGTCTTGCCCAGGCCTGGGGGACCGTGCAGGAAGAGGGGGTTGTAGGCCTCCGACGGCGCCTCGGCGGCGGCCAGGGCGGCGCCGTGGGCCAGGCGATTGCCCGGACCGATCACGAACCGCTCGAAGGTGTAGTTCGGATTCAGCTCCACGTCCGACTCGAGTGGCCCTCCCGCGCCAAGCGGCACGGCGAAGCTAACCCGGCTCAGCGTTGAATCGGACTCGCGCAGGGCTTCGCAGATCAGGGAGGAGTAGCGGCGCTCGGTCCAGGCGCGGATACCCTCCGGGGCGCTCAGGTAGAGGGTGTCTCCCTCGGATCCCGCGGGCTCGAGCGGCTCCAGCCAAAGGCTGTAGGTCGAGCTGGGAACGGAGGCGCGGAGACGCTCCCGGGTCGTCCGCCAAAGGGCTTCGAGCTCGCTTCTGGGATGGTCATCGGTCACCGACCGGCGACCATAGCGCCGTGCCTGAGCCCCCCGTGGGGGCCCCTCGCAAATCCCGCAGAAAAGATTTTCGGCGGCGCCCTATACTTCCCGCCTCGATGAAGCGCACCTACCAGCCCAAGAAGCGGAAGCGGGCGAAGACCCACGGGTTCCGCGCGAGGATGAGCACCCGCGGCGGCCGCGCGATCCTGAGCCGCCGTCGCCGCAAAGGGCGCAAGCGTCTCACCCCGTGACGAGATGACCGGCTGTCCGGTCTCTGAAGCGACCATCCAACCGGTGATCTGATGGCGTCGAAACGGCGGCGCCTCTCGCGCAGCGGCGAGTTCGACCGCGTCTACCGCGACGGGTCCTCACACGCGACCCGCTACCTCGTCCTCTACACCTTCCCTCGAAATGAAGAGGACCGCGACGACGTGCGGTTGGGCGTATCGGTGAGCCGCAAGGTCGGTGGGGCGGTCGAGCGAAACCGCGTGAAGAGAGTCCTGAGGGAGGCGTTCTGGGAGCTGGCCGATCGACTCCCGCCCCGCCACGACTTCGTCATCGTCGCCCGCGCGGATCTCAAGGACCTGATCGAGCGCGAGGGAACGGCCGGCGTGAAGGGCAACCTGGAAGAGGCTCTGGCCGGAAAGCGTTCCACGTGAAACGCCTCTTCCTGGCGCCGATCCGCGGATATCAGCGGTGGATCTCACCGGCCCTCCCCCGCCGTTGCCGCTATGAGCCGACCTGCTCGGCCTACGCGGTCGAGGCGGTTGAAAGGTTCGGCGTTATGCGCGGTTTCGTGCTCGCGAGCTGGCGCCTGCTTCGCTGCAACCCCTTCAGTCACGGCGGCTTCGACCCCGTCCCCGATAGATTCTCGCTCCGCACCGGCCACGTCCACCCCGGCGACCACCGCAAAGCCCACCCGTGATCCTTCCTGCCGCCAACATCCTGCAGCCGCTGATCGACATCGCGAACTCGGTGCTGCAGTTCTTCCACGACGACGTCGGCTTCAGCTGGGGAATGTCGATCATCGCCTTGACGATCTGCACGCGGGCGGTCCTGATCCCTCTTACCTACAAACAGCTGAAGGGGATGCGGGCTCTGCAGGCCCTCCAGCCGCAGATCAAGGAGCTGCAGGAGAAGTACAAGAACGACAAACAGCGCATGCAGCAGGAAATGATGCGCTTCTACAAAGAGAACAAAGTCAACCCGTTTGCTTCCTGCGTACCGCTGCTGGCGCAGTTGCCGGTCTTCATCACCCTCTTCTTCCTGCTGCGGGACGAGCTTCCGGACGACATCGGCTGCGAGGCCGGCAAGTGCGGCGCGGAGGCCTCATTTTGGTTCATCAGCGATCTCACCGCGAAGGCGACGGGCGGCGAACTGATCGCCCTGATCGTGATCTACGTCGGCACCCAGTTGATCTCCGGCATGGTGATGTCGATCACCGCTGACAAAAGCCAGCGGATGCTGATGTTCCTGTTGCCGTTCATCTTCGTGCCCTTCATCCTCAGCTTCCCAGCTGGCCTGATCCTCTACTGGATCACGACCAATATCTGGACGATCGGTCAGCAGCTGGTGATCCAGAAAGTGGTGCCGCCGCCGGTCACGGTTACGCCTGAGGGGGCGGCGGCTATTCAGGAAGCGAAACCGCCGCCTCCGCCGCCTAGGAAAAAGAAGAAGCGCCGGCGTTAGCGGTTGTGATTGAGGGGTGGGCACCCCTCTCCACTTAACTTGCTCGGGCGTGGCGTGCCCAGCAGTCCTAGGGGCGCGGGACCGAGAAGTACAAGACGTTCCGGGGGGTGCCCGCCCCTCCTGTGAGCCGCTGAGCGGCTCAGTGGTCAGCCCTTGGGGCGTTTCTTCGCGATTCCAGGCTTGCGGGGGAGGTTGGGCGGGGTCGGACCCGACTTGCGGATGATGTGTAGGTGGCGGTGTTTGCTGCCTGCTCTGTCGCCCACGTCCAGCACCGCTTCAGGCGCCATCGCGAGGGCTTCGGAGGCGTTGGCTAGTTGGTGCTCCTCGTCTTCGTCGCGCTTGCCCTTCCAGGCGACTAGGACTCCATTTGGCTTCAGGAGCGGGGATGCGAGCTCGGCTAGGGTGGAGAGACGGCCTACCGCGCGGGCGGTGACGGCGCTGTAGGACTCACAGCCCTCGGAAGCTGCCCAGTCCTCCGAGCGGGCATTGCGCACCCTCGCATTCAGGATCCCCGCCGCCTCGATCGCCCGGCGCATGAAGTCACACTTGCGCCCGACCGACTCGATCAGGTCCACCTCCGCGTCGGGGAGCGCGACGGCAAGCACCAGACCGGGGAAGCCTGCACCGGCTCCGACGTCGGCAATCCGACTCGCTTCCCTGAGCTTGGGTACCTCCAGGCCGGTGAGGCTGTCGATTACGTGCACCTGCCAGGCGCGCTCGTCGACTACCGAGCTGACCGAGGCGCGCTCCTCGGCGAGCAGTGCCAGGACGGTTTCCAGCTTCGCCCGCGAAGCGTCGTCGAGTACCGCGTCCGGGGCCGGGATCACTCCGGCAGAAGCGGCGCGACGATGACACAGCGGTTGGGCTCGTCTCCCTCGCTGTAGGTCTCGACGCCGGACCGCTCTTTCAGCCGTTCGTGGACCACGCGCCGTTCCTGGGCGCTCATCGGGTCCATCTCGACGAGCCGGTTGTTGGCCAGTGCCTGCTCGGCCGCCCGATCAGCGCGGCCCTCGAGAGTCTCGCGCCTCCGCTCCCGGTATCCAGCGGCGTCGAGCACAACCCGTTTGCGGTCGCGCAAGCCGCGGAAGGCAGCCTGGTAGCAGAGGAGTTGCAGGGCGTCGATGGTCTGACCCCTCTTGCCGATCAGGAGGCCGTAGTCGTCGTCCCCCACGACCGTCAGGAGGATCCGCTCGGCGTCCTCCTCGACGACGACGTCGCCGTCGAGCTCGAGCTCGTCCAGCACCCCCTCCACAAGCTCCTGCGCGCGCTCGGCAGGATCGTCTGGCCAGTCGTAGTTCTCGGGCACGAGCGGGAGGCTATCCGACCTCCTGTCAACGCGCCCGGAATTCACCATCGATCCCTACTAGGCTGAGCGCGATGGGCAAGGTCTACGCGGTGGCGAATCAGAAGGGCGGGGTGGGGAAGACGACCACCGCCGTCAATCTCGCCGCCTGCGCCGCCGCCGAGGGCAGGCAGACCCTGCTCGCCGACCTCGACCCGCAGTGCAACGCGACCGTCGCCCTCGGCGGCGGCCGGGAGATGCATCCCTCCTCCTACGACTGCCTGACCGGCGACGTCTCGGTGGCCGAGGCGGCGCGACCGGCTGGGCCGGACAACCTATGGTTGGTGCCGGCGAGCCGTGACCTGGCAGGGGCGGCGGTGGAGCTGCCGCGCATCGAGGGCTCGGAGACCAGGCTGCGTGAGCGGCTGGGCCCGATCCGGGAGCGCTTCGCGGTCGCCCTGCTCGACTGCCCGCCCGCCCTCGGACCCGTCAGCGTCAACGCGCTGGTGGCGGCGGATCGAGTGATCGTGCCGGTGCAGGCTGAGTACCTCGCGCTCGAGGGCCTGGTCCAGTTCCTCGAAACCCTTGGCCTGATCAGGCGTGAGTTGAACCCTCAACTCGAGGTTTCGGGTTTGCTGATCACGATGCACGACGAGCGCACCAGGCTTGCCCAGGACGTCGAGTCGGAGCTGCGCGACCACTTCGACGGCATGGTCTTCGAGACGGTGATCCCGCGCAGCGTTCGAGTCGCCGAGTCGCCGAGCTATGGTCTGCCCGTGACCGAGCACGCCCCGCGCTCCCACGGTGCCGTCGCCTATCGGGCCCTGGCGAAGGAGCTGACGAGCCGTGGCTAGTGCGCGCCGCGGGATCGGCCGCGGCCTGGCGGCGATCATCCCGGAAGCGGAGGCTTCGGCCGCAGGAGAGCTGCGCGAGCTACCGGTCTCGCTGATCAAGCCGAACCCCTCGCAGCCCCGGACCAAGTTCGAGCCGGAAGCGCTGGCGGCCCTCGCTGCCTCGATCGAGACCAGCGGGGTCGTACAGCCGCTGCTGGTCCGACCCCTCCCCGACGGCAGCTATGAGCTGGTCGCTGGCGAGCGGCGCTGGCGAGCGGCGCAGCAGGCAGGAATCGAGAAGGTGCCGGCTGTCGTCCGCGATCAGGCCGAGGCGGAGCGGTTGCAGGCGGCGCTGATCGAGAACATGGTCCGCGAGGACCTGAACCCGGTCGAGGAGGCGCGTGCCTGCGCAGCCCTGGTGGAGGAGCTCGGCCTGACCAAGGAGGAGCTGGCGAAGCGGGTGGGCCGCAGCCGCCCGGCCGTCTCCAACTTGATTCGCCTATTGGAGCTGCCTGACGAGGCGCTGGAGCTGCTCGAGTCGCGCGACCTCAGTGAGGGGCACGGGAAGGCACTGCTCGGCGCCAACGGGAACGACGCCCGCCGTCGCCTCGCCCGCGACGCCGCCCGCGGCGGCTGGTCGGTTCGAGAGACCGAGAACAGGGTTCGGCTGGCCAACCAGCCAAGAACCCGGCCTAAGCGAGCTCCCGCCGATCCTGACGCGG
Organism: Solirubrobacterales bacterium; assembly: GCA_035705945.1. Classification (GTDB taxonomy): domain Bacteria; phylum Actinomycetota; class Thermoleophilia; order Solirubrobacterales; family 70-9; genus VAYN01. Next base: position 54,865 of record DASSVR010000023.1, read on the forward strand.
TCGCCGCCCTCCGCGACGTCGCCGAGGCCCTCGAGGAGGCACTTGGCCATGAAGTCAGCGCCCGCGCCAAGGGGGAGGGCATCGCGGTCGAGCTCCGCTTCGACGACATCCGCGAGGCCCACGCGATGGCGCGACGCCTCCGCAAGCGCTCCTGAGTCTTCAGGACCGCTCGGCCCCCTGCTTCCTCAGCCGCCGCCGTTCGAGCCAGCCACCCAGCTGAAGGACCAAGACCGTGTACAGGGCCAGCAATGGCACCGCGACCACCGCAACCTTGAAGGAAACCGGTTCGGAAGATCGAAGCACCTGAACAACCACAATCAGAAGTCCGATTACCTCGAAGGTGGAGAAGAGGGGGCGGAACATCGATGAAGGTGGCTTCACCCTGGCTTCCTCGCCCGCCTTCGCTTATCGGCCAAGGAAGCAACCACCGAAGCGGCGTCAGGCGTCTCGCGGTTGCGCCGCCGCCGTTTGACCTCGAGCACCTCTTGGACATCCGGGTCTTCAGCCGCCGCCGCGGCCCGGGCCTGGATCGCCGCTCGCACTTCGTCCAGGAGGGTCCGACCGTCAAGAAGGCCGGCGAACTCAAGAACCTCGATTGTCTCCTCGTCGAGACGAACGTTTACCTGTCGCTGCGCCACTCCCGATTTTCCGTCCGAGTTGATTGCTAGCCCGCTAGAATGCTAGCACCCTCGGTTCTACGGACAAGCTGCGCTAGTACCCGATCTTGCGGCAGGCCGTGATAACACCCCGGCCCACGGGGAAGCGCCGCTATCATCGCCGTCCCCGGGCGATTAGCTCAGTTGGTTAGAGCGCGTCTCTGATAAGGACGAGGTCCCTGGTTCGAATCCAGGATCGCCCATGCCCTCCGAGCCGGTGAACAGCCCTGGGATCGGGTAGAAGCGCGACCTATACTTCGCCCTCTAACCACGGTCTGGAGTTCTTGTGCAGCAAATGCAGATCTATGGGGTCAGTTTCGACATGGTCGGCAAGCAGCCGATCGTGTTGCTGAAGACCGTGGAGGGAAACCGCTTCCTGCCAATCTGGATCGGGCACCCCGAGGCGGCGGCGATCCTGATGAAGCTGCAGGGCGCCTCGACGCCGCGGCCGATGACCCACGACCTCCTCTCCGACGTGCTCGAGAACCTCGATGCCAAGTGCGAGCGGGTCGCCGTCACCGAGCTGCGCGACAACACCTTCTACGCCTCGATCACGGTCTCGATCAACGGCTCGGAGGTCGAGATCGACTCACGCCCGTCCGACGCGCTCGCGCTGGCGGTCCGCGTCGCCGCGCCGATCTTCGCGGCCGAGGAGGTGATCGAGGAGTCGGCGATCGAGTTCGAGCACGAGGTCGAGGACACCGAGGAGGTCGTCGACAAATTCAAAGAGTTCCTCGACGAGGTCACCCCGGACGACTTCGCCCAAGGCGAAAGCTAGACGCGCTTTAGGCCGCAGCCGGCTTCAGCGCTAGGTCCAGAATCCGCTCGACCAGCTGCTCGAAGGAGAGCCCCGCCGCCTCGGCGGCCTGGGGGAGGAGGCTGGTGTCGGTGAGTCCGGGGATCGCGTTGGCCTCGAGCAGCCAGGGACCGTCGCCACCGAGGATCAGGTCGACGCGGGCGAAGCCGGTGCAGCCGAGGGCACGGTATGTGCCGAGGGCGGCTTCGGTGACGGCGCGCTCCTCCTCCGCGGTCAGCTCGGCGGGGCAGGCGAAGCGGGTGCGGCCGATCTCGTAGCGCGCCTCGAAGTCGTAGCGGTCGCCGGAGAGCAGGATCGCCTCGACGACCGGCAGCGGCTCGTCGCCGAGGATGCTGACGGCGAGCTCACGGCCATCGACGAAGCGCTCGAGCAGGACCCGGTCGTCGTAGCTGAAGGCGGAGACCAGCGCCTGCGGGACCTCGCCTGCGGAGCGGGCGAACTTCACTCCGAGCGAAGAGCCGCCGCGACTGGGCTTGACGACGAGCGGGAAGCCCAGCGTCTCCTCCAGCCGCCCGAGCGCGTCGGCCGCGCCGAACTCGCGGAAGGCGGTCTGGTTGAAGGCGAACCACTGGGGGGTGGGCAGCCCGGCGTCCTCGATCGCGTCCTTGGCCTGGACCTTGTCCATGCAGCGCGCGCAGGCTGCCGCACCCGGGCCGGTGAAGGGGATACCGAGGATCTCCAGCAGCTCCTGCACGGTGCCGTCCTCGCCACCGACCCCGTGCATCGCGACGAAGGCGACGTCGGGCCGCTCGGCCACCAGCCGCCTGACCAGGTCGCTGCCGACGTCGATCGGCAGCACCTCGTGCCCGAGCCGTTCAAGCGCGTCCTCGACCCGCGCCCCCGAGCGCAGCGAAACGCCACGCTCGAGCGAGCGGCCTCCTTTGAGGACGGCGACCTTCACGCTTCCTCCGCCTTGCGGAACGGCACCACGTTGGGCTCCGGGTTCGCCTCGGGCTCGGGCACCCGCTGTTCGCCGGTGAGGGCGCCGTAGAGCTCGACCTGCTCGGCGATCACCTTGCCGATCCGCCGCACGCCCTCGCGGATCTCGTCGTCGCCGACGCCGGAGAAGTTGAGCCGCATCGAATGGCTGCCGCGACCGTCGACGTAGGCCGCCTGCCCCGGGACGAAGGCCACGTCGGCGCGCAGCGCCTTCGCCAGCAGGTCGCCGGTGTCGATGTAATCCGGCAGGGTCGCCCAGATGAAGAGCCCGCCTTCGGGCTCGGTCCAGGTCGCCTCGGCGGGGAAGTAGGTGCGCAGCGCCTCGAACATCGTGTCGCGCCTGCCGCGGTAGATCTCGACCAGGTCGTCGACGTAGCGCTGCCAGCGCCTTTCGGCGAAGTACTCGCGGACGAAGTACTGGGTCAGGGTCGAGGTGCAGAGGTCGGCGGCCTGCTTGCCGAGGACGATCTTCTCCATCACCGGCGGCGGCGCCACCGCCCAGCCGAGGCGGATGCCAGGGGAGAGGATCTTCGAGAAGGTGCCGAGGTAGATGACGAAATCGCCACCGTCGAGCTGGTAGAGCGGCGGCATCGGCTCGCCGCCGTAGCGCAGCAGCCCGTAGGGGTTGTCCTCGACCACCAGCAGCTCCTGGGCGCGGGCGAGCTCGACGAGCCGGTGCCGGCGCTGCAGCGACATCGTCACCCCGGCCGGGTTCTGGAAGCTCGGCACCGAATAGACGAACTTCGGCCGCCGTCCCTCCGCCCGCAGCTCCTCGAGCAGCTCCTCCAGGACCTCGACCTGCATCCCCTCCTCGTCGCATTCGACCTGGACGACGTCGGCCTGGTAGCTGCAGAGGGTGGGGATCGCCCCCGGATAGGTCGGCGCCTCGCAGATCACGACGTCGCCGGGGTCGAGGAGGGTCTTGCAGACGAGGTCGATCGCCTGCTGGCCGCCGGTGGTGACGATGATGTCATCCGGGTCGGGCAGCATCCCCTCCGCCCCCATCACCTCGAGGATGCAGTCCTTGGTCTCCTCGAAGCCCTCCGTCGGCCCGTACTGGAGCGCCTTCGCCGCGGACTCCTGCGCGATCCGCGTCATCTGGGCCGCGAAGCTCTGGGGAGGGAAGGTGGAGGTGTCCGGCAGGCCGCCGGCCAGCGAGATCACTTCCGGCCGCGCGGTGATCGCCATCAGGTCGCGCATCGCCGAGGAGCGCATGACGCTGGTCCGCTCCGCGAACAGCCCGGCGTACCGCTCGAGGTCGCGGGTGCCGGCGTGGGAGCGCCGTCTATGGGTCGGCTCGGGCACTTCGCTCATCCCAGAAGTGTGGCGGATCGACGCGGGTCCACCGGGGCGGTTAGGTTTTCGCACGTGGAGATTCTCACCGACCTCGGAATTGGCATCGCGATCGGGATGCTCGCCGGCACCGCCGGCACCCACGGCTCTGCCCGAGGGCGGATGACCATCCTCGCCGCGGTAATCGGGGTCGCGGCCGGATTCCTGATCGACGGCCTGGCCGGCGCAGCCGTTGCCGCGGTCGGCGCCGCGGTCGCCTGCATCGTCCTCAGCGACGTCGTCCATGGAGCGAGCCGCCGCGAGGGCAGCGGCGGAGGCGCTCTCGCCTTCATCGTCTCGTTGGCGGCGCTGGTGGTGATCGCGATCGCGCTGCTGATCGAGCCCGCGGTGGTAATCGTCGTCCTGGCGCTGCTCTGGCTGGGGATCTCCCGCCATCGCCGTTCCCAGCGCAAGCACGCCGGCCTGCGGGTCCTCCGATAGAGGGCGGGACCGCGAATCCGCGGTAACCGTCGTATAGCGACGGCTGAGGCGGACTCGCGATCATTCGGACGATGCCGGCTCGCAAGAAGCTCGTCCTGACCTACGTCGATTCGCTTCGCACCGACATGCTGGAACGCGCGGTGGCCGAGGGGCGCGCGCCGACCTTCGGCGCCCTGATCGAGCACGGGGTGCTCGTGCCCGATTGCGTCTCCAGCTTCCCCTCGGTGACCCCAGTCGCCTGCGCGGAGATGGTCACCGGCGTCGGCGCCGATCGGCACTGGATCAGCGGCATGAACTGGTACCACCGGCTCGAGCGGCGCTACGTCGAGTACGGCTCCTCGCTGGAGGCGACGCGCGCCTTCGGCGTCTTCCGCGCCCTCTACGACCTCGTCTACAACATGAACCTGGCGCACCTCAGCCCCGAGGTCGAGACGGTCTTCGAGAGCCTCGAAGACGGCGGCGCCCGCACCGCCTGCACGCCGTTCCTGATCTACCGCGGGCGCCAGCGGCACGCCGTCTCGCTCGAGGGCCTGTTACGGCGGGCGGTCGACGCGACGAAGCTGAAGTTCCACCACCACACCTGGGGCCCGACGGACCTCTTCTACGGCGACCTCTACGCCAGCCGCGAGGTGCCCTGCCGCTCGACCTCGATCCCAGGCAACCGCGACGGCTACGCGGCCTGCTGCGCCGCCGAGCTGCTGCGCGAGGACCTCTACGACTTCCTCCTCCTCTCGCTGCCCGACAACGATCACTACTCGCACCGCTATGGGCCCGAGGCGAGCGTCGAGTCGATCGCCCGGGCGGACGCGGCCTTCGCGACGTTCGCCGAGGAAGCGGGCAGCCTCGACGAGTTCCTGGCCAGCCACGCGGTGATCCTGCTCGCCGACCACGCCCAGACGCCGGTGCACCGCGGGCTGCCCCTGGCGGAGCTCCTCAGCGCGGAGTGGTCGGTGCTGCAGCCCTCAGAGGAGCGGCCCGAGCGGGCGCAGCTGGCGGTCAGCCCGACCGGCCGCGCGGCGCATATCTATCTGCTGCCCGGAGAGGGGGAGCGGGCGCAGCCGGTCGAGGTGGCGGCGCGGCTGAGCGTGATCGAGGGAGTCGATCTGGTCTGCCGGCTGGAGGATGCCGACGGCATGCCGCTGCGGCGGGTGAGCCCGGGGCTCCCGGCGGCGGGGGGAGCGTGGGCCGTCGTCGAGCGGGCTGACGCGGTGTTGCGATTTCGACCGGCGGGAAACGCGAGCTCGGAAGCTGGCACAGAGGTGCGGGTGGCCGATATGCGCAGTGGCGAGTGGGAGGTCGAGGGAGACTTGGTTGCGCTCGCGGCGACGGTGGATGGGGGGCGGTTTCGCAGCGACGATTACCCGGATCCCCTGGCGCGGGTCTGGTCGGCGCTGACCGCGCCCCACGCGGGCGACTTCGTCGTCTCGCTCGCCCCTGGCTTCGAGGCGGTCGACTGGGGCGGCGTCAGCCACGCCGGTGGCGGCAGCCACGGGGCGCTGCACGCGGGGGACTCGCTCGGGCCGCTGCTCTTCGTTGGCTGCGGCCCAGAGTCGGCGGCGGAGCGGGAGCAGTGGACGCTGCGCGACGTAGCCCCGGCAGTCCGCGAGCACTTCGGGGTTGCGGCCAGGTGAGGCGAGCAGCGGTCCTGCTGACCCTGGTGACCGCGCTTGCCGCCGCCGTGGAGCCCGCCGCGGCCGCCGGACCGATCAGCGAGCAGGAAGCGATCGCCGCGGCCGACCGCGACCCGAAGGTCCACGAGCAGCGGCAGCGGCACCCGGACCTGGCCCCGACCGCGGCGGTCGAGGAGGGGAAGTGGGAAGTCGCGTACTTCTCGGCTGGCGAGCAGCTGGCACTGGTGGTCGTCAGCCGGGAGAGCGGCGAGGTCCTGGAGTCGTGGACCGGTTACCAGGTCGCCTGGAAGATGGCCCGCGGGTACTCCGGTGCCTTCGGCCACAAGCTCAACGCGCCCTACGTCTTCCTGCCCCTCTGCGTTCTCTTCCTCCTCGGGTTGGTCGACTGGCGGCGGCTGCGGCGCATCGCCAACCTCGACCTCCTGGTCCTGCTCGGCTTCGGGATCTCCCACCTCTTCTTCAACCGCGCCGAAATCGGCGTCTCGGTGCCACTTGCCTATCCGGCTCTCCTCTATCTCCTCGGCCGCTGCCTCTGGATCGGGTTGCGCGGGAGGGGAGAGGGGCTGCGGCCGGTTTGGCCCGCAGCCTGGCTGCTCATCGCGGCGCTCTTCCTGATCGGGTTCCGGGTCGGGCTCAACGTCGCCGACTCGGGCGCGATCGACGTCGGCTACGCGGGGGTGGTTGGAGCCGACCGGATCGCCCACGGGGAACCGATCTACGACAACTTCCCTGACGACGTCTCCTCGGGGGACACCTACGGCCCGGTCAACTACCTGGCTTACCTCCCCTTCGAGCGGATCTGGCCCTGGTCGGGCGAGTGGGACGACCTTCCGGCGGCCCACGCCGCCGCGATCCTCTTCGACGTCGCCACCTTCCTGCTCCTGATCTTCCTCGCCCTCCGCATCCGCCCGGGCCCCGCGGGCCAACGCCTCGCCGCCACCCTCGCCTTCGGCTGGGCGGCCTATCCCTACACCGCCTACGCCCTGGAGTCGAACTCCAACGACTCGCTGATCGCGGCGCTCCTGGTCGCGACTCTGCTTCTACTCTCCCGGCCCCTCGCGCGCGGGGCACTACTCGCCGCGGCGACCTGGGCCAAGTTCGCCGCCGCGCCCCTCGTCCCGATGTTTCTCACCTACGAGCGACGGATGCGACCCTCGCTCCTCTTCGTGGGCGGCTTCGTCCTCGTGACGGCTGTCGTAATGACCTGGCCCGCGATCGACCCTGGTCTGAAGACCTTCTACGACCGCACGCTCGCCAACCAGGCCGGCCGGGAGTCGCCGTTCAGCATCTGGGGCCAGGAGCCGTCGCTTGAGTTCCTCCGCATTGCCTTGTTCGTGCTTCTAGGCGCCCTGTCCCTCGCATTCGCCCTCGTCCCCCGCCGCAAGTCTCTAACCCAACTCGCAGCCCTTTCAGCCGCGCTCCTGATCCTGCTGCAGCTCACGCTCCAGCATTGGTTCTATCTCTACATAGTCTGGTTCTACCCACTCCTCCTGGTAGCCCTGGCAGCTGTCGAGAAGGTCCCTACACCGGCTCTGCCACGGGCACCATCACCTGCTCGAACGAGTCAGCCAGCCCCTGCTCGTTGACGTCGACCAGGGCGCCCATCACCCAGACGTCCTCGGTCGCCGTCTCGAACCGCGTCGGCATCTGCGTGATCAACGAGCTCAGGGCCTGCTCCGGTTTGACCCCGAGGACGCTCAGCCGCGAGCCGGTCATGCCGACGTCGGAGATGAAGGCGGTGCCGCCTGGGAGGACCCGGCCGTCGGCGGTGGGGACGTGCGTGTGAGTGCCGAAAACGGCTGCGACGCGCCCGTCGAGGTGCCAGCCCATCGCCACCTTCTCGCTGGTCACTTCGGCATGGAAGTCGACGATCACCGCGTCGGACTCGTGGTGGCTGAGGATCGAGTCGACGGTGTCGAAGGGGGAGCGGGCGACGCGCATGCCGACGGCGCCGCTGAGGTTGACAACCCGGACACGCATGCCGCCGGCCTCGACGACGGTATGGCCGCGCCCGGGGTTGCCCTGCGGATAGTTGGCGGGCCGCACCACCCGCTTCTCGCGCTCGAGGAACTCGTAGGCCTCGCGGTGGCGGTAGACGTGGTTGCCGGTGGTGATGACGTCGGCGCCCGACTCGAACTGGTCGCGAGCGGTGCGCTCGGTGATACCGACCCCGCCGGCGGAGTTCTCGCCGTTGACGATCACCAGGTCCGGTGCGTGCCGCTCCCGCAGGCCGGGCAGTGCTTCCCTCAAGCCCTGGCGCCCTGGGCTTCCGACCACGTCGCCGATGAACAAAACCCGCATGGTGGAAACGACCCTATCTGCGAGATTGAGCGAAATGGTGGATCCGGAGCGGGCGGCAGCGATCTTGAAGCGGGCGCTGGAGTACCCCTATGCGACCCCCGATCGCTCCTACCTCTACCTCGACGGCGAGGCGAGGGAGCTGCCCCCCGGCGGACCCGATCTCACTGGACGCACCCCGCTCCTCTCCTACGGAGCAAACTCGGCCCCCGAGGCGCTGGCGCGCAAGCTGGCCTCTTTGCCTGGAGTGGAGCTGCCGGTTCTGCGCGCCGAGCTGGAGGGCTTCGACGTGGTCTATTCAGCGCATGTCTCGCCGTACGGTGCGGTACCGGCGACTTTGAAGGAGAGCCCCGGCACCACGGCGCCGGTCTTCGTCATCCACCCGACCCCGGAGCAGTGGGCGCTGCTGGTGGCGAGCGAGCCGAACTACGACCTGGTCGAGTTGCCGGTTTGTCTCGCTATGGGCGACAAACCGGCAACTCGGCCGGTGCAGCTGTACCGCAGCAAGCACGGCTGCCTCTCCTTCGACGGCTCCGAGGTCGCGCTGGCGGCGGTCCGCTCAACTGGCCGCACGCTGCCGGAGCTGGACGAGCCGGCGGTGCTGGAGCGCGTCCGCGGCCATCTCGAGCCGGGGCTGTCGCTCGAAGAGTTCGTCCACGCCTGCATCGAGCGCGACGGGATCAAACCGCTGAGAATCGACGCAGGGCGATCCGGGCAATGAAGGCGTAGACGCCGGCGAGCGCCGCCAGGTGCAGGAGCGGCCTGCCGATCCCTGGCCCCGCCTCGTCCAGCCCGGCGGTGATCGCCTGCAGCGCCGGCTTGAATGGGAAGAGCGCGGTGAGGAAGCGGATCGCGTCGAAGACGGCGGGGCTGACGGCGCCGGAGGGGACGAGCGAGAGGAAGGCGATCGGCAGGGTCACCATGAAGGCCAGCAGCGAGACCGCCCGCACCTCGCGAGCCGCCGCCCCCAAGGCGGCCCCGGCGGCCCCCAGGGCGGCCCCGCTGGCGAGGATCGCGACCAGCCAGAGTCCCACTCGTTCCCACTCGAGCGGCACGAAGAGCTGCATTCCCAGCAGCATCAGGAGAGTCACTGCCAAGCCGACCCCGATCCCGAGCAGGATCTTCTCGGCGAGCAGGCCGCTGGAGGAGATCAGGCCGCGGGTGAGCCGCGGAAAAGCGTTCTCCTCCCGCTCCAGCGCCAGCGATCCGGCGACGAGCAGGACGACCACAAAGGCGAGGGTCAGGGTAGCCGCCACCGCGATCGCGAAGGTTTCCAGCGGCGGGCTCTCGCCGGCGACCACCACCTTCTTCACCGCGATGGGTTGGGTCAGACGATCGAGCAGCGGCTGCGCGACGTCGAGGTTGTCCCGTGCCTGGGAGGCGAAGTCCCGCACCTGTTCCAGGGACGGTCGCAGGTCAGGAGGCACGGCGGGGGAAACCGCTTCGAGGATGCGAGCGGTCGCGCGCAGCCCGAGGATCGGGATCGATTCGCCGAGCACCTTGAACTCGCCTCCGTTTATCAGCAGCCTCAGGTAGCGGCTGCCTTCGTTGCCCATCCGCCGCGCGATCGCCAGGTTCGCCTGCGCCAGCAGGCTGGTGATGCGGTCGTCGACGAGCTCGGCCTTGACGGCGTTCTCCTCGTTGACCAAGACTTCGACTTCGGGGACGCCGGGGGCGAGCGTCGAGAGCGAGTTGATCTTGTTGACGAGGTTGGCGGGGAGGATCAGCGCCGCCAGCACGTCGCCTGACTCGACCTTGCTGCTGGCCTCCTCGCGATCGGCAACGGAAACGCACTCGACCCGCTGGCAGATCCGCTCCCGCACGTTCACCTGCGGCAGCTCCTGGTCGCCGACGTTGATCCGGGTCCCGCTCGGTACTTCGTTGAGGAAGGCGACGCGCGGGTCATTCGGCCCGGGGGAGATCGCGAAGCCGACCAGAACCGCGATCAGGATCGGGTAGGCGACGAGGAGGGCCGCCTGCAGCGGTGAGCGCCGCAGGATCTGCAGGTCCTTCAGCAGCAGCCAGCGCACCCCCCGCATCAGTGCCCTCGGTGGTGCAGGTAGGCGACGAAGGCCGTCTCGAAGTCGCGGTCGGCGGCGTCCGGCGCCTCGCGCCGGACCGCCTCGCGCAGCTCTTCCGCCGAGCCGTCGAAGAGGGACTCGCCGTCGGCCAAGACCAAGACCCGGCCGCCGTAGCGCTCGGCCTCCTGGATGTCGTGGGTGGAGAAAATCACCGTGGTGCCGCCGCCGGCGAGACCGGAGACGAACTCCCAGAGGCGGGCCCGCTGACGCGGGTCGAGGCCGACGCTGGGCTCGTCGAGGAGCAGCACCGCCGGCCGCGCGAGCAGCCCGATCGCGATGTTGATCCGTTGCTGGTTGCCGCCGGAGAGCCGGGCGATGATCTCGCCTCGCCGATCGCGCAGCCCGGTTAGCTCGAGCATCTCCTCGGTCGCGGCCTGCGGTTCGTCCCGCCCCTCCAGCCGCGCGAACAGCAGCAGGTTCTCCTCCACCGTCAGCCGCCGGTAGAGCGCCGCCTGCTGCGGTACCCAGCCGACCTGACCATCGGGGGAACCGACGGTTCCCGCATCCGGCGCAAGGATCCCGGCGAGGATCGAGAGCAGCGTCGTCTTCCCCGCGCCGTTCGGCCCGATCACCGCCACCAGCTCTCCCGGGTGCGCTTCGAACGACACCCCCCGCAGTGCCTCCCTCCCGTCGAAGCGCTTGACGATCCCGCTGACGCGCACGCGCGAAAGCTACTCGCCTCCTTCCGTAAACTCGACGCGATGTCCTTTCCGAGCACCCGCCTACGGCGCCTGCGCCGCACCGAGGCCCTGCGCGGGCTCGTCCGCGAGACCGAGCTTTCGCCGGGGCACCTGATCCAGCCGGCCTTCGTGGTGGCCGGGGAGGGGGTGCGCGAGGAGGTGCCCTCGATGCCAGGGATCGAGCGCTTCTCGATCGGCAACCTGGTCGAGGAGGCGGGCGAGATCGCCGCGGCGGGCGTCGGGGCGCTGATGCTGTTCGGCATCCCGAGCGTCAAGGACGAGGCAGGCTCCAGCGCCTACGACGACGAGGGGATCGTGCAGATGGCGGTGCGGGCGCTGAAGGACACCCACCCCGACCTGATCGTGATGACCGACGTCTGCCTCTGCGAGTACACCTCGCACGGCCACTGCGGGGTGATCCGCGACGGCGGCGCCGAGGTCGACAACGACGTCACCGTCGAGCTGCTCGCCAAAACTGCGATCTCCCACGCCGGCGCCGGCGCCGACGCGATCGCCCCCAGCGACATGATGGACGGGCGGATCGGCTCGATCCGCTACCAGCTCGACGAGGAGGGGCACTCCGGCGTCCCGATCGTCGCCTACAGCGCGAAGTTCGCCTCCGCCTTCTACGGACCGTTCCGGGACGCCGCCGAGTCGACGCCGGAGTTCGGCGACCGCCGCGGCTACCAGATGGACCCGGCCAACGCAGCCGAAGCGGTGCGCGAGGCCGAACTGGACCTCGAGGAGGGGGCCGACATGCTGATGGTGAAGCCGGCGCTCCCCTACCTGGACGTGGTGCGGCGGGTGAAAGAGGCGACCGGCGCCCCGGTCGCCGCCTACCACGTCTCCGGCGAGTACTCGATGCTGAAGGCGGCCGCCGCCAACGGCTGGATCGACGAGCGCGCCGCCGTGGTCGAGGCGCTGACCTCGATCCGCCGCGCCGGCGCCGACGCGATCGTCACCTACTACGCGAAGGAGGCAGCGGCGTGGCTTCGGTGAAGGTGCCCCAGTCGAAGGCCCGCAGCCGCAAGGACGGCGCGGCGATCCCGCTCGACGAGACCGACAAGCGGCTGATGAACCTCCTGCAGTCGAGCTTCCCGCTCGATCCCGAGCCGTTCGCGCTCGTCGCCTCGGAGGCGGAGCTCGAGCTGGAGGACGTTCTCGCCCGCACCAGGCGCCTGCTCGAGGGGCGGATCATCCGCGAGATCACGCCGATCTTCGACACCCGCGCGCTCGGCTACGAGTCGATGCTGGTGGCGGCGAAAGTCGACGCCGAGCACCCGCAGCGGGCGGCGCGGATCGTCAACGCCCACCCCGGCGTCTCCCACAACTACCTGCGCACCCACGACTTCAACCTCTGGTTCACGATCGCCACCCCGCCGGACTCGGAGCTCGGCCTGAAGGGGACGCTGGAGGCGCTGATGGAGGAGACGGGCGCCGAGTCGATGCGCGAACTGCCGACCCTCACCCTGTTCAAGATCAACATGAATCTGGAGATGGAGAAGGGGACCGAGGCGTTGGCCGCCGCAGTCGAAGCGGCGCCGCCGCGCGAGCTCGAACCGCAGCCCTACGACGAGGACGACGTCGCCCTGATCCGGGCCCTGCAGGGGCCGATGGAGCCGGTGGAGCGTCCCTACGACGCCGCCGCGGCCGAGCTTGGGATCGCGACCGAGGAGCTGCTCGACCGCCTGCGCGGAATGGTCGACCGCAAGCTCCTGCGCCGGGTGGCAGCGATCCTCTACCACCGCCGCGCCGGCTTCTCGGCCAACGGCATGGGGGTCTGGAAGGTGCCGGAGGACGACATTCTTTCCGTCGGCTCGAAGATGGCCTCCTTCCGCGGCATCTCCCACTGTTACCAGCGGCCTACTTACGAGGACTGGCCCTACAGCGTCTTCACGATGGCCCACGGCCGCTCGAAGGAGGAGTGCGACGCGATCCTCGACTCGATCGCCGAGGAGTGCGGGATGGGACCCGACGACCGCGCCACCCTCTACTCCTCGACCGAGTACAAGAAGATTCGCCTCCACTACTTCACTGAGGACTACGCGCGCTGGGAGGCCGAGCATTCCTGAGGAGCAGTTCGCGCGGGCACAGGAGGTTCTTCCTGGCGGCGTGAACTCCCCGGTGCGGGCGATGCGCCAGATCGGCCGCGACCCGATCTTCATCGAACGCGGGGAAGGTTGCCGGCTCTTCGATGTCGAGGGCAACCGCTACATCGACTGGGTCGGCTCCTGGGGGCCGATGATCCTCGGCCACGCGGAGCCCTCGGTGGTGGCCGCGGTGATCGAAGCGGCAAAGCGCGGGACCAGCTTCGGGGCGGCGACCCTGGCGGAGGTCCAGCTCGCCGAGGAGGTGGCGGCGCGGGTGCCGTCGGTGGAGATGGTGCGGATGACCAGCTCCGGAACCGAGGCGGCGATGAGCGCCGTAAGGCTGGCGCGGGCGATCACCGGCCGCGAGGTGGTCATCAAGTTCGCCGGCGCCTACCACGGCCACTCCGACGGGCTGCTGGCCGACGCGGGATCGGGATTGGCGACCCTGGGCGTTCCCGGCAGCCCTGGCGTGACCGCGGCGCAGGCGGCTGCGACGGTGGTGGTGCCGTGGAACGACCGCGAGGCGGTGAGCCGGGCACTGGCGGAGCACGATGTGGCGGCGCTCTTGGCCGAGCCGATCGCGGCCAACATGGGCGTCGTTTCCCCGGCCGAGGGCTTCCTCGGGTTCCTACGGGAGGCGACCCGCGACGCCGGCGCGCTGCTGGTCTTCGACGAGGTGATCACCGGCTTCCGCGTCGCCCGCGGCGGCGCCCAGGAGCTGTTCGGGGTCGAGCCCGACCTGACGGTGCTGGGCAAGGTCCTGGGCGGGGGCCTGCCCGCGGCCGCCTATGCGGGACCACGGGAGCACATGGAACGGATCGCGCCGGCGGGCGACGTCTACCAGGCGGGGACCCTCTCCGGGAATCCGCTCGCCGTCGCCGCCGGACTGGCGACGCTGGCTCAGCTCGACGCAGCTGCCTACGAGCGATTGGGCGCCCTCACCGATCGTCTCACCGCAGGCTTCCGCGAGCTGGCCGCGGACCGTCCCCTCCAGGTCGCCTCCGCGCCCGGCCTCGTCACCCTCTTCTTCAGCGAGGCCCCGATCACCGACTTCGCCACCGCGACGGCCTGCGACACCGATGCCCACGCCCGCTTCTGCCGGGCGCTGCTCGAGCGCGGCGTCTACCCGCCGCCGTCCCAGTTCGAGGCCTGGTTCGTCTCCCTAGCCCATGACGACGCCGCGATCGACGCGACCCTCGAAGCCGCCGCCGAGGCGCTGGTGGAGGCGCTGCGATGAACCCCCTGCAGTCCCTCGCCGACCAGCTCCGCTCCGAGGACACCCCGATCGCCCCGCACGTGATCGACCCCTCCGAGGCACCGGAGCTCGGCGAACTCGCCGCCTCCGGCCCCGGCGCCGCCAGCGCCCCCGGCGAGTACGCCCTCGTGGTCGAGGCGGTCCGCGAGGGTTACCTCCTCCACTATGAGCAGCCCCGCCTCCTCGCCGGCCATGACTCAGATCTCGCTCTCCTCGCCGGCGACTACCTCTACGCGCTGGGCCTCGACCGCCTCGCCGCCCTCGGGGACCCCGGCGCCGTAGCCATCCTCTCCGACCTGATCAGCGACTGCGCCCGCCTCCAGGCCGAAGGCGACACGGCCCCAATTCCGGGCCTCTGGCGTGACGCTGCGGAGAAGATCGCCACCGATGCGGCCATCGGTTTCCGCTAGCGCGAAGACGATCACCGACGCCGAGCAGATTCTCGCAATTCCCTGAACGCTCGCTCCGTTTCAATGGTCCGGATAGGTCAACTCGATTTCCTTCTTCAATTGCTCTCGGGTCATCTTTTCTCCACTGAATCACGCAGGTTGCACAGACAAAAGCTTACCCGACGTCGTCGGTCCTTTCCGTAAGTCCGTCAAAACGCTTCAGGCGTTCTCGGAGGCCGGCGACCTCTTCTCGACTGGACATAGCTGCTCGCCGCCAGAAGGCGACTTCGTTCCCTAGACGAGCAGCGGATTGACCGCCCCGGAGCGCGCCAGTCAAGCGCGTGCTGCGGGGCGGTCCGAGTTCCTGAGAGGTCGGCGCCTATACAGAGAAGGGATATGTGTGACGCAGGTCACACATATCCCATGAATGTAGAAGCTCCCCTAAAGCCAGATGATGTTCTAGAGGACGACCTAGATCCGGCCGAGGACGAGTCCTGGCGAGATGAAGCTGAATACGAATGGGAGCGGGAACAGGAAGCCAGCGCTTCCTAGCTAGCTAGTCCCCGCTGCCTGTTCGCCCTCGTCCTCCTCCTCGTCCCACGGGAGGACATTCGCGTAGCGGCCCTTCCGCAGGACCCCTTTGCGCTTCTGGAAGCGGAAGATGTCTCGGACCCGCACGTTCATCCCTTTATGGCGGGTCAGCGGGTGGTGGCCAAAGCAAAGCCAGCCGAACTCGATGACTTTCTCCGTCAGGATTTCCATCTCGTCCGTGACGGCTTCCAGTTCGTCAGCCGAGCGCACCTTCTCGACCCAAGCGCCTGCACGTCACCCCGGCTTCGTGCGTCGTAGACGCGCGGCAGACATGTCTTGCCAGTTGAGGCTCCAATCGCCGTGCGCGATGTTATTGCGTTCGGTGATCGCCGCTTCAACTTCGTTCTTCAGGCAGATCGCGAACTGCGCCTCTTCCTCGTCTAGGTCTGCAGCTTCGCGCTCGCAGATGGCGAAAAAGGCGCTGGCGATCTGACCGGCATATGCCTCCCCGAGCGCGAGCCTGGCAATCATCGGGTCTTCGCCGCGTAACCGGTCTTCGATTCCCGCCCGCATCTCGGCGACCAGTCGAGAGAACGTCACTACGTAGCGGCCAATGGCCCTGAGGGCATTCCGCTCCCCACGTTCTGCCAATTGGAACCACGGCCCTGCATTCAAGGTCGCTACAGGGTACCCGCTGATTCTTTGTCAAGTGGACTTGACAAGCGACGCAGTGTCAAGTAAGGTTGACACATGCCGCCGGCAAACCGCCATCAGCCGATTCGGGCGAAGTCTTCTACCTCGGAGTACTCGGTGCAAGAGTTCCTTGCCGAGTTCCCCGATGATGCCGCCTGCCTGGAGTACCTGTGGCGCACCCGGCACGCCCCCGATGGCGAAAACGCCGAATGCCCGAAGTGCCAAGAAGTGAAGCCGTTCAAGCGCTACGCGACCAAGCAACAGCGCCAGTCATGGACCTGCACGGCCTGCGGGCACCATCTGCACCCGACCGCCGGGACCATCTTTCACCGCTCATCGACCTCGCTGCGGCTCTGGTTCTACGCCATGCATCTCATGGTTAGCACTCGGTGCGGGATCTCCGCCAAACAGCTAGAGCGCGAGCTGGGCGTCCACTACAAGACGGCCTGGAGGATGTTCAAGAAGATCAGGATCGAGTTGATGTGCGACCCCGAGCCGGCTCCCAAGCTGAAGGGCGAGGTAGAGATCGATGAGACCTCCTGGGGCGGGAAGCCTCGCCGCAAGCTGAAAACGCCGAAAGAGGTAGCGACCTTCCGCGAAGCTAAACCGACGATCCTTGGCATGGTCGAGCGCGGCGGGCGGGTGCGGCTGCGCGTCATCCCCTCGCGCCGGGGCGAGCCGCTTAGTCGAGAAGTGCGAGCGCATCTGGACCCGGCCGCGCTCATGCTCACCGACGATTGGATTGCCTACAAACCGCTAAGGCGGGAGTTCGCCCATGCGGTGATCAACCACTCCGCTGGCGACTACGTGAACGGCAACGTCCACACGAACACGATCGAGGGCTTCTTCGGCAACCTCAAGACGGGGATGCGCGGCGCCTACAAGAAGGTCTCTCCCAAATATCTCCAGTCGTATTTGGACGAGTACGCATGGCGGCACAACAACCGCTTCCACGGTCAACGCTCCATGTTCCACGCCCTCGTCCGAGAGGCGGCGCGGCAATGAGCGAGGCCGCCGCGATCCGCCGAATCCAGGCCGCCGTCCGCAAGCGAGCCAAAGCCGATGAAGCGAAACGGGAGGCGACCGAGCAGCTGCGCCGCTCCTGCCGCGAAGCGCAGGAGGCGGGCGTTCCGATCATTCGGATTGCCGAGGCGGCCGGTCTTTCTCGTCAGGGCGTTTACGACCTACTGGCGGAGCGACCTTCCGCATAGCGGCGTCGAACTCGCCTTTGGTCGGAACCGGAACCTCGAGCCCCTTGGGGGTCTTCTCCTTGCGGCGCTTTGGCATTGATCCCCAGGCTACAGCGCTTGGTTCGCAGCCTCAGAAGCGAAGGCTGACTGCATCAATCCAAAGGTTTTGCACAGTCCAGATCAAATAGACCAAATCGCCTTGACGTAATCCGGGGACCTCGGTACTCTTCTCGTACCCCTCTCGGACTGCAAACGCAGTTCGAGACGCAGAGTCGCCTTCGGGCGGCTCTTGCTACTTCTGGGGCCCCCAGCCCCTTGGACAGTGAATCGGGCCCTTCTCATCTTCTAGTTCAAGCGGTAGCTGCGAAGAGCGGAGAGCGCTGGCACGGACCCGCCGGTAGTACCGGCTCAAATCGGTGCCGCTCGGCGTCAGGGCCATGCTGCGCCGCTCTCCATGCGGGTTGATCACGATGATCGATGCTTTGAACTCGTTACGGCCGATCTCCACCGGCATCTTCAGATCTCCGTCATTTGAAACGACGAAGGCTACGTCGTACCGGGCCCGGAAGCCATCCGACAGGAACTGGCTTGCGAGGTTGACGTCCGAGCCCTTCTCCTCTTCGATCCAGACCTCTCGAAATGCTGCCTTTTTCCTCCCTGTCCTTTTGCGAGGTGGTTGAGCAAGCTGCCGAATCGCTTTGCGCTTAAGAAAGTGCCCGTAGTAGATCTCAACCTTTGGCAGGGTCCCTAGTGCTCGTAAATATTCCTTCTGCCGCTCTCGCTGTCCAGGCTTATCAGGGCGATTGCGGACGAGCGCAGTGAAGTATTTGACAGCGACGAGTTCCTGACGGGGGCGGATGAAGTGCTGACAGAAAGCTTCAAGGTCTAGCCACCTATACGGCCTCCCCTTTAAAGCTCCGTGGAAGAGGTTGAACCCGTCGATATAGAACGCCACCCGATCCTTTGGGTACTTCATAGGTTCAGCAACCTACTTCACAAAGGCGTTACGACTGACGGCTCGGAGTCCCACCCCGAGCCGTCACTGGCCCTAGGCGTCCAGCACTTCGCAGGCGTAGAGAGCCTGTCGCTGTTCTGAAGCTTTCAGTCGTGGTCCCCGATATCGGCCCTTGGCGACTCGAAGAGGCCGAGCCCGAACGTGGCGTCGAGTTGCTCGGCACCGGCTTCGATGCGCGGCTTGCACTCCTCTTCGAGTTGGAGCAGCTTCTCTAGGGCATCGGCGACGATGGCCGAGCCTTTGCACCAGCCCCGCTCGTCTACCCGCACGGTGGTCCAACTCAGGTGGGAGTCGTCGCGGGCCTCGAACGTGCCGGCTTCGATCGCCTCGCGGGCGGCGATCAGGAAGTCCGAGAGTGCGCGGCCGGCTGATCCGGCCCTGAAGATGTCCGGTAACGCTGACCACTCCTCGACGTCGAACAGCATCCTCCGCGAGGCCTTGTAGAAGTGCTCGGTCGCGCCGCGACGGGGAACGGTTTCCACAAGCTCGATGCACTCCAGTTCCTCGAGCTGGCGGAAGTGGTAGCTGGCGTTGGAGAGAGAGATGTCTTGTTCCTTGTCGGAGAACTTCCGAGGGGAAAGGATGCAGCCGGGTTTGTTGATCTCGGCCACGATCCTCACCCGGGTGGGATGGAGCATGGCCCGCATCAATTTCGGGTCCATCGCGATAGCCGCAATTGACCCGCGCTTTGACTGCTTCCCCGACTTCTCCTCCGCCATCTAGGCCCTCCTTCAATGCAGCGAGGTTCTACGAATGATCGGGGACTATGAACCTTGAGGCGGACTCATTAAACAACGCCTGATTGACCGCTTCACGCGCTTAAAGTAAACCCCGCCCCTGGCCCCGACACGGGAAAGGGGGTGAGGGGAGTGCAAATCACCACGACGCCGACGGCGTACCCGGCGCTGCAAATCGTCAAGAGCAACTAGACGAGCAGCGGATTGACCGCCCCGGAGCGCGCCAGTCAAAGCGCGTGCTGCGGGGCGGTCCGAGTTCCTGAGAGGTCGGCGCTTATACAGAGAAGGGATATGTGTGACGCAGGTCACAGCCCCTAAGCAATAAACTCCGACTCCCTACGCGAACCGACCTGTGGCAGACGACGCGAACAAGGTAAACGGGGCCGAGGAGGCTCCCATTAAGGAGCGGGTGAAGCCCGATCCCCCCGGCTATTTCGAGGGGGAGTCGATGACGCGCCGCCGTGCCTTCACGGTTGCCGCTCAGGGGCTTGGAGGGTTGGCTGGCGCCGGGATCGTGCTGCCTGCCGTCGGCTTCGCCGTGGCGCCGATCTTCCACCGCGGCAAGGAGCGATGGGAGGTCGTGGGACCCACCTCCGACTTCGTCGAGGACACTTATCGCCAGGTCGTCTTCACCGAGACCGAGGGGATCGGCGACGCCGGCAAGACCACCGCTTACGTGCGCAAGAGCTCGCCGGACCTCGGCGAGGAGGCCGGGCACTTCATCGCCGTTTCCAACCGCTGCGTGCACCTCGGCTGCCCGGTGCGCTTCGTCGAGGCGGCCGGCAACTTCATCTGCCCCTGCCACGGCGGCGTCTACGACTTCCAAGGCAAGCGGATCGGCGGCCCGCCCGTGCGGCCGCTGGACCAGTTCCAGACCCGCGTCAGCAAGGGCCAGGTCGAAGTCGGCCCTCGCTATAGCGTCACCTCCCAGATGGAGCCGGTCCGTGCCCGCGACCCGGGCGAGTTCACCGGCGGGATCTGGGAATACCTCTACCCGCCGCGACCCTCTACCTTCCCGGCGCCCTGATGCCGAAACTGCGCCTGCCCAAGATCCCGGACGCCGTCGTCCCGCCGCCGCTTCGCAAACCGGCCAAGCCCGGCAGCGGAGGCACGCCCAAGGGCCAGGCCCCGACCGACCTGAAGACGGCCCCCGAGCGGCAGACGTCCGGCGAAAAACTGCTCGAGCGCGGCAAGGAGGCGCCGATCGACGCGCTCGGCTGGGTCGACCAGCGGCTCGCCGCCAGCGGCTTCCTCACCGGCATGCTCTACCGCAAGGTGCCGAAGGGGACCAACTGGTTCTACACCCTTGGTTCCGCCACCCTCTTCGCCTTCATCGTCCAGGCGGTCACCGGCGTCTTCCTGGCGATGTTCTACGTGCCGTCCGCCACCCAGGCCTACGCCTCAATCGCCCACATCAACAACGAGGTGCCGCTCGGCCAGCTCGTCCACGGGATGCACAAATGGGGCGCCTCGGTGATGGTGATCCTGATCTTCCTCCACATGGGGCGCACCTTCTTCTTCGGCGCCTACAAGTACCCGCGCGAGCTCAACTGGGTGATCGGCGTGGTGCTGCTGATCCTGACGATGACGATGGCCTTCACCGGCTACCTGCTGCCGTTCGACCAGCGCTCCTTCTGGGCCTCGATCGTCGGCATCAACATCAACGGCACCGGCCCGGTCGTCGGCCCGTACCTGAGCGACTTCCTCCGCGCCGGCCCCGAGCTCGGCGCAACCACGCTCGCCCGCTTCTACGCGATCCACATGCTGCTCGTGCCTGGGGCGATCATCGCCCTGATCGGCGCCCACCTGTACCTGGTGGTGAAGCTGGGGACGACGGCGCCGCCGTGGGTGAAGGCGGAGCGGCCGAAAGGCGCCAGCCCGGTCGCCCACCTCGATGCCGGCGCCAATGGCGCCAACGGGAGGGGCGGATGAAGCCCCAGGACAAGCAAAAGTACCTCGAGGAATACGAGCTACTGAAGAAGAAGGGGAAGCCGTTCTTCCCCTACGCGGTACTGAAGGACTCGGCGATGGCGGTGATCGTCGTCGCCGTGATCATCGCGATGGCGATCATCCTCGGCGCCGAGCAGGGCCCGAAGGCCGACCCGACCTCGACCACCTACGTGCCGCGACCCGAGTGGTACTTCTTCTTCCTCTTCGAGCTCTTGCGGGTGATCAAACCGCCGGAGCTGGTCCCGATCGCGACGATCGGCATCCCGACCATCTGCATGGTCCTGCTCCTGCTGCTGCCGTTCTACGACCGCGGCCCGGAGCGCCGGCCGGAGCGCCGGCCGCTCGCCACCACCGCCGGGATCCTGACGATCATCGCGATGGGCTACCTCACCTACCTCGGCGCGATCGGCGGCTCGCCGACCGAGGTCGAGATGACGGTCGCGCCGCAGTACGAAGAGGGCAAAGAGATCACCGCCGCGGCCGGCTGCCTCGCCTGCCACAAGCTCGGCGAGAACGGCAACCACGGGCCGGGCCCCGACCTCACCCACATCGCCTCGCGCATCCCCCGCGCAGCGATCGTCCGCTCGGTGGAAATCGGACCCGGCATCATGCCCTCCTTCCGAGACCTGCCGCCGGAGAAGATCGACGCGCTGGCGAACTTCCTCTCATCGCTGGACTAGGCAGGCGGTAGGGACGGGGCGCCTGCCCTGACTCCCATGGACACGATCAACGACAACCGCCAATCGCCCGACTTCGCCGGTCAGGTGAACCGGATGTTCGACCGGGTCGCTGGCCGCTACGACGCGCTCAACTCGGTGATGACGGCGGGGCTGCACCATCGCTGGCGCGAGCGGGCGGCCGCTCGGGCCGAGCTCGGGCCGGGTGACGCGGCGCTGGACGTCTGCTGCGGGACCGGCGACCTGGCGCTGGAGCTCTCGCGGCTGGTCACCCCCGGAGGCCACGTGGTCGGCTGCGACTTCTCCGAGCCGATGCTCGATCTGGCCCGCGAGAAGGCGGCGGAGCGCGGCGCCGACGGGGTCCGCTTCGAGTGGGCCGACGCGCTCGAGCTGCCCTACGACGGCGAGCGCTTCGATGCCGTTACGGTCGGCTTCGGCGTCCGCAACCTCGCCGACCTGGACCGGGGCCTGGGCGAGATGGCGCGGGTGCTGAAACCGGGCGGCCGGGCGGTGATCCTGGAGATCACGCAGCCGACTCGGCCGCCGCTCTCGCTCTTCTACTCGCTCTGGTTCGACCGCATCGTGCCGCGGTTGGGCGCCCTCTCCAGCGACCCGGAGGCCTACTCCTACCTGCCGGAGTCGGTCCGCAGCTTCCCCAGTCCTGACGGGCTGGCCGAGAGATTGGACGCCGCCGGCTTCGAGCGGATCCGCTACACGGTGCTGGCCGGCGGGATCATCGCGATCCACTCCGGCGTCCGCGGGTGAACGCGGTTCCCCTGCGATGACCCGCCCATCCTCCGTACCGCCGCCGGTGACGGCGGTGCTCGATGCCTCCAGCCGTTGGCTGCCGGCGCGCCTTGGCGAGGTCGAGCAGCTCCTGCGGAAGGCGATCGCCGACCACGGGAAGCCGCTCGGCGAAGACGCGGCGGCCACCCTCGATGCCGGCGGCAAGCGACTGCGACCGATGCTCGTGCTGCTCTGCGCCGGGCCGGATCGCGCCGCCGAGGCGGTTCGAGCCGCGGCCGCGATCGAGCTCGTGCACATGGCGACCCTTGTCCACGACGACGTGCTCGACGACGCGCCGCTGCGCCGGGGGCTACCCACCGTCGCCGCCACCTCCGGCCGCGATCGCGCGGTCGCCACCGGCGACCTGCTCTTCTCCCGCGCCTTCGCCCTCCTCGCCGACGTCGCCGACGCCCGCTCGGTCGCCCTCCTGGCCGAAGCCTCCGTCGCCCTCGCGCGTGGCGAGCTCGCCCAGCGCCAGGACGCTTTCGACCTCTCGATCGGCGAGGAGCGCTACCTCGCCCGCTGCCGGCTGAAGACGGCGCGGCTCTTCGAATGCGCCTGCCTGCTCGGTCGAGACGAGAAGAGCCTGCGGGAGTTCGGCGGCGGCATCGGCCTCGCCTTCCAGCTGCTCGACGACGTGCTCGACGTCAGCGGGCCTCCCGAGCGAACCGGCAAGGCCCGTGGCACCGACCTCCTCGACGGCACGGTGACGCTGCCGTTGATCGAAGCCGCCGCGAGCGATCCCGGCATCCGCGAGGTCGATCTGCGCGCCCTCGACGCCGCCGCGGCCGAGGCACTCTGCGACCGCATCGTCGCCACCGGGGCGCTGGAACGGGTGCGCTCGCGGGCGCTGGAGATGGTCGCCGAGGCGAAGCGGGTTCTGGCGGGCGCCGAGTTCGCCCCCGAACAGCGGCAGCTGCTGGTGCTCGTCGCCGACGGAGTCGTCCAGCGCTACAGCTAGCCGCCCAGGCCCCTCAGGCGAAGTCGTCGGCGCCGATCAGGTCCCGCGAAAGAGCGGGGACGAATGCGTCGATCATCTCCCGCATGTTCGCCCGTTCGAGCGCCCGCAGTTCATCGGTCAGCTCCGTGGCTCCGAGGTCGAGCACCTCGTCGAATGCGTCGATCTCCCGCTCGCCGTAAACGCCGTCGGAGGTCCACTCGCACTCTGGACAGCGGCGCCAGACGCGCCAGTGGCAGCGGTCATTGCCCTGCTCCCAACCGGTCGGCTGAACCAGTTCAGATCCGCATGCCGGGCAGACGTGCAGAGACTGGGTGATGGTCTGGTTCGGGATTCGCTTCATGGCAGCACTATCGAGCCGGGTAAAGCGCTGGTGATCCGTATAAAGCCCCATTCACCCCTCAAAAACCCCGCAAGCGGTAATCGAAACCGAGGCGGAACCGGTCCGGCAAGGAGCGCGCGCCGTTACCATTGGGGGGATGCCTGGAAATATCGGCCCTCTCGAGATCGCCATCGTCCTCATCATCGCTCTACTGATCTTCGGCCCGAAGCGGCTGCCGGAGCTGGGCCGCAGCCTCGGCCGTGGCATCCGCGAGTTCAAAGGCTCGATCACCGGCGCCCACGACCGTGAGGATGAGGAGGAGGAGAAGCACAGCCTCCCCCAGTCCGAGTCGGCAAAGGTTCACGGCGATCCCGCCGACGCGGAGATCATCCGCAACAAGCCCAGCTGAGGCCTACGGGTGCCGCGCCGCGTCAGGGCGGTCTCCCACGAGGATCGCCTCACCCTGATCGAGCATCTCGACGAGCTGCGGGCCCGTCTGATCGTCTGCATCGTCGTCTTCGTTGTCGCGCTCGGGCTCTGCCTCTGGCAGAACCACCTCCTGCTCGAAGTCGCTGGCCGGCCGCTCCCCGACGACCACGACCAGCTGATCACCTTCGGCGTCACCGAGCCCTTCACCACCACTCTCACGGTCTCCGTCTACGGCGCGCTCGTTCTCGCCCTGCCGATCCTCCTCTGGCAGCTATACGCCTACGTCCTACCTGCCTTCAGCGCCGCCGAGCGCCGGGTGATCCTGCCGATCCTCCTCCTCTTCCCGGTCCTCTTCATCGCCGGGATCGCCTTCGCCTATTTCGTCGTCATGCCGGCGGCGGTCAACTTCCTGCTCAACTTCAACGACAGCGAGTTCAACATCCAGGTGCGGGCCCGCGAGTACTACAGCTTCTTCGCGATGACCGAGATCGCCTGCGGCCTTCTCTTTCAGTTGCCGCTGGCGATCCTCGCGGTTACCAGGCTCGGGATCGTCAGGGTCGAGCAGCTGCGCGAGCACCGGCGCTACGCCTACCTGGTGATTGCGGTCCTCGCCGCGATGCTCCCGGGAGTAGACCCGATCACGATGCTCATTGAGATGGTTCCGCTGCTTGTTCTGTACGAGTTGAGTATCTTGCTGGCGCGGGCCTTTGGCCGGCCGGCGGAGAGCGGGGGGCTAGTTGAACCCTCGCCACAGGAGTAAGGGAGAGCGGAGCCGATGGCTTCAGGTCGCGACCAAAACAGGATGCTCTTTGACCTGCGAAGCGGGAGGCGTCGCAACGTCGTCAAAGTCGTCTACGCGACCCTCGCCGTGCTGATGGGCCTCAGCCTCTTTCTCGTCATCGGCGGCTTCAACATTGCCGAACTCTTCAACAGCCCCGGCACCAACGACGTCGCCGGCCAGTACGAAGACGAGGCTGAGCGGATTGAAAAGAAACTGCGAAAAGACCCCGAAGATTCGGCGCTGCTCCTCCGCTTGACGCGTGCCCGCACCAACGCCGCCAGCGGCCTCTACGACATCGGGCCCAGGGAAGAACGTTTGGTGACTCCGGAGGCTCAGCAGCAGCTGCGGCTTGCCGCCGACTCCTGGGAAAAGTACCTGGACTCCACCGATGAACCGGCCGCGGTGGGTGCTCAGCTGATGGCGCCGACGATGATCACCCTCGCCGAAAACTCCCGCAACAACGTGGAAGCAAACGAATACGTGAAAGTGGCCGTGGAAGCGGCCGAGATCGCCGCCAAAAAGCGACCCAATCTCAACTCCCTCAGCATCTTCGCCTTTTACACGGCGTTCCTCGATGAAGAGAAAGCCGAACGGATCGCGGACCAAGCAAGCAAGTTCCTGACGACCAAGTTCGCCCGCCAATCGTTCGAAAAAGAACTCGAACGCTTCGCCGAAATCGGCAAAAGCTTCCAAGGCGCCGTTAGGGCCGAAGAACAGCAGGAAGCGCAAGCGGGAGCGGGGCGCCAGGCCCTCGAAAACCCACTGGGCGGCGCCAGCCTCGGCGGCACCGCGGGTGGCGGATGAGTGGGCCGTGAAGGGCTCGAACCTTCGACCTTGAGATTAAGAGTCTCCTGCTCTACCAACTGAGCTAACGGCCCGTGGACGGGCAAGTATAGGAAGGTCCGAGGCTCGGCAGAGGCCGGCCGACCCTACTTGGAACGGCAATATTTTTCGACCAGCCCGTCGATGATCGTGCCGTCCTCGAAGCTGAAGCGGCCGTGGGTCTCGAGGATGTTGTCGCGGCAGCGGGCGGCGACGTAGCTGCGGTTCTTGCCGGCTGCTCGGTAGCGGCGGCCGATCTCGACGTCGATGTGGGTGAGCGCCCCGAAGCCGGCGGCGATCGGCGGCAGGTCGACCCGGGCGCGGTAGCGGAAGCCGCCGCGGCGCCGTTCGATCGGGACGACGATCGCGTAGACCTGGGTGGCGGGAACGGTGGTGCGGGCGTGGAGAACCGCGCTCGGGCCGCTCTCGAGGCGGGGGCCGTTGAAGACGGTCAGCGGCGAGCTGGCGGACACGAGCCTGCCTTCAACCGAGACCAGCGCCCGCACTTCCCCGGTTCCGACGATCGCCCCCTTGCAGCTGCGACGGGCTTCCTCGACGGTGGCGCCAGAGATCGTCTCCGGCGCACAGCTGGGCAGACCGGCGACCCCGAGGCGCCCGTCGCGGTCGAAGTCGATCAGCGCCTGCCGCAGCGGCGAGGGCTTGCCGCCGTCGCGGGCGGCGATGTCCAGGTGCCCGTGGAACTCGATCGGGGCGAAGCGGTGCCGCGGCAACGACTGCGGCTGGAAGCCGCCGTCGGCGCGGAGGATGAGGTTGTTCACTTCGACCAAGGCGCCGCCGGCCGCGGCGGCGGCCAAAGCGGTGACCACGAGCGCCAGCAGCCCTGCTTTGCCTACCTTGGGAAGTGACATGGCGAGGTCAAGGTCGCCGGGAAGTAGTCGCCGTTCGTGAACCGCAGCGAGCCGTCGACCTGGAGGCGACCGCCCGAGCAGTAGGCGTTGAGATAGCCGACGGTTCGGCCGCGCAGCTTGCGGGTGGCGCCGATCGACGCTTCGGCGAGGATCGGGGCGCCGAAGCCGCCCGCGACCTCCGGCATCTCGATCCGGACCCGGAACCCGTAGCGCCCCTTCGCCACCCGTTCGATCGCGATCGGCACCAGCAGCGTCTTCGGCGCCGGCACGGTCTCGTAGCCGTGGGCGATCAGGGTCGGGTTGCCGCCGGAGCGGGGCCCGTTGAAGAAGGAGATGGCGGAGGAGATCCGGAACGGCTCCTGGCCGGGCATCGTCACCAGCGCTTTACCGAGGCCTTTGCCGACGAGCGCGCTGCGGCAGCGCTTGCGTGCCTCGGCGGGAGTCGTGCCTTCCAGCTTGGCGATGGTGCAGACGGGAAAGGCGCGGCCGTTGACGAAGCCGTGTTTGTCGACGAGGAACTGGAGGCTCTTCAGGGTCGGCGGGGTGGAGCCGTCGCGGGTTCCGACCCTGGTCACGCTGCTGAGGGTGATTGGGAGGCCGCCGCGCTGCGGCAGCTCCCGCGGCTGCATCGTCACCGTCGTGCTGACGTAGTTCGCGCCGATTTCGGCGACCACCGCATAGGCGGTGGCGACGGCGCCGAGCGATAGCCCGACGCCGAGGACGGCAATTACCTTGGCGTGCATTTTTTGAAGACGGATCCCTGCAGGAGAGTGTCGTCTTTGAATTGGAACTGGCCTTTCGCCTGCAGCCGTCCGTCGGGACAGCCGGCGTTGGCGAAGCTCAGCCGCTTCCCTTTGTAGTTCCATTCCCGCCCTACTTTGAGGCGGGCGTAAAGCGGGATGCCCGAGCCGCCGGCGATCCTCGGGATCTTCCCCACGGTTTTGAAGCCGTAGCGGCCACTGTTCACTTTCTGGATCACGATCGGGACGACGAAGGTGGTTGGCGCCGGAACGGTCAGGTGTGCGTGCACCAGCACCACTGGGTCGCCGCCTTTCGGTCGCGCGTTGAAGAGGGTGAGCGGGGTCGAGGCCGGGATCGGCGGCTGTTCCGGGAAGATGACGACGGCCTTGCCGAAGCCTTTGCCGACGATCGCGCCGGGGCAGAGCCTGCGTGCCTGCGGCACGGTGGTCGCCTTCAGTTTCTGCGGCGTGCAGATCGGCAACCCCCGCGTCTCGACCTTCCCGTGTTTGTCGAACCAGATCGTCACCGTTTCCAGGATCGGCGGCGGCGAACCGTCCTTGGTGTCGATCTTGCCGAAGCCGTACAGCTTGATCGGTGCGAACCCTTTTTTGGGCAGGGTCGTCGGCGTGAACCCACCGTCGGTGGTGACGATCAGGTTCCCCGCTTCGAGTCGAATCGCCGCAGCGGTCGCGACAGCGGCGAGCAGCAACACCACCGTCAGCACTTTCACCCTTAACAAAGTCTTCCGCATCAGATCCTCCCTCCTCTGAGCTTCTACCGCCAAACTACCAGCCGTGGGAAGGCGGATCGGCAGGGCGTGGAGAGGATCCTTGCGGCGGCGGGGCCGCGGTCAGCCCCTGCTGCTGCGTCATCCGCGCACGGTGATCGCAGTCGCCGCGGTGTTGCTGCTCACCCTGGCGGTGATCGGGACCGGCACCGACGAGCGGCTGGATCCCACCACGCTCGACGTTCCCGGCACCGAATCCTCGCGCGGGAACCAGCTCCTCCGCGACCACTTCGGCGAAACCGCCCCGTTCGCGATCCTTCTCCGCGGCCCGGCGCCCGCGATCGACCGCCAGGGGCCCGAGCTGGTCCGCGCCCTGCGCCGCGATCCGCGGGTGACGACGCTCTCCCCATGGGACTCGGGCTCGGTACAGCGCCTGCGGCCGACCCCGCGCAAGGCTCTGATCATCGCCGACTTCCACGTCGACGTAAAGACCGCGGTCAACGAGACGGTGCCACATCTGGAACACGTCATCGAGGAGGAGATCCACGAGCCCGTCGACGCCACGCAGACCGGCTACGCGAGTCTCTCGCGGGCGATCCAGGAAGACAACCTCGATGCGAGCAAACGGGGCGAGCTGATCGCGCTGCCCTTCCTGCTGGTCATCCTCCTGCTCGTCTTCCGCTCGCCGATCGCGGCCCTGATCCCGCTCTTCTTCGGCGCCGTCGTCGTCCTCGCCTCGCGCGGGATCCTCTACTTCTTCACCGGCTGGTTCGCGATCGACGCCTTCGCGGTGACCGTCTGCTCGATGATGGGACTGGCGCTGGGGGTCGACTACGCGCTGCTGATGGTGTCCCGCTTCCGCGAGGAGCTCGCCGAGGGGGAGGAGCCGGTCGAGGCGGCGCGGCTGACCCGCCGTCACGCCGGGCGGACGGTGGCCTTCGCCGGCAGCACGCTGCTGCTCTCGATGATCGTCTCGCTCTTCATCCTGCCGGGGTCGCTGCTCGCCTCCCTCGCCGGGACGGTCTGCATGGTCGTCATCCTCAGCGTTCTCGTCGCGTCCGTGGTCGTGCCGGCGATCCTCACCCTGCTGGGGCCGAACGTCGACCGCTGGCGGCTCGGCGCGACGGCCCCGGCCGGCGGGCGCTCGCGGCTGATGGTGATGGTGGGCGCGGCGCTGAAGAAGCCGGCCGTCGCGGCGACGCTGATCGGGCTGCTGCTGCTGGTCCTGGCGGGACCGGCGCTGGGGTTGAAGACGGGCCCGCCGAGCCCCGAGCAGCTGCCGGAGGACGCCCAGGCCCGCCAGGACGCGGAACTGATCGATGACGCCATCGGCTCCGGGTTCGAAGCCCCCTTCCAGCTGGTCGCCGTCTCCAGGCAGGGCCCGATCACCGACGACAAGTACCTCGCCGCGATCGACACCGTCCAGCGCGAGATCGCCACCATCCCCGGCGTGCGGACGGTGATCGGGCCCGGCCAGGCGACGAAAAGGGTCGAACGGCTGCGGGAGCTCGGCAACGCCGTCCTCTCCTCGGAAGGGAACTTCGGTCCAGTGCGGCAGCTGAACCGGCTCGGTCGCAGCCTCGACACCGCTGCCGGCGGCGTCGGGCAGCTGCGGGAAGGGATTGCGGAAGCCGGCGACGGGGCGGGGTTGCTGGCGCTCGGCGCCGATCGAGCTGTCGAGGGGGCGCAGCTGATCGCCGGCGGCCTGACCCGCGCCACCAGCGGCAGCGACCAGGCGATCGATGCTCTCGACCAGTTCGCGGAGGGAACGCGGCGGCTCGAGAACGGCCTCGGCACGGCGATCAACGGCCCCTTCCGAATCAAACTTGCCCTGCGGGACACGACGATCCCGGGCCTCCGCGTCAACGCCCTGAACCGCTCTCGGGTTCTGGAGAAGGCTTTGAGAGAAGATGCGAACAAAACGCTGCCGAAGCTGATCCCGCCGGCGCAGGTCGCCGACCAGGAGCTGAAGGAAGCGCTGGCGCGGCTGCAGGCGATGACCACGGGCAAAGCCGATCCCGAGTATGCGGCGGCGCTGGAGGCGGTGCGCGAGGCGAGCGCGGCCGTGAGCGGCGCCGATCCGGTTACCGGGGCTCCTTACGACCCCATCCCCGGCACCCCGGAAGTCGAGCCCTACGCCGGCCTCCCCGGCGAACTCACCGCGCTTCACGAACGCCTGCTCGAGGATCTCGACCAGGCGGAGCACATAGCCGATTGGCTGCGAACCGCCGTCAAGGAATTGGAAACCTTGTTGGAGGGCACCGAAAAACTCGAAGAGGGGCTGCGCGAACTCCACGCCGGCAGCAACAAACTTGCCGCCGGCGCCGGGCGCCTCGCCCGCGAAGCCGGGCGACTGGGCGATGGTCTCTCGCGCCTCAGCGGCGGAACGCTGGCGCTGGTCGGAGGGCTCGACGATCTCGGCGACGGGGCGGAGGCGCTGCGGGACGGTCTGCTCAGCGGCAGCGACGAAACCGCGCCACTGGAAAGCGGTTTGGAAGAAGCGAGCGTGCAGGTGCTCTCCGGTCGGGAGCGGATTCGGCGCCAGGCCGGCCGGGTCGCCCGCGCGACGCCGGGCCTCTTCAACTCCGGCTACTTCGTCCTCTCGGCCCTCGACGGGACGCCGCCGGAGACCCGCTCCCGGATCGGCGAAACTATCGACCTGCGGCGCGGCGGCCAGGCGGCGACGATGCTGGTCATCTCCGACTACAGCTTCAACACTCCGGGCTCGATCCGTCTCAACCAGGAGTTGAACCAAAAGGCGGCCGAGTTGGCTTCGGAGGCCGACCTCGTCACCGGGGTCGCCGGCGGCGCCGCCCAGCTCAACGACTACAGCCAGGTCACCCGCGACCGCATCCCCTGGGTCGTCTTCGCGATCACCCTCGCCACCTTCTTCGTCCTCGTGATCGTGCTGCGGGCGCTGCTGTTGGCGGCGATCGCCGTCCTCCTCAACCTGCTCACCGTCGCCGTCGCCTTTGGCGTCCTAACCCTCCTCTTCAACGTCCCCGAGGATTGGCCGCTCGGCGGCCACACCTACGTCGACGCGGTCGGGGCGACGATGATCTTCGGCCTCGTCTTCGGCCTCTCGATCGACTACGCGGTCTTCCTCCTCAGCCGCATGCGCGAGCACTACGACACGCACGGCGACAACGCCGCCGCGGTCAACTTCGGCCTCTCCCGCACCGCCGGCGTCATCACCGGCGCCGCCGCGATCATGATGGCCGTCTTCATCGCCTTCGCCGGCGCCCCCATCGCCACCGTCTCCCAGCTCGGCATCGGCCTCACCGTCGCCGTCATCCTCGACGCCACCATCGTCCGCATCGTCCTCCTACCGGCCCTGATGCTCCTCCTCGGCGACCGGGTCTGGTGGCTGCCGAAGCCGCTCGAGCGGGCGATCCCGAAGCTGGGCGTTTAAGCCGGGCAGAGGGGGGAGAGTCAGCCCCCTCCGAGTCCTTGTGGGGGCGTGGATTCTTTCCCCACGCTGAAGGCAAAGCGCCTGCTTGCTGTCCTTGAAAGGAAGCCCCTTAGCTATCGGGTGGTGCGCCAGGCGGGGTCCCACCGCCGCCTCCAGGCCGCGGGGCGCCCTTCCATTACGTTCGCCTTTCACGACAAAGCGACGATCCGACCCGCCCTGGTCCGCAAGATCCTGGTCAATGACGTGGGGCTTGCCGAGGACGAGGCGCGAAAGCTACTCTGAGGTGGAGGATCAAATGGAGACCGTGCGCGTCATCTATCACCACGAAGGCGGAAGCTGGTGGGCCGAGTCACCGGACGTCGAGCGCTGGTATGCGGCCGGAGATACCTACGCCGAGGTCGCCAAACTCGCCGAGGAGGGCATTCCCTTCGCGCTCGGTCATGGGGCCAAGCTGGAGCATTTCGTCCCCGTGGGTGAGAGCATCGCCGCCTAAACAGCGAGGGATTGACTACAGGCTGGAATCCACGTGCTCCAGCTCCGCCAGCACATAGAACGTCTGCAGTGCTCCCCGCACCGGCCGTTGCTCGACCATCTCCAGCGCGCCGACCTCCGCCAGCTTCCGCATGTGGTAGGAGACCAACGACACCCCGAACTCCTCATCCAGCATCCGGTCGAGCTCCCTGGCCGACAACGGCAGTTCGATCCAACTCAGCGCTTCGATGATCGTCACCTTCAGCGGGTGCACGAGCCGCGGGATGAGCAGGTCCCATTTGAAGGGCTTACCTCCTTCGCCGGAGGTCATGACGCACCCCCGCGATTGTCGCTACGGCGGGACGGTAAGTTGGCCGGGGCATCGGGGAACCTCTGGCTATTAACGGTCGCGGTCTTCACAGGACAGACTCAACCGACTACCGGAAGCAGATGTACTCAGATCGCGAAGAGGTCACTCAGTGACCGAGCCTTTCTCTGCTCCCGGCTCACCATCTACTTCCTGGGGAAAAGCCAGATGGTAGATGTCAGTCGAGTAGTGAGATTCTTCCCACCCCGACCCCCCATGGGTCAATCACCAAGCGGATCTCATTCTTCATTCCGTGACAAAGCGATGACGCCGCCTAGCGCCTTTACGGGCACGCTCGAAGAAAATGAAGTTGAGAAGCATCGAGATCGTCTTCTCACCGGTCGCTGCGGAGCGGTTGGCTGATTCGACCTCGATCTCCCGAAGGTCTTCAAGGTATCGCTCCGAAATCGCGTCAGCCGCCCTCCGCCCCTCGGCGTCGAGGTTGTACCAGTCCCAATACACGGTGGCCCTGGGGTCCGCCAGTTTCCCGGCGTAGAGACCCGCCATGACCTCTGCAGTCCCCGACTGAACAATTGCCCCGACGATGTTCTGCTGGTAAGCAAAAGGCAGCTGCTCGAACTCATCTGCCGTGTAGGTCTGGGTTTCAACTGCTCTGTACCAGTACTGCATCATGTTGCCCTTTTTCTCCTCGCGGGCAATTTCAATGGATCCGTCATCCAGCATTCGGCGAAGGTGGTTGTGGAGGGTATTGAGCGGGACGTCGATGATCTCCGAGATCTCCGTTGCCGTGTAAATCCCCTCGTTGAGGACGATCAAGACGTGCACGCGGATCTTGTGCCCAAGGGCGTACTGCACAACCTCCTCGATCCCCCTCTTCGCCTTCTTGGCAATCTTGACCACCTTTGGCCCTCCTCGGTTGCTAGCCCATCCCTGGATACTCAGTCGGCTCAGAGCATAAAGAGCCTGACCGGTCCTGCAACCAAAGTCATTCACGAAACAGACGCTGTTCACAAGAGCGTTAAAACCGTAATAAGTCTTTAGCATCGCCCCTCCTTCCCGGTCGTGGAACGCCGGGACTGACCCATGGGAAGGGGGTGAGGGTCGATGAAGGTTGGTGAGATTGCCTCCGCCTGCACGCACCTGATCAAGAAGGGCGCGTAGCTCATCTGGCCGGGTCGGTCGGGATGTGGTCCCGGCCGGCCGGCCCTTAAGTGGTTTGCAGGCCCGGCCGGTGCCGTGCCTTGTGATCTACCCTATGGCGCTCCGGCACTCGAGGCTTAACCATCTTTTGCGTGGGGAAACTGGGCGCGAATCTGCGGGCTGCCCGTAAAAGGCAAGGCATGAGCCAGGAGCAAGTGGCTGAGCGCAGTGGCGTGCATGCGACCGAGGTCAGCAGAATCGAGGCGGGGAAACGGGATCCGCGGGTGACGACGGTCGAACGGCTTGCGCGGGCTGTCCGGGTCAAGCCGGGGCAGTTGCTCGAATAGCGGCTTGCTCGAGCCAAAAGAAGAGGGACCGCTCTCGCGGTCCCTCCCTTGGCCGATGCTTGGGCCGATTCTACGCGGCCTGTTTGCAGCTGTGTTTCGAGAAGGCGGTCAGCGATTCGCCGTCCCGGAACGTGAATTTCCCGCGGGTCTTCAATTTCTTCGAGTTCGGGCATTTGGCGGAGATGAAGCTCCGTTTCTTGCCTTTGAAGGTCCATTTCTTGTCGATCTTGACTTCGACTTCCTTGAGGGCGCCGGTGCCGCCGGCGATCAGCGGGATGTCGAGGTCCAGGCGCGGGCCGTAGCCTTCTTTGTTGTATTGCGAGACCGGGCCGGCCAGGACCAGCGTGGTCTGGACCGGGGTGGTCCCGTAGGTGTGCAGGATCACGATCGGCTTGCCGCCTTTGGGGACGCCGTTGAAGACGGTGACGGTCTGGTTGACCGTGTAGACCGTCGGCCCGACGACCAGGAGCGCAACCGCCCTACCGCCTCCGATTTTGGCCCTGCCGCAGGCCCGGAGCGCATTTTCCGTCGACTGGTTCTGCAGTTTGGCCGGGTTGCAGGTCGGGAGGCCCTTGGTATAGAGCTTCGCGTTGCGATCGAAGTCGATCGTCGCGTGGACCGCGGGGATCGGCACGCCGTTCGCGGCGGTCGTCGAGGTCGTCAGCGTCCGGACTTTCAGCGTTCCCAGCGTGAACTGTTTTTTGGAAAGTTTTTTCGGCTTGATCTGAGAATCGATCAGCTGGGTGTTGCCGTTGGGGCCGACGACGGTTGGGCCGGCCACGGCGGCGCTCGCCGCGATCGAGACCGCCAAGACGGCGACGGCGGCGATCAGAAATGGACGTCTGGGCATTGCTCGCTCCTCGGGTCGAATTTGCGGCGCCTCTTCCCTGTTCCTTCAACCGTTCTGCTCGGTCGAAGTAGCGCGTTGATTTCCAGTTAAGTACCCGCTCGGGGTGTCCTTCACCGGGACCCCCTTGGATACGATCTGCCAGCCGTTCTACCGGGTCGGAGGGGCCGGAGAACTTTGAAAGCAAGCGACGATTCGTGGCTGCGAAACCGTTAGGCGAGGAGACGGGTCCGGCGGCAAGCCGGGGGACCACTCCCGCGCGGATCGCGACGATCGCGGTGCTGGCCGCGGCGGTGATCATCCTGGCCGTCATCCTCCTCGGCGCCAATGGCGGGCACAAGTACACCCTCATCTTCCAGAACGCCGGCCAGCTGGTCCCCGACAACCAGGTCCTGATCGGCGGCTCGCCCGCCGGCACGGTCGAAAGCATTGGCCTCACCGACGACAACCTCGCCGAGGTCCACGTCGAAGTCGACCAGGAGCTGCACGAAGGCACCACCGCGGTGATCCGGGCGACCTCGCTCTCCGGCGTCGCCAACCACTACGTCTCGATCCACCCCGGCCCGAACAGCAACCCGGCGCTGGACGACGGGGCGGAGCTCGGCCTCGCCTCGACGACGACCCCGGTCGACATCGACCAGTTCTTCAACACCTTCCCGCCGCGGGTGCAGAAGGGTCTGAGCAACTTCATCCGCGGCAACGCGACGATCTACTCGGGCCAGGGGAAGAACGCCAACGACTCCTACAAGTACTTCGGCAGCGCTCTCAACCGGACGACCGCCTTCGCCCGCGAACTCACCGCCGACCAGCGCCTTCTCTCGCGCTTCATCGTCAGCTCGGCGCGGCTGACGACCGCCGTCGCCGGCCGCGGCGAAGAGCTCTCCAGCGCGGTCTCCAACGCCAGCACGGCCTTCGGCGCGATCGCCGCCGAAACCGAAGCCTTCGACCAGACCCTGCGCCGCCTGGCGCCGGTGTTCCGGCAGTCGAACACGACCTTCGTCAACCTCCGCGCCGCTCTCGACGACCTCGAACCGCTGGTCGAAACGGCGAAGCCGGCGACCAAGGACCTGGCGCCGTTCCTGCGGGAACTGCGGCCGGTCTTCCAGAAACTGGTGCCCTTCACGCGCAACCTGAAACTGATCGTCCACCGCCCGGGGAAGGGCAACGACGCCGCCGATCTGCTGGGGACGCTGCCGGTGGTCGAGCAGCGCGTCTCCAGGACCTTCCCGCACTCCGAAGCGGCGATCCGCGCCTTCCAGCCGAACCTGAACTTCATCCGCGCCTACACGCCGGACCTTTTCAACGCGTTGGGGAAGTTCGGCCAGGTCGCCGGCTTCTACGACGGCAACGGGCACTACGTGCGAGCGGCGACCTCCGCCCAGAACCTGTTCCGCTACAACCCCGTCACCTCGGAGCTCGAACCGATCACCAAGGCGGAACAGTACGCGCCGTTCGGGACCGTTGAGACCCACCGCCGCTGCCCCGGTGGTGCCACCCAGCCCGCGGCGGACGGCTCCAACCCGTGGGTCGGCGGCGGCAGCGTCGATCCCTCCGAATGCGACCCGACCGACGTGCCACCAGGACCATGAGCAGGCGACTGATACTCGTGGCGGGACTGGTCGTGGCCGTGGTCGCGATTGTGCTGCTCGCCTCCGGCGACGACGACCCCACCGACGGCTACAGGGTCCGGGCGATCTTCGACAACGGCGGCTTCATGGTCAAGGAGGAGCAGGTACGGGTCGCGGGCGCCAACGTCGGCACGATCGAATCGGTCGACGTGACGATGCCGGGGGAGATCGTCGCCTACGAAGACGGGGAGCCGGTCGAAAAGCCCGGCAAGGCGGTGATCGTCATGAACATCACCGATCCCGGGTTCCAGGACTTCCGCCAAGACGCCACCTGCCAGATCCGGCCGCAGTCGCTGATCGGCGAGAAGTTCGTCGACTGCCGACCGACCCTGCCGCGCGCCCCCGGCACCGAGCCGCCGCCGCCGCTGGAACGGATCGACGATGGGGAAATCGGCGAAGGCCAGTACTTGCTCCCGCTCGGCAACAGCGGTACCAGCGTCGACCCGGACCTGATCAACAACATCCAGACGCTTCCTTACGCGCAGCGCTTCCGGCTGATCCTCAACGAACTCGGCGCCGCTCTCGCCGGGCGCGGCGAAGACATCGAGGTCCTGGTCAAACGGGCGAATCCGGTCCTCCGCGACGTCGACCGCCTCTTCGGGATCCTCTCCGCCCAGCGCAAGCAATTGGCACAGCTGGCGAGCGACTCGGAGACGATTCTCGGACCGCTCGCCCGCGAGCGCGAGCACGTCGCCGGCTTCTTCTCGAACGCGGGCGCCGCCGCTGAAGCCAGCGCCGAAAAGGGACCCGAACTCGAAGAAGCCCTGCAGAAATTCCCCACCTTCCTGCGCGAGTTCCGCAAGACGATGGTGGACCTGAAGACCTTCTCCGACGCCGGGGCACCGCTCTTCGAAGACTTTGGCACCGCGGCGCCGGCCCTGACCGACGCGACCGAAACCCTGACGCCGTTCTCCGAAGCGCTGACGGTTGCGCTGAAGAGCCTCGGCGACGCCGGCGAAGCGTCGGGCCCGATCTTCGTCGAAGCGGACCCGGTGATCAGGAAGGCCGCAACTCTTGCCAAGTCTGGTGTGGTGCCGACGAACGAACTGGCGAAGCTGCTGGTGAACCTGAAGCAGACGGGCGGTTGGGACGGGCTTACCGAACTGATCTACAACAGCACGGCTTCACTGAACGGGTTCGACCAGTTTGGTCATTTCGGGCGGACGCGGGTGACGCTGACGAATTGCGTCGATTACGTGATCGAAGCGGCAGGTACCTCAGGTTGTAACGCAAACTTCAACGGTCCCAGGACTGCGGAAGCATCTAGCACCAGCCCTGAGGATCTGCTTCTTCTTCTGCAGGCGGAACTCATGCGGAGGGAAGCTCAGCAAAACGGCGGGACTATCGCCGAATCTAATTCCTCGATCGGAGTTGGTCAGGGCAATTCGGCTGATCCGGGACGAGCGGGCGCCGACCCACAGGTACCTGGCGGCGCAGCCGAATCCTCGAAAACCACGGCGGGGACCGAACCCCTCCTTGACTACCTCCTAGGACCATGAGGAATCGCAGCGGACTTACCGGCGTCGCGAGCAGCCCGGTCATCGTCGGGGCGGTGACGGTGCTGGTCGTCATGGTCGCCGTCTTCCTCGCCTACAACGCCAACAATGGGCTCCCGTTCGTCTCCACCTACAACCTGAAGGCGCGTGTTCCCAACGCCGACGCGCTGGTCAAAGGCAACGACGTTCGCATCGGGGGTGTGCGTGTCGGGACCGTCAGGTCGGTGGTTCCGGTTCGGCTCGAGAACGGCGACTACGCGGCTGAACTGACTCTGCGCCTCGACAAGAGTGCTGAACCGCTGCCGGTCGATTCGACGATCACTATTCGCCCGAAGTCGGCTCTCGGTCTGAAGTTCCTCCAGATAACCGCCGGCGACTCCGAGCGAGGCTTCAAGGCCGGTGAAACGATCCCCGTTGCCTCCGCCCAGCCCGAACCCGTCGACATCGACGAGTTCTTCGACATGTTCGACGAGGAAACCCGGAAAGCGATCCAGCGGAACCTTGCGGGCTTCGGTAATGCGCTGGCCGGCCGTGGCCCGCAGATCAACGAAGCCCTGGGCGCTCTCCGCCGCCTTGCGGTCAACAGCCAGCCGATCCTGCGGAAGATCGTCGAACCGAGCACTGACTTTGCCGGCTTCTGGCGCTCGCTCGAGGCCCTTGCGGCAACCGTCGCTCCGGTCGCCGAGGCGCAGGCACAGATGTTCGTTGCGCTCGACCGGACCTTTGCAGCCTTTGCCCGTGTCTCCCGCCCCTATATCCAGGAAACGATCGAAAAAAGCCCCGGCACGTTGGAGGAGGTCAGCACCGATTTGCCGGCGGTACGGCCGTTCCTGCGGAACTCGGCCCGCTTCTTCACGGCCCTTCGACCTGGCGCAAAAGCACTCGCCGAAACGTCGCCGATCATCGCCGACTCCCTCCACGCGGGCATCCCCGTCTTGAATGCCTCACCGGTCCTCAATGCGCAGCTGCAGCCGACCGCCGAAGCGCTGGTCGACTTCCAGGAAGCACAGGGCGTCTTCAACGGCCTCGAACTCCTGACGGACACCAACCGCCTGTTGAAGCCTTCGCTGCGGTTCATCGCCCCAAGCCAGACCGTCTGCAACTACTGGACGCTTACCTTCAGGGAGATCTCGAATGCTGCGAGCGTAGGCAACGAGAACGGAAACTGGCTCCAGTTCATCTCGTTTGCACCACCTGAAGGACCAAACGCCGAGAGCACGTTCGCCAGCGCTCCGGCTAATGACCCCGCCAATCGCGAAAACCACCTTCACTACAACCCATATCCGAAAACCGCGGCACCGGGTCAGGAGGGTGTCTGCGAAGCCGGTAACGAGAAGTATGTCCCTGGGCGAACGGTCATCGGTAATGCCGCAGAGCTCTGGGGCACCGACACCCGAGGCCAGGTGGAGAAATGAGCCGGCTGCCCGAGAGAGACACGCGTGCAGCGGCGGCCAAGGGCAGTCGCTTCGGATGGCGTCCCAGCAACGTCACGATCGCGATCATCTTCATCCTGATCATCACGATCGGCCCCTATCTGGCATTCACCAAACACGTCCCCTTCACCAGCTACGGATACGAACTCAACGCGACGTTCTCAAACTCGGCGAACATCTCGCTGAACTCGCCCGTCCGCATCGCCGGCGTCGATGTCGGCAAAGTGATCGGGACCGAGCGGGACGGCGACAACACCATGGTGACCTTTACGGTCGATTCCTCTGGACGGCCGATCCATGAGGACGCCTTTGCCGCGATCCGG
Source organism: Solirubrobacterales bacterium (assembly GCA_035705945.1). GTDB lineage: Bacteria > Actinomycetota > Thermoleophilia > Solirubrobacterales > 70-9 > VAYN01. Next base: position 94,127 of record DASSVR010000023.1, read on the forward strand.
CCACGGATCTTTCTCGAGGGCAATTTCTTCATCGACCTCGATCCGGGCAGCCCGAGCGCGCCTGAAATGGACGGCGGCGCCACGATTCCGGTCAGCCGCACCTCCACGGCGGTGCAGATCGACGAGATCCTCACCGCGTTGCAGTCGCCGGTTCGCGCCGATCTCAGCCGTTTGCTCGAGAGCTATGGCATCGCGCTGACGAACGAGCCCACTACTGAGGAAGATGCGACCCAGTTGCCCGAGGTGAAAGGCAGGTCAGGTGCTGAAGCCCTCAACGGCGCTTTCAAATACGGCGGCGACGCAGGCCGTTACAGCGCGCAGGTGACGAACGCGCTCCTCGGGACCGAGAAACGAGACCTGTCGCGTCTGGTGTCGGGGGCGGGTCGAGCTTTTGGAGCTCTCGCCGCTCGCGAACGGGACCTACAGGGTCTGATCGACAACTTCAATGTCTTCACCGGCGCCCTTGCGAACCAGTCCGCGAACCTGACGGCGACGGTCCACCTGTTTGCGCCGACGCTCGAGATCGCCCAGGCCTCGCTGGTTAGCCTCAACCGTACGCTGCCGCCGCTTCGCACCTGGGCGATTGAGCTAGAGCCGGCGGTGGCGGAGCTACCGGGCCTGATTGAGGCCTCGAAACCCTTCCTGGCCCAAGTGCGGCCACTGCTTTCTGGTCGCGAGGCGGGCGGCGTGGTGAAGCTCCTGAGGGAATCTACTCCCGCGTTGGCGGGTGCCGCCCAGGCGAGCAAGCGGAAGACCCTTCCTCAGCTCAACCAGCTCAGCGTCTGCACCACCAAGGTGATGGTGCCGACCATGAACCAGACGATCGAAGACCGCTTCAGCACCGGCGGCCCCAACTACCGGGAGTTCCTCTACAACCTTGTCAATTTCGCCGGTATGGCGCAGAACTTCGATGGGAACGGGCCCTACGCTCGGACTCAAGTCGGGGGGGGTTCGGTCCTCGTGGGAGAACCGAACCCGCGGGGCAGCACCGCAACCTTCGGCGACGACATCAACTTTGCCAAGACGATTGAAGATCCGCTCGGAACTCAGCCGCGTCTGGGTGGCAAACCGCCGCTTAAGCCAGAGGTCCGTTGCTACACCAACCCGGCTCCGAATGTGAATGGAAGGCTGGGACGGCCCGGGCCGGCTTCCCCATCAGTGGCTGGAGTGAATCCATGATGGAGCCCAACGGCAAAGTGAATCGCTGGACCCACTTCCGGGCTTGGCTGTCACGGCAAGCGCGCGGGAGGCGCAAGGACACGATCGCGATCATTGTCCTGGCGATCGCCGGCATCGTGATGATGCTCGGCATCTTCGTCCAGCAGAAAGCCTCGCTGCCGGCGTGGATCCCGCTGGTGGGCGAAGAATTCGACCAGGTCACCGCGGAGTTCGCGACGGCACAGGCGGTGACGCCGGGACAGGGGCAGGCCGTGGTGATCGCCGGGATCCAGATCGGCAAGGTGACCTCGGTCGATCTCGAAGACGGACATGCCGTTGTCGGCATGGACATCGAGCCTAAGTACATGGAGCTGATCCATCCCAACGCGACTCTTCTGCTGCGGCCGAAAACCAACCTCAACGACATGACTGTTGAGATCGACCCCGGCAGCGGCAAGGAGCAGATCGAGGACGGGGCGCACTTCACCCTCTCGCAGACGCAGCCCAATACGAACCTCGATGCGTTCCTCGCTACCCTCGACGCGGACACGCGCCAGTACATCCAACTCCTTGTCGCTGGTGGTGCTCAGGGGATCGGCGGCCGCGGCAAGCAGTTCGGTAATGCGCTCCGTCGGTTCCAGCCGTTCGTCCACTACGTCGCGAAGCTCAACAAGGCGGTTGCCGGCCGCCGGGTGGCGCTCGCGCGCTCGATCCACGATTTCGGGTTGTTGACTACCGAACTGGGGCGCCACGACGCCGCGATCAAGCGCTTCGTCACTTCTTCGCGGGCGGCGCTGGGCAACTTCGCGAATCAGCAGGAATCAGTCCAGGCCGCCTTCGAAGAATTCCCCTCGGCCCTCCGGGCCGCTCGGGCAGGCTTGGCCAGCTCTAACCGCTTCTCGCAAGCTGCCTACCCCACCCTGATCGAGCTGATCCCCCAGGCGCAGGCGCTGACGCCGGCTTTCCGGGCTACCGAACGTCTATTCCAGGAAACGACCGATCCGATCCGCGACCAGATCCGGCCCTTCACGAGGGAAATCCGCCCCGTCCTCGCCCACGGCGCCGAAGCCGCAAAGCCGTTCGAAAAGACCGTGCGCAACTTCGGCAACTCGCTGGGAGGCTTCAACTCGTTCCTCAACGAGCTTTCGTACAAGCCTAAAGGTTCACGGCAGAGCTTCCTCTTCTACCTCCCATGGCTGAACCATAATTTCAACGCCGCCTTCAATACTGAGGATGCTGGTGGGCCTGTCTTGCGAGGCTTGGTGGTTATCTCCTGTAAGGGTTCCGTCCTCGGCTATGGGGCGGTCGAAGCCCTGGCCCAGAATCCGATTGACGAAAAGCCGTTCCTCCAGACGTTGCTAGAAGTGGCGGGCCTCCCTCGGAAAGAGGAGATCCCGGTGGCATTCCCTGTTGAAAATCCCAACGGCACCTGTGAATACATTCCGAAATGAGCAAGCGCGCCCCCAGCACCACCCAGCTTCTAGTCATAACCGGCTTCGCTCTGTCCTGTTTCGGGATCCTGCTATTCCTCTGGGTCACCTTCGGCGGTCCGACGCCTTTCCGGGCCAAGACCTACGAGATCAAGGTCCCGTTCGACGAGGCGACCCAGCTAGCCGAACAGTCAGATGTCCGTATCTCCGGCGTCAACGTCGGCAAAGTCCAGAAGATCGAGCTAGCGCCCACTGGCGACCAGGCGCTTGCAACGGCCGCCATCGATGCGCAGTACGCTCCGCTGCCTGAGTCGACCCGGGCGATCCTCCGAACGAAAACCCTCCTAGGCGAGACCTACATCGAACTGACTCCGGGCTCCCGCCAGGGACCCGAGCTCGAGGACGGAGGCACCCTGCCGCAGGCGAACGTGGCCCAGTCGGTCCAGCTCGACGAGATCTTCCGCACCTTCAACGCCGAGACTCGTGCGGCCTTCCAGGAATGGATGCAGGAAGCCGCCGTCGCGATTACTGGCCAGGGTCAGAACCTCTCTTACGCACTGGGCGGACTCGAACCGACCTTCACCGAACTCGACAAGCTCTTCCGGACCCTTGACAGTCAGCGGGTGGCCGTCGGGCAGCTCTTCAGCAATGGTGCGACGACCTTCCGCGCGTTGCGCGGGCGCCAGGGCGAGCTTGCGCGCCTGATCGAGAGCTCCAACGCCGTCTTCCAGACCACCGCCCGACGAGATCGAGACATCGAAGCACTCTTCAGGGCCTTCCCGACCTTCTTGGACGAGTCGCGCTTGACCTTCAATCGCCTGAAAGGCTTCTCCATCAACGCGAATCCGCTGATGAAGCAGCTTGTACCAGCGGCGGAAGAGCTTTCGCCAACCCTTATCGCACTGTCGAAGCTGGCGCCGGAGTCGAAGGCATTCTTCGAAGGGTTAGGACCCGTGATCAAGCGTGCCCCGAGTGGCTTCTCCGCTCTGCGCAAGATCTTCCGCGACGAGTTCCCGCCGCTACTGCGAGCACTCGACCCGTTCCTGCGTAATCTCAACCCGGTTCTGGTGGGCCTGAAGCTCTACCGAAGAGAGGTGACGGCGTTCTTTGCCAACCTCGCAGCGACCTTCAACGCAACTCTTGTGGCCGAACCAGGAGAAGAAGGTGAACAACCACATTTCCTGCGGGCGATGGGTCCCATGAATCCCGAAACCCTGAGTGCATATCCACAACGCCTGATGATCAACCGCACCAGTGCCTATAGCCCACCGAGGTGGGCAGAAGATCTGATTTCGGGAGCTCTCCCCAACTTCCACACGACCCAGTGCACCACGGGGATAGTCGCGACCCTGGATCCCGAATCGGCCAAAGACCCGGCGTTCCAAGAACGCGCGATTGCCACCGGGAAAAAATCTCAGGCGGAAAACGCCGAAACCCTGTTCAAACGCGTCCAGGAATATGCCTTCGCTGGCCAGACCAGCACCGCCGCGATTCCAGCACCGCCCTGCGAGCAGCAGCGCCAGTTTCAGCCGATCTACGGCAGCGGCCCGGCCACGCAGTACCAGCACACGTTCGAACAGCCTTCTCCCTAAAACGGGTTGCCTGTCCCCGATCGCCGAAGACCGTCAGCAAAAGGTCTAAATGCTGGGTCGCCTTGTCGATCGTCAAGCAGCGCTCGAAATAGCTTGGCATCGGAGGAAGGATCAAATGGTGCGTTCACCGGGAACCATCAACCGCGGTGCAGGCGTGACTCTTGCGGGGGATTCCTCCACTTCAGAGTTCGCAATGACCGGGGGCGACGGCCCTGATCGACTACGAGGGGCTGCGACGGTGGTGTGGCGGACAGTCGAAAATAGGCGAGCGGAAGTCGGCTGGGCTAAGCCGGCCGCGCGCTGCTTGAGGCTTCAGCTGTGCCACCGCAGGCACATTGGCCCAGAGGCCCATCGACGCGAAGCTGACGCGCTCAGCTGTACTTCTCTATGAGCACGAGGTTGGTCACCGGCACCACAGGTAGGTCAAGAGCTTCGCCTCGCTCGTTGGAGATCTCGATGATCTTGTCCTGTCCAAGGTCGTCCACAACCGTTGCCTCAGTGCCTGCAGGCCATTTACCCATTGGCTCTTTGAGGGCGACGACATCGATCTCTCGAATTTCCTGCTCAACGCGAGCCATTGCTCCTCCAGTTTAGGGCTTCAGAAAAGCGGTCAGCAAACGAGGCGGCGCAGAGGCTTGGGAGAACCTCCAAACCGTCCGCAGGTTGACGATTCTTCTCTCGTAGGCGCCCAGCCCGCGGATTGGAAACTCGACCACGCACTTGACCGCTGAAGACTCGTGGAGCACGGCGGTAACCGGGCTACAGACGACACCACGGCGGATTTCCCCTTCCAGATGATCGATGGATTCCAAGGTGATTCCGAGGATCAGGGCGAATCCACGGGCCTTGGGCCCGCCATGGCGATGATGCTGGTCCAAGGAATAGGTCGCCAGCTTCTCCCGCACGCCGATCGCTTCGTCGGCACGCGGCAGTAACTCCCCGACCCGTGGTGGCCATTCCATTGCGCGACGACGCTAGGTGGGCGCGTCGCACGTGTGGTGCGCAGAAAGGCAATTCTCTGGAGAATCCAACGAGCAACTTCGTGCAGTTGCTGATCACAGAGCATCAGGGCGAGTCGTCTCGGAAGCGGGGTTGTGGAGGGAAGACCTAGGTCCCTCTCCTCTGATCCGTCTGGCTCCTTCACCTGCCGAACCTCATTCCACGGCCGTACCGAAACCGCTCTGGCGCTGTTGAGGCTCAGGGGTGGACTGCTTCCCAGTTCGCGAAGGTCGCCGTGTCGGGTTCCATCACCTGGCGCACTTTCTCGAGGGCCTCCCCTGGTGAGGTGGCCTCGAGGACGACGGTGTAGATCGGGCGGCCGGTGGCCATGAGGCCGACCTGCATCGACGGCTGGCTGGACTCGACGGTGATGCCCGCCCTCGTCAACCGCTCGCGCTGGCTTTTGGACAGCAGACCTTTGAAGCGGACCGTCTGGATCGGCATAGGCCACCCTCGGTTGACTGGTTGAAGAAGATTGTCCGATCAGTCTAGGCGTTCGGGCCGGACTCTGGCGTTGCTACAGATCTGTGTCTGAGAATTTTCTGAGTCGGCGCGATCGCGTCTTGTTCTGTCTGAGCTTCCTGGTGAGGCTCGGCCGGTGCAGCCGCAAAAGCCAAAACGGGGCCGGATGCTGCCCGTCGACGCACCGGAATGGGAGCCTCTGCTCAACCTCGCGCCCGACCACGTCGTCGATTTCATGTGGATGGGGACCATCCAGCTGGCCGACGGAACTCGGCTGCAGGCCTACAAGCACCACTGGACCAGGGATTACTTCATCTATCCGAGGATGGGCGAGCGTTCGTCTACGTCCCTAAAACGCGCTACGAAGAGGTCAACCCGCCCTGGCTGCTGATGCGGGTGCTCCGGAAGGAGCTGGATCCGCATCTGCGCTATTCTGTCAGACAGAATGTTTGGCCTGATGAAGCGAGATTCAGTTGGGCTCGGTCGGCGACCAAGCATCGGATATCTCGAAAGCGGTCGTTCTATGTCATTGAGCATTGTGGCCTCCAGCTCGTCGACCGGTATCGGAATCCAGCCAACTCTGGTGTTGACCAGCGAGTTGTGTTCGTCGGCAATGACCTCGAGGGGGTTGCGCTCGAGGTCATGGCGGTCGAACGAGAAGAGGACGAGTTTCTGGTGATCCACGCGATGGATCTGCGTGATCGCTTTCGAGGTCTCTATGAGGAGGCACGCATATGGGAAAAGTGAAAAAGCGGGGCAAGAAAACCGAAGAGGAGCAGGTTTGGGTGACTCGCTCTGGGACGGTGATCACGGAGGAGATCGCCGAACAAATGGCCGAGGAATTCGAGCGGAACCCGCCCGATCCGTCCACGCTCAGGCGCCGTTACGTTGGCCGTCCGTCGCTGGGGCCAGGCGGCCACTCTCCGCGGGTCAGCTTCCGGGCGTCTCCCGACCTTTACAAGGCAGCGTGGGCGCGAGCCGACAAGGAAGGCCGCTCGCTCAGCGAGCTCGCTCGGGAGGCACTCACGCAGTACATGAAGTCGTAACGGGCGGTACCGTCTTATCCATGGAGGAGCGGGACGCGGCGCTTGAGGCTGTCTTCAAGCCGGTGCGGCCGACCAGCACGTTTGAGGAAACGGTCGAGCGATTGGGGAGCGCGATCCGGCTGGGGCTGCTGGCGCCGCGGGACAAGCTGCCGCCGGAGCGGGAGCTGGCGAAGCAGCTGGGCATCTCGCGCTCGACGCTGCGGCAGGCGCTGACGGCGCTGGTGCAGAGCGGACACCTCGTCGCGATGCGGGGGAGGACCGGCGGCACCTTCGTCGCCGAGCGGCCGCCGCTGGCCGAGCAGGCGGGGGAGCCGCTGGACCAGCGCGCCTGGGCTGTGCTCGACTACCGGGTCGCGGTCGAGGCGGGGGCGGCGCTGCTCGCCGCCGAGCGGGGGGACGAGTCCCAGTTCGACCGGCTCGAGGAGCTGGTGGCGAGGATGGCCAGAGAGCTGGAGGACTTCGAGGAGTACCGGCGGATCGACGTCCGCTTCCACATCGGCATCGCCGAGGCGGCGCATTCGCCGCGCCTGTTGCGGGCGATGACCGACGTGCAGGCGCAGATGAGCGATCTGATCTCGCTGATCCCCCATCCGCTGGAGGTCCTCGCCCGCTCCAACGAGCAGCACGGGCGCGTGGTCAAGGCCCTGCGGAAGCGGGACGGGCCGCGAGCCGTGAAGCAGATGCGGGAGCACACCGAGGGCACCGAGCACGTCCTCGCGGGGCTGCTGCCGGCGCCGGCGCGCGGGCCATCCGCTGGCGCCTGATCCCTGCCTCGAAGCCACTTCCCATGCGCGCTTGAAGACTCTTGACAGGACCTCTCCCAGGGGCGTAAGGTCGCTTCACCGAACCATTCACGTGTCATAGCGCACAAGGAGGTTGCGGAGTGGCTACTGAGCGTCGCAAGGTGGGAGCGATCACCTACCGGGATGCGGACGAGGAGTACTTCGCGAAACGAACGCTCCGGCGCCACGCGGGTGTCTGGTCCCTCTGGGCGCTGGGGGTCGCCGCGGTCATCTCGGGAGACTTCTTCGGCTGGCAGTTCGGCCTCGCCTACGGGTTTGGCGGCCTCCTCGTCGCCACGGTCGTGATCACGGTCATGTACTTCGGCCTCTGCTACTCGATCGCCGAGATGTCGCCGGCACTGCCGCACACGGGCGGCGCGTACTCGTTCGCGCGCTCGGCCATGGGTCCCTGGGGAGGATTCGCCACCGGGGTCGCAGAGACGATCGAGTACGTGATCACCCCGGCGGTGATCGTGGTCGGGATCAGCAACTACATGAATGCGATCACCGACGACCTCTTCTCGTTCACCCTGACCCTGCCCTGGTGGTGGCTGATCTTCTACACGATCTTCGTCGGCCTCAACTACATCGGGGTCGAGGCCAGCTTCCGCTTCACCGTCTTCATCTGCTTTACCTCTCTGGCGATCCTGCTCGTCTTCTTCGTCGGCGCGATCCCCAACCTTGACTTCGAGAAATGGGCGATCGACACCAACGGTGGCTGGTTCATCGATGGGGTCCCCGGCGTCTTCTACGCGCTCCCGTTCGCGATCTGGTTCTACTTAGCCATTGAGGAGCTGCCGTTAGCCGCGGAGGAGTCGGCCGATCCGCGGAGGGATATCCCGCAAGGGACGATGTGGGGCCTGCGGACCCTGGTCGTCACCGGCTTCCTCGTCCTCTTCCTCAACTCGGGGATCGAGCCCGGCTCGAAAACGCTGGCGGAAAACGAAGAGCCGCTGCTGGAAGGCCTGCAGACGATCTTCGGCTCCGGCACCTCGGCCTCGATCCTCGGCCTGGTCGCGGTCGCCGGTCTCGTCGCCAGCTTCCACACGATCATCTTCGCCTACGGGCGCAACATCTTCTCGCTCTCGCGGGCGGGCTATTACCCGCACCCGTTCTCGCTCACCCACGGCAAACGCAACACCCCGCACGTGGCGCTGCTACTGGGCGCGGTGCTTGGATGGCTGGCTGCCTATCTGATCTGGAAGAACAGCGATACGCAGCTCGGCGCCTCGCTCCTCTACATGGCGGTGTTCGGCGCGGTGATCTCCTACGCCATGCAGTGCATCGCCTTCATCCTGCTGCGGCGTAACCTCCCCAACATCAAACGGCCTTTCGTCAGTCCGGTGGGGATTCCCGGCGCCGCGATCGCGGGTGTGATCGCCCTGCTATCGCTCGGCGCGATCCTCTACAACGACGAATACCGCCCGGGCGTTTACGGAGTCGCGGCTGTGTACCTGGTGGCGCTCGCCTACTTCGCGATCGCCGGCCGTCACAAACTCGTCTTCTCACCGGAGGAGGAGTTCGCGATGACGAAGGGCGAGCACGGCCATCCGGACGTGGAGGGATACGCGCATACCCGCCTCGAGGGTTGGGAGCACCCGGACGAGCCGCACGGGGAGCGGGTGGGGGTGACCGAGGAGGAGCCGCCAGTCGAGAGGGATGAGCCGACGAAAGAGCCGCCGCCGCCAAGGTGACGGTCGATGACCTGAGGAAGGCGGTCGCGAACGGCACGGTCGACACCGTGCTGGTTGCGATCGCCGACATGGAGGGGCGGCTGCAGGGCAAGCGGCTAACCGCGTCCCATTTCCTCGGCGAGGTGCTCGAGCACGGGGCGGAGGGCTGCAACTACCTGCTCGCCGTCGACGTCGACATGGAAACGGTGGGCGGCTACGCGATGTCCTCCTGGGACACCGGCTACGGCGACTTCGAGATGGTGCCGGACACCGACACGCTGAGGATGGTCCCCTGGCTGCCGGGGACGGCGATGGCGATGGCCGACGTGCAGTGGGAGGACGGGCGTGAAGTCGCCGCCTCGCCGCGGCAGATCCTGCGCCGGCAGCTGGCGCGGTTGGAGGAGCGGGGGGTGAGCGCCAGCGCCGCAACCGAGCTCGAGTTCATCGTCTTCCGCGACAGCTACGAGGAGGCGTGGAGGAAGGGCTTCCGCGAGCTTGAGCCCGCCAACCTCTACAACGTCGACTACTCGCTGCTGGGGACGGCGCGGGTGGAGTCGCTGATCCGCCGCATCCGCAACGAGATGGGCGGGGCGGAGATGAGCGTCGAGAACTCGAAGGGCGAGTGCAACCTCGGCCAGCACGAGATCAACTTCCGCTACGAGGGGGCGCTGCGCAGCGCCGACAACCACGTCATCTACAAGAACGGGGCGAAGGAGATCGCCGCCCAGGAGGGGCACGCGATCACCTTCATGGCCAAGTTCAACGAGCGGGAGGGCAATTCGTGCCACATCCACTGCTCGCTGGCGAAGGAGGACGGGTCGAACGCTTTTTCGGCCGACCGGGAGATGTTCGAGCGCTTCGTCGCCGGGCAGCTCGCCTGCATGCGAGAGCTGACGCTGCTCTACGCGCCGCACGTCAATTCCTACAAGCGCTTCGCCAAGGGCTCCTTCGCGCCGACCGCGATCGCCTGGGGCAACGACAACCGCACCTGCTCGCTGCGAGTGGTCGGGCGGGGCGAGGGGCTGCGGGTGGAGAACCGGCTGCCGGGGGCCGACGTCAATCCCTACCTGGCGCTGAGCGCGATGATCGCCGCCGGTTTGCACGGGATCGACGAGGAGCTGCCGCTGGAGCCGGCCTTCGAGGGCAACGCGTACGAGTCCGACAAGCCACGGGTGCCGTCGAACATCTACGACGCGCGCGACGCCTTCGCGGCGAGCGAGGTGGCGCGGGAGGCATTCGGCGGGGAGGTCGTCGACCACTACCTGAACCGAGCCAGCGTCGAGGTCGACGCCTTCGAGGCGGCGGTCACCGACTGGGAGCGGTACCGAGGATTCGAGCGCCTCTGATGGATCCCGTCATCGGCATCTGCGCGGCGGTCGAGCGGGTGTCGTGGGGAGCGTGGGAGGGATACGAGGTGACCCTGGCGCCGCGCGGGTACGTGCGCTGCGTGCAGCGGGCCGGCGGGATCGCGATCGTGCTGCCTCCCGACGAGGCGGCGGTGGCGGAGCCGGACCTGCTGCTCAACCGGATCGACGGGCTGATGCTGGCGGGCGGCGCCGACATCGACCCGGGGACGTACGGGGCGGACCCGCATCCCGAGACGAAGGAGACCTGGCCGGAGCGCGACCGCTTCGAGTTGGCGCTGGCCCGGCGGGCGCTGGAGCGGGACATGCCGGTGCTGGGGATCTGCCGCGGGATGCAGCTGCTGAACGTGGCGCTGGGCGGGACGCTGGTCCAGCACCTGCCGGAGACGCTGGGGAGCGAGGCGCACCGGACGGTCGCCGGCACCTTCAGCGAGCACCATGTGCGGCTCGAGCCCGAGTCGCTGGCGTGTACCGCCGCGGGAGTGGAGGGCTTCGTCGTCTGGTCCCACCATCACCAGGGAGTCGACCAGCTCGGCGGGGGGCTGAAGGTGACGGGATGGTCGGCGGAGGACGACCTCCCGGAGGCGATCGAGCTGCCCGAGAAGCGCTTCGCCCTCGGGGTCGGCTGGCACCCCGAGGAGGACGAGAAGAGCTTCGTGATCGCGGCGCTGGTCGACGCCGCGCGTGTCGCTTTTGTGGACCATGAGGCAACAAAAGCGCCAATGGCGAGAGAGGGGGAGTAGGCGATGCCAGGACGGCTGCAGGGCAAGGTCTGCGTGGTCACCGGCACGGCGAGTGGGATCGGCGCAGAGTCGGCGCGGCTCTTCGAGCAGGAGGGGGCGCGGGTGGTCGGGATCGACGTCGCGGAGGGAGCCGAAGGAGACCTGACGATTCAGGCCGACGTCGCCGACGAGGAGCAGGTCGTCGCCGCGTTTCGCCGCATCGGCGAGGAGATCGGCCAGGTCGACGTGCTGATGAACAACGCCGGCATCAACCCAATCCAGGACGGCTCGGTGTTGGAGACCTCGCTGGAGGCATGGCAGCGGGTCCAAGATGTCAACCTCCGCAGCGTCTTCCTCTGCTGCAAGCACGGCATCCCGCACCTGCTCGAGGGCGGCGGCGGGTCGGTGATCAACGTCTCCTCCTTCGTCGCCACCCGGGGGGCCGCCGTCTCCCAGATCTCCTACACCGCCTCCAAGGGAGGGGTGCTTGCCCTCTCCCGCGAGCTCGGCGTCGAGTTCGCCGACCGCGGCGTCCGCGTCAACGCCCTCTGCCCAGGCCCGGTCAACACGCCGCTCCTCGAAGAGCTCTTCGCCAAGGACCCCAAGCGCGCCGCCAAGCGCCTCGTCCACATCCCGATGGGCCGCTTCGGCGAGCCCGGGGAGATCGCCAAAGCCGCCCTCTTCCTCGCCAGCGACGACTCCAGCTACGTCACCGCCAGCACCTTCCTAGTCGACGGCGGCCTCGCCGCCGCCTACCTCACGCCGGGGCAGCGGGACTGACCTCGAGCCAGCGGCGGCAGAGGTCGCGGCCGAGCTGGTTGAAGGCGGCGATCCTGCGGTTGGTCTCCGCCGCCAGGGCCTCCGGGTCCACGCCGATCCGCACCGCGTCGGGATCGGCGCGGTAGTGCTGGATCCAGCGGCGGGCGTCGGCGGCGCTCACCTCCGGATGGAACTGGAGGGCCCAGGCGCGCTCGCCGAACCGGCAGCCCTGGAGACAGACCTCGCTGCGAGCGAGCGGGACCGCGCCGGGGGGCAGCGGGAACTCGTAGCTGTGCCACTGGAAGGCCTCGAAGGAGGGGGCGAGGGGGGCGAGCAGCGGGTCGCCTTCTCCCTCAGGGGTCACCTCCACCTCATGCCAGCCGATCTCGGGGCGCGCCGCGCGCCGTGGTTCCGCGCCGGCCGCCGCAGCCAGGATCTGGCCGCCCAGGCAGAGGCCGAGGAGCGGCACCTCGCGCTCCAACAGCTCCCGCAGCAGCACCTCCTCTTCGGCGATCCAGCCGTGGCGCTCCCCTTCGTCGACGTTCATCGCCCCGCCGAGGACGAAGACCGCGTCGTAACGGAACGGGTCCGCCGGTGGCTCCGGCCGCTCCGCCAGCGTCCACTCGTCGAGCTGCCCTCCGGCTTCCGCGATCGCTTCGGCGAAGACGCCGGGGCCGGCATCGCGCTGATGGACGATCGCGAGGACCCTCACCCCTTCAGTCTCCCACCCAACCGTTTAGCGAACCACAGTGTTAGGCAAGAACTGATCAATGGATATAGGGTTTCGCCCGGGGGAGGTAGTCATGACCAAACGATCTGGCAGGTACGTGGGGCTCACCGTGGCGGTTGCCGTTGCCGCGGCAATCGTCGTCAGTGGCATCGCCACCGCGGAGAAACCGGTGAGGAGCGTCACCGGTGACATCGAAACGATCTTCAACGGCGGGTTCTCGCCTAAGACCCTTTCGAAGAAGAAACCAACCCCGATCACTTTCTGGATCCAGGGGCAGATGAACACGCTTAGCGGTGAACACATCCCGCCGCTGAAGGAATTCCTGCTCGAAGGCGACAAGCACGCGAGCATCAGCGTCAAAGGCATCCCGGTGTGCCGGCCCGGGAAGATCCAGACGACGACTAGCGCGGCGGCCCGCAAAGCCTGTGGGAAGACGCTGGTCGGGAGCGGCAAGGCGAAAGCTGAGATCAAATTCCCCGAACAGCCGCCGATCCCGGTGGAAAGCGAATTGCTCGCCTTCAACGGGGGATTCAGGGGCGGCGTCACCACCCTCTACCTCCACGCCTACATCACGGTGCCTACTCCGGCCGCGATCATCACCGTGACCAAGGTCAAACGGGTGAAAAAAGGCCGCTACGGGCTGCAGTCGATCTCGACGATCCCGAAGATCGCCGGCGGCGCCGGCTCGGTCACCTTCTTCAAGCTGACCCTGAAGAAGGGGATCATCTCCGCGACCTGTCCGGATGGGCACCTGAACGCCCGCGGCACCGCGCTCTTCGGCTCCTCGCCGCCGACGAAGGTAAAGGGCGAAGTCGTCCGGCCCTGCACCGGCAAGGGGTAAGCTTTAGTTGTGGTTGAGGGGGGACTCGAAGCCCATCAGGCCGAAGGTGGCGCGGATTGTCACCTTTCCGCCCCGAGCCTCACACTCAGCCCCGATCCGCATCAACCCTTCCAGGCATGAGTTGAGCAGCGCGTTGGCCTCGCACCATCCCGTCTCGTCGAGGTCGAGGGTGACGTTGCTGAGGTGCCGGTCGGTGCGGGCGTCGAACGTGCCGGCCTCGAAGGCCTCCTTGATCGCGGTGTTGAGGACGTCGAGGCCAGCCGCGCTGATCCCGTTGCGGGCGTCGGCCGGCAGCTTCCCCCAAAAATCGTTGCTGAGGTAGGGCTTGACCGACCCACGGTAGAAGTGCTCGGTCGCGCCGCGGACCTGGCGCGTGTCGACGAGTTCGATCAGGCCCAGCTCATGGAGGACGCGCACGTGGTAAGCGACGTAGCCAACGGCCTGTTCCTGTTCGGCCGCTAGCTGACTGGGGCTCGCCACCCTCTGGTTGAGGACGGTGAGCGCCCGGGCTCGGACCGGGTGTGCGAGGGCTTTGAGAAGGACCGAGTCGTTCCCCGACAGGGAGGGGTTCGGCACCCCATCCGACTTGCCTTTCCGGGTCTTTTTCCTAGCCACTGCGTCCCCTCCCATCGAACATTTAGTCCAGCCGAATTGATCAAGCATATTGACCATAAATGGCTCGCCTGCGGAATTTCGGGGGCGTTTTCCAGAATCTTCCTTCAGTACTGGATTCATCTCTACTAATGTTGGCCTCAAGGGATAGTGGCGGTCCTGGGGACCCGCCGCGCAGCCTCGGAAAGGGGGTGGAGTCTGTGGCGATTTGGAAGGCCGAGAGCCTTGCGCCGCTTCTCCAGGTGACGAAGATCGGCTAGCGCGCGAGCGCGATGCCGTGTGTACCGCTCGCCGGCAGCTCTTCCAGATTGAGCCGGGTGTTGGAGGAGAAGGCGGTGGGCGGGCATTGCGCGGGGTGGTATGCCTTACGCGGTGGCAGAGTTCGACGGTAGCCGGGCCTATGTCCTGCGGCGGGACGAGCCTCTCGCGGAGGCGCTGAGGGCGGTTGCCGCCGGGCGGGCGGAGAAGGCGCTGGAGCGGCTGCGCGAGGGTGCCGGCGGAGAGACCGATTTGGCGGACGCGATCCACGGCGCCCGCAAAGACATGAAGAAGCTGCGCACGGTATTGCGGCTACTCCGGGGCCACCTGCCAAAGCGGGTCCGCGAAGAGGAAAACGGTCGCTACCGCGACGCCGGGCGGGCGCTCTCGGCCAGCCGCGATGCGGAGGTGAAGGTGGGGACGCTGGAGTCCCTGGCCGAGCATGCCCCTGACCTGCCCGAAAAGGCGGTGGAGGTCTGGCGGCAAATCCTCGCCCGCGACCGCGACGCGGCCGCCCACGAAGACCGGATCGAGGAGGCGATCACGCTGATCGAGGCCGGCCGCGAGGGGATCGCCGGCTGGAGCCTCGAGGGAGACTCCTGGAAGATCATCGGCGCCGGTCTCGAGCGCGTCCACCGCGGCGGCCGCCGGGCGCTGCGCGCCACCGAAGCCGAGCCAGGCGAGGCCAACGTCCACGAGTGGCGCAAACGCGTGAAGGACCTGCGCTACGCGCTCGAATTCATCAAGGGAGCCTGGCCTGGGCCGCTGAAGGCGACCGCCGAGGAGGCGCACGCACTCACCGATCTGCTCGGTGAGCACCACGACCTCGCCGTGCTGCGGGAGGACCTGCGCCAGCGCAGGCTCGGAGAGGAGGAGACGCAGGCTCTGGAGGCGGTGATCGACGCTCGACAGCGGCAGCTGGTGAGCGAGGCCCTCCCGCTCGGGCGCCGCCTCTACGCCGAGCGTCCCAAGGCCCTAGACCGGCGCCTGCGCCGGTACTGGGAAGCCTGGCGCGGGTAGGCGAAAGCGTGGCAACTCGGTCAAGGAAAGCCCTCGGCGATTACGAGCACAAGCGGGACTTCGGCAAGACCTCCGAGCCCTCCGCGCAGGGAGGCCGAGGCAAGAAGCCGACCTCGCCCAAGCGCCGCCGTGAGAAGAAAGGCAGCCCGCGCTTCGTCGTCCAGGAACACAGCGCTCGCCGGCTGCACTGGGATCTGCGCCTGGAGCACGACGGTGTCGCCGCCTCGTGGGCGATCCCGAACGGCATCCCGGAGGATCCCGCCGAGAACCGCAAGGCGGTGCGCACCGAGGACCACCCGCTCGAGTACCTGGAGTGGGAGGGGGAGATCCCGGCCGGCGAGTACGGCGCCGGGACGATGAGGATCTGGGACGCCGGCACCTACGAGCTGGAGAAGTGGGAGCCAGGGAAAGTGATGGTCGAGTTCGCCGGGGAGCGGCTGCGGGGACGCTATGCGCTGTTCCGCGCCGGGAAAAGCGAGAAGGACTGGATGATCCACCGGATCGATCCGCCCGCGCGGGAGCGGCAGCCGTTCCCCGAACACGTGGTGCCGATGCTGGCGCGGCTCTCGCAGCTGCCCCGCGACGACGGCAGGTGGGCGGTCGAGGTGAAGTGGGACGGGGTGCGGGCGATCGCCTACTGCCAGCCGGGGCGGTTGCGGTTGCAGACCCGCAACCTCAACGACGTCACCGCCCAATATCCGGAGGTCCGCCGCCTCTCCCGCCAGCTCGGCTCCCGCGACGCGGTCCTCGACGGCGAGCTCGTCGCCTTCGACGAGAACGGCCGGCCCAGCTTCGAGCGTCTCCAGCAGCGCATCCACCAGACCTCGGAGAGCGTCGTGCGGCGGCGGATGGAGAGCCACCCCGTCGTCTACGTGATCTTCGACCTCCTCTACCTCGATGGCCGCCACCTGATGGGTGAGCCCTACAGCCGCCGCCGGGAGCTGCTCGAGGAGCTGGAGCTCGGCGGCGAGCACTGGCAGACCCCGGGCCATTCGGTCGGTCACGCGAAGGAGCTGCTGGAGGCGAGCCGGGAGCAGGGGCTGGAGGGAGTGGTGCTGAAGCGGGTCGACAGCGTCTACGCCCCCGGCAGGCGAACCGGCGCTTGGCTGAAGGTGAAGAACACGCTGCGGCAGGAGATGGTGATCGGCGGCTGGACGCCGGGCGAAGGCCGGCGAAGCGAGCACCTGGGCGCGCTCCTCGTCGGCTACTTCGAGGACGACGGCGGCAGGCGGGCGCTGCGCTACGGCGGCAAGGTCGGGACCGGCTTCAGCGATGCCGACCTGACGGCGCTGACGGCGCGGCTGGCACCGCTTGAGCGGAAGGGGAGCCCCTTTGCGGCCGGTCCCACCCCGCCGAAAAACGCCCGCTTCGTCGAGCCCGAGCTGGTCGCCGAGATCGAGTTCCGCGAGATGACCGCCGAGGGTCTGCTGCGCCACTCGGCCTACAAAGGCCTGCGCGAGGACAAGCCGGCGAGCGATGTGGAGCTGGAGCGGGCGGCCGATTCGCAGGGTGAGTCGCCGGGCAAGGCCGAGCCGGTCGACTGGTACGGCCGGATCGGAGAGACCCTGCTGCCGCATCTGCACGGTCGGCCGCTGACCCTGAAGCGTCACCCGAAAGGGGCCAATGCGGAGCAGTTCGTCATCAACGACATGGCGACCCTGCTTTCGGTCGCCGACCTCGGCAACGTCGAGCTCCATACCTCGCTCTCGCGCCGCGAGGAGATGGAGCGGCCGACGGCGATGGTCTTCGACCTCGATCCGGGCCCCCCGGCCGACATCCTCGACTGCGCCGAGGTCGCGCTCTGGCTGCGGGGGATGCTCGAGCAGCTCGGGCTCAGCTCCTACCCGAAGACCTCCGGCTCGAAGGGGATGCAGCTCTACGTGCCGCTCAACTGCGGCGTCACCTACGAGCGGACGAAGCCGTTCGCGAAGGCGGTCGCCGAGACGCTGGAGGCGAAATTTCCCGAGCGCGTCGTCGCGCGGATGGCGAAGGCGAAGCGGCCGGGCCGGGTGCTGATCGACTGGAGCCAGAACGACGTCCACAAGACGTCCGTCTGCGTCTACTCGCTGCGGGCGAAGGAGCGGCCGACCGTCTCGACGCCGCTGGAGTGGGCGGAGGTCGAGGCGGCGCTGGAGGCTGGCGTGGCGGATGCGCTCGCCTTCGACCACGCCGCCGTGCTCGAGCGAGTCGCCGCCAAGGGCGACCTCTTCGCACCCCTCCTCAGCGAAGAGCAGGAGCTGCCGTCCATCTGATCGTTTCCACCTTTCGCCTTGCTATAGCGAGGACAAGGGTGGAAACGATGTAGGCGATTAGGGCTTGAGAGGAACGGGCAGGTAGCGGATATGGAGAGCCGCAGCACGCGCCGTGACTACAGGCCCGAGGGCGAGGCCGCTAAGAACGGGCTGCTGCCGACCCTCAAGCGCACGGTGACCGAGTTCCGGGAGGACAACCTCAGCGACTGGGCGGCGGCGCTCACCTACTACGGGCTGCTCGCCTTGTTCCCGGCGCTGATCGCGATGGTCTCGCTGGTCGGGATCTTCGGCGACCCTGGGACGACCACGCAGAAGCTGACCGAAATCATCACCGAAATCGGCCCCGAATCGGGGGCGGAGACCTTCAAGGGGCCGATCGAATCGGTCGTCGAAAACCAGACGGCGGCCGGCTTTGCCCTCGTCTTCGGCCTCGCGGTGGCGCTGTGGTCGGCCTCCGGCTACGTCGGTGCCTTCATCCGCGCCTCCAACGTCATCTACGAGACCCCGGAGGGGCGGCCATTCTGGAAGCTGCGCCCGCTGCAGATCGCGGTGACGCTGGCGATGATCGTGATGATGGCGCTGCTCGCGCTCGGCCTCATCCTCACCGGCCCGATCGTCGAGGCGATCGCCGATCCCGTCCGTCTCAGCGGCACCGCCGTCGACGTCTGGAACATCGCCAAGTGGCCGGTGATGGCGGCGATCTTCATCTTCATGGTCGACCTCCTCTACTACACCTCGCCGAACGTGAAGCTGCGCGGCTTCAGGTGGGTGACGCCGGGGGCGGTGATCGCGATCGTCGTCTGGGCGATCGCCTCGGCTCTCTTCGCCTTCTACGTCGCCAACTTCGGTTCCTACGACAAGACCTACGGCACCCTCGCCGGGCTCGTCGTCCTCCTGCTGTGGTTCTGGATCACCAACCTGGCGATCCTCTTCGGCCACCAGCTGAACGCCGAGCGGGAGCGCGGCGTCGAGATCTCCGAAGGGCGGCCGCGGGCGGAGAAGGAGATCCAGCTCGAGCCGCGCGACGAGCCGAAGGACCAAAAGACCACCTGACCGAGAGGAGGCCTAGTTGAAGCTCATTTTCGCTCCCATCAGCATCGTCCTCGGCCTAATCGCCGGGGCACTTGGCAAGAAGCTCTTCGAACGGATGTGGGGGCTGATCGACGACGAGGAGCCGCCGAAGCCCGAGCACCGCGAGTTCTCCTGGCCAAAATTGATTGCGGCGCTGGTTGTCGAGGGAGCGATCTTCCGCCTCGTCAAAGGGTTGGTCGACCATGGCACCCGCACCTCGTTCGCGAAGCTGACCGGCCGCTGGCCGGGCGAGGAGCGCCCCGAGCCGGAGTAGATACCGCCCTCCCTGGGTAGCAATTGGAAGGCAGCACTCGTCCAATGAACAGCGAACGGAGGAGCAGATGAACACCAGGGCAGACCGTGACGCCGGGATCGGCGGAATCTCACTGGGGGGCATCCTCGTGATCGTCGGAATCGTGCTGATGATCGTCTGGAGCTTCTGGATCGGCCTGATCATCACCCTGATCGGCCTGATCGCATTCGGCGGCTTCGCCCGCGGAAAGTGGTACTAGGAGGGTCGGCGAACCCCGCGCTGGCGAAACTGGGTGACACCCCCGTACGGTGCACTTTGTCACTGCTTGGAGAGGTCACACGCGGACGCTTGACGACCCTCGCCGTACCTGTCAAAAGCATGTCCGTGTATTTCTCCTGACTCCCGAGGCGCCAGTTCTGGACGAAGCGTCTCGGGAGTTTCTTCGTTTCCGTGCGCTTGGACAGCTCCGCGGCTGGGGCGATAGCGTCGCGACATGTCCCCTGCCACGACCACGACCTTCGCGGTCACCAACCGGATTCCGGAGGCCGCCGTCGAGCTGCTGCGGGAGGCTGGCGAGGTTCGCCTCGACGAGCGGGAGCAGGCGATCCCGCGGACCGAGCTGTTGGAGCTGGTCGCCGGTGCCGACGCCGCTCTGACCCTGCTCCACGACCGCGTCGACGAGGAGCTGCTGGAGGCCGCGGGGCCGCGGCTCCGCTGCATCGCCAACGTCGCCGTCGGCTATGACAACGTCGACCTCAACGCGGCGGCGCGGCACGGGGTCGTAGTGACCAACACGCCGGGGGTGCTCGACGACGCGACGGCCGACCTGACCTGGGCCCTGATCCTCGCCGCCACCCGCCGGCTCTGTGAGGGCGACCGCCTCGTCCGCTCCGGCCGGTCCTGGAGCTGGGGCATGTCCTTCATGCTCGGCAGCTCCCTGCGGGGCAAGCTGCTGGGGATCGTCGGCCTCGGCGGGATCGGCAGGCGGGTGGCGGAGCGGGCGCGCGCCTTCGGCATGGAGGTTGCCTACCACTCGCGCCAGGGGGCGCCGGCCGAGGTCGAGGCCGCGCTCGGAGCGGAGCGGATGCCGCTGGAGCGGCTGCTGGCGGAGGCCGACGTGCTCAGCCTGCACTGCCCGCTGACGCCGCAGACGCACCACCTGATCGGCAGCGAGGAGCTGGAGGCGATGAAGGCGAGCGCTGTTCTGATCAACGCGGCCCGCGGCCCGATCGTCGACGAGCGGGCGCTGGCGGCGGCGCTGGCGGCGGGACGGATCGCCGGTGCCGGCCTCGACGTCTATGAGCACGAGCCGCGAGTCGAGCCGGCGCTGCTCGAGCTCGACAACGTCGTCCTGGTCCCCCATCTCGGCTCGGCCACGGTCGAGACCCGCACCGCGATGGCCGAACTGGCCGCCCGCAACGCGATCGCCGTCAGCCGCGGCGAGGCGCCACTGACGCCGGTTTCGTAGGCCTACGGCAGGGTGTGGTTGAGCTTTGTCCCGGATAGCGGGTCAAAGCTCAACCACACCTGGTCACAATGGGTCTATGGACGCCAGCGCCTCGCAGCGCGCCGTGCGCACGATCCGGCACCGGATCGGCGGGGAGGAGACGAGCGGTTCGTCGTCTCGGAGCGGGCCAGTTTGGGACCCGGCCACGGGTGAGCAGCAGGCGAAGGTTCTGCTGGCCGAGCCGGCCGACGTCGACGCCGCGGTGGCGGTGGCGCGGGGGGCGTTCGAGGAGTGGTCGGAAGCCTCGCTCAGCCGCCGCGCCAAGGTCATGTTCGCCTTCCGCGAGCTGCTCGACCGCAACGTCGAGGAGCTGGCGCGGATCGTCTCCTCCGAGCACGGCAAGGTGCTGGAGGACGCGAAGGGTGAGGTGCTGCGCGGGCTGGAGGTAGTCGAGTTTGCCTGCGGGATCCCGCAGCTGCTGAAGGGCGAGTACTCCGATCAGGTCTCGACGAGCGTGGACGCCTTCTCCTTCCGCCAGCCGCTCGGGGTCTGCGCCGGGATCACGCCGTTCAACTTCCCCGCGATGGTGCCGATGTGGATGCACCCGCTGGCGATCGCCTGCGGCAACGCCTTCGTGCTGAAGCCCTCCGAGCGCGATCCCTCGGCCTCGAACCTGGTGGCCGAGCTGTACGCCGAGGCGGGCCTTCCGGCCGGTGTCTTCAACGTCGTCCACGGCGACAAGGGGGCGGTCGACGCGCTGCTCGACCACCCGGACGTGGCGGCAATCTCCTTTGTCGGCTCGACGCCGATCGCCTCCTACGTCCACGCGCGCGCAACCGAGCAGGGCAAGCGCGTGCAGGCGCTGGGCGGGGCGAAGAACCACGCCGTGGTCATGCCGGGGGCCGACCTCGCCCACGCGGCCGAGCAGCTTGCCGCCGCTGGCTTCGGCTCAGCCGGGCAGAGGTGCATGGCGGTCTCGGTCGCGGTGGCGGTCGAGGAGGTCGCCGAGCCGCTGGTCGAGGAGGTCGCACGGCGGGCGCGCGAGATCAAGGTCGGGCCCGGGCTCGACCCGAGCTCGGAGATGGGACCCGTGGTCACCCCCGAGGCGCGCGAGCGGATCGTCGACTACATCGGCCAGGGCGCCGAGGCGGGCGCAGACGTGGCGGTCGATGGCCGCGACCTGGAGATGGACGGCGGCGGCTTCTGGGTCGGGCCGACCCTGATCGATCGTGTCGAGACCGAGATGTCGGTCTACCGCGACGAGATCTTCGGCCCCGTCCTCTCGGTCGTCCGCAGCGGCGGCCTCGACGAGGCGATCGCGCTGATCAACCGCAACTCCTACGCCAACGGCGCCGCGATCTTCACCGGCTCGGGACACGAGGCACGGCGCTTCCAGCGCGAGGTCGAGGTCGGGATGATCGGGATCAACGTGCCGATCCCGGTGCCGATGGCCTACCACTCCTTCGGCGGCTGGAAGAGCTCCCTCTTCGGCGACCACCACATCCACGGCCCCGAGGGCGTCCGCTTCTACACGCGGGGGAAGGCCGTCACCAGTCGCTGGCCCGCCGGCCCCAGCGACGCCGGCTCGCTGCACTTCCCCACCTCCTCCTAAGCTCCACCCGATGGAGCTGCTCGATACGAAGGTCCTGCACGCGGGCAAGCACCTCGACTTCCTCGCCAAGCGCTACCGGCGCGAGGACGGGACCGAGGTCGAGCGGGAGATCGTCGAGCACCCCGGCTCGGTCGCGGTGCTCGCCTATGACGAGGAGTTCGCCTACCTGGTGGCGCAGCCGCGGGAGGCGGTCGAGGACGAGCGGCTGTTGGAGATTCCCGCCGGCACCCTCGACGTCGAGGGTGAGAGCGAGCTCGACTGCGCGCAGCGGGAGCTGGCCGAGGAGGCGGAGCTGCGGGCCGAGCAGTGGAGCGTCATCCACGAGATCTACCCGAGCCCGGGCTTCCTCACCGAGAAGGTGACGATCTTTGCCGCCACCGGCCTCTCGCCCGCAGGCGGCGAGCGCGACGACGACGAGGAGATCGAGGTGGTCCGCCTCGACCTCGCCGAGATCGAGCAGGCGCTGCCGGAAATCCGCGACGCCAGCACGGTGATCGCGCTGATGTGGCTGATCGCGTCTCGGATCGCTTCATCCAGGAGTTGACGCGGTAAGCGGCATGAGTGGGTCGGCGACCGGGTAAGCCGAGCCCGTGTTCCTCTTCTTCTCCAACAACCTCGGTTGCGCCGGCTCGCTGCTGGTCTCGGCCGTGGTGACGCTGATCCTGCTGCTGCTCTTCGGGGTGATCGAGCTGAGTTAGAGGTCCCGGCCGGCGGCGACGCGGGCCAGCTCCTCCCTCGCGTCCCTGAACACGGGGGAGCCGTGGGAGGGAAGGACGACCTCGACCGGGAGGTCGAGCGCCGGGCGCAGGGCGCCGCGGAGGTCCTCCAGGTCGAGGGATCCCGGCAGCCACCAGGCGGGACAGGTGTGGAGGCCCTCACCGTTTTCGCCGTCGCCGAGCAGGGCATCGCCGACGATCAGGGCGCGAGAGCGTGGCTCCCAGAAGAGGACTTCGCTGCGCGGCCGGGCCTCGATGGCGACGAGACCGGCGGGAAGGTCGTCGCCGAGCCGGAAGACGTCGGTCACGGGGGCCCGGCGGGCGACCGCGGCGCGGTCGCGGGAGTGGGCCCAGACGCGGGGGCCCGGGAAGCGTTCGGCCACCTCCGCGGCCGACCGCGCGTGCCAGTGGATCGTCAGCAGGACGTGCAGTCGACGGTCGCCGAGGGCGCGCTCGAGCTGGTCCCAATGATTGCCCACGAGGAGCGGGTCGATCAGGACCAGCTCGTCCTCCGAGCCGACCGCCACACAGGCCACTTCCTTCCCCCACTCCTCGTAGTGCGCGGTCCAGCGCCATAGTCCGGGGCGGATTTCCTCCCCGAGCATCTAACTGGGTCGGGTCCGCTGCCGGGCCGCGAGGGTCAAGCTGGCTAGGAACCTCATGATCTGCCTCCTGACGTAACTATCAATTGGCATTTGCTGGTGTCTTCAACACTAGCTAAACTAGATAGATGGTGTCAAGCGGGCTTAACAAAGCGGCGGTCGAGGCCGAGGCGGACCTGCTGGTCGGCTTTGTCAACACGATCGACCTCGAAGAAGGGACCGACGCCCTCGCCGATCCCGAGCGGATGGCGGACTGGATCACCGATCATACGGGCGAATTCGTGCCCGTCCCGGACTCCGACTCGCAGGCTCGGCTCCTTGCCCTGCGCGAGTCCGTGCGGGCGCTGCTGATCGCGAACAACGGCATCGAGGCGGGGGAGGACGAGCTGGAGCCGCTGCGCGAGGCGGCGGAGCGGAGCCGCTACCGGACGACGATCTCCTCGGCGGGCAGGATCGCCCTCGCCCCCGCCCGGGCCGACCTCAGCGGCTTCGAAGCCCGCCTCCTCCTCGCGCTCGAGCGCCTCCAGTCCCATGGCGCCTGGCCGCGCCTCAAGGCCTGCACCAATCCCGCCTGCCACTGGGCCTTCTACGACACCACCCGCAACCGCTCCCGCACCTGGTGCTCGATGGAAGAGTGCGGCAATCGCGAAAAGACCCGCCGCTACCGGAGCCGCAGGAAAACAGGGATGTAGGCTCTTTCCCGAACTCGAAAAAACCGGGGGGTCCCTGTCGAGGGGCTGAGATGGGGCTCGCTAGCTCCACCACCCGCTGAACCTGATCTGGCTCATACCAGCGAAGGGAGCTACATATGTCTGAGAAGCGCACGCCCGAGCACCGGTCCGCCTTTGCCGCCGATGCAGATTGCCGCACGCAGATGCGACTGGCCCGCGAAGGGGTGATCTCGCCGGAGATGCGCCGCGTCGGCGAGCGCGAGCAGCTGCCGGCCGAGACGATCCGCGAGGAGGTCGCGCGCGGGCGGATGATCATCCCGGCCAACATCAACCACCAGGCGCTCGACCCGATGGCGATCGGCCTGAAGGCGCGGGTCAAGGTCAACGCCAACATCGGCAGCTCGCCGACCACCTCCACGGTCGCCGAGGAGGTGGAGAAGCTGACGGTCTCCGAGCGCTGGGGCGCCGACACGGTGATGGACCTCTCGACTGGCAAGCGGATCGACGAGACCCGCGAGGCGATCATCGCCGCGGCCAGCGTGCCGATCGGCACGGTGCCGATCTACCAGGCGCTGGAGCGGGTGAAGCGGATCGAGGACCTCAGCGCCGAGCTGCTGCTGGAGACGATCGAGCACCAGGCCCGCCAGGGCGTCGACTACATGACGATCCACGCGGGCGTGCTGCTCGAGCACCTGCAGCTGTGCCGGCGCCGGGTGACCGGGATCGTCTCGCGCGGCGGCGGGGTGCTGGCGCGCTGGATGATCGAGCACCTGCGCGAGAACCCGCTGTACGAGGCCTTCGACGAGATCCTCGAGATCTGCCGCCGCTACGACGTCTCGATCTCGCTCGGCGACGGCCTGCGGCCGGGCTCGATCGCCGACGCCTCCGACGCCGCCCAATTCGCCGAGCTGCGGACGCTGGGCAAGCTGACGAAACGCGCCTGGGAGCGCGACGTGCAGGTGATGATCGAGGGCCCCGGGCACATCCCCCTCGACCAGCTCGAGCGCAACGTCGCCAAGCAGCAGCGGCTCTGCCACGAAGCGCCCTTCTACACCCTCGGCCCGCTGGTCACCGACGTCGCGCCCGGCTACGACCACATCACCAGCGCGATCGGGGCGGCGATCGTCGGCTGGCACGGCACCTCGATGCTCTGCTACGTGACGCCGAAGGAGCACCTTGGCCTGCCCGACGCGGAGGACGTCAAGCAGGGGCTGATCGCCTACCGGATCGCCGCCCACGCCGCCGACCTCGCCCGCGGCGACCGCCGCGCCGCCGCCTGGGACCGCGAGCTCTCCGAAGCGCGCTTCGCCTTCGACTGGAACCGCCAGTTCGAGCTCGCCCTCGACCCCGAGACGGCGCGGGCGATGCACGACGAGACCCTCGCCGACGACTACTTCAAGACCGCCGAGTTCTGCTCGATGTGCGGCCCGAAGTACTGCCCGATGCACAACTTCCGGGAGGTCGATTGGGGACGACTCGAGGCCGTCGGGCGAAGTGGAGGTGGCGGCTGAGCTGGAGGACACGGCCGCCGGCCGCCCAACGCCGAGAATGCATGGGTCCCGAAGAGAGAGGAGCGCACGATGCCGAAGATTCGATCCATTCCCATGGCCGGAGCGCAGCTCGCGCTCGTCCTCACGCTTGCCGTCTCCGGCTGCGGGGACGGGGGCAGCGGCGAGCAGACCAGTGCGGGTCTTCCCCAGGGCGCCGAGCCGGTGTCGCTGGACCCAGCCGATTTCAGCGTTGAGATCGACAATCCATACTGGCCGATGGCGCCCGGCAGCCGCTGGGTGTACCGGGAGCGGGACGGGGAAGGCGGCGTGATGCGGGTGGTCGTCGCCGTGACCGGCGAGACCAGGCCGATAGCCAATGGCATCGAGGCGCGCGTCGTCCACGACGTGGTCAGCGAAGGCGGCGACGCGATCGAGGTGACCGACGACTGGTATGCGCAGGACGCCGAGGGCAACGTCTGGTACCTGGGCGAGCGCACCGCCGAGTACGAGAACGGCAAAGTTGTCTCCCGGGCGGGATCCTGGGAGGCCGGCGTCGACGGCGCCCAGCCGGGGATCATCATGCCCGCCGCGCCCGAGCCCGGTCTCGCCTACCGCCAGGAGCACTACGCCGGCGAGGCGGAGGACCGGGCAAAGGTATTGAGCATCGACGAGCAGGCCGAGGTCCCGTACGGCCACTTCGCCGACGTCCTCCTGACCAAAGACCTCGTGCCTCTCGAACCGCTCGTCCTCGAGTACAAGCTCTACGCTCCCGGCGTCGGGCCCGTGCTCGTCCTCGACGCGTCCGGCGGATCCGGCCGCGAGGAACTGCTCTCTTACCGTCGTGGCTAGCGGAAAGCCTGAATCCCGGTGACCGCGCCGCCAATCACCAGGGCGTGGACGTCGGCGGTGCCCTCGTAGGTGACCACCGACTCGAGGTTGTTCATGTGGCGGATCACCGGATACTCGAGGGTGACGCCGTTGGCGCCGAGGACCTGGCGAGCCGCGCGGGCGACCTCGAGAGCGGCGTCGACGTTGCCGAGCTTGCCCATCGAGACGTGCTCGGGGCGGAGCGTCCCAGCGTCCTTCATCCGGCCCAGGTGCAGGGCCAAAAGCGTGGCTCGGTTGACCTCTAGCGCCATCCGGGCGAGCTTCTGCTGCTGGATCTGGAAGGAGGCGATTGGGCGGTCGAACTGGACGCGCTCCTTGCTGTACTCCAGCGCTGCTTCATAGCAGGCGCGGGCGGCGCCGGCAGCACCGAAGACGATCCCGAAGCGGGCCTCGTTGAGGCAGGAAAGCGGTCCCTTCAGCGAGGCGACCTCGGGAAGGACCGCGCCGGCTGGCAGGCGCACGTCGTCGAGCAGGAGCTCCGAGGTGATCGAGGCCCGCAGGCTGAGCTTCTTGTGGATGTCTTGGGTCGTGAACCCCCTGGTCCCTTTCGGGACGAGGAAGCCGCGCACGCCTTCGTCGGTTTGCGCCCAGACCACCGCCACCTCGGCCACCGAACCGTTGGTAATCCACATCTTCTGCCCGTGGAGGATCCAGTCGGAGCCGTCACGCCGGGCGCGGGTCCGCATCGAGCCGGGGTCCGAGCCGGCGTCGGGCTCGGTCAGCCCGAAGCAGCCGATCGCCTCCCCTGAGGCCATGCGCGGCAGCCACTCCTGCTTCTGCTCCTCCGAGCCGAAGCGCCAGATCGCGTACATCGCCAGCGACCCCTGCACCGAGACGAGGCTGCGCACGCCCGAGTCGCCCGCCTCCAGCTCCATGCAGGCAAGGCCGTAGGCGGTGGCGGAGGCCCCAGCGCAGCCGTAACCCTGCAGGTGCATCCCCAGCAGCCCGAGCTTTCCCAGTTCGGGAGCCAGCTCGAGCGGCAGCCTCGCCTCCTCGAACCACTCCCCGACATTCGGCAGGACCCGGTCGCGGACGAAGGCGCGCACGGTGTCGCGAATGTCCCGCTCCTCGTCGGAGAGGAGGGCGTCGAGGGCGAGAAAGTCGGTGGGACGAATCTCTGGCGCGGTCTGGCTGATGGTCATCTCGAGAACGACGCTACACGAGGGTCGGCCCAGTGTCGCGATGGCCTCGGGGAAGGCTTGCTGGCCCCCGTCCGGCCCATAGCCCAAAGGAATACGTATATGCTTTCGCGGTTCGCTCAGGGAACTTTGGGAGGATCGAAGGTGCGCCGAACGCTTCTGCTCGCTGTCATAGCCCTCGTTGCCGCAATGGCTTTTGCCGGTACTGCGGCTGCCTTCCCGGTGGCCCAGCCCAGCGGGCAATCGAGCGGAGCGGTGGCGCGCTACTGGACCGCCGAGCGGATGAAGCGGGCTGTTCCCCCCGCGCGCAGCGAGCGCTCGGCTCCGGTGACCGGCAAGGCGAGCAAAGCCGGCGGGTCGTCGGCCGGGGCCAGCTCCGAGGTGCCGCTGCCCTACCCGAGCGCCTACGGCAAGGTCTTCTTCACCAGCAACAGCGGCGTGAACTACGTCTGCTCCGGTTCTGCGCTCGTCAGCGCCAACCAAAGCGTGGTCTGGACCGCCGGGCACTGCGTCAACGAAGGTCCGGGCGCCTTCTACAAAAACTTCCTCTTCGTGCCGGCCTACCGGGATGGCAGCGCCCCATACGGCAAATTTGCCGCAACGGAACTGCTGACGACGTCAGGTTGGCGCACCAGCGGCCAGTGGGGAGTCGACCTTGGCGCGGCCATCGTCGGCAAAAACGCCTCCGGACAAACGCTCGCCGGCGCCGTCGCCGAGGCGCCGATCGTCTTCAACGCGCCCCGCAACCAGGCCTACCGGATTTACGGCTACCCCGCCGCGAAGAAGTTCAATGGCCAGCGGCTGCGTGTCTGCCAGACCGCATGGTCGCTGGACGACACCTCCGCGAGCCCGGCGACGATGGGGGCCGGCTGTGACATGACGGGTGGCTCCAGTGGCGGGCCCTGGGTAACCGGAAGCGGAGCCGTCGCCTCGGTGGTCAGCTACGGCTATCGGAGCCTCGCCAATGTGCTTTTCGGGCCGCACCTCGAGTTCGAGGCGCAGAGCCTCTACGCCGCAGCGTCAAGCGCGCCGTAGCTTCATGATCCGCATAGTTGAGTGCACGCGCGCGAAAGGGACCCGACGCAGAGACGGTGGTTGCCCGCAAGGGATTGGGAGCCGCGATCAGGAAGCTGCGGCAGAAGCGGCAGCTGTCGCAGCAGGTGCTGGCTGACCGCGCCGGGATGAGCGCCAGCTGGCTCTCGCGGATCGAGGCCGGATCCGTCGAGGCTCGATGGGGCTCGCTGCGGAAGGTCGCCTACGCGCTGGACCTGACGTTGCCTGAGCTGATCGAGGAAGCGGAAAGGATGGAGCCCCGCCAAATCTGAAGCAGACGGCCCGCTACCCGCCTGCCGGAGCGGCTTGCAGCTCAGAGACGTCCCGGGTGTCGGCGGCGGCGTTCTGTCGTCTCGAGAGGACAAGGCAGGGCAATGCCAGGACCGAGATCCCGGCTCCCATCAGATAGGACGGCGCATATCCCCAGACGTCGGCGGCTCGACCCAGCAGGGGCTGGGTCCACACCCCGCCGGTGGAGGTCATCATCGAGTCGAACGAGAGGATCGTCGCCCGCTGCCGCGAGGGGATCAGGCCGTTGAGGTAGCTCTGGCGAATCGGCATCGTGGCTGCGAAGAGCAGTCCCCAGACCACGATCAGCCCGATCACCGCCCAGAAGCTCTCGACGATCCCGATCAGGCCGAGCGAGGCGACGCTGAGCCCAGCCGTGGCGATCAGGGCCGAGGTGCGACGGTGGAAGAGACGGCGGATCCAGGGAGCGGCCACCCCGCCGGCGATCTGGGCCCCGGCGACGATCGCCGCGACCAGGCCGGCGATCTGGTAGGCGCGGGGGTCGCCGTAGAGCTCCAGCAAATAGGGCTGCAGGGCGTAGAAGGCGTAGATGCCGACGCCGCCGGTGAACAGGGCCTCGACCATCAGCCACTTCGCCGCCGGAACCCGCCAGCCGTACTCGATCGAATCGGAAACGACTTTCCGCATCTCCGCGAGCGGCCTGCCGCCCTTCTCGGGGGTGAAGCCGACGTCGTGCATCAGCCTGAACGCGACGCCGAACATCACGATCAGGATCAGGCCGCGGAGCACGAACGGCACCCCCAGGCTGGTCTGCTGCGCGACGAACCCGCCCGCCACCGAGCCGGTCAGCATCGCGGCCCCAGTGACGATCTGGCCGCGGCCGAACACCGCCTCCAGCTGCCCGGTGAAGCCCGTCGCGGTGAGCGCGTCGACCAGCCAAGCCTCAACGGCGCCGGAGAAGAAGGTGAAGCCGAGCCCGAGCAGCATCGATGAGATCGCCCACTGCCAGAACGGCGCCTCGACCTGCCAGAGCAGCACGTAGAGGAAGGTCGAGGCGGTCAGCGTCATGGTGCCGAGCAGGTAGGAGGTGCGGCGCCCGACGGTGTCGGCGACGATCCCGGTCGGCACCTCGAACAGCACCATCCCGGCGGTGAAGAAGGCGTTGGCCGCGAACGCCTCCAGGTTCGAGAGGCCGGCGTCGAGCAGGAAGATCGTGTTGATCCCCCAGATGAACGAGGCGGCCAGGGTGTTCCCGAGCAGGAGCGTCAGGTAGGTGACTTGGATCGAGCGCGGCGTCGGCATCGGTGGGCGCCGATCTTCGCACCCCTGGTCAGCCGGCCGGCTATCCGACGCTAGGAGCCGGCGGCTCCACGGCTAAGCCGGGCGCACGTTCATCCGGAACCAGATCCGCTTCCCGGAATCGCCCGCTCCCCACTCCTCGACCAGGCCCTCGAGTATCCGCAGGACGAGCGCGCTCTCCCGCCGGCTGATCGCGCGGACCCCGGTCCCGTCGTCGTCGATTGCCCCTTCGAGTCCGCCGCCGTCGAGTTTCAGGGACACCTCGATCGGCTTGCGAGCGCCGTTGGCGACGCTCATCCCGACCAGCTCACTGACCACCGTCGTGACGTCGGAGAAACTGTGCTGGTCGACCTGGCTCGCCAACGAAGAGAGTTCCTGTCGAGCCTGTCTCGGCGCCTCGACGGTAGGGAATATCCGCAGCCGCATGCACTTGTGGTACCCGATTTTGGGGAAGGCGAGCCTATGGCGGGGAGAATCGAACCTTCAGCTTCGTTTGGCGTAGTCGCCGATCTCGCCGAAGTCGACCATCACGCATGGCTCGGTGCCCGTCACCTCTGCGTCGTGACCGGGTGGAATCGCTACGACGTCGCCGGCGGCGATCTCCAACTCGGAGCCGTCGTCCATGTAGACCTTCATCGCGCCGGACAACACGTAGCCAAAATGGGCGGCCTGGCAGGAGTCCGTGCCCGCAATCGGCTTCACGTTCTCCGACCACTTCCATCCAGGCTCGAAAGTCCCCTTGCCGACAGGGTGACCGGCAAGTTCGACCATTTTCGCCTGGCCCTTCCCCTCGAACGGTCGGACCTCGTCGGGAGAGTCGAAATTCTTGACTTCAGCGGTTGCCATGCGGCCTCCTTCGGTTGGATTGAAGTCGCCTCCGACCGTACACCCGCCGCTGCGCGGGGGCAAACTTCGCTTAAGCCCGCGGTGGGTCCGCCGAGGAATCCTCCTCACGGACGCCGAGCGGGTTGAGCGCTTTTGCGACCGGGGTCTGCGGACGCTTCAACACGCGGATGCCGTAGACGAAGACGTTGGCGCCGCCGATGTTGCCACCGGTCGCCAGGACGCCCTCCGAGATCAACCCGGCGAGGAGCGCGAGGGTCCGCACCTCGTCCTCGTTGTAGCCGGGGCGTTGGAGCAGCCAGGTGACCGCGAAGAGCACCGTCGCCGCGACCATGACGAAGAGGTGGATCGTCGCCGCGGATCGCGCCGGCTCCCCCTTCGGCAAATCGAGCCAGTCGAGTAGGCCGGTAATCGCCGTCGGCACAGTGAGGAGGAGACCGAAGGAAATCGCGATCAGCGATCCGTGCGCCATCTGCTCCTCCTCCAGCCCGAGCGCGCCGGCTAGAAGCATCGCCACCCCGACGGTATAGGCGCCGATGCTGGCATCGGTCAGCGGCGGGTGAAGCGGCTTCCCGGGAGATCCCTTGACCAAGTCGACGGCGTTTCTCATCTGCCTCAGCGGCTCATGGCTTCCGGCGGCACGATCGTCCCTCGCTCCTCGTCCGGCCGTCCGAAGACGATGTCGGCCAGGGAGATCACGCCGACCACCTCACCGCCTTCGCAGACCGGCAGGTGCTGGATCTCGTTCTCACGCATCCGCTCCGCCGCCAGGCTGACGTCCTCCTCGGGGGAGCAGATGACCGGGTGCATCGTGGCGACGTCGCGAACGAAGGCGGCAAGGGGCTCGCGCTCCTCGGCGAGGACGCGGATGACGATGTCGCGCTCGGTGAGGATCCCCGCGCACTGGCCGTCGTGATCGAGGACGGGAATTCCGCCGACTCCGCTGATCCGCATCTCCTGGGCCGCTTCGACCAAGGAGGTGTCGGGGCGAGCCGCGGAGACTTCCGTGCTCATGCGCTCGCTCACCGTGGCCATCTTTCCGCCCTCACTCTGCTCAACTTTTTCGGATACCCGCCTTCCGGGGGGCGAAACTCGGTCGGTCCGGATCTTCGGGCGGCGAGCTGTCGCTTGATCTAGAAAAGGGCTCGGTCTAGGCTGAGTCTTCGGGTCGCTACGAGAGGAGATGGACATGGCCGAGCAATGGCATGTCGTCGGTGACTTCGTCGATTTCTGCAAGTGCGCGGTGCCATGTCCGTGCTCGTGGGGCCGGCCTCCGAGCGAGGGCGACTGCGACGGGATCATCGCCTGGCACATCCGCGAGGGCAGCTACGGAGACGTCAAGCTCGACGGCCTGAACGTCGCCGGGCTCGGCCAGTTCGAGGGGAACATCTGGGAGGAGGACACGAAAATGCGGGCGGGCTTCGTCCTCGACGAGCGCGCCGACGAGACCCAGCGCCAAGCACTCCTGACGATCTTCGCCGGGGAAGCCGGCGGGTGGCCGGAGATGTTCGTCCAGACCTCCCTCGGCGAGATGCTCGGGCTCGAGATCGCCCCGATCGAGGTCGAGATCGCCGACGATGGCGAATCGTGGCGAGTCTCCATCGCCGGGATCGGACAGGGCCACAGCGAAACCCTGACCGGGCCGACCAGCGTCCCGGGCAAGCCGGTGCGGGTGCAGAACATCCCCGGCGCCGAGCCTGGGCCGAACAGCGGGCCGACCACCTACGGCATCGCCGAGGATGCCCAGGCCGACGGGTTCGGGCTCGCGTTCGACGTCAGCGGCCGTTCGAGCAAGCACATTCCGTTCGAGTGGTCGAGCGAGGACGAGTTCTAGTCGCCGTGCTCGGCTGCATCTCCGTTGACGGCATCGCCTGCATCGCCTCGGCCGAGCCGGGCTCGGTCAGCCCGGGAACGCGCTCCGGCGCCAGCGCGACGGCGAGGCCGAGGACGACCAGCAGCACCGGGATCCCGCGGTTGGCCAGGGCCTTCCACGGCAGCAGCTTCTCGATTGCGATCAGCCCCGCCACGAAAGCCATCCAGACCAGGCTCATCACACCGAGGGCGAACAGCACCCCCATCAGGGCTATGCAGCAGCCCACGCACCAGGCGCCGTGTTCCATCCCCATCCTCAGGGCGCCGCCTCGTCCCGGCCTCCAGCTGGTCATCACGAAGCTCACCGGGTTGCGGCACTTGGTCAGGCAGGCGTCCTTCAGCGGAGTCAGCTGGTAGACGGCGGCGAGGACGATGATCCCGCCGGCGAGATACGGCCCGGCCCTATCCCAGGCGAAGAAGTCGCTCGATAAGGAAGCGGCGCCCTGGGCGACGGCGTAGAGGAAGACCCCCGCCGCCGTCCAGCTGACGAGATAGCCGGTGACGAAGATCGCCGTGCCGCCGACCGGCGTCGCGCGACCGCGCTGCCGGTTTCTCGCCTGCACCCTCGCGTAGACCAGGACCATCGGCGCGATCGAGGGGAACATCATCGCCGCCATCATCACCACCCACACCCCGAGGAAGAACCCGAAGGTGCCGGGGTCGGTTCCAGGACCGGCGTCCATGCCCCCCATGCGGTCGTCGGTGAGCGCCCAGGCAATAACGGCAAAAGCGAGCAGCGTGGCGACCAATCCCAGCTGAATCGCCGCCGGCAGCGGCATTCTGCGCAGCGTCGCGGTCTCCATCGGTCAGCTGGTCCGAGCTTAGCCCAAGGGGGTGGTCGACGCCCTGAGTTGCGACGATGCAGCGGTGGCAGAGCTCGCGCTGATCCTCTACGCGGCATATCTCCTCCTCGCCTTCGGCCTGCGCACGCTGATCCAGCTTCGCCGCACCGGCTCGACCGGCTTTCACGGCCTGGGTGGGCGGCCCGGCTCGGCCGAGTGGATCGCCGGGGTCGGCTTCACGGTGGCGCTGCTGGTTGGGGCCGCAGCCCCGGTGCTGGCCCTGCTCGATGTGGTCGAGCCGATCGCCGCGCTCGACACCTCGGCCGCTCACGTCGCCGGACTGATCCTCGCCGTCGGCGGGATCGGGCTCACCTTCTACGCGCAGGTGGCGATGGGGGCGAGCTGGCGAATCGGTGTCGATCCTGCCGAGCGAACGCAGCTCGTCACCACCGGTCCCTTCGCCCTCGTCCGCAACCCGATCTTCGCCGCGATGCAGCCGACCGCGCTCGGGCTCACCCTGCTCGTTCCGAGCTGGGTCGCTTTGGTTGGCTTCGCCGGGCTGGTGGTCGCCTTGGAGCTGCAGGTGCGAGTGGTCGAGGAGCCCTATCTGCTCCGCGCCCACGGTTCGGCCTACGCCACCTACGCCGCTCGGGTGGGGCGCTTCCTCCCTGGCATCGGTCGGCTGCGCCGGGCGGAATTCACTGCGTAGCTCGCCAGCAAGGCGCCGGACTAGTCCGGGTACTCGTCCTTTCGGTAGTTCTGCGGCTCGCTGGGCTGCTCCTTCGGCGTCCGGTCGAGCAGGAGATCGAAGTACGTAGTGACGAATGGGTCGGGCGCCGACACCGTATAGGTGTGGTAGACGGTCCCGTTGTCCTTCGCGAAGGCGATGTAGCTCGGGTTCTCGCGGAGGCCGTCCTTTAGCTCAGCGCCGACCTGCGACGCCCAGAACTCGAGCCACCCGGGCGGGTTTTCGATCATCTGGGTGACCTCGGGGATCTGCTGGGCCTGCTCCTCGGTCAGCGCCAGTCCGAAGTCCCAGGGGAAGTCGGTGTCGTAGGTCGAAACGTACGGGAACTCCCAGCCCATCCGCTCCCTGTAGGCGGCGAGCCGGTCGATCGGCGCCCGCGAGAAGCAGATCATCGTCACGTCGCGCTTGTTGAGGTGAAGCAGCGTCGTGGGGTCGAAGCCGTCGGCGAGGTTCGTGCACCCGGGACAGGCGCCGATCGTGTAGTCGGGCCCGTACATGATGTTGTAGGCCAGCAGCTGCGAGCGGCCGTCGAACAGCTCGGCGAGCGTCTTCTTGCCGTCCTCGGTGTCGAAGACGTACTCCTTCTCCACCGGGACCCAGGGCAGCTCGCGTCGCTTGGCCTTGATCTCCCGGTCGCGCTCGGCCTGCTCAGCCTCGAGCCTTGCCAGCTCGTCGCGCGCAGCCTGCCATTCCTCGCGAGTCCCGATCTTGTGCTCAGGCATGGTTTACCTCCTCGTAGGCGTGTTCCTACCTAAGCAGACCCGCCACGTCGACTTGGCCGGCTTGAACGAGCCAGGAGCTACCACCAGCCTAGGAGGCAGGGAATCACACCACCGCCAGCGGATTGACGCCGCCGGCCGTGGCGCCCTCGACCTTGGCCGGGGCGGCGATGAAGAGGAACTCGCTCTGGCCGAGCGCGGCGAGGGCGCTGGTGTCGGCGTTCTCGAGGATGAAGGTCCCGGTTTCCGCCAGCAGGTGCTGGTGGACGGGGAAGTCCTGGCCACGGCGAGCCGCCTCGGGTGGGACGACCTCGAACCCCCAGTTGTCGGCGCCGACGAGCGAGACGCGGCGGTCAGTCAGCCAACGGGCGGCGTCCCAGCCGGCACCGGGCTCGCTCTCCAGGTAGCGCCGGGGGTCCTCCCGATAGAGGCGCCCCCAGCCGGTGTGGAGGAGGACGGCGTCGCCCGGCTCGATCGTCACCTGCTGCCGCCGGCAGGCCTCCTCGAGGTCCGCGGGCTGGACGACGAAGCCGCCCTCGAGACTTTCGGCGCCGAGCAGGGTGGGGAGGTTGAGGCAGACCCCGCGGGTAATCCATGGGGCGGCCTGCTCGATCCCGAGCGTCCGCAGTCCGTCGGGCCCGAAGACCTCCTCCAGGGGGATGCCGTTGTAGAAGCGCCCTCCGATCCCGCCGTGGCCGAGCGCGTCGATATGACAGCCGCTGTGGAGGCTGCCGGTGACCAGCTCCTCGAGGTAGGCCCCATCGACGAGGACCGACTGGCTCCAGTCCCGCCCTCCCCAGCGCGGCGCGGCAGCGTCCAGCGGCGGCGCCAGCTCGATCACCTCTCCCCGGCGGGGGATCTTCAGCGCGGCCAGCAGGCGCTCGGGCGAGAGCTCGTTGCCGGACCCGCGGGTGTCCTCCGGGCCGTACCGCGACGGCCACCACGACATGGCGCTAGGCCAGCAGCCGTCGCCGGCGGTCCGTGCAGTAGGGGCGACGGGACTCGAAGTCGCGGGCGACGTTGACCCGCTTCAGCCAGCGGTCACGACCGCTGTAGGTGGGTTTGAAGGGGCGGCGGCCGTGGACCGCCCGGTGGTTATTGAGGATCAGCAGGTCTCCCGGCTTCAGCACCACTTCTGTGAGGTGTTCGTCGATCGTCTGGCAGAAGCCTGTGACGGCGTCGTGCACGCCCTCGTCGTCGCTGGCGACCGACATGTAGGCCGGGTCCACGCACATCTGCAGCCCGGTCCCGTTTTCGCTGAGGATCGGGATCGGCTTCACCACCGACTCGGTCCAGTCCTCGATCCCCGCCGCTTCTGCGCCGGCCGCCTGCGCATCGTCGGCGGCGATCCGCACGCACGGCTCGAAGAGCACCGCCGGCAGGGCCTGGTGCGACTTGATGTCAACGATCGAGGCGACGGTGGTCGGTGCCCCGGTCGGGTTGCGCAGGCAGAAGAGGCAGATGAAGTCGGCTCGCCCGGGGTGGTAGGCGTCCTCGGTGTGCCAGGCGAGCTCGACCTTGCTGCTGGCGCCCACCTGCTGGTCGGCGAAGGTCTCCATGGGGATGATGTCGTTGACGATGTGGCCTTCCTGCTGCGTCTTCCAGCCGAACACGGATCCGAGGATGCTCCCGTAGAGCATCACGACCATCTCGTACTCGAGCGATGTCTTCGTCGTAGTCGGGTCCTTCTGGTTGGCCGGGGTGTTGCCGAGGTCGTGGTCCCTGATCATGTGACGGCTGATCAGGGCGAAGTCGGCCTCGGGGTTCTCCATGTAGGCGCCGATCTGCTCGACTACCCCGGTCGGCATCTCCTCCGGGAACCGGCCGAGGTCCCGGAGCAGAGCCTCGTCGTCGGTCGACCCGTACTCGCGTCCCAGCGAACGGCAGAGGCGGCGGATCTCGATTGCCTCGTCGGCGGTCAGCTCAATCTCGAGCATGCCTCGCCCCCCGTCCACCGCCCTGCCCGGACGAGGGCAGGACATCATCGAATAGCACGCCCGACGGGATTCGAACCCGTAACCTACGGCTTAGAAGGCCGTCGCTCTTCGAGCCCCGCCTCTGGCGCAGCTCGCTCTCACACGACCGGGTGCCATGAGCTTTTGACTCACTTAGAGGCACCTCGGACGCCGAGACCTTCGCTACGCCTTGTAGGGACTCTTGGACCAATTGAGCTACGGGCGCAAGCTGTGGAGAAGTTCGGTTCATCGCCCTCACGCCTCGACCAGGGGTCGTTGGACCTTGGGCCGCGGCGCGGCATCGGCGCCGTCCGCGGGCTGGCGCGCGATCGCGAAGCCGAGGCTGCGCAGTACTCGCTCCAGGACGGGGCGAGCGGCGGGTCCCGGTTCCGGTGCTGAGAGGAAGCTTTCGGACAGCCGCACCAGGTAGCTGGCGAGCACGGTGGGATCTCGGCGCTCGATCGCCAGCGACAGCACCGGGCGGAACTCCAGCGCCTGCAGGATCCCCGCGCGTGGCAGGTCTGGGGGCGACGCTTTCGCGTCCGCCGCGCCGGCCCTGCTCCAGGCCTCGGCGATGGTCCACGCCGGTCCCGCCTGCTCCTCGAACAGCCGCTCGGCTGCGAGCGGCAGCGGCTGCGCCATCGGCGCGCAGAGGAAGCTGGCGCGGGCGAGGATGTCGGCGAGCTCGGAGCGCGGAACGCTTGCCTCGCCGATGCTCTCCAGGGCCGCGACAGCCGGGCTGGCAGACAGCTCCTCGAGGAAGTCGTCGATCCAGACGACGTCACCGTTGCTGGAGCCGATCTTCTTGCCCTCGGAGGTGACCAGCCCGTAGTAGAGCCACTCGTAGGTCTTCTCCGCGGGGTCGGGCAGCAGCCGGAGGAGAAGGTCGGCCACGACCGTCTGGGCCGGGCGCCACTCGTCACCGAGGACTTCGAGGAAGGAGACCTCCGGGTCGAGCTCGTCGATCATCCGGTGGCAGACGGCGAGGACCCGGGCGCACTCGGTGGGTGCCCCCTGCTCGTTGAGGAGCACCATCGTCGCGTACTCGGGGCGGCCGCTGCGGTAGACGACGCCGCCCGTCTCCTCCCGCTCGAACAGGCCCAGGTCCAGCCCCCGCTCGACGAGCTCGCGGGCCCGGGGCACCTCGTCGGACTCGAAGTCGTAGACGTCGATCGAGACGCCAAGCCGGTCCAGCGTGCGCTCGTGCCCGGTGAGGACCCACCGCCGCATCTGCTCGCTCAGCCGCCGCTCCGGCTCCTCGCCCTGGAGCCAGCTCTCCATCAGCCTGGCGGCTGTGTCCCCCCGTGATTCCTCCTCCTGGGGGTTTGGTCCCTGGCTGGACTCGGCCGCGTCCGCGCCGGCGTT
Organism: Solirubrobacterales bacterium; assembly: GCA_035705945.1. Lineage (GTDB taxonomy): Bacteria > Actinomycetota > Thermoleophilia > Solirubrobacterales > 70-9 > VAYN01. Next base: position 132,601 of record DASSVR010000023.1, read on the forward strand.
CTCCCGGAAGGCCTGTGAGCAGAGCTCGACGAAGCGGTCTCCGGAGAGCCCACTCGATTCCGGGGTCTCCCCCTGGTGGCTTTCCAGGTAGCCGGCCATTGCTTCGCACATCCGCCGTCCGATGTCGGCGACGAGGCTGCGCCGCCGCACCGTGGCTCCGGCCGCTTCGAGGGAGCAGGCGACCGCCTGGCCGAGAGCGACGTTGCGCAGGTGCCCGAGGTGAAGGGCCTTGTTGGCGTTGGGCCCGACGAGGCTGACGTCGCACAGAGCGCTGCCAAGGAGGTCGGTGGTCTCCATCCCGGCCTCCTCGCCCGCGGCCAAGCGCCCCTCCAGCTCGCGCAGCGCGTCGGTCTCGAAGGTGAGGAAGAGGTCAGAGCGCCGCGATTCCGCGGTCGCGACCGCGGGCTGCGAGAGGAGAGAGGAGACCAGCTCCTGCCCCGGAGCGCTCTTCAGCCACCGAGGATCGCCGAAGCGGAGGCGAAGGTCCGCCTTCTGCGATTCGGCATCTCGCGGCTGCATGGCCACGCAGCGGCGCAGCGCGTCGTGCGAGGCCAAGAGCCCCTCGCACTGACCAAGAATCTCCTCCGCCGCGTAGCCCTTCGCACCGGCGACACGGCCATCTCCACTGTCGCCCATCTTCCCTTCCGCTCTGATCGTTAGCGCCTGGCAACTGCCCGAGTGCCAAGCCGCGCGAACCGGAGCCTAACAAGGGCCTCCTGATCAATCAAGCATCCTTATGTTGAGAGCTGCCCTACAGCTCAGGTCAGCTCGGCCTTGACCTCGCAGCGGTCGATCGAGGCCCGCGTCCCCGGCGTTTCGCCCGGGTCCATCGAGTCGAGGGGCCCCTCCGCCGCCGCCATGTCCTCGGCCGTCTCGAAGATCTGGACCACGACCGCGGTGCGCTGGTCAGCGTCGTGGAGGATCTGGACCTGCTTGGCGGGAATGTCCACCGGCGGTCCCTCACTGGACTCAGCCAACCGCCCGGCCAGGTGATCCGGATCGACATCGGTGAACCTGACTACCCGTGCGTACATAACTCCTCCTTCGTTCGCGATGCGTCTACGCCCAACGTAGCTCCGCGGGCCACTTAAAGCGAATGGAACCCGAAACCCCCGCAACCGCATCAGATTTCAGAGGCCGTTCAAAAGTGAAGCTTTCTGGGTGCAGGGGCCTTGGGCGATGGAGCTGGGCAGATTCGAACTGACGACCTCCTGGGTGCGATGCAAGGAGGTCAGCGAAGTAGAAGTCGTCAAAAACTCCACATTTGCAGCACTTTTCTGATCACCTAGAAGAGGCTGCTGATAGTGAAATATGCAGGGATATGCACCGATATGAAGCGAGTCGGGCACTTCTGGCGAAAAGTGCCTGAAATAAAGAGGGCGGTTGGAATGCGTTGCCACGTCTTCAGATGGAGACCCCGGGGCAGGCCACCCTCGCCTCCCGGGGTAGGGAGGGCTAGGGTCTGACTCCTTCGGCAGAAGACGAGCAAAGCTAGAGGGGGCTCACCGGTGGCGCTGAAGAAGTCAGACCTATACCGCTCGCTATGGCAGAGCTGCGACGAGCTGCGAGGCGGGATGGATGCCTCGCAGTACAAGGACTACATCCTCACGTTGCTGTTCGTGAAATACGTGACCGACAAGGCGCGGTCAGACCCCAGGAACCTCCTCACGGTCCCCGCGGGCGGCTCCTTCGAGGAGATGGAAAAGCTCCGGGGCAAGAAGGAGATCGGCGACGGGATCAACAAAATCGTCGCCAAGCTCGCGGCCGCCAACGACCTGCATAACGTCATCGACCTCGCCGACTTCAGCGACGAGGAGAAGCTCGGCAAAGGCAAGGCGATGCAGGACCGCCTCAGCAAGCTGGTCGGGATCTTCGCCGACCTCGACTTCCGTCGCAGTCGTGCCGAGGGCGACGACCTGCTCGGGGACGCTTACGAGTACCTGATGCGCCACTTCGCGACCGAGTCCGGAAAATCGAAGGGGCAGTTCTACACGCCGGCCGAGGTCTCTCGCGTGATCGCGAAAATCGTCGGCGTCGGTGCTGCCACCAAACAGGACCAGACGGTTTACGACCCGACCTGCGGGTCGGGGTCGCTGTTGATCAAGGTTGCCGACGAGACGCCGCGTGGCGTGTCGATCTACGGCCAGGAGAAGGACGTCTCGACCTACGCGCTGGCCTGGATGAACGTGATCCTCCACGGCATCCCCGATGCCGAGCTGTTCAAGGGCGACACGCTGACCGAACCGCAGCTGACCGAAGGCGACCGGCTGAGGACGTTTGACTTCGCAGTCGCGAACCCACCCTTCTCCTACAAGTCCTGGAGCAATGGCCTGGAGAACGAGTACGGCCGCTTCGAGTACGGCCGCCCGCCGGAGAAGAACGGCGATTACGCCTTCCTCCTTCACATCCTCAAGTCCCTAAAGGGGAAGGGGAAGGCGGCGGTGATCCTCCCCCACGGCGTCCTCTTCCGTGGAGGGGCGGAGGGAAGGATCCGGCGGGAGCTGGTCCGGCGCGGGTTCGTCAAGGGCATCGTCGGCCTGCCGCCCAACCTCTTCTACGGGACCGGCATCCCCGCCTGCATAGTCGTGCTCGACAAGGAGAACGCCGCCGGCCGCGCCGGCGTCTTCATGGTCGACGCCTCCCGCGGGTTCGTCAAGGACGGTGCCAAGAACCGCCTGCGGAGCCAGGACATCCACAAGATCGTCGACGTCTTCAACCGCCAGCTCGACGTCGATCGCTACTCCCGGATGGTCCCGCTGGCGGAGATCCAGAGCGAGGCCAACGAATACAACCTCAACATCCCCCGTTACATCGACTCCTCCGAGCCGGAGGACATTCAGGACCTTCGCGCCCATCTGCACGGTGGCATCCCCGATCGGGACATCGAGGCTCTGGGCCTCTACTGGGACGCTTTCCCGTCGCTTCGCGGGGCCCTTTTTAAGCAGCGCGGAGACGGTTACAGCGACCTTGCGGTCGACTCAGCCAAAATCCAAGAGACGATTCTTGGTTCACCCGAGTTCGAAGACTTCGCGGCTGGTGTCGAAGGGGAGGTTGGGAAGTGGTTCGAGGCACACCGGAAGGATCTGCTCGCGATCGACGAGAACACCAAGCCCGCAGAGCTAATCGAAGCGCTTGGCGAGGATCTCCTTGTTCGCTTTGAAAAGAGGCCGCTGCTCGACAAGTACGCTCTCTACGAGCAGCTGCTCAGCTACTGGCACGAAACGATGCACGATGACGTTTACCTAATCATGCACTCTGGGTGGCTCGAGGCGTCGCGTCCGCGCAAGGCAATCAAGGACAAGGACCGCAAGCTCGATGAGGATCCCGACCTTGTCATTTCCGTTAAGAAGGCGAAAAACAAGTTCAAGATGGACCTCATACCGCCCGAACTTGTCGTGGCGCGTTATCTAACCGCATGCAAAGAGGGCGTGGAGCGCCTCGAAGACGAAGTTGACAAGGCGGCCCGAACCATTGAGGACTTCATCGAGGAGCACAGTGGGGAAGATTCCCTGCTTGCAGGTGCCATGGAGGAGGGCAGAGTAACCAAGCCACTTGCCTCCTCGAGGCTAAAAGAAGCAAAGCATGAGGCTGCTCTCAAAGAAGTCGAGGTCCTCGAGTACATGGTTAGCCTGTTTCGACTTGAGTCCCAAGCCAACAAGAACTTACGGGAAGCTCGATCCAACCTGGACATCGCTACGCTCGAAAAGTATGGAGAGCTGAGCAGCGACGAGATCAAGGACCTGGTACTCCAAGATAAGTGGGTCGCTGTCATCGAAAGGCGGATTAAAGAGGTACTCACCTCCCTGCTACTTCAGCTAGTAGACAGAATTCTGCAACTAATCCAAAGGTACGGCCGAACTCTCGATGAAATGGAAGCTGAGTTCGCACAGTTGAATGACCAAGTTTCTGATCAGCTAGAACGGTTTAATCTCTAATGGGAGCAGAGGGAGAAATCGTCTCGCTAGGATCTGTTACCAAGTGGCTATCAGGCGGCACGCCAAGCCGAGCTAATCTAAGTTACTGGAATGGGACGATTCCTTGGATAAGCGCAGCCACGCTTCAGAACTTTGTGGTTCGAACGTCTCCGCAGAAGGTAACGCCGGAGGCAGTTCGAGCGGGTAGCAGGATGGCTCCACTTGGGTCTACCCTGTTATTGGTTCGAGGAAGTGCACTTCATAGCGAAATTAGAGCTTCTCTAGTCGATGCTCCCGTCTGCTTTAACCAGGATGTCAAGGCCTTAGTGCCAGACCCTTCAATTTCTCCTCGCTTCCTCACGTATTGCATTCATGCCAATGAGAATCGCTTGCTTCGGCTCGTAACCTCAGCCGGGAACACGGCTGGCGTATTGGACACCCAAGTCATCAAACGGCTAGAGATCTGGGTTCCCCCATTCGATCACCAGATACAAGTGGTACGGGAGTTAGACGCTGTTTATGCAGAGCTTGATTCACTGGAGCGTCTAATCGAGAAGAAAAAGGCTTTACGCGAGGGAGTCGTACAGGAACTGATGCGCGGAAGCTCTAAGCTACCTGTTCGCTTGTGAGCATGAGCAACGTCGGGCAGCCCGAGCGCAACACGCAGGAGCGGGTTATCGCCTTGTTTCGCAATCGGCTCGGCTATGAGTACCTCGGTAACTGGCAGCACCGTACGGGCAACGCGAACGTCGAGCCCCAGCTGCTGGGCTTGAGCCTCGAAGGGCGCGGATACGGAGCTGTGCAGATCGCTAAAGCGGTGGAACGCATGCAGCGGGACGCTTCGCTTGGAGGCGGCCGCAAGCTGTATGAGGCCAATCGCGATGTCTACGGTCTGCTCCGCTACGGGATCCCGGTGAAGACGGACGTGGACGAGAAGGCGGAGACGGTCTGGCCGATCGACTGGGAGAACCCGGAGGCGAACAGGTTCGCGATCGCCGAGGAGGTGACGGTCGAGGGGGTGAACGACAAGCGTCCCGACCTCGTTCTCTACGTGAACGGGATCGCGGTGGCGACGATCGAGCTGAAGCGATCGAAGGTCGCCGTCTCGGAGGGAATCCGCCAGTCGTACGGCAACCAGAAGCACGAGTTCATCCAGAAGTTCTTCACGACCGTCCAGCTGGTGATGGCCGGCAACGACGTGGAGGGCTTGCGCTACTCGCCGATAGACACCGAAGAGAAGTACTGGCTGGCCTGGCGCGAGCGGGGGGAGATCGAGGAGCGACTGGACCGCGAACTCGCCCAGCTCTGCTCGAAGGAGCGGCTGCTCGAGTTGATCCACGACTTCATGGCCTTCGACGCGGGGGTCAAGAAGACGTGCCGGCACAACCAGTACTTCGCCGTCAAAGCGGCGCAGGAGCGGGTGGAGAGGCGCGAGGGCGGGATCGTCTGGCACACCCAGGGCTCCGGGAAGTCGCTGATCATGGTCTGGCTGGCGAAATGGATCCGCGAACACCAGGACCAGGCCCGCGTCCTGATCGTCACCGACCGGACCGAGCTGGACGAACAGATCGAAAAAGTCTTCTCGGCAGTTGGGGAGGACATCCACCGCACCCGCAGCGCCGCCGACATGCTCGATGTCCTCAACCGCTCGGCCGAGTGGCTGATCTGCTCGCTGATCCACAAATTCCGCGACTCCGAGGACGAGGAGGGGCGTGACGCGAGCGAGCGCGAGTTCATCGAGGAACTGCGCCGCGCCGTCCCCGGGGACTTCTCCCCCAAGGGGAACCTGTTCGTCTTCGTCGACGAGGCCCACCGCACCCAGTCGGGTCGCATGCACGACGCGATGAAGGAGCTGCTGCCCGGCGCGATGTTCATCGGCTTCACCGGCACGCCATTGCTCAAGGCCGACAAGGAGACGACTGTGGAGAAGTTCGGCAGCTTCATCCACACCTACAAGTTCGACGAAGCGGTGGCCGACGGGGTCGTGGTCGACCTGCGCTACGAGGCGCGGAACATCGAACAGCGCCTCTCCTCACCCGAGAAGGTCGACCAGTGGTTCGAGGCTAGGACGCAGGGGATGACCGATCTTTCCCGCGCCAGGTTGAAGCGGCGCTGGGGGACGATGCAGAAAATCGTCAGCGCCGAGCCGCGGGCCAAGCAGATCGCCCAGGACATCCTGCTCGACATGGAGACGCGCCCCCGCCTCATGGATCGGCGGGGCAACGCGATGCTCGTCGGGGAAAGCATCTACCAGGCCTGCAAGTTCTACAACCTGCTGTGCGAAGGCGGGCTGAAGGGGAAGTGCGCGATCGTCACCAGCTACGAGCCGCGCGCCACGGACGTCTCCAAGGAGGACTCCGGCCACGGGGCGACGGAGAAGCTGCGCCAGTTCGAGACCTACCGCCAGATGCTGGCCGACCACTTCCAGGAGCCGCCCGAGACCGCGATCCACAAGGTGGAGGAGTTCGAGCGCGAGGTGAAGAGGCTGTTCGTCCACGAGCCCGGGCAGATGCGGCTGCTGATCGTGGTCGACAAGCTGCTGACCGGTTTCGACGCCCCCTCGGCGACCTACCTCTATATCGACAAGAACATGCACGACCACGGCCTCTTCCAGGCCATCTGCCGCGTCAACCGGCTCGACGGCGACGACAAGGAGTACGGCTCCGTCGTCGACTACCGCGACCTCTTCAACTCGCTCGAGAGCGCGATCGTCGATTACACCTCGGGGGCGCTCGACGGATACGACCGTGACGACGTCGAGGGGCTGCTCAAGAACCGCGTGACGAGCGCCCGCGCCGATCTCGACGAGGCGCTTGAGCGGGCCCGCGCCATCTGCGAGCCGGTGGCGCCGCCGCGCGACACGCTCCAGTACCAGCAGTACTTCTGCGCCGCGGAGGCCGGCGACCCCGAGCAGCTGAAGCGGAACGAGCCGAAGCGGGCGGAGCTGTACAAGGCCGTCGCGGCCCTGACCCGGGCCTATGCCAACCTCGCGAACGAGATGGACGAGGCCGGGTACGAAGAGGCCGAGGCCGCGGCGATCAAAGAGGAGGTCTCCCACTACGCGGCGGTGCGCGACGAGGTCGAGCTCGGCGCGGGGGAGAACGTCGACCTCAAGCAGTACGAGGCGGGGATGCGGTTCCTGCTCGACACCTACATCCAGGCGGACCCCTCGGAGACCGTCGCGGAGTTCCCCGACAAGGGCCTCGTCCAGCTGATCGTCGAGATGGGGGAGGCGGCGATCGACGAGCTGCCGGAGGGGGTCAAGAGCGACCCCGAGGCGGTCGCGGAGACGATCGCGAACAACATCCGCAAGGTGATCATCGACGAGCGGCCGAACAACCCCGGCTACTACGACAAGATGTCCCGCCTGCTCGACGCGCTGATCGAGGAGAGGCGCAGGGAGGCGATCGACTACAAGGCTTACCTCGAGGGCTTGATCGAGCAGGCGGAAAAGGTCGGGCGGAAGGAAGCGGACCACCGCTATCCGGAGTGGGCCGACAACGGCGCGAAACGGGCCCTCCACGACTTCGGGCTGCCGGAGAGGCTCGCGCAGGCGGTGGACAGGGCAGTGATGGAGACCAAGCCCGACAGCTGGATCGGGAATGCGATCAAGGAAAGAAAGGTCAGGCTCGCGGTGGCTGACACGCTGCCGCCGGGCTTCGACCGGATCGACGAGCTGATGGCGCTGGTGAAGGCCCGCGATGAGTACCGCTAGCGCATACCTGACGGTGCGGGGCATCGAGGTCGACGTCGTTTACAAGGACATCAAAAACCTCCACGTCGGCGTCTACCCGCCCCTGGGGCGGGTCCGGGTGGCGGCGCCGAAGCGGCTCGACGACGAGCAGGTGAGGCTGGCTGTGATCAGGCGCCTGGCCTGGATCAAGGAGCAGCGGCGCCAGCTGCGCGACGCGCCCCGCCAGTCCGAGCGGGAGATGGTGACCGGGGAGTCGCACTACGTATGGGGCCTGCGGCGCCGGCTGAGGGTGGTGGAGCGAGCCGGGCGGGGGCACTGCGAGCTCGACGGTGACCGCCTGGTCCTCTACGTGCCGGAGGGAACCGACGCCGCCGCGCGCCTGGACCTGCTGCGCCGCTGGCAGCGAGCGCAGCTGCGGCTGGCGATCCCTCCACTGATCGAGCGGTGGGAGCCGCGGGTGGGGCGCTCGGTGCCGGCCTGGGGCATCCGCCGCATGAAGACCAAGTGGGGTTCCTGCAACCGCGACACCGGCCACCTCAGCTTCAACCTCGAGCTGGCCAAGAAGCCGCCGCGCTGCCTCGAGTACATCGTGGTCCACGAGATGGCCCACCTCCGCGAGCCAGACCACAGCCGCCGCTTCACCACACTGATGGACACCCTGATGTCCGACTGGCGGTATCGCCGCGACGAGTTGAACGGGGCGCCGCTCGACCACGAGGAGTGGGCTTGAGCCCACGCGGAACCGCTACGGACTCCGCGTCCCGACTTCAGGGTTGAGCAGTGCCTGCCAACCATGCGAAGCAGCGGGATGATCAATGCAGAGGCCGTAAAACAGACGCCTAGAACTCAGGCCAATCCAGGGTCGCGAGCTGCGCTGGCTGCAGTCGGCCATGCTTCTTAAAAGCGAGCTCCAGTCGCTCGCTCAGCCACTCAAGTCCGGCTGGGGCCAGCCGAGCCGCAGGGTGCTGCCGGATCGCCTTCCGCGGATCCGTGTTACCCGTGCCGGACTCGAGGTTTTCGGCCGTGGACCCAAATGCAAGAGGACCGAGTTCGTCCATCAGCTCGGCTAGGGAGACGCCGTTCTCCATCGTGCCGGCGAGGAATTCCTCGTCATGCACCCTGATGTAGTGGGGCCAGTCTTTCTTCCAGGGGCGTTTGGCGAGATCTGAAGCGGAAGCGTCGTCCCGGCCTTCCTCGTAACGCCGCCCAATGGCACGGCCGAAGATCATCGTGTCGTTCGGGCTGTGTACCAGGCGAGACATGAACATCACGGCGCCATCCTGAACCGAGAGCGGCCGCTTGTTCCTCGGATAGGTGCAAGCCCAATGGCATCCCCCGCTTTTCAGTTCCTCCAGCACCGGATAGTTCCGGGGTGCGCGGTTGTCGCTCTTGCCGAAGAACTTCACGAAGCCCTGGCGAGGCTCGTCGAAGAGGGGAGGTAGCTGCGGCTCAGGATCTGGGCCCACATCGGCACCCTCGTCGCCCAAGCCCGAGCCAACGGAAGAAGCGCCGGGAATCAACTGGGCCTCGATCCGCTCCTCCCACTCGTCCAACCTCGAGACCGAGAGGTCAGGAGCGGCCTTCTCCCATAGCCCATCGAAGTAGGCAACACAGCGCCGTGGCAGCGCTCCCCCCTCCGCGACCACCCCGAGCTCGTGGTTTTTGCACAGCCCACCTACGGTCATGTTCGCCGAGGTGATGACGGCGTGATCCGCATCGAACAGATAGAGCTTTGCGTGTAGGCGCTGGACACCCCGTACTTGCGCTCCAAACTCAATCAAGCGACGCAAGGCAGAGATGTCGGAGACCCCCTCGCGAAAGTGGTCGAGGTTGAACCGCGTGAGGATCCGAAGAGAAGGGCTCGCCTCGGAAAGGAGCCCCTCGACGGCTCCATGCTTGATGAAGGGGCTGGCCATCCTCACAGTGGAAGCGTCGTCAGTAAGCGCCGCCTCCAACTCTTCCCACCATCCCCCATCCACTAGCCGCACCGCCATCGCTCGAAGATACCGGCGCCAGGTTGACCGAGATGCGCGTGCCATAGCTCAATCGCCGCTGGAATGCGAGGCGGAATACCCGAAATCGCCGCTAATCCCTTCGCATCCTCGCGATTTCAGGCACTAGTGCCTGAAATCGGAGCGGATTTCGGAGGCGGTTGGAAACGGCCTCATAAAGCGAAGCCGCGCACGTGCAGGGCAATCCTCCGATGGAGCTAGGCGGATTCGAACCGCCGACCTCCTGGGTGCGATTTAGGGCTCTGGCTACTCGCTGTTCGCGCGAATCCCGCATGACAAGCGGCTTTGCGCCACTCACCACTCGCCGCGAACCGATCCCGATATGCGTGGATATGCAGCGATTGTCGGGGTGTTCAGGCAGAAACGCCGATTTCTGCCTGATCGGGCGCCCCCTGGGTTTAATCACCCGCGAGACCAAGTCAAACACCGTTAACGATCTACTGGGGCCGTCAAGGAAACTGAAGAACGGCAGGTCCCTGGCGAGCTTTCGAAGACTGCACGTGCCCAGCTTCCACCGTTCGGGGGATGACACGGCTCGGCAAAGCTGGGGAGAATTGCCGCAGCTATGACCCTCGATCCGATTGTCTCGCTTTCAGTCGCCGTCGCCGAGGCACCTGGGAGCTACGCCTTCTTCCTCGGTTCGGGCGTGTCTAGAGATGCCGGCGTTCCTACGGGCGGCCAAGTGTTTTGGCAAGCAGTGGGAGAGCTGTACCGCTTGGAGAAGCAAGCGGAGGAGACTCCCGACCAGGAAGCGCTGGGGGAGTGGCTGAAAGAGACCGAGCGTGATGGGTTGAACTACTCTGGCTTGCTGGAGCTGATCGCCCCGGATCAAGCAACTCGGCGGGACTATCTGGCCAAGCACTTCGAGGGGCGGGAGCCGGGGCCGACGCATGAGCGCCTTGCGCAGCTTGTTGAGCAAGGCTACCTCCGGGTCTTCATCACTACCAACTTCGACCGGCTCCTAGAGAATTCCCTCAAGGCTCGAGGCATTGAGCCGGTGGTCATCACCAGCGCAGCGGAGTTGCGTTCGGCACCCAGACGAGAGCACGCGCCTTGCTACGTGCTCAAGCCTCATGGGGATTACCTCCAGGAGACCATCCGGAACACCCCCGGCGAGCTGGAAAAGCTAGAGCCAGGAATTAGTAAAGAGTTGCGCGAGATTTTCGAGCGCTTTGGGATCGTGGTTCTCGGCTATTCCGGCTCTGATGAGGCGATCGCTGCGACCCTCCGCTCCCGCCGCTCTCGCTACGGCCTGTACTGGGTGGCAAGGGGGAAGCTCAGCGAGGGGGCGGACAAGATCGTCGAGGCTACGGGTGGGCGGGTAATCAAAAGGGCTGGAGCTGCGGAGTTCCTAACTGACCTTCAACGGAGGCTTGAAGTTTTCAAAAGCCATCCAAGTGGCCATACGCCGGTAGAGGTTCATGATGAGGTTCTAGCCCTAATTCGGGCTGGGGACACCGTGGGTCTCTCCGAGGTGATGCGCCGGGAGCGCCGGGAGTTTTCTGATGGCCTCTCAGGGGTCATCGGTTCCCACCGAGAGCTTCGACCTTCAGACGAGGGCAACCTACTTTCCGCCCATGATCAGATCCTCCCGCTTCTCGAACGTCGCCTGGCCAGCCTGCTGCCAGTTATCGCTTACGCCCCCGAGGCATTTGCGCAGGAGGTGCGTTCTTTGACCGATCTCCTAGAAAGCCAGCCCCTGGAGGGCGGCTACACGGCTTGGCCTGAGCTCGCTGACTGGACGACCTGGTGGTTGGGATACGCCTGCGGAGCTTTCGCGCTACTGGAGGAAGCTTGGGTTCCTCTTGGGAACTTGTTGCAGGCGAGGTACACCAACCGACGCGAAAAGGAGGACGTTCCTCTGGTTACGCCTTGGCGGGAGAGCGTCGGAAACGAAATCGGTCAAACCGTCATGGCGAAGTTCAGCTCAAGCAATTGGCTGGTACCCCGCTGGGAGCATCTGGTCTGGTCGCTGCGGGAATGCGAGGTCATCCAAGAGCGATGGCCAGAGTTCCTGCGAGGCGAGAAAGGCCCTCGACCGGCGCTCACTGACTTCGACTTCCTGGTCACCCTCTACGAGGGAATACGGGGAGGCGCCCCGCTCGCTCATTGGACGATGGGAGATATGGAGGGCGTGCGGCCCGCTCGCCGTATCCGTAACGACCCCAGATATCGATCTGAGGTGGCCCAAGCGTTTGCCCTCGGTACGGAGGTGGACCTAGTGGAGGTTGCTCCGGAGGCACTTTCTCGCCTTCAACGAGTACCCCGAAGTTGGGGAGGCGATGAGGCTATCCGTGCCCTCGTCCCCGAGGACTAACTCAAACCGTAGATGACCTTCAAAACGCTTTGCGTGGACACCTATCCAAGAGGAAGAGAAAGTGCGCCTTCATGGCGCCTTTTCCTCATCAGTACGAGTGACAGAGCCTTCCACCTCGGCACTCTGCGAGCTTTGGTCCTCGGCAAGACCTAGGGCAGCGACTCTCTGCCCTATCCGGTTCCTGATCACAGTCTGCAGTTCGGGAACCAGTTGGTCCCACGGCCGCTTTGCCCCGGCGACGAACGGGCAGGTGTGCTCTGCGGAAAGAGGCAGGCCGGCATTGCATGGCTTGTCGTCGGCCTCGAAGATCAACATTCTGTCGTCGGATTCCTCGACGCTTCTGGCGTACCGAGCTGGGAGGGGGGTGAGCCACCGATCTTGGATATCGCCTTCTTCGCGCTCGTCGAAGTCAGCCATGACCCGAACACAATCCTCTACGCAGGCGGCTCCGAAATAGTTAAGTAAGCGTTGCATCACCGGCTCGATCAATAGCTCTCGTAACGGCTCCCGGGCGAGATCCTCGGAGTCGTTCATGTAGGACCACGGATCGAGTGCGAATTTCAGCACGGTCTCGTCGCTGAAGCGAACAAGCGAGCAGGCAAGCAAATGCGCGAGGCCATCCGCCAGGCCTCGGGTCTCACGCCCCATCGCCTGAAAGCGCAAGATCAACGCCCCGCTGTTCGCCAGGCCGTTCACGAGAACCACAGCCAAGTCCTCCATGTCGAGCTCGCCGCCCCATGGATGGGAAGCAAGCCGTCCGTTGCTGGCCTCACCGACAACGCATGCGAGGAGGGCGTCGGGACTTAACTCGAGCTCGGATCGTTGTTCCCAGAATGCATCTAGTTCGGTCACCTCCGGCCACTGCCCGCGATTCCAAAAGGCGGTGCTCGCCGCCTCCAGGCGCCCCTGAGGCGAGAGGGCCTGCGGCGCGATCCGGGCGACCACGGTTGGATGAGCGACAACCATCCGCTCAAGCTGAGAGCGATCCCAGAGCTTGATGACCGGGCGCGGGTGCAGCGTCTGAAACTCGCTCACCCAATCCCGGGTGTCGTTGGAGAACCGCGAATTCGTGGCGAGCACCAGAACGTCGAGACCGCTCGCGCCCTGGGCGTCGTTGGCAGCCTCTTTGACCGCGCTCGGCTCCACCGTCTTCGCGCGCCCCTTCGCCTGAAGCCACCAACGCTCCGGGCGGAAGTCGCCACCGGGTTCCTCGACGTGGAACGTGGCTTCAACGTCGCGACCGCGATCACGGCTGGTACCGCTCGCAGAACCCGCCCGCCAAACGAGATCCACGGCGCCGATCGCATCGCAGAGCCAGTAGATCAGCTCCTCCAGGGCCTCTTCTCGTAGTTCTGCCCAGGGAATGTCGCTAGGCAGCACCAGGTTCGATTTGCTCATTGACCCACCAAGGGCAGGTGAACGCAAATTAGACAGAGGAGGTTTCGGACGTCTTCTGGCGATGGCTGCAAGTTGAGTAACCGCACCCTCATTGGGCTTCCCCCACATCGACGTACTTGACTGCCGCTTCGGCAAGAAGGAGATCGAAGGAGGTCTCCTCCGGCGGAGCACCCGGCCCGGTCCTCCATGCTTTTCTTGGAGGTGGCTGATTGCCTACCCCAACCGCTGCTCGGAGGATTATCGAGCCGAAGTAGGCGATAGTGAGTCCTACGCGCCCGTTGCCAAGAGGGGCGAAATAGAGGAGGTGCTCAGGCGGGTTGAGGACGTGACGGTCCAGCTCTGATTGCCTACCGGGAAGACCTAGGGCGGTTGACCCATCTTCGTTGAGCGGAACATCGTCCCAGAGCCACCCCTGATATTTAGCTGCATCAGCGGTGTCTAGCCACTCTTCATCGAGAGCCAGCGAGAGACAGCCGAGGGTGATCTTGGCAGCCATCCGCAGCCAGATCACTCCGTCGAGTTTGGTCCTCACGACGATCAACTCGGAGTCGGCGATCTCGGTTGGCTCACCGGGCTCGATGAATTCTTTTCCTTCCGCCTCGACCTTACGCCGAACTCGCGCGAGCAGCTTCTCGTACTCGGCGCGGCTGGATGCCCGAATCGTGACCTCCTCACCTTCCCCCTCGATGGATGCGCGCACAGTCGCCTTCCAAGGACCATTTCCGGTCTTGAGGTCAACAGGCGTACCGTCCCTGAGCGTCGCATCCACCCGCGGCCGCATGCGGTCGCCACCTGGGGAATGAAGCTCGCGATCGATTGCGATCAACCAGTCGCGCATGAATGGCGCGTCAATGTCCTTACCGGCTCGCTGATTGCATGCTGCGCAGACGCGATCGGTCTTGAGGGTTCCTCCCATCGCCTCGGGGATAATGTGCTCGGGGGGATCGTCGACCCGCAGGCTCTCGGTCCCGCAGTACCAGCACCGTCCAGGGCGATCGTCGGCCATCGGCTCAGAGGGTAGCGACGCGTGCCTGGGCGAATCCAGGTGGGGACGGGGATCCGAGTGCGGCATGGCCATCAGGTTGCCAGTAGGAAATGATGTCGATTACCTATGCCGGTTGACCTGGATCTTGGGCAGTGCTTTTTCCACTACACCACTCGGGAAGCAGCCTTCGGTGGGATCTTGCCTACGGGACAGCTGCGCCTCTCGCCCTACCGAGCGATGCGCGACCCCTTGGAGAACCAACACTGGCGCTTTACTTTTGCTGGTTACGGGCCGCGTGACGATGACCAGCTTAGGGCGGACCTCGCACGCTATGACGAGTTCGAGCGACGGGCGAATGAGGGCGTTCGGGACCGCTCGCGGCTGTTGTCGTTGACGATTGATGCGCAACCGAGCCCCGACGGGGAGCGTGAGCCTTTCTGTCGCGGCTGGGCGCGGGCGCGAATGTGGGAGCAGTACGCCGAGAAACATCGAGGCGTGTGCCTTGTCTTCGACCGTCAACTTCTTGCGGAGCACTTTGATCGATCAGTCGAGGCTGCCGGTATCAAGGCGCGCTATCACCAGCCGGTGACCTATGACGGGGCTGGGATGCTGAAGCCGATCATTCCTCAGGAGGAGCTCGACGATCCTGAACTTCTCGACCGCTATATCGCGGCCAACGCCAATGCACTTTTCTTTACGAAGACCCGTGACTGGGAGACTGAGCACGAGTTCCGCTTTGTCGCGATCACCCGCGAGGACACCTCGCTTAGTGTCGAATACGGATCGGCGCTGATGGCGGTAATCGCCGGCGAGCGGCTCCCAAGCTGGGAGTGGCCAGCCGTAACCTCCGCTTGCCAGCAAGTCGGCGCGCAGGCGCTGCGGGTTCTGTGGAAAAACTGGAGGCCGGGACTTGTCGAATTGGGTTCGCGGACTGAGCGGGACGGCTAGCAAAGGTGAAGGAAAGCGCGTTCTCAAGCGCTTCTCCCTAACGTAGTTCCTCTATGGCCGAGGCCCCGAACCTGCCCCCCTTCCTTCAGGAGGCGCTGAAGAAGTCAAGGGAGCTGGCGGAGGCGACCGAGCGTTGGCGGCAGCAGACTCGCCCGCAGCTCGAACGAGCTAGGGAGGTAGCTCTCGACTACCGCGAGCGGTTCGGTAGCTGGCTGGAGCGCCACGGTCCGCAGATCGCGGCCATTGCGGAAACGCTGCTCGAGTTCGACAGGCACGCTCAGCAGGTTGAGCGTGAATGGCATGAGGCGGGTCTGGCCTATCTCATCGCCCCGCTCGGGGCGATGGAGAAGCTGGCCGTGTCACTGCACGCTGCCCCCCGTGAGCAGGATGACTTGCTGGAATTCCTTGAGTGCGCCCTCTCCGACGAGGAGTTCGTCGTCCGCGTCGGCGATCTTCTCGATAGTGCTGAGGTGCTCTCGGGCGTTTCCCGCGATCACCTCAAGCACGGGCTCGCTCATCTGCACGAGCGCCAGCCCTTCAATGCCTGGCCTCCGCTCATCATCGGACTGGAGGGCGCATTCGCCGACGTTGCGGTCGAGCGCGGAGTTGCCGGGCGCGACGGGAATGAGATCTATCTCCTTGACACCGACGGCAACCGGCTCGGGGCGGGCTCCCCAAGTGTCGAGAAGATCGCGCGGGAGCTTGGCATCTCGCCTGGGGACACCGAATTTGGAGATTTCCTGATGCGGCGCGTCTATGGCGGCGAGGGCAATCCGTTCCGCCATGGCACCGCCCGAGACGGTGTTCCTGAGCGTTCCCTCTGTCTCGCGGTAGCCGTGATCGGCTGGCTCGATGCATTCGTCAGCCCAGGCTGTCGCGACCTGCTTCGTGACGCTTTCGTTCGCGAGGTTGCCCGTCGTTCCGAAGAAGAGGGTGACACTGTCTTGAGCATGTCCGTGGATCAACGTGCAAAGCCAACATCGACGACATAGCTCTGGCCGCCAACCGAAGCGAGCGGAATCAAGGGCAATCGCGGGCAATCGCCGCATATCTGGCCCCGATCAGGCAGTTTCTGCCTGATCGGGAGCGGATTTTGGGTCTCGGTTCAAACGGTGGCCGAAAACCAAAATTGCGACGTGCAGGGGTTCTGCTGAGTGGAGCTAGGCGGATTCGAACCGCCGACCTCCTGGGTGCGATCCAGGCGCTCTGCCAGCTGAGCTATAGCCCCGGGCTTGCGGGATGGGAAGTCGTGCCCATTGTCTCGCAAGCGACAGGATAACCGCATAGTCTTTGACAGCCTGCTGGGCGAAGGGCACGCATGAGCATCCTCGACGACGCAATTCGGGAGCATTTGGAGCTGAAGCGCCAGCATGGCGCGGACGAGGCTGAGCTGAAACGGCTCGAGGATGAGGCGTTTGGGCCTCCTGGGCGGCCGGACGGGCCCGATCCCTTTGCGGAGGCGCCGACGGAGTTCATGACCGAGCCCGGGGCATCCGGTGGGCCTGGGACGGTTGAGGCCGCGGAGGAAGCCAGTCGCCGTCGCATCAATATCGCGGACTTGCAGGAGGCACCCCCCGCACCGGCCGAGCCACAGCAGGAGTCGCGGGACGAGGTCGCCGATGAGGACGCGCCGGAGGCGGAGGACGCGCCGCCGGCACCCGCCGAGGACACCGTCCAGGCTGCGCCGCCGGCCGAGGAGGAACCGCCGGCGATCGAAGACGAGATCGAGGAGCCGGCCGCCGACTCGGCTGACGAGCGCCAAGCGATCGCCGAACAGCCGACCGAGCTCTTCGACGTCGGAGCCGAGCTGGGAACGGAGGACGCGCCGGCGCCGCCGGCGCCCAGCCCCAGCGACGAGGAGATCGCCGAGGCCGAGGCCGCGGAGCCGAAGCTCGCTCCGGTCGAACCGGCGACCGAGATCCACGCCTCCCGCGCCGAGGCCCCCGAGGAGCCGCCGGCCGGCGAGTACGAGGAGGACGAGGAGTTCTGGAGCGACCAGCGCCTCTCCGAGGAGCTGGACCAGGCACTCGAGGCCCCGCTCGCCGAGGGCGAGGAGCCCGCCGGGGACGAAGAGGACAAGGACGACGAGTACGAGTCGGAGTCCGGCCACGAGGACGTGCTCGAGGACACGCCCGACTTCCTCGAGGACGCTCCGGAGGACGACGAGCTCTGGTTCGAGCAGCGTCCCCCCAAGGACTTCGACTTCGACGACTGAGAATTTACGAAGTTGGCGCAGTTCCGTGCGCCACATGTGGAACCTTTTGTCGTAGGCTCAGGGCATGGCTTCCCTGAAGCAGAAAGGCGATTTGGCGGAGCTCAAAGTCGCCGCCGATTTAATCGACCGCGGCTGCCGCATCTCGATCCCCTTCGGCGAGGATTGCGACTACGACCTGATCGCGGACTTCAACGGCCGGCTGCACAGGGTGCAGGTCAAACACACGCGATCTGACGGGCGGACCGTCGTGGTCCGCTGTCGCTCCCACTCCCTCACCAACGGGAAGGTCCGAGCCACCAAGCTCTACACCCCCGAGATGGTGGATTGGATCGCAGCCTACGACTGCACGACCGAACGCTGCTACTACTGCCCTTCACGAGAACTGGGCAACGGTCGCACTGTGCTGACCTTGCGCCTACAGCCTGCTCGAAACGGACAGCGCATCGGCATCCGAAATGCCGAGGACTACACGCAGCCCGATCTCAGCCTCGATCCGCGAATGGAGCCAGCCGGATTCGAACCGGCGACCTCGTGAATGCAAATCACGCGCTCTGCCAACTGAGCTATGGCCCCTTCACTGGGATTGTAGGTGTGGGAAGCTGAGCAGGGTGAATGCTTGGCGCCTAGCTCGCGCGATTGTGCTGCTTCCCGGCACCGTGACGTTGGTGGTGCCGGCAGCCCTCCTCGTCGGGACCGGGACCGACCTGGGCTGGGGACTGAGCGGGATCGCGGTGGTTCTGACCGTCCTCCTCGGCCTCGCCCTGATCGTCGCCGGGTTCGTGCTCTGGCTCTGGACGGTTCGGCTGTTCGCGCGCCTCGGCGGGGGAACGCTGGCCCCATGGGACCCACCCCGGAAGCTGGTCGTCGAGGGTCCCTACCGTCACGTCCGCAATCCGATGATCTCCGCGGTGCTGGCGGTGCTGTTGGGGGAGGCGGTCCTGTTCGGATCGCCCCCGCTGCTGATCTGGTTCGGCCTGTTCTTCGCAGTCAACTACGTCGGCTTCCACGTTTACGAGGAGCCGGGCCTCGAACGCCGTTTCGGCGAGGAATACCGGACCTACAAGCGCAACGTCCCCCGCTGGCTGCCCAGGCGCAGCGCCTGGGCAGCAGCAGACCCCGGTGTTACCCCGCCAGCCCGATCATCAGCTGGGAGTGGTCGTTCGGGTCGACCCCGTTGACGTCGACCGTCATTTGGAACTGGAGCTCGGGCTGCATATTCACGGTCTTGCCGGTAGCGACCATCTGCTGGATCGTCTCGGTGCCGGTCGAACCCGCCTAAGTTTTACAGCGGGGTTCTCAAGCATTCAGTAGGTTGCCCGCCATGACCGAACGGAGCAGCGTCCCCCGCCTCGTCCATCTGGCCCTCGCCGCAGTCGCGGCCTGCGCTCTGTCGCTGTCCGCCGCCGTGGCGGACGCCGCCGCCATCACGATCAACGGAACCGTGCGTTGCCCGAGCGGCACGCCGGTCGTCGGGGTCTGGGTGCAGAGCTCCGGCGGCGGCAGCGGTTTCGCGGACCGCCGGGCTTACCCGACCAATCCCTCGATCAGCGGGTACAAGGCGGCCGTCAACCCAGGGAAGGTCGAGCTGCACGTCGGCTGCGGCGGCGAGGAAAGCGATTGGGACTCCGATCAATGGACCCCGGGGTTCACTGTTTCCGCGAGCCGGAAGTTGAACGCGACCTGCAAGGGTCCGGCCGGGACGTTCAAACGCCGCACCTGCGCCTTCCCCGCTCGCCCGAAGCTGGAAGACCCCGGCATCAATACTTTCGATGAGGGCTTCTGCACTTGGTACGCAGCCGACCGGTGGCGCAAGGCGACGCGCAAATACCCGACCTGGAGCGGCAACGCCTGGGAATGGGACGACAACGCAGAGGATCAGGGATGGACCGTGACCAAGGCCCCCGCGCCGCGTTCGGTGGTTGTGTTCGAGCCGGGGGTCCAGAGAGCTTCCGGTCTCGGGCACGTCGCCTGGGTCGAGTCGATCAGCTACCGGTCCAACGGCTGGTACCTGAACGTCAAGGAGATGAACTTCCCGACCTTCGACGTCGTCTCATCCCGGTCCGTCAAGCACGTCCCCAAGATGCGCTACATCTGGGCGCCGAACTAGGGACGTCCGGCTAAGCGAGCAGCTGCTCCGCCCGGTGACTCTCGGGCAGGTTCTGGTCGGCGTGGTAGCTGGAGCGGACCAGCGGACCGGCCGCGACCGACTCGAAGCCGAGCTCGTAGGCAGCCTTCTCGAGCGCCTCGAACTCCTCTGGGTGCCAGTAGCGGACCACGGGCAGGTGGTTCTCCGTCGGCCGCAGGTACTGGCCGACGGTCAGCACCTGCACCTTGTGTTCGCGCAGCTGGCCGAAGGTGTCGACCATCTCCTCGAAGCTCTCACCGAGCCCGACCATCAGCCCTGACTTGGTGACGACCTCCTCGCCGCCCATCTCCTTCGCCATCTTCAAGACCCGCGCCGAACGCGGGAACCGCGAACCCCGCCGCGCCAGCGGGTAGAGGCGCGGCACCGTCTCGACGTTGTGGTTGAAGACGTCGGGCCGCTCGTGGATCAC
Organism: Solirubrobacterales bacterium; assembly: GCA_035705945.1. Classification (GTDB taxonomy): domain Bacteria; phylum Actinomycetota; class Thermoleophilia; order Solirubrobacterales; family 70-9; genus VAYN01. The sequence goes on from DASSVR010000023.1 coordinate 152,639, forward strand.
CTTGGCCAGCGGCATCTCCTGGCCGCGGAAGTCCGGGGTGAGGATCTCCACCTTGCAATCGGGCGCCAGCATCCGGATCGAGCGGACGACGCCGACGAAGGCGCTCGCCCCGTAGTCGGGCAGATCGTCGCGGTCGACCGAGGTGATGACCGCGTGGCGCAGCCCCATCGCCTTCACCTGGTTGGCGACGCGCAGCGGCTCCAGCGGGTCGTTCCAGGTCGGCTTGCCGGTCTGCACATTGCAGAAGCCGCAGCGGCGGGTGCAGACGTCGCCGAGGATCATGAAGGTCGCCGTGCCACGCTCCCAGCACTCGCCGACGTTGGGGCAGTTCGCCTCCTCGCAGACGGTGTGGAGGTTGTCGGAGCCGATCTTCTCCTTCAGCCGCCGGTAGTTGGGACCGCCTGGCGCCGGCACCTTCAGCCACGGCGGCTTGCGGGCGCGCCGGAAGGGGATGGTGCCCTCGGCGTTGGCGGCGATTCCTCCCGGCTTCGCGCGGGAGCGGGTGACGTGGATGCGTTCGGTGCTGGACACCGCCGCCAACGTTACCTGCCCCGACTCCGCGGCCTGCCGCGGATCAGTCGCCGATCTCCTTCACCCGCCAGCCGAAGCGGGCGGGGGTGGGGTCGACGTTGCCGAAGCGGTCGACGGCCCGCACTTTGAAGACATGCTTCGCCCCGGCGCTGACTCTGCGTTTGCAGGGGTTTCTGCACCCGCGCCAGCGCCCTTGGTCGACTTTGCACTGGAAGGTCGACTGCCGCTCCGTCGAGGCGAAGCGGAATTTGGCGAGGCGCTTGTAGGTGACGCGGGGCGGGGCGAAGACGATGCGCGTGTTGGGAGGGTGCGTATCCGCTGGCGTGGTGGTGACCAGGACCGGGGTGGGGGCCGGCGCCTGCAGCTCGAAGGCGCCGATGTCGGAGCCGTCGCCGCCTTCGGCGTTGCCGATCGACGCGAAGTCGCTGGGGCGGGGCAGGCCTCGCTGGTCGATCGCGCTGCCGAAGGAGTTGCCGCGGTCAATCGCGGGGCTGCCCGAGAGGAGCTCGTGGGTGGGGGTGGGGCCGCCGTTGTCTTTCAACAGCGGATCGATGCCGGCGACGACCCCGTCCATGTCGGTCGACTGCCCGAATTCGCAGCTGCCGTCTTCGTCGAGGTTGAAGCCGCCGGAGGTTTCCGGGCCGCTGCAGCTTTCGGCGTCGCCGAGGGCGGCGGAGACGATCGTGTTGCGAACGAGCGTGGTGCCGGAGATGTCGAGGTTGGCGCCGGCGGCGGTTTTTTCCGAAGAGATTTCGTTGCCGGTGACGGTGGAGCTGGTGAGGGTGACGCCGACGCCCTGGATCCCGCCCCCGCTGGCCACGACCAGGTTGGCTCCCTCCGTCGCGGTGGCGGAGTTGCCACTTACGGTGCTGCGTTCGATGGTCGCAGAGTCACCCACCGCCCTTATCCCGCCACCGTGGGCACTGACCTGCGTCCCGCCGGTCCCAAGGGCCTGAGCCACGTTTTCGCTGATCGTGCTGCGGTCGACGGTCAGGGCGGAGAGGGAGCTGATCCCACCCCCTTCGGCCACCGTGGTCGTGCCGCCCTGGGCGATCGCGGTGTTGCCTTCGATCACCGATTCGCGCACCGTCAGCGGCCCGTAACTGGCGATTCCCCCGCCGTGAACGATGGGCAGGACACCGCCGTCCGTGACTTCATTGCCGGTGACGATCACGCCCGTCAGGGTCAGGCTGCCGTTGTCGTTGAGGATCCCGCCCCCGACGATCGCTTCGACTCCGTCGGTGACCGTGACGCCTTCGAGCGAGGCGGTGACGCCGTCACCGAAGTGGAAGATCCGGAAGGCGGCTTCCGCGCTTCGACGGACGGTCAGTTCATCGGCGCCCGGGCCGGTGATCTCGACGTCGCCGGAAACCATCGGCAGGACTTCTTCGAGATCGATCGTTCCGGTCGCTTCGATCGGGATCGTGTCCGGGCCTTCGTGATCGTTCGCTTCTTCGATCGCCCAGCGAAGGGTTTCGTTGCCGCTGTCTTCGGTGTTCGTCACCGGAAAGTAAAGCGCGGCTGCGGGGGCGACCGGCAGGCACGCCGTCGCCAAGACCACGAGGGCGGACAGTTGCATCAGTCGGCGCACGGTTGCGGCAGCCTAACCAGCTAGACGGTGACCGAGTCGCGCGCGACCGGCTGGCGGTCGAACACCCGCGCGTAGCTTGCGACCAGCGTCTCGGCAAAGGCCTCGATGTCCTGCTCTGCACCGAGCTCCCGCGCCACCGAGGTCATCGAGACCCCTTCGATCCCGCAGGGCACCACCCACTCGAACGGTTGCAGGTCGTTGTTGACGTTCACGGCCAGACCGTGGGTCGTCACCCCGCGGCTGACGTGGAGCCCGATCGAGGCGATCTTGCGCGCCGGGCGCTCGGCCAGGGTCGGCGGCGGCTCGCCCTCGGTCCAGACCCCCGTCAACCCCTCGAACGTTCGCGCCGGCACGCCGTGCTCCCCGAGCGACTCGATGATCGTCCGCTCGAGGCCGCGGACGAAGGCGTGGACGTCGTCGCCGTAGCTCCGCAGGTGGACGATCGGATAGGCGACGAGCTGGCCGGGCCCATGGTAGGTGACGAGGCCTCCGCGGTCGGTCTCGACCACATCGATCCCCTGCGCCTCGTACCAGGCGACCCCCATCGGCAGCTCCTCCGGCTTCGAGCGCCGGCCGCGGGTGTAGACGGGCGGGTGCTCGAGCAGGAGCAGGACGTCGCCGATCTCCTCGCGCTGGCGGCGCTCCTCCAGCCGCCGCTGCAGCTCCAGCGCCTCCATATAAGGGACGGTCCCGCAGCGCACTACCAGGATCTCGCCGCTCATCCACGAATCTTTACAGGCGCCCGCCTTATCCTTTGGGCCGCGCCCCATGGTCCAGTCCAAGCCTCTTCGACCCGAATGGCTCCCGGCTGTGGCGCTGAGCTCGTTGCTGGCGCTCGCGATGCTGATCTGGAGCCCGCCCGTCGGCGATCTCGCCGCGCAGGTCTTTCGTGCCGAGCTATTCGAGCGCGCCGGCTTGGCGATCTGGAACGGCAGCTGGTACGGCGGCCACTACACCCTCACCTACAGCTTCCTCTTCCCGCCATTGGCGGCGCTGCTGGGGCCGCAGGTGGTCGGGACGCTCGCCGTCGTTTCCTCCTCCTATCTCTTCGACCGCCTCGTCCGCGACCGCTGGGGGGCCGAGGCGCGCTGGGCGACGCTCTGGTTCGCGGCCGGCGTCGTCACCCTGCTTGCCGACGGGCAGCTGACCTTCGCCCTCGGCGTCGCCTTCGGGTTGGCGGCCCTGCGCTGCCTGCAGACTGGCCGCGGCGCGCTCGTTCTCCTCCCTGCCGCCTTGTGTCCGCTGGCGAGCCCGGTCGCCGGGGCCTTCCTCGCCGGGGTGCTCCTGATCGGGGCGGTGGAACCTGACCGACGCCCGCCGAGGCTCACCCTCGCGGCCGGCGGCCTCTCGCTGGCACTCGTCCTCGCCCCCAACCTCGCCTTCCCGGAGGCCGGCCACTTCCCCTTCGTCTTCTCCTCCTACGTCGCGATCCCGCTCTGGTGCGCCGGCGCGCTGATCCTCACCGACGGGGTGCGGGAGGAGGAGCGGCAGCTGCGGCGGGTGCTCGTCGCCTACTTGCTCGTCTCGACCCTGATCTGGCTCACCCCGAACGCGATGGGGGGCAACGCGGTCCGCCTCGGCGCGCTCTTCGGCGGCCCGGTCCTGGCCGCGGTCATGCTCTCGCGGCGCCCGCGAGCCACCGTCCCGACCTGGATCTTCGCGCCGCTGCTGGTCTTGGCGGTCGCCGGCAGCCTCTACTGGCAGCTGACCGCGAGCGTCGCCCAGATCGCCCGCTCGGTCGGCGACCCCTCGACCGCTGCCGCCTACTTTGAGCCGGCAGCGCGCTGGTTGCGCGCCAACGGGGCCGAGGGGGCGCGGATCGAGGTGCCGCCGACCGTGAACCACTGGGAGGCGACCTACCTCGCCTCCGATTTCGACCTAGCGCGCGGCTGGCTGCGCCAGCTTGACACCACCCGTGACGATCTCTTCTACGACGAGAAGAAGCTGACCGTCGATAGCTACGGCGCCTGGCTGCGCTCGAACGCGATCTCCTACGTGGCGCTGCCCGACGCGCCCCTCGACTACTCCTCAGTCGCCGAGCGGCGATTGATCCTGCGCGCGCCGCCATACCTGGAGCTGCGCTTCCGCTCCGAGCACTGGCGCATCTACGAGGTTCGCGACCCGAAGCCGCTGGTGGCGCCGCTCGGCTGGGCCGCCGCCGAGACCCGCTGGATCGGCCACGACGGGTTCGCGCTCGACGTCCAGCGGCCCGGCGAGTTCCTGGTCAGGGTCAAGTTCACGCCCTACTGGTCGATCGCTCGCGGCCACGGCTGCCTCGTCCGGCACGGCGACTGGACCGTTGCCCGCGCCTGGCGTCCCGGGATCCTCCGCGTCAAGGCCGACTTCTCCGTCGGCCGGGCCTGGAAGGCGGCCACCGGGGCGAAGAAGACCTGCTGAGCCAGGCGATCAGTAGCGCGACCCCTCGAGGGTCGCCAGCGCCGCCTTGATCACGTGCTCCTCGTGCGGGATCGCGGCCTGCTCCAGGCGTTTCGAATAAGGCATGTGGACGTCGGCGCCGGTGACCCGCTGGACCGGGGCATCGAGGTAGTCGAAGGCCTGCTCGGTGATTAGGGTCGCGAGGTTGGCGCCGACGCCGCCGTGGGGCCAGCCCTCCTCGACGATCACCGCGCGGTTGGTCTTGCGGACCGACTCGAGGATCGTGTCGAGGTCGAGCGGGCGCAGCGTGCGCGGGTCGATCACCTCCGCCTCGACGCCGTGCTCGTGGGAGAGCTGGTTCGCTGCGGCCTCGGCTACCTGCGCCATTTTCAGTACCCCGATGATGGTGACGTCAGAGCCCTCGCGCCGCACCGCCGCTTCGCCGAACCGCAGCGGCTCGGTGCCGTTCCCGTCGCCGTCCGGCACCTCGCCGCGCACCCCGTAAAGACTCTCGTGCTCGATGAAGACGACCGGGTTGTCGTCGCGGATCGCCGCCTTCAACAGCGCCTTGCCGTCGGCTGGGGTGGAGGGGCAGGCGACCAGCAAGCCCGGCACCTGCAGGTAAAGCGCCTCGAAGCTGTGCGAGTGGGTGGGGCCGAGCTGGTGACCGCCGCCGCCAGGCATCCGGATCACCATCGGCACCTTCGCCTGGCCGTTGAACATGTAGGGGATCGCGGCGGCGTGGTTGACGATCTGGTCCAGCGCCAGCAGGCTGAAGTTGACCGTCATCAGCTCGACGATCGGCCGCAGCCCGTTCATCGCCGCGCCGACGCCGGTGCCGACGATCGTGTTCTCGGAGATCGGCGTGTCGCGGACGCGCCGCTCGCCGAACTCCTCCAGCAGCCCTTCGGTCACCTTGAAGGCCCCCTGGAAGACGCCGACGTCCTCGCCGATCACGAACACCGCCTCGTCGCGGCGCATCTCCTCGGCCATCGCGTCGCGCAGCGCTTCCCGCATCCGCAGCGTCGCCATCAGCTCTCGTCCTCCCCCACTTCTTCGGGCTCGTCGGCGACCTCGCGCTCGGCCGAGACCCGCGGCTCGACCCCCTCCTGCGCGTCGCCGTGCCTGGCCGGGTTGGGACGGGGCGCCTCGGACTGGCCGGCGTAGGCGGCCCCCGCCTCGGCCAGCTCCCGCGCCGCGGCGGGCATCTCGGCCTCGTCCTCGCCGCGGTGCGGCTCCGGGCTGCGCTCGTCGACCGCGTACCAGCCGCCCGGCTCGGTCTGCGCGTAGAGGTTTTCGTACATCGTGTCGAGCGCCGGCTCCGGCGATGCCTCGGCGAACTCGACCGCGGCCTTCACCTCCTCCTCAGCGGCCTCCCGCGCCTGCCGCACCTCCCGCTCGCCCAGCACGTCCGCCTCGACGCAGCGTTTCGCGAAGCCCTCAATCGGGTCTTTCTCCTGCCACTCCTCGACCTCCTCGCGCTCCCGGTAGACCTCCGGGTCGGCGGCCGAATGGCCGCGGTAGCGGTAGGTGAAGGCCTCGACCAGGGTCGGCCGCTGCTCCTCGCGCGCCAGCCGCAGCCCCTCGGCGACCGCCTCGCGCACCTCGATCACGTCCATCCCGTCGATCCGCGTGCCGGGGATCCCGTAGCCCTCGGCCTTCTTCGAGAGGTCGGTCTGGGCGGAGTGGCGCTCGACCGAGGTCCCCATCCCGTAGAGGTTGTTCTCGACCAGGAAGAAGACGGGGAGCTTCCAGAGCGCCGCCAGGTTCATCGTCTCGCCGAAGTTGCCGGTGTTGGAGGCGCCGTCACCGAACATGCAGACGGTGACCGCGTCTTCGCCCTTGTACTGGGAGGCGAGGGCGAGGCCTGCTGCTATCGGCAGGTTGCCGCCGACGATCCCGTAGCCGCCCATGAAGCGCTTCTCGGCGTCGAAGATGTGCATCGAGCCGCCGCGGCCGCCGCTGGTGCCGTCGACCCGGCCGAACAGCTCCGCCATCACTCGCTTCGGCTCGGTGCCGCGGGCGATCGCGTGGCCGTGGGTGCGGTAGCTGCCGATCAGGAAGTCCTCCTCCCGCATCACCGAGGTGGTGCCGACGATCGTCGCCTCCTCACCGATCGCCAAATGCAGGAAGCCGCCGGCCCGCGCCCGCTGGTACTGCCGGCCCGCCTCCTCCTCGAAGCGGCGGATCAGCGCCATCCGCGCGAGCAGCTCGTAGCAGGTGGCGGCGTCAGGCAGATCTGCCATCGGGGTCACACTAGATGACTACCCAGCCCGCGCCGCCTCGACCGCTTCTTCCAGTCGGTCGTCGCCCCAGAAGACCTCGCCGCCGACGACCACGCTGGGCACTCCTTCGACGCCGAGTTCGCCGGCGCGATCGGTCGCCTCCCGCAGCGCGCTCTTGACGCCCTCGGTTTCGACCGCCTTCAGCAGTGCCCGCGGGTGGAGCTCGCAGGCGGCGCCGGCGATCGTCACGTTGTCGACGTCGGTGAGGTCGCGGCCGGCGGCGAACGCCTGGCGGAAGGCGGCGAGGGAGAAGGAGACGGCGCGCCCGGTCTGCTTGGCGAAGGCCGCCGCCCGCATCGCGACCAGGTAGTTGCCGGGCCACGGTTTGGGCCAGGCGATCGGCGGCAGCCCGTATGCGCCCGCGCGCCGCTCGACCTCCGCCATCCCCTCAGCCCGCTCGGATCCGTTCCCCCACGAGTCACGGTCGAAGCGCTTGAACAGCCCCCCGAGCAGGATCGGCTGCCACTCCGGCTGCTCCAGCTCGGCCTCGGTGAAGAGCCCGCTGATCCGCTCCGCGGAGAGGTAGGCGTAGGGAGAGCCGAGGTCGTAGTAGAAGGTGGCGCGCGCGCTCATGGCCGGAGCCTAAGCGTGAATCGCCCACCCATCAACAGCCCGCGCCGCATCGAGCACCGCCTCGGAGACGGTCGGGTGCGGGTGGACGATCCGCGACAGCTCCTGGTAGCCCGCCTCAAGCGCCATCGCCGCGACCAGCTCGGCGATCATGTCGCAGGCCCGGTTGCCGACCACGTGGGCGCCGAGGACCTCGCCGTATTTGGCGTCGACAACAAGCTTGACGAGCCCGTCCTTGTCCTCGTAGACGACGCCTGCACCCTCGCCGGCGATCTTCTGCTTGCCGACCTTGATCTCATGACCCGCCTCCTTGGCCTGCGCCTCGGTGAGGCCGACGCTGGCGACCTGCGGCTGGCAGAAGGTCGCACCAACCATCAGCTCCTGGTCAACCGGGTGGGTCTCGACTCCCGCAGCGGCCTCGACCGCGACGACGCCCTCCTCGGAGGCCTTGTGCGCCAGCGCCTTCTGGTTGACCAGGTCGCCGATCGCGAAAACCTTTTGGTTGGTGGTGCGCTGGTAGGAGTCGACCTTGATTTTGCGGCCGTCCTCCTCCAACTCGACTCCCGCCTCTTTGAGGCCCAGACCCTCGGTATCGGGAGCGCGGCCGCCGGCGATGCAGAGGTAGTCGACCTCAGCCGAGTTGTCCCCGTAGGTGAACTTCACCGAGCTGTCTCCGGCTTCGACGTTCTCCACCGGCGCCCCGGTCGAGATCTCGATCCCCTGTTTCTTGAAGACACGTTCGACGACTTTTGCGATGTCCTTGTCCTCGGCGGGGAGGATCTGGTCGAGCATCTCGATCAGCAGTACCTCGGTGCCGAAGCGCGCGTAGGCGGAGGCGATCTCCGCCCCCGAGGCGCCGGCACCGACGACGGCGATCTTCTTCGGCAGCTCTGGCAGCGACCAGGCACCCCACGTGTCGACGACGCGCCCGCCGAACTCGACGCCGGGGATCGGCAGGGCGACGGAGCCGGTCGCGAGCGTGACCGCCTTCGCCTCGTAGACCTCGTCGCCGACCTTGACGTTGCCGTCGCCGGTCAGCGTGGCATCCCCCTTGATGAACTCGATCTTGTTTTTCTTCCACAGCCCTTCGACCCCGCCGGAGAGCTGGAGGGAGACCTGGTCCCTGCGCTTGTGCAGGGCCTCCCAGTCGAGCTGGACGTCGTTGCCGATGACGCCGAGCTCAGCGCTCGACCGCGCCTCGTGGAAGATCTCAGCCGACCTCAGCACCGTCTTTGCCGGGATGCAGGCGTAGTTGAGGCAGCGGCCGCCGGCTTTGTCGCGCTCCACCACTGCGGTCTTCTGGCCCAGCTGAGCGGCGCGGATCGCGGCCACATAGCCGCCCGGGCCCCCGCCGATGACGATCTGGTCGAAGGAGTCGGCCATGTGCGGCGGGGAGCCTATAGGGCTCACTCCCGCGGCGACCGCGTCGGCATCTGGATCCGCGCCATCGCCTTGACCATGAAGTAGAAGAAGCAGCCGGCGCCGATCAGGAGCGCGAGGGTGCCGATCACCTCGGCCACGGTCGAGGCGCCGACAACCAGCCCGAAGAAGGCGCTGAAGAGGACGAAGACGAGCAGCAGCTGGAAGCCGAGCACCGCCCAGTAGCGGGCCCGCCACATCCCCCAGGCCATCACGCCCATGATCAGCGCCGGCGCCGCCACCTGCGCGAACCTCGGTCGCTCGCCGTCAACCTCGGCCCCGGCGGCATAGCCGGCGACGATCGAGAGGGCGATCAGCGCGGCGACGATGGCGCCGACCGTGACCACGGTCGGTCGCTCGCCCTCGGCCAGCGGCTCGAGCGCTTCCCGCGCTTCCCGGTTCCGCTCCTCGGCTTTGGCGTAGCCGCGGGCCATGCGGTCGCTGCCGCGTTGCTTCTTCTTGATCCGCTGCTCAGCCACCCGGCGCCACGCCCCTGTCGCCGACGGCGAAGGCCTGCCGGAGCGCCGCGGCCGCGGCCGCGGGATCGGTTGCGTCGCGGATCGCCCGCACAACGCAGAGCCGCTCCGCCCCCGCCTCCACCACCTGCCCGGCGTTGCCCGGGTCGATGCCGCCGATCGCGAAGAAGGGATGGGACGCGTGCTCGGCCGCGTGGGAGATCAGCTCCAGCCCGACCCCCGGGCGGCCCGGTTTCGTCGGGGTCTCCCAGATCGGCCCCACGGCGATGTAATCGACCTGGAGCGCGGCGGCGTCCTCGATTTCTCGCTCGGAGTGGGTCGAAAGGCCGACGATCGCATCGGGCCCGAGCAGCTCCCGCGCGGCCTCGACTTCGTCGTGCCTGCCGACGTGGACCCCGTCGGCGTCGCAGATATCGGCCAGCTCGGGATCGTCGTTGACGATGAAGAGGGCGCTGTAGATGTCGGCGATGCGGCGGAAGGTCCCGGCGGCGCGTTCGATCTCGGCCCGGCCCAGCTCCTTCTCGCGCAGCTGGACGATGTCCGCCCCGCCGCCGAGCGCCGCCCGCAGCATCGCTTCCAGGTCGCCCGGCGGCCGCGCGTCGCAGACGAAGTAGAGGCGGGCGGTGCGCAGTCGCTCGCGGCGCAGCTGGGCGGCGCCCTCCGGGGGAGACAAGCTCATGAGCGGATTATGTCCAGCCGGACCTGCCGGAGGGGTAGCATCGGTTGTGCACGGGAGCCCGCGAGGGCTGAGAGGGTGGCATCGAGGCCACCGACCGTTGAACCTGATCCGGGTAATGCCGGCGGAGGCAAAAGCAGTGAGCAAGAAGCGGAGTTACGACGCGATATTCGTTGGTGGCGGGGTGATCGGACTGAGCTGCGCCTGGCGGGCTGCCCAGCGCGGCGCCAGGGTGGTCGTGCTCGAGCGCGGCGAGCCCGGCTGCGGGGCGACGGGGGTGGCGGCGGGGATGCTGGCGCCGGTCGGCGAGCTCACCTTCGGCGAGCCGGAGCTGTTGGAGCTGACGCTGGCGGCGGCGCGGCTATACCCCGATTTCGTCGCCGAATTGGAGGCGGCGACGGGGGAGAGCACCGGCTACGAGCGGCTCGGCGCCCTCCACGTCGCCCTCGATCGCGACGAGGCGGCGCAGCTCCGCCGCGTCCACGAGCTGCAGCGGTCGCTCGAGCTGGAAGCCGAGTGGCTGCCGCCGCGGCGCTGCCGTGAGATCGAGCCTGGCCTGACGCCCTCCTTCAACGGCGGCGTCTTCGCGGCGGGCGAGGCGGCGGTCGATCCCCGGTTGCTGACGCGGGCGCTGGCGGCGGCGGTGGAGGTCGAGGGCGGCGAAGTGCGGACCGGAATAGAGGTCGTCGATGGACTCTTCGACGGCGAGCGGCTGCTGGGCGTCCGTACCGCGGCGGGAGAGGGGCTCCGCGCCGACGCAGTGGTCTTGGCCGCCGGTGCCTGGGCGGGAGCGATCGATTGGCTGCCCGAACACGCGCGCCCACCGGTTCGCCCGGTCAAGGGCCAGGCCATCGAGCTCCGCAGCCGCGATGGGGAGCGGCCGGCCAATCACATCCTCGCCTCCGAGCGCGTCTACCTGGTGCCGCGCCCCGACGCCCGCCTGATCGTCGGCGCTACCGTCGAAGAGATGGGATTCGACACCGCCGTCACCGCCGGCGGGGTCCACGAGCTGCTGCGTGAGGCCTACCGCCTGCTCCCCGACGTCGCCGAGATGGAGCTCCTCGGCGCCACTGCCGGCCTGCGCCCCGGGACCCCCGACAACCTCCCGATCGTCGGCCCCGGCGCCATCGACGGCCTCATCCTCGCCACCGGCCACTACCGCAACGGCATCCTCCTCGCCCCGCTGGCAGCCGAGACCGTCGCCGAACTACTCGCCGGCCCCTCGATTTCCGGCCGGCGTTCGTCCTTGGACCGGGATAAACGTCCCAAGGACGAACGCCAACCCCAGGCGGAGGCTGCCCGATGAGGATCGAGCTCAACGGGCAGCCGCTCGAGCTCCCGGAGGGGGCGACGCTGGAGGTCGCCGTGCGGGAGTCCGGCGCCGGCGATGGAGGGCGTGGCGTCGCCGTCGCCCTCGACGGCGAGGTGATCCCCCGCGGGGAGTGGGAGACGACGGCGCTGCGGGAAGGGCAGGCGGTCGAGGTGCTGGCGGCGATTCAGGGGGGCGCCGAGATCTGGGAGCTGGGCGGGCGCCAGTGGTCCTCGCGGCTGATCGCCGGCACCGGCGGCTTCCGATCGCTGGAGCAGATGGAAGCGGCGCTCGCCGCCTCGGGGACCGAGATCGTCACCGTCGCCCTGCGGCGGATCGACCCCGCCGCGGAGGGCTCGGTGCTCGACGTGATCGACCGCCTCGGCCTCTTCGTCCTCCCCAACACCGCCGGCTGCTACACCGCCCGCGACGCCGTCCGCACCGCCCGCCTCGCCCGCGAGGCATTCCAGACCGACTGGATCAAGCTGGAGGTGATCGGCGACGACCGCACCTTGTTCCCCGACGCGGTCGAGCTGGTCGACGCGGCCGAGGAGCTCGTCGCCGACGGCTTCACCGTCCTCCCCTACACCAACGACGACCCGATCCTCGCCCGCCGCCTCGAGCAGGCCGGCTGCGCCGCGGTGATGCCGCTCGGCTCGCCGATCGGCAGCGGTGCCGGCATCCGCAACCCCTACAACATCGCGATCATCGCCGAGCGCGCCGAGGTCCCGGTGATCCTCGACGCCGGCATCGGGACCGCCTCCGACGCAGCCCGGGCGATGGAGCTCGGCTGCGACGCGATCCTCGCCGCCAGCGCCATCTTCGGCGCCGAGGACCCGACCGCGATGGCGACCGCGCTGCGCCGCGGAGTTGAAGCCGGCCACCTTGCCCACCGCGCCGGCCGCATCCCCCACCGCACCCACGCCCAGGCCTCGACCGCCTACGAGGGCCTCCCTGACCTCTCCTGAGACTTGGCTCTACCATGGGCCACGCGCCCCTGTAGCTCAGTTGGTTAGAGCGGCGGCCTTTTAAGCCGCGCGGCGCGGGTTCGAATCCCGCCGGGGGCATTGGCAGACGAGGTTGGCAGCGAGGGAGCACGGCACGACCAGCGTCTCCTCCGCGTTCCGGTCGACCTCGAGGCCGACGACGAGCGTCGCCTCAACCGCATCCGCAAGGAGATCGACGGGGCGTTCCACGCCCTCCGCGGCATCGAGGAGGGCGTTTCGATCTTTGGCTCCGCCCGGATCGGCGAGGGCCACCCCTGGTACGAGCTCTGTCGCGAGACGGGTGCCTGCCTGGCCAAGCACGGCTACACCGTGATCACCGGTGGCGGCCCCGGCCTGATGGAAGCCGCCAACCGCGGTGCCGCCGAGGCCGGCGGGATCTCGGTCGGCCTCAACATCGAGCTCCCCCACGAGCAGCACATCAACCGCTACGTCAACCGCCAGTACGAATTCCACTACTTCTTCGCCCGCAAGCTGATGTTCGTCCGCTACGCCCGCGCCTTCGTGATCTTCCCCGGCGGCTTCGGGACGCTCGACGAGATGTTCGAGTCCCTGACCCTGATCCAGACCCGCCGTGTCAAGCAGTTCCCAACGATCCTCGTCTGCCCCGACTTCTGGGACCCCCTGCTGGAGTGGATCGACCACGGCCTCGAGGACAACGGTCTGATCTCCCCCGGCGACAAGGAGCTCCTCGTCGTCGCCGACGAGCCCGAGCAGGTCTGCAAGCACGTGATCCGGGCGAGTGAAAAGCAGCGGGCACTGGCCTGAGTCGAGCGGCGTCCGCGTTCGTTCATAACGTTCCGCCCATGAGCGCACGTGTGCGGGTCATGCCAGACGGCGACATTGCCGTCGTCGGCCATGGCACCCTTACTTATCGAGGGACCGCCATAGAGGAGGTATTGAACTCGCGCCATCTCGGCACCCTCGAGGGCATCGGGCCGGCATCTCTGAGTTCGCTTCGCCAGGCTCTGATCCGGTGGCGCAAGAGGGTGGGATATCTGGAGGCGCGAGTGTGGGTAGGGCTGTACCCCGTCCCGGAAGAGATTTTTCGCCGTCATTTCGACGATCTGAATCCTCTTGCTGTCCTAGCGGAACCTCCCCCGCCTTCCCCCGCTCTGTTCCTGGACGGCGATGAGTTGAAGGTGAGAATCGAGGTTGAGCAGGCACTCGAGGCAAAGCCGGTGGAGGTTGAAAAATGGCTCGGCCCGTTCCTATCCCGCCAACAGGCGACCTGCGAGGTTGGTGTTGCCAAGAGGGAGAATTTGGAGGGCGATGGCTTTGACCTCACCGTCGACCTTCATTGGTCTCATCCGCGAGGAGCAACGGTCAGCGACGCCTGGAAGTTCGGAGACGAAGTCCAATCTCTGTTACAAGCGATCGAGGACGGAGTGTTGCCGCGCTCAGCAGCAATCGACCTCCTTTCTGCCGGTCGGTGGGACCTCTTCAAGGGGCAGCCGGAGAGCGGTTGGCTAGAGGCAAAGGGGGAGCCCTACGACTGCCTGATCAAGGACGTTGGGCAGAACTGGCGCTACGAGCTGGCGAAGGATGTTGCGGCCTTTGCAAACGCTCCGGAGGGTGGACTGATTGTGCTTGGGCTGAGTACGAACAATGATGGAGACGGCGACGTCATCAACGGCTACAAGGAATTCGACCTGCGCCGTGTGAAGCCGTCCCGCTACAACAACATGGTCGCCCAGTACGTCTATCCGCGAGTGGAGGGGTTCGAGATCATCCGCGTGAAGGGAAAGAAGAAGGGACATGGATTAGTCGTCCTCGTGATCCCCCCTCAGCTGGAGAGAAACCGGCCCTTCCTGGTTCAGGGCACCTTCTTCGAGGGGAAGGTTCTGGGCAGCCATGTTCTCCTGCCGGTGCGCCGGGAGGACGAGACTGCGCTGATGGACGCAACTTCAATCCACGCTCGACTACGCCTCGGCGAGCAGGTTATCGCCGGAGATAGCCGGCTGCCGCGACGCCGATGACTAGTGCCGGAAGTGCCGGTGCTTCGTGAACACCATCGCGACGTCGGCCTTCTCGCAGGCCTCGATCACGTCGGCGTCGCGTTTGGAGCCGCCGGGCTGGATGACGGCGGTGGCGCCGGCCTGGATCGCTAGCTCGGGGCCGTCGGCGAAGGGGAAGAAGGCGTCGGAGGCGAGGGCGGAGCCGGCTAGGAGGGAGGCGGCCTCGGGGCCGCGGGCCTCGCGGCACTTCTCGACGGCGAGGCGGACGGAGTCGACGCGGCTCATCTGGCCGGCGCCGATGCCGAGGGTGGCGCCGTCCTTGGCGATCACGATCGCGTTGGAGCGGACGCGGCGGCAGACGGTCCAGGCGAAGAGCATGTCCTGCCACTGCTCCTCGCTGGGCTCGTTGCCGGTGACCGCCTCCATGATCTCCCGCGGCTCGGGGTCGCCGTCGCGGTCCTGGATCAGCAGGCCGCCCATCACCCGCTTGACGTCCCGTTCGCGCGGGTCGGGCTCGCGGCGCTCCTCCTCGCAGAGGATCCGGATCGCCTCCTTCTGCTGCAGAACCTCGAGCGCGCCATCCTCGTAGCCGGGGGCGCTCAGCACCTCGACGAAGTTCTTATGGAGCTCGGCGGCGAGCGCGCGACCGACCGGGCGGTTGATCGCGATCACGCCGCCGTAAGCGGAGAGCGGGTCGCAAGCGAGCGCCTTCAGGTAGGCCTCGAGTGCGTCGGCGCCGATCGCCACGCCGCAGGGGTTGTTGTGCTTGACGATCACGCAGGCTGGCTGCTCGAAGTCGCCGACCAGCGCCCGCGCCGAGTCCAGGTCGAGGACGTTGTTGAAGGAGAGGGCGCGGCCGTGCAGCTTCGAGACCCGCGAGAGGACGTGAATGCGCAGCCCCGCCTCGGCGTAGAGGGCGGCCCGCTGATGGGGGTTCTCGCCGTAGGAAAGGTCGAGCACCTTCTCGTAGGCGACGGCCAGGTGTTCCGGGAAGTCCTCGTACTCCATCGAGAACCAGCGGCTGATCGCGGCGTCATAGCTGGCGGTCTGGGCGAAGGCCTCGTTGGCGAGCCAATGGCGGGTGGCGGCGGAGATCTCGCCGCCGCTCTCTTCCAGCTCGGCGCAGACCGCGTCGTAAGACTCCGGCTTGACGATCACGGCGACGCTCTCGTGGTTCTTCGCCGCCGCCCGGATCATCGTCGGCCCGCCGATGTCTATGTTCTCGATCGCCACCTCGTGGGCCACTTCGTGGCCGGAGACGGTCTCCTCGAAGGGGTAGAGGTTGACGCAGACGATGTCGATCGGCTCGATCCCCTCGCGTTCGAGCGTCGCCATGTGCTCTGGGTCGCCCCGCCGCGCCAGCAGCGCTGCGTGCAGCCGCGGGTGCAGCGTCTTCACCCGGCCGCCGAGGATCTCTTCCTGACCGGTGAACTCGGAGACGTCGGTGACAACCAGCCCCGCCTCCCGCAACGCCGTCGCGGTGCCGCCGGTGGAGAGGATCTCGACGCCGAGCGCCGCCAGCCCCTTGGCGAAATCGGCGACTCCGGTCTTGTCGGAAACTGAGATCAGCGCCCGCCGCACCCGGATCTGGCCGTCGCCGAGGCTCTCCTGCTGCGTGTCGGTGGCTGGCTCAGTCATCGATCGCGACCTTCTGGGGGTCGCTCGGGTCGATCCTAACTCTGCCCTCCGCGATCATGCGGATCGCCTCCGGGTAGAGCTCGTGCTCAACCGCGTGCAGGCACGCCTCGAGCTCCTCCCGCGCGACTCCCGCCTGCACCGGCACCTCTCGCTGGGCGATCACCGGCCCGGTATCCACCCCCTCGTCGACGAAGTGGACGGTGACGCCGGTGGTCTCTACGCCGGCGGCGAGCGCCTGGCCGATCGCGTCGAGCCCTGGAAAGGACGGCAGCAGGGCGGGGTGGATGTTGACGACGCGGTTGCGGAAGCGGGCGACGAAGGCGGGGCTCAGCAGCTGCATGTAGCCGGCCAGGACGACGAGGTCGGCTTCGCGCGACTCGATCCAATCACCGATCGCCTCGTCGCGCGCGGTGCGATCGGGGTATTCGGCGGTCGGGAAGGTGGCGGTTTCGATCCCGGCTCGGCGCGCCCGCTCCAGCGCCCCGGCCCCCGGCTTGTCGGACCCGACCCCCACCACCTCGACGAACCCCCGCCCGTGCAGCTCGTCGAGGATCGCTTGCAGGTTGGTGCCGCTGCCCGAGGCGAGGACGACGATCCGGAACGAGCTCACGCGCGCATCTTGGCAGTCCCTCGTTTGATCAAAACAACTTGACTAAAGGTGGGTTTCATGGTAATGAGGCCGGGACTCGGCCAGTACCCAAGTCAAACCCCGGCGTAGATAGCCGGAAAGGAGAACCATGAAGCAACTCAAGATCCTCGGCCTCGCCGTGGTGGCGGCGATGGCGCTGATGGCGTTCGTCGGTGCCGGCACGGCCTCGGCCACACCCACGGCGCTCTGCAAAGTGCCGACAACACCGGGCGGCCTGCCCATCTGCGAAGGCAACCACCTCTATCCGGCGGGAACGAACATCCACGCCCTGTTGGAGGCGGGAGCGAAACTCCGGATCGTCACGCCCAACGGCGTCGTCGAATGCAGGATGGCGACAATCGACGCCTTCACCGAGCAGAAAACAGCCTTGCCGCTCGGGGCGATCGTCAACGCGCTCACCTTCGAAGAATGCGAAGACGAAGGCGAACCGGTCGATGTGGAAACCGTCAAAAACGGGACACTCGACATCGAGATCATCGACCTCCCGGTCTGGACCCACAACGGGACATTGACGTTGACAGGGACCGAAATCCGGGTCGAATGGACATTTACCGGGGCCGAATGCTTCTACGACCCCGGCCACACCGGAGTCCTCACAGGAGGACCGATGGCGACAATCGACTGGGCCGGGACCTTGGTCGGCACAGGAGGAAACCTCCTCTGCCCCGAAGGAAACGGCAGCTGGAACGGCGCCTTCACAGTCACAAGCCCAGAACCGCTCTGGGTCTCGATGTGATCCGAACCTGATTCAGCTGACGCGGTCGCCGCCTGGCGGCCGCGTCAGATCCCGCCGGCGATCGTCTCCAGCGCGTATTTCCCATCCGCCTCGTCCGGGTCGCCCAGCGGGTAGTTCCCGGTGAAGCAAGCGTCGCAGTGCTCGCCCGGGTCGCCGCCGATCGCCTCGTAGACGCCGGCCATTGAGAGGTAGGCGAGGCTGTCGGCCTCGAGCTCGTCGGCGATCTCCTCGATCGAGCGGTTGTGGGCGATCATCTCCTCGCGGGTCGACATGTCGACGCCGTAATGGCAGGGGTTGCGGATCGGGGGGGCGGAGATGCGGAGGTGGACCTCCTTGGCGCCGGCGTCGCGCAGCATGCCGACGATCTGGCGGGTGGTGTTGCCGCGGACGATCGAGTCGTCGACGACGACGAGACGCTGGCCGGCGACGATCTCCGGCAGCGGATTGAACTTCAACCGCAGGCCGTGCTTGCGCAGCTCCTGACCCGGCTGGATGAAGGTTCGCGCCACGTAGCGGTTCTTGATCAGGCCGTCGTCGCGGGGAATCCCCGAGGCGCGCGCGAACCCCGCCGCCGCCGGGTTGCCCGAGTCCGGCACCGAGATCACCAGGTCGGCCTCGACCGGCGCCTCGCGCCAGAGGATCTCGCCCATCCGCCCGCGCGCCTGCTGCAGGACCTTGCCCTCAAGCCGGCTGTCGGGGCGGGAGAAGTAGATGTGCTCGAAGACGCAGCTGGCACGGCGCTCGGCCTTCACCACCTGGCGCGTCTCCAGCCCGCGCTCGGTCAGCGAAACCATCTCGCCCGGGTGCACCTCGCGCATCAGCTTGGCGCCGATGATGTCGAAGGCGCAGCTCTCCGAGGCGACGACGAAGCGGTCACCGAGGCGGCCGAGGCTGAGCGGCCGGATACCGTGCGGGTCGCGGAAGGCGACGATCGCCCGCTTGGTCATCACCACGGTGGAGTAGGCGCCGCGCAGCCGCGGCATCACCTCGGCTACCGCGTCCTCGATCATCTTCCCGTCGTGGGAGGAGAGCAGCGCGGCCATGATCTCCGAGTCGGAGGTGCCGCGGAACTGCAGCCCCCGCTCCTTCAGCTCGCCCCAGAGCTCGACCGCGTTGGTCAGGTTGCCGTTGTGGGCGAGGGCGACCTCGCGGCCGTCGTCGCGCCAGATCGGCTGCGCGTTCTCCCAGGAGCCGCCGCCGGTGGTCGAGTAGCGGACGTGGCCGATCGCCATGTCTCCCTCCAGCGCCCGCAGCTTCTCCTCATCGAAGACCTGGGAGACCAGGCCCGAGTCGCGCATCGTCGTGATCATCCCGCCCTCGCAGGTGGCGATCCCGGCCGACTCCTGACCACGGTGCTGCAGCGCGTAGAGTCCGAAGTAGGCGAGGCGGGCGACGTCATGACCGGGGGCGTATACGCCGAAGACACCGCATTCCTCGCGCGGCGCATCGCGGTCGATCGTGAGCCCCTTGAGCGTCAAGAGCGCGTGTTCCTCTCGCTGCCGGATTGAGACGACGCGCAGGCAGACAGACTGCCTACCCCGGCAGGGTAGCAGCGAGGGACGATCCCTCAGTCCCGGCGGAGGAGCGGCTCAAACCGACGCCTCGAGTGGCGACTTGACCGGAGTCAGCCACCAGAAATCGTCGAGCTCTGCCGTCTTCTCTTCCAGCCATTCGTCCAAGGCATCCCTCCCGATCTCCTCCCAGCTCTCCGGGCTCACGATTCTCAGGTTTCGCTCGACGAACTGCTCTTTGTAGAAGAAGAGAGGCTGATCCGGCTCGAGTCCGTCGATCAGCGCCCATAGGGACGGCAGAAATTCGGGGGCTCGATCGCAGAGGCCGTTCCAGAGGTGTTCTTCGGACGCCCATAGGCAGTAGACAATCCAGGCGGCTGCCCTACCGGCGCTCTGGAGTACCTGGTCTGCATAAGAGAGAGGGTCGCTGTCTTTCTCTATCACCTCGAAGACCCAGTTCCATCCCTCTTGGTCGAGAGCTCGGACGACTGGATGGTCGCGGTTCCAGACCGGCTGCCTGTCGGTGCCGGTGACCCCGATCATCTGCTCAAAGCTGCCTGGGAACTCGAGCGCCATGGTCTTCGGGGTAGGAAGATCGTCGGCCGGTCTCTCCGCTCCATCCCAGATGGCAACCGGCCGAATTTCGGACGATCGTACGAGCGCGATACGCGAGGGGACGAATTCCTCACCATGCCAATGCGGGTTCCGCGTCCGCCCCCCAAGAGAAGTGGCAGCCCGCACCGCCGTGACCTTCTTTCCTCCAAGGAGAACTCCATCGTTCAATTCTCTGCCGACATACGTGTGGAGACTCCGTACCGGGAACGGAACCGGCCGCAGCTTTCGACCTTGGGGGGTGTCGAGGATCCATTGCAGATTTGAGGACCCTTCGGGCACGTCCGTCTTCACGAGCCGAGCGTTGAGGAGGGAAAGAGGCGACTCGCCGGCCTCCTTGACCATTGCCGCCAGCAGGTCCCTTGCTCGTTTGCCGACGGATCGAACGGCTTGTTCTCCTTTTTTCGAGAGGCGAACGCTGTTCCGGTCCACCGCCAATTGCCCGGCAGCGTCGCTGGTCCAGTCGATTTCGATCACCGAGCTAGGCACATCTGGATGCATCCTTGGGGAGGAAGTGTCGAACTCAGTGTCGACCTCCATGCCGTTCCAGCTCGTCGAGAGTGCTCCGGAGCACACGTACATGTCAGCGTGACCGACCCGCCTTATCTGAATACCGTCCTCATCGTCCTGGTCCTCGAGGTCCAGAAACGCAACCGAGAGGTTGTCGCCCAATGCGAAGTAACCGGTGAATATCCGATAGATGCCGAGTTCGTCTGGCAACTCACCCTCTTCTGAGAGGAGGTGCATCGCCCCTGCGGCCTCCTCTCGAAGCGATTCCCAATACGCGTCTTGCCGGGCTATGCCTTCGCGATCCTCTCGGGAGAGGAGCTCGACTGGCGTATCGATATCCAGGGGAGTGGAGTCCCTCAGATCTCGAAGGAGAAGACCCCGGACGTTTGCCTCCCGCTCGGCCCACCCTGGCTCGAGATTGATCTCCTCCACTTCCGCACCCTCGACCTCGAAGCGGAAGCCGCAGGGGGTACGGCATACGGTGTCAAGGAGGTACTCGCACAGCCGCTCGGCGAACGCCTCGTAGCCGTCTCCGAGAAATTCGTCCTTGATCGTGAGGGTGACGGTCGTTCCCTGTGGGCTCGCCGAGTTCGCCGAGACTTCGCCGAAGTCTTCGAGGCCGTTGCTCGAGAAGGACCAGCCGACCCCATCCGCTCCCCCTGCCTCGATCGACCGCCGCGTTTCCAGTTGGAGCCGCTTCCCGAGCAGGAAGTACGACAGCACCCCGATTCCGAACCGCGCGGTCCTGCCCACCGAGAATCCGAGCTCGCGGCAGCGGCGCTCGAGATCGCGGATTTCGTGGTTGGCCGTCTTGCCCCCGACCAGAAACCGCGAGAGCAGGATCTCCTTCGTCATCCCGCTTCCGGAGTCGCGACACACCAGCTTGGTCGTCCCGTTGTCCTGTTCGAGCCTGAGCAATACCTGGTGGTTTCTCGCAAGCCGGGCAACGGTCTCCTCGTCATTGGGTTCAGACTGCTTCAGTCGCTCCCTGGCGATCTGTTCCCGCACGGCGTCGAAGGCGTTTTGCAGCAGCTCGCGGACGCCGGCTAACGACTCGCCGTAGAGCTCGGCCCCCCCGATCAGATCGAGAACCCGACCTGGGTCCGGCCGGAAGGTGCCGTCGACGTACTCGTAGCGGTCCCCTCGAGGATTGATCTGACGCTGGACATGAGTCCTCAAACGCCATTCGTGGGGGAGGTCTTTGGCCCATCCCTGCATGCGATGGAACTGGGTTTCCTGGTCGAGGCGGTCGCACAGGAGCAACTCCCGTTCGACGTCCTCGACGGTGCAGATCACCGCATGATGAGTGACGGCATCCGAGGGCTGGGCGTGGACCGTGACCTCATCGTCACTGAGGCTGAATCCGATGCCATGGTTCTTGTGCCAGTGAATGACGCTACCGTCCTCCACCTCGCGGTGGGCGAAAAGCACTTTTGGCGTGCGCTCTGGGTCAAAATCGAGCACATCCGCCACCCGCAGGAGACAGGCGCAGAAACGGAGGTGACAGACGCAGTCCCCCGCGCCTACCAGGCGAGGGTGGAAGTCGCTGTGTCGAAGCTCGTCGATCCCGTAGTGGTGGCTGGCACAGAGCAGGATTAGATCGTTGAGCCATCCCGCATAGAGATCGTCGGCATGGGGCTGCAGGTTCTGCTCCATCCATTCCCCGCCCCAGCTGTTGTGGCGCTCCCGCACGTAAGCCGTCGTTATCCGGCCGACGAGGGCTATCTCCTCGGCGGTAGGGATGGAGGAATTCAACGGGGGCACCCGACCATCCCAATTGTCGTCTAGGAACACCTGCAGCTCCTCCCGTTGCTCCTCACTCAGGTCGTGAGAGTCCCCCGAGAGGAGGTAGGAGAAATGAGCCGCAACCTTGCCGGCCGGGGGGGTCATTCCGATGTCGTGGAGATAGGCGGCAAGCAGCAACATCGCGACCTCGTAAGAGCTCAGTCGCTGAAGCAGATCGCCGGCAATTCCGGCAATCAACTCCGCCACTCGATAGGAGTGCTCCTCGTCATGGAGGGTGTAGGTATCGGGGGTCGAATTGCCCTTGGCGAGGATTTCCTCGACTTCCGGAAGGATGTTCGTAACCGTCAGCTTCGCCTTCGCCGCCTCGTCGTCCTCACGGCGCTCGAGGGTCTTCCACAGGTCCGTCGTCTGCCAGGTTTCCGGCCTTCTCATCGGCCCGGAAGGCTAACGCTTATCTCTCTATAGGTACGGCGCGGTTTAGCAGCGGATGACTTAGGCGAGAAGCCGCGGCGCCACCTCTCCCGGCTCCCCGATGCGCAGTCCGAAGCGATCGAGCAGCTCCGGCACCGTCTCGGGTTGCATCTCGAGCTCATATCGGCTGCAGAGTGCGCCCAGCTGCTCCGGGTCGGCCTGCGCCGATCCGCCCATCGCCACCAGCTCCTCGAAGAAGTGCTCGAACCCCGCCGGGGCGATGATCTCGAGGATCCGGCAGGTCTCCTCGCCGGCGTTCCAGAAGGTGTGCCACTGTTCGCGCGGCTTGAAGACCAGGTCTCCGGGGCCGGCCTCCAGCACCTCGTCGCCCAGCAGCGCCCCCATCCGCCCCTCGAGGACGTAGCTGTACTCGTCCTCTCGGTTGTGGCGGTGCAGGGGGGCGGCCAGCGCTCGCGGCGGCATCGGGTGTTCGACCAGCGAGAAGTCGCCGCCCGCCTCCTCGCCGTCGATCATGAACCGGACCCCGATGCTGCCTAGGAAGCCGGCCTTGCCGTCAGTGGGACCAATCACCGTTGCCATCGTCTCTCCATTTCGTCAAACAGCGTTGACGCGCGAAAACTAGCGACCGCCGGCGCGTGTGTCAATATTCACCGTACACCTATGTCCGACCGAAAGCGAAAGTACGAGAAGAAGCTCAGGGCCGAAGCCGAGGCGCGGACGCGGCTGCGGATCACCGAAAGCGCCGTCGAGCTGCACGGCAGCCTCGGTCCGGCCCGCACCTCGATCAGCGCCGTCGCCGAGCGCGCCGGTGTCCGCCGCTCGACCCTCTACCGCCACTTCCCCGACGAGCGGGCGCTGTTCGGGGCCTGCTCGGCCCATTGGGCCGCGGCGAACCCGCCGCCCGAGATCGGCCGCTGGACCTCGATCGACGACCCGGGCGAGCGCCTCGAGGCCGCCCTCGCCGAGCTCTACGCCTACTACCGCCGCACCGAGGGGATGCTCGACAAGCTGCTTCGCGACGCCCCCACGGTGCCGGTCGTCGACGAGCTGATGGGCGCCTTCCGCGCCTTCCTTGCCGAGGCAGGAGAAATCCTGATGCGGGGGAGGGGCCTGCGCGGCAACGCCGCCAAGCGAACCCGCGCCGCAATCGGCCACGCCCTCGCCTTCCGCACCTGGCAGGACCTGACCGGCGCCCAGGGCCTCGACGACGAGCGGGCGGCCTGGATGATGTCGACGCTGGTTGCCGGCGCCGCCTGAGCCCCGCCGGTGGCGGCTGTTCGCGACCGACCGGCGTGAACCGATCAAATAGACTCGAGCCGCATCGACAGAACACCCCCAGCTCAATCAGCCACTAACCAGTCCTCTACCGAAAGGAAGAGAAATGTCGAAAGACTTGGCTGGGCGCCCTTTGGGACCGCCATTCAAACAGCGTTTGATTTTCGTGGGCACCGCATTACTGCTCGCGATGCTGCTTCTAGTGGGACGTCAGCCTGATACCGCTGCCGCACACAATGATTACTGCACTACTTATTCAAAAGGTTGGTATTGCATCTGGACTGACCCAAGCCTGGCTCCGGCAACCCCCCACTGGTTTAATGCTGCAGTTACGCTGCGTAACTGGAACTACGCATCGGTATCGGACGGACACGGCGGCACGGTGACTCAAAAGTGTGTCCATATTATGAGGGGCAGCGACGGGTATACCGAGGCGGTGGCGTGCGGATCAGGCATTAAAGATGGGTTCACCAATGCCTATATGCGACCTGGATATCTCTTTACGCGTCACGGTGCAAGCGGCGCTCGTTCTATTACCGGTGACGGTGCACATGGCTAAGGAGGATTGCTAAGCATGCTTCACATCACGCAAAAGAGAACTTGGTCAGCAGGCGCTCTTGCCCTTGTTTTCGTCGCAGGCATTGTCGCTTTGGTCGTGGCTTCTCAGTCAACGGATGCGACCTCCGCGCCTATCGAGCCTCCGGCATCGAAGTTCTCCGCCCTCCAGCCTGCAACTCCAGCTGCGATGGATGCGGTCTCCGAGGAAATGAAGATGCGGCTGGATCTCATGGCTCTGCGTCTTGGGCTTCCCGATGCTGGGGCGGTCTCCGAGGTCGCTGTCGTCCCACGGTCAGACGGTGGCGACGTTACGCTTGCTGCCATGGGCGAATCCATATGTGCGTTCCTTACCGAAGGCATTGGTGGATGCGATGAGGGACAACGGGTGATAGCCGGCCAGTCTTTCAGCGCTGAGCCAGTCGGCTGCGATGGATACCGTGTTCTCGGAGTCGTTCCCGACGGTGTGGCTCACATCGCCATTGATGGCCATGGTGATGGCAGTGTTGATGCAACCCTCCCTGTTGAATCCAACGTCTACGTGGGAGTTCTAGACCCAGTCCGAACCATCGCGATGGGTATCAGCGAGTCCGGAGATTCCCGCTTTAGCGTGGATCTGCCGCTCGACTATTACGCGTCAACGAACGAAGCCTGCCAGTAGCAAGCAGCTGAAGTACCCGACCGAAGCGTCGCGGCGCAGCGCCCAGCTCTTGATCTCGAGTTGGGCGCTGCCCCCGCGATCCGCTCAGAAAAGTACGGCGGCGCGGCCGTCCCACTCGTCCTCGAGCGCCCGGCGCGCCCCGAGGCTCCACGCCTGGAGGTGGTTGGCGACGGGGATCGGCTGCGGCCCTTCGGGCGTTGCGGCGTAGAGCTCCGGCGCGTCGCCGAGGGTCTCGATCGCTTCGAGGACGCCGCGGCGCAGCGCCCCCGCCTCCGCTCTTCCCGCCGCCCGCAGGCCGCCCCAGCCGAGCCAGGAATCGAAGGGCCAGATGGCGCCGCGGTGGTAGGCGTCCGGTGCGAAGCAGGGGTGCTCGCTGGAAAGAGTTCGCAGGCCCCATGGGGTGAGCACGTCTGGCCGGCAGAGGCGCGCGGCGGCGCGATCGCGCTCCTCGCCCCCGAGGGCATCCGCCCACAGCAGCCAGCCGATCTGCGAACCGGCTCCCGGCACACGCTCGCCGTGGCCATCGATCGCCAGGGTTTCGGGGCCGAAGTCCCGCTCGATCGTGGCGCCGAGTCGAGCCGCCTCCTCGTCCCACCGCTCCCGCCCCGAGAGGAGGGCGAGGCCACGCAGGGCGACGACCGCCACCGCCTGGCTGTCGGCGTCGGCCAGGGGCGCCGGCGGGACCTCGCCCTCGGGGGTGAGGATGCCGGCACCATGGTGGACGGGATCAGCGGGGTCCTCGGCGTCCCGCCAACCCTGCTGGACCAGCCCACCGGCGGTCCGGCGGGGTCCATGGCGGACGAGCCCCCCGCCGCGATCGAGGGCCCGCTCCAGCCATTCGCCGGCCGCGCGCCAGCTCGGCTCCAGCTCTGAGGCGAGCGAGCGGTCGCCGAGCGAGGCGAGCAGGACGAGGAACCAGGAGGTCGAGTCGGCCGAGCCGTAGTAGCGGAGCTCCCCGTCGCGGACCGGCCAGCCCGCGGCCGCGAGCCGCGGCGGCGCCTCGGGCCACCACTCGTGGATGATCTTCCCCGGCTCCTCGTCGGTCGCCGCGTCCACGGCCTTTCCCTGCAGAGGCGCCAGCGCTTGCAGGGTCGCCCGGGCCACGTCAGGTCGCGCCGGCAGCACCTGCAGCGAGACGATCGCCGAGTCCCGCCCGAAGAGCGCGTGGAAGCGCCCCGAGGCGGCGCTGGCGTAGGACCAGCCGTCCGGCGAGAGAACCGAGTCGAGGTCAGGTCCCACGCGAATCCGACATTGACCACACCGGGGTGTGGCAAATGTCGGCTGCGTCGTTCATCAGCCCTTGACGGCCCCGGCCGTCAGACCCGCCACGATCCGCCGCTGGAAGATCAGCACCAGCACGACCAGCGGGATCGTCACCACGACCGAGGCGGCGCTGATCGTCCCGAGCGGCAGCTCGAACTGCTGGCTGCCGGTGAAGAAGGCGATCGCCGCCGGCACCGGCCGGCGCTCCGGGGTGCTGGTGAGGGTGATCGCGAAGAGGAACTCGTTCCAGGCGAAGATGAAGACCAGCAGGCCGGCGGTGACGACGCCGGGCGCCCCGAGCGGAACGACGATCTTGCGGAAGGCCTGGAAGCGGGTGGCGCCGTCGATCAGCGCCGCCTCCTCGAGCTCTTTGGGGATGTCGCGGAAGAAGGAGGCGAGGATGTAGACGGTGAGCGGCAGGCCGAAGGCGAGCGAGGGCAGGATCAGGCCGAGGTAGGTGTTGTAGAGGCCGATGTCGGTCCAGATTTCGAAGACCGGGGCGGCGATCGCGATCGGCGGGAAGGTCGAGATCGAGAGCAGGATCGCGAGGATCAGGAACTTGAACGGAAGGTGCAGCCGGGCCAGCGCGTAGCCGGCGAAGGAGCCGATTAGGAGCGAGAGGATGGTGACGGCGCCGGCGACGATCGCGCTGTTGCGGAGCGCCATCGTGAAGGCGGTGTCTTCGAAGATCGAGGTGTAGTTGTCGAGCGTTGGGCTCGGCGGGAGCAGGTTCGCGCTGGAGAGGTCGGCGCCGCTCTTCAGCGAGGTGTTGACCAGCCAGTAGAACGGGAAGAGGCAGAAGAGCACGGTCGCCGCCACCGCCGCCCAGATCAGCCAGCGCCTCATCGCCTACTCCTGTTCCTTCGTCAGGGCGCGGATGTTGCCGCCGACCAGCCGGATGTAGAGGAAGGAGATCGCCATCACCGTGAGGAAGGTGAGCACGGCGAGGGCCGAGCCGAGCCCGGTGTTGCGGTTCGTCACCAATTCCCGCTGGGCGATCAGCGACAGCGTTTCGGTTCCGTTCGCGCCCTTCGTCAGCACGTAGGGGAGGTCGAACACGCGCAGCGCGTCGAGGGTGCGGAAAATCAGCGCCACCGTGATGGCCGGCACCAGCAGCGGCAGGGTGATGCTGCGGAACCGCTGCCACACCGTCGCGCCGTCGACCTTGGCCGCGTCGTAGAGGTCCCGGGGTATGCCCTGCAGGCCGGCGAGTATGAGCAGCGCCATGAAGGGCGCCGTCTTCCAGACGTCGGCGAGGATCATCACCGCCAGCGCGTAGCCTTCTTCGCCGAGCCAGACGACGTCCGCACCGGGGAGCGAGAGGGCGCTCAGGGTCGAGTTGACGAAGCCGAGTTCGGGCTCGAACATCGTCCGCCACGTGATCGCGGTCACCACCGTGAGGACCGCCCAGGGGACGAGCACCACCGCCCGCAGCAGCGCCCTGCCGCGGAACGCCTCGTGCATGACCAGCGCCATCCCCAACCCGATCACCAGCTCGAGCCCGACCGAGATGACGGTGAAGAGGACGGTCGTTTTCATCGCCGCCCAGAACTCCGACGAGCCGAGGGCGTCGACGTAGTTGTCGAGCCCGACGAACCGCGAGAGGCCCGGGGTGATGACGCTGTATTCGTTCAGCGAGAGCCAGATCGCGTAGAAGATCGGATAGGCGGCGACCAGCGCGATCACGGCCAGCGACGGCACCAGCATCGCCGCTCCGAGGCGGCGCTCCTCGCGGAATAGCGAGCGCCGCCGCGAACGGGGGAGGGGAAGCCTCTCGGCTTTCCCCTCCACTAGAACCTCTGCAGGGCCGTTTCGATTTCAGACGCCATCTTCGAGGTCGCCTCATCCGGCGACTGCCGGCCTTGCAGGACCTCGAAGACGTTGTTGAAGATCGCTTCGGAGATTTCCGTGTAGACCGGCGAGACCGGTCGCGCTTCGGCCTGTTCGATCGCTTTCAGCAGTTCCTCGGTGAAGGGGATTTCCTCTTTCACTTCGGGGTCCTGGTAGACGGCGGTCGCCACCGCGGGCAAGGTCGCTTTGAGGAACATTTCCTTCTGCACCGGCTGGGTGGTGAGGTATTCAGCGAAGGCCAGCGACCCGTTCGGGTTGTCGGAGTAGGCGGAGATTCCGAGGTTGTAGCCGCCGACCACACCGGCACCCGGGTTGCCGCCGTAGCCCGGGAATTTCGCCACTTCGAAGTCGTCGGCGATGGCCGATTCTTTGCCCAGGGCGTACGCGTACGGCCAGTTGCGCATGAAGGTCGCGTTGCCCGCCTCGAAGGCCCGCCGCGAGCTCTCCTCTTCGTAGGTGGTGACCGCTTTGGTCACCGCGCCTTCCTCGATCCCTTTTTGCAGGAACTCGAGCACTTCGCGCGTCTCCGGCGAGTCGATTTCCACCGTTTCGCCGTCATCCGAGAGGACTTTGCCGCCGGCGCTGTAGAGGAGCTCGAGGAAGTCCACCGTCAGCCCCTCGTACCTTTCGCCCTGGTAGACGAGGCCGTTCCCTTCTTTCGCTTCGGCGTAGACGTCCTCCCAGGTCGTGGGCGGTTGCGGGACCTCGTCGGTCCGGTAGAAGAGGAAGCCGGCGTTGGTGTTGAACGGCAGCGCCCACTTCTTGCCTTCGTATTCGACCGTTTCCACGGTCGAGGGGATGAACGCCCCTTCGAGCTCTTCGACCACCGGCGTCAGGTCGTAGAGCCAGCCCGAGGCCGCGTACTCGGCGGTCCAGATCACGTCCATCCCGAGGACGTCGCACTCGCTCGATTCCGCGCGCAGCCGCTGGATCTGCTGTTCGCGTTGGATGTCCGCGCTTTCCGGCAGTTCGAGCAGGTCCGCTTCCAGGTTCGGGTTCTGCTGGTTGAAGTCGTCGACGGCCGTGTTGAACGCGCCGCTGGTGTCTTTGCCGATGCACCAGGTGACTTTCCCCGACGCCCCTTTGGCGTCCGAGGGCTGCAGCGTTTCTGCCTCGATCCCTCCGCCCCCGTCGTCTCCGCCGCCGCAGGCGGCGAGTCCCAGGGTTGCCAGGGCCAGTCCCAACGCGATCACGTATCGCACCATCGATCTCCTCCTTCTCCCCCCGGAGATGGCCTTTTTGGAACTACCCGGACCTGGCGCCGCGAAACAGTCGCCCCGGTTTAGGGGCGGCTCCCGCGGGGCACCTTGCCGGTGGAGGGAAAGGTTGGGATGGCGGAGATAGTCCTCGACGGAGTGACCAAGGTCTTCCCCGACGGCTACGAGGCCGTCAAGGAGATCGACCTCGATATCGGGGATGGCGAGTTCATGATCCTCGTCGGGCCTTCCGGCTGCGGCAAGTCGACCGCGCTGCGGATGATCGCCGGCCTCGAGGAGATCTCCCGCGGCGAGGTGAAGATCGACGGCGAGATCGTCAACGAGCGGGCGCCGAAGGACCGCGACGTCGCGATGGTCTTCCAGAACTACGCGCTCTACCCGCACATGAGCGTGCGGGAGAACATGGGCTTCGCGCTGAAGCTGGCCGGCACCGACCGGGCGGAGAGGGAACGCAAGGTCGAGGAGGCGGCGGAGATCCTCGATCTGGAGCAGCACCTCGACCGGCGGCCCGCGAACCTCTCCGGGGGGCAGCGCCAGCGGGTGGCGATGGGCCGGGCGATCGTCCGCGACCCGAAAGCATTCCTGCTCGACGAGCCCCTCTCGAACCTCGACGCGAAGCTGCGCGTGCAGATGCGGACCCAGCTAGCGCAGCTGCAGTCGCGCCTCGGCACGACGACCGTCTACGTCACCCACGACCAGACCGAGGCGATGACGCTAGGCGATCGGGTCGCGGTGATGAGGGCGGGCGAGCTGCAGCAGGTGGGCACTCCGGCCGACCTCTACAACAATCCGAAGAACCTCTTCGTCGCCGGCTTCATCGGCTCGCCGGCGATGAACTTCATGCCGGGCGAGCTGAGCGGCGACCGGGTGAAGCTGCCGATCGGCGAGGTGGATGTGGGCGAGCTGGCGCCGGGCCGCTCGGACGGGCCCGTGGTCGCCGGACTGCGTCCGGAGAGCTTCGAGGACGCCGCGCTCGTCAGCGAGGAGGCGAGGAGGGACGGCGGGCTGACCTTCGAGGCGGAGGTCGAACTGGTCGAGTCGCTCGGCTCCGACCTCTATGCCTACTTCCACATCGAATCGGAAGGGGTGGAGTCCGAGCTGCTCGCCGACCTGGTCGGCGACAGCCTCGACGAGACCGGCGCGGCCAACCTGCGGGAGGGGGAGGAGCAGGTGATCGCCCGCCTCGACGCCTCCAGCGAGATCCGCCGCGGGGAGAAGACGGAGATCTGGGTCGACACCAGCCGGCTCCAGCTCTTCGACCCCGACAGCGGCGCCAGCCTCAGCCGAGGCGAGAGCTGAGCGAGCGCCAGGCGCGCTCTGCCTCGGCCAGGGTGACCGAGATGCTGCGGTCGCCGGCGCCGATCGAGACCTGCTCGCCGCCGACGGTGCCGATCAGGACGGCGCCCAGCTCTTCCAGGACGGCCCGGTCGCCGCTGACCACGAAGCCGCCGGCGCCCTCGCCGAAGAGCGCTTCCTCCGGCTGGGCGCCGCGCTCGCGCAGGTGTTCGACGTTCGCCTCGCAGCCGATGCCGCCGCCGATCGCGCACTCGGCGAGGGCGCCGGCGAGGCCGCCGTCAGAGACGTCGTGGACGGAGGAGAGCTTGCCGGCGCGGACAGCGTCGCGGACGATCTCGCAGGCGGCGGCGACCGCGCGGATGTCCGGCTGCGGCAGCCCCATCCCCAGCTGCCCCCGCTGCTTGGCCAACTCCGAACCGGCGAGGCTCGGTTCGAAGGGGCCGATCAGGCCGATCGCGTCGCCCTCACGGGCGAAGGCACTGCCGGCGACCTGGGCGGGGTCGGGAAGCTCGCCGACCATCGCCACCACCGGCGTCGGGTAGATCGGGCCGTCGGGCCCCTCGTTGTATAGGGAGACGTTGCCGCCGACGACGGGGACGTCGAGGGCGTTGCAGGCGTCGGCGAGGCCGCTGACGGCGCGGTCGAGCTGCCAGGCGCCGACCGGCTTCTCGGGGTTGCCGAAGTTGAGGCAGTTGGTCAGGCCGAGGGGCTCGGCGCCGACGCAGGCGAGGTTCTGGGCGCACTCGAGCACTGCCTCGACCGTTCCCGCGTAGGGGTCGCAGGCGACGCGGCGGCCGTTGCCGTCGATCGAGACGGCGATCGCGTTGCCGGCCTCGGGCAGCTGCAGGACCGCGGCGTCGGCCTGCTCGGGCCGCCGCACCGTGCGCGAGCCGACGATCGAGTCGTACTGCTCGAAGGCCCAGCGCTTGGAGGCGATGCTGGGGGCCGAGAGCAGCGCCAGCAGCTCCTCCTCCGGCGAGGCATCCTGCGACAGCGTCGCCCGGTTGACGTAGATCCAGCCTTCGGGCTCGGCCGGGTCGAGGTCGTAGAGGGGGCAGCCGTCGACCAGCGCCTCGACCGGAATCTCACCGACCGTCTCCTCGCCCTGGAAGATCCGGATCAGCCCGCCCTCGGTGACGCTGCCGATCTCCGCCGAGCCGGTCTGCCATTTCTCGCAGATCGCCCGCACCTCGGCGACCCGCGCCGGCTCGACCACCGCCAGCATCCGCTCCTGCGACTCGGAGACCATGATCTCGAAGGGCTCCATGTCGGCCTCGCGCAGCGGTACCCGGGAGACGTCGATGTCGATCCCGACCCCGCCGGCCGAGGCCATCTCCCCCGCCGAGGAGGTGAGCCCGGCGGCGCCGAGGTCCTGCAGCGAGACCAAGAGGCCCTTCTGCAGCAGCTCCAGGCAGCACTCCAGCAGCTTCGACTCCTCGAAGGGGTCGCCGATCTGCACCGTCGGCCGCTTCTCGTCGTCGCCCTCGCCTAGCTCGGCCGAAGCGAGCACCGAGGCGCCGCCGATCCCGTCTCGCCCGGTCGATGCCCCCATCAGGACGACCGAGTTGCCGACGCCTGCGGCCGCCGCGCGCACCATGTCGGCGGTCTTGGCGAAGCCGATGCACATCGCGTTGACCAGGCAGTTGTGCTCGTAGGGCTCCTCGAAGTAGATCTCGCCGCCGACCGTCGCCACCCCGATCGAGTTGCCGTAGTGGCCGATCCCGCGTACGGCGCCGTCGAGCAGGTGGCGCGAGCGGACCGAGTCGAGCTCGCCGAAGCGGAGGCTGTCGAGGATCGCGATCGGCCGCGCCCCGATCGCGAAGACGTCGCGGAGGATGCCGCCGACCCCGGTCGCCGCGCCCTGGAACGGTTCGACCGCGCTGGGGTGGTTGTGGGACTCGACCTTGAAGGCGACCGCGTAGCCGTTGCCGACGTCGACGGCGCCGGCGTTCTCGCCCGGCCCCATCACCACCCGCTCACCCTCGGTCGGCAGCCGCCGCAGCAGCTTGCGCGAGTGCTTGTAGGCGCAGTGCTCGGACCAGAGCAGGCTGAACATCGCCAGCTCGACGTCGTTCGGCTCGCGCCCCAGCTTCTCGACGATCAGCTCGTACTCGGAATCGGTCAGGCCGAGCTCGCGGTATTTCGGGGTCCCCACCGTCAAGCGGCGACCCCGCTCATCCGCTCGAAAACCCGCAGCCCGTCGGTGGAGCCGGTCAGCGGGTCGACCGCGTGCTCGGGGTGCGGCATCAGGCCGAGCACATTGCCGCGCTCGTTCGTCACCCCGGCGATGTCGCGGACCGACCCATTCGAGTTGTGCCCCTCGGCGTAGCGGTATGCGACCTGCCCGTTCGCCTCCATCTCATCGAGCATCTCCTCGGGCGCGTAATAGCGGCCTTCGCCGTGCTTGGCTGGGATCGAGAGCCGCTCGCCGCTGCCCTCCTCGATCAGCTCGACCTGGTGGCAGCGGAAGCGCAGCCGGGCGTTGCGCAGCAGCGCCCCCGGCAGCAGCTTCGCCTCGCAGAGGACCTGAAAGCCGTTGCAGATCCCGATCACCGGGGCGCCGCCGCCCGCCGCCTCAGCGACCGCCTCCATCGCCGGCGAGAAGCGGGCGATCGCGCCGGCGCGCAGGTAGTCGCCATAGGAGAAGCCGCCGGGGACGACGACGCCGTCGACGCCGTCGAGGTCGCGGCTCTCATGCCAGATCAGCCGCGCCCCGTCGCCGTGGACCTCGCAGGCGTGCAGCGCGTCCCGCTCGTCGCAGGAACCGGGGAACTGGACGACGCCCCAGATCACAGGGTCTGGATCTCGTAGTCCTCGATCAGGGGGTTGGCGAGGAGCTTCTCGCAGAGCTCGCCGAGCCGCTCCGGGTCCTCGGCCTCCAGCTCGACCATCCGCCCGACGTGGACGTGCTCGATGCCCTCGAAGCCGAGCGCCGGCAACGCCCGCTCCACCGCCTTGCCCTGCGGGTCGAGGATGCCCTCCTTGGGGCGGATCAGCACGCGCGCCTTCACAGCGCCAATCTAACGATCGCCGCGGCCGGGCCGGCTGGGACGGGTTGGCGAGACCCCCGCGCACGCCTGGCGGCGGCGGACAC